>NZ_JBEPTH010000063.1:0-1023 GCF_040549385.1 Bradyrhizobium sp. LB11.1 | reverse complement strand
GGGGTCCGCAATTTTGTCACCTGGTATCGCGACCACTTCGAGGTTTGAAACGACGATGGACAAACGCATTATCCCCCTGATCATGTGCGGCGGCGCCGGCACGCGGCTGTGGCCGGCTTCGCGCGAGGTGCGCCCGAAGCAGTTCCTGCCGCTGTTCGGCGCGCGTTCGACCTTCCAGGACACGCTGCTGCGTGTTTCAGATCCGTCGCTGTTCGATCGTCCGATCGTCATCACCAATGCGTCCTATCGCTTCATGGTGCTGGAGCAGCTCGCCGAGATCGGCATCGAGGCCGATGTGATCCTCGAACCGATGCGGCGCGATTCCGGCCCCGCGATCGCCGCCGGCGCCGCGTTTGCGCAAGACCGCACGAGTGAAGCGATCGTGCTCGCGCTCGCCGCCGACCATGTGGTGCAGGACAACGCCGCCTTCGTCGCGGCCTGCCGTGAAGGCCTCGCCGCCGCGAGCACGGGGCGCATCGTCACCTTCGGCGTCAAGCCGGAGCGGCCGGCGACCGAATACGGCTATATCAGCCCGGGTGAGGTGATCACGGGCGAAGTGCACGCGGTCGCGCGCTTCGTCGAGAAGCCGGATGCGGTGAAGGCCGCCGATTATGTCAATTCGGGCTATCTCTGGAACAGCGGCAACTTCATGTTCCCGGCGGCCCTGCTGCTCGACGAATATCGCAGGGTTGATGCGGCCAGCGTGGAGGCGGTCTCCAATGCGGTTGCCAGCGCGGGGCGCGATCTCGGCTTCGTGACGCTGGAGCCGCAGGCCTTTGGCGCGGCAAAGGCGATCTCGATCGACTATGCCGTGATGGAGAAGACCTCGCGCGCAGCGGTCGTGCCGGTGTCCTGCGGCTGGTCCGACGTCGGCTCCTGGCGCGCGGTGTGGGAATTGTCCGACAAGGACACGCAAGGCAATTCGGCGCACGGCACCGCCGTGTTCGAGGATTCACGCAACTGCAACGTCACGAGCGATCATGCGCTGGTCGCGCTCGAAGGCGTCGACGATCTCGTGGTCGT
>NZ_JBEPTH010000062.1:0-1113 GCF_040549385.1 Bradyrhizobium sp. LB11.1 | reverse complement strand
GACGTTCTCCATGGCGACGAGCGGCATCAGCTGCTCGCGGTACTGCACCATGTAGCGGCCGTTGGAGAACTCGATCTTGTCCGACGGAAGCTCTTCCAGGCGGGTGACGAGCCCGAGCGGAACCGCCTTGGGCTGGCTGGAGCCGGCGCGGAAGACGAGGAGCGAGGTGGTCTGCTCGCCACTTCCGACGTGATGCGCCCCATTCTCGTTGGCCATGTCATGGGCCGAGGAGCCGGCGGCGCCGAGCGCCTTGGCAATGCCGTTGGGGTCGATGATCATGATCACCGCGCCATCGCCCAAAATGGTGTTGCCCGAGAACATGTCGATGTGACGCAGCTTGGTCGACATCGGCTTGACCACGATTTCTTCGGTGTGGAACACGCCGTCGACCACGATGCCGAAGGTCTGGTTGCCGACCTGGGTCACCACGATGAAGCCGTTCTCGGGATCGGAGACCGCGCCGTCGTCGATCTTCAAGAGCTTCTTCAGATGGATCAGCGGCAGCAGCTTGTTGCGCAGCCTGAGGACCGCGGTGTCCTTGATGCGCTCGATGCGGTGCTCGCTGTTGGCGCGGGCACGGACCAGCTCGACGACCGAGAGCTGCGGGATGGCAAAGCGGTCGCCGGCGGCCTCCACGATCAGCGCGGAGACGATCGCGAGCGTCAGCGGGATCTTGATGGTGACGGAGGAGCCTTCACCGGCCACCGACTTGATGTCGATGGTACCGCCGATCTGGTCGATATTGGTGCGGACCACGTCCATGCCGACGCCACGGCCGGAGACCGAGGTGATGGCGGCTGCGGTCGAGAAGCCGGGCGCGAAGATGAACTTGTGGATCTGGGCTTCCGACATCTTCTCCAGCTCGGCCTCGGTGACGAGACCGCCAGAGATCGCCTTGGACTTGATCTTCTCGGTGTTCAGCCCGCGGCCGTTGTCGGCGATGCAGATGATGATGTGGCCGCCTTCGTGATAGGCGGAGAGACGGATGGTGCCCTGCTCGCCCTTGCCGTTGGCGGTGCGCTCGGCGGGGGTCTCGAGGCCATGATCGGCGGAGTTGCGCACCATGTGGGTGAGCGGGTCCTTGATCAGGTCGAGCACCTGGCGGTCGAGCTC
>NZ_JBEPTH010000061.1:0-1132 GCF_040549385.1 Bradyrhizobium sp. LB11.1 | reverse complement strand
GAATATGTTGCGCCGAGAGTTATGTTGCGCATTTGCGCTGGGGTGCTGTCTCACGGACGATTGGCAGCTTCTACGCAACATAACACCAGCGCGCTGCCGGGGGTCGCGTGATGCCCCGCGACGCTTCCGAACTGGCGCGTCGCCTCGCGCGCGAGGCCGAGGCGGTCTGCCGCCATTACCTGTCCAACGGCCGGCGCCAGGGCCGCTACTGGACGGTGGGCGACGTTCGCAATACTCCCGGCCGATCGATGTTCGTCCGGCTCAGCGGACCGGATTACGGTCCCGGCGCAGCCGGCCATTGGACCGATGCCGCCTCGGCCGAACATGGCGATCTTCTCGACGTGATCCGCGAGAGCTGCGGTTTCATTGACTTTCGCGATGTCGCCGAGGAGGCCCGACGCTTTCTGAATCTGTCGCGCGCCGAACCGCGCCGCAGCCCAAAGCCCGTTCGCACACCCGTCCCCGCCGGATCGCCGGAAGCGGCGCAGCGGCTCTTCGCCATGTCGCAGCCGATCCGCCGCACGCTCGTCGAGACCTACCTGTGCAATCGCGGCATCAAGGCTGTCCACGATGCGGGCGCGCTGCGGTTTCATCCGCACTGTTACTATCGCCCGGACGATCACTCGCCGACTGAGACCTGGCCGGCGATGATCGCCGCCGTCACCGATCTTGCCGATCGCATCACCGGCGCGCATCGCACCTGGCTTGCGCCGGATGGCTCTAGCAAGGCGCCGGTCGACACGCCGCGACGGGCCATGGGCGGCCTTCTCGGCCATGCCGTCCGCTTTGGCGCGGCCGACGACGTCCTCGCTGTCGGCGAAGGCATCGAGACGATGCTGTCGCTGCGCTGCGCGCTGCCTGCTATGCCGATGGCCGCCGCGCTCTCGGCCAATCACCTTGGCGCTCTTCTGCTCCCGCCAGCGCTGTGTCGGCTCTATATCGCCCGCGACGCCGATGCCGCGGGTGACACGGCGTTCGCGGCATTGACCGAACGCGCCGAAGCTGCGGGCATTGAGGCGCTTGCCCTGTCTCCGCGGACGGGCGACTTCAACGAGGACCTGCATGCATTCGGCTTCCGCGCGCTGCGGGAGGCACTGCGCATCCAACTCGCGCCGCAGGATGTCGTTCGGTT
>NZ_JBEPTH010000060.1:0-1204 GCF_040549385.1 Bradyrhizobium sp. LB11.1 | reverse complement strand
TGACGGCGGGCAAGATTGACCCGCGAATCAGGAGAGACGATGAGCAGACGAGCACGGCGCAACCACACTGCGGCTTTCAAGGCGAAGGTGGCGCTTGCCGCCGTCAAGGGTGACCGCACGCTGGCGCAACTGGCGGAGCAGTTCGACGTTCACCCCAATCAGATCACGTCGTGGAAGGCGCAGCTCGAAGGCGGCGCTGCCGATGTGTTCGGCCCGGGCAGCGGGAGCCGGCTCGTCGAGCCCACCATCGATGTGAAGTCGCTGCACGCCAAGATCGGCGAGTTGACGCTGGAGAACGATTTTTTAGAAGGAGCGCTCACCAAGGCGGGATTGCTGAGCGCAAAGCGATGATCGACCGTGACCACGATCTGCCGATCAGCAAGCAGGCGGAAGCTCTGAACATCAGCCGCGGCAGCGTCTATTACCTGCCGCGTCCGGTGTCGCCCAAAGATCTCGCGCTGATGCAACGGCTCGATCGGCTGCATCTGGAGTTTCCTTTCGCTGGTTCGCGTATGTTGCGAGGCCTGCTGGCTGCCGAGGGGTGCAAGATCGGCCGCCGGCACGTCAAAACGCTGATGCGGCGGATGGGGATAGAGGCGCTCTACCGGCGTCCGCGCACCACCAAACCCGAGCCTGGCCACAAGATCTATCCATATCTGCTGCGCGGCATGGAGATCACGCGCCCGAACCAGGTCTGGGCGATGGACATCACCTACATTCCGATGGCGCGGGGCTTCGTCTATTTGGCCGTGGTGCTGGACTGGGCGACCCGCCGGGTTCTGTCGTGGCGGCTGTCGATTACCATGGAGGCGGCATTCTGCGTCGCGACACTGGAAGATGCCATGGCCCGTCACGGCAAGCCGGAGATCTTCAACACCGACCAGGGCTCGCAGTTCACCGGCGCGGCGTTCACGGGCGTGCTCGCCGGCAACGGCATCGCCATCAGCATGGACGGCCGGGGCGCCTGGCGGGACAACGTGTTCGTCGAGCGGCTGTGGCGCAGCGTCAAATACGAGGAGGTTTACCTGCGGGCCTACGACAGCGTCAGCGAAGCTCGCACCTCGATCGGCCGATACCTCGACTTCTACAATTGCCGCCGTCCACATTCGAGCCTTGACGGCAGTACACCGGATCAAGCCTACTTCACCCCGCTGCCGCTCCGCACGGCAGCCTAACCCCGGCAGAGCCTCCACTTATCGATGCG
>NZ_JBEPTH010000059.1:0-1284 GCF_040549385.1 Bradyrhizobium sp. LB11.1 | reverse complement strand
CAGTCTGCTGAAAAACCCCTCGCCAGGGAGGGGACTTGATGATTCACTTTATCATCTCGAATCGGCGGAGACGATCATGCGCGGCAGGTTTACGGATCAGGGCGGCCTGTTTTCGTACATCGCGCCGGATAAGCGAGTGCCAGCGAACCATCCGCTGCGGAAGGTCCGGGAACTTGTCCGGGATGTTTTGAATGATTTGAACCGCAGCCTTGGAAAGCTATACGCCAGCGAGGGACGTCCTTCGATCCCTCCGGAGCAATTGCTGAGCGCCTTGCTGCTGCAGGTGTTCTACGGCATCCGCTCGGAACGCCAGCTGATGGAGCAGCTGGACTACAATCTTTTGTATCGCTGGTTCGTGGGACTGTCGCCGGACGATCCGATCTGGGACCCGACTACCTTTACCAAGAACCGGGAGCGGCTGCAGAACGGCGATGTGTTCACGAAGTTCATGACCAGGCTTCTGAACCATTCTCAGGTCAAGCCGCTATTGTCGGACGAGCATTTTTCGGTGGACGGAACGCTGATCGAAGCCTGGGCTTCGCAGAAGAGTTTTCGCCCCAAGGACGGCAGCGGCGACGATGATGACGGCGCCAACTTCCATGGCCAGAAACGCAAGAACGACACCCATGCGAGCACCAGTGACCCGGACAGCAGGCTTTATCGCAAGGCGGCCGGACGGGAGGCCAAGCTTTGCTATATGGGCCACGCCACCATGGAGAACCGGCATGGGCTGGCGGTGGCCGGCAGGGTCACGCATGCCAATGGCACCGCCGAACGCCGGGCTGCGGAGGTCATGCTGAAGGCGAGACGCAAAGCCGCAGGTCGCCGCATCACGGCTGGTGAGGACAAGGCGTACGATACGGCCGATCATGTCGCCAATCTTCGCGCCATCGGCGTGACGCCGCATGTGACACAGAACCAGGCCATCACCAAAACCGGCAAGAACCGTAACAGCGCGATCGACGAACGAACCACCCGGCATCCGGGATACGGCATGTCGCAATCGCGCCGGGCGATGGTCGAGTGCATTTTCGGATGGGGCAAGCAGCATGGCACCATGCGCAAGACCAAACATCGGGGCATCGCTCGCGTCGCCGCCGACTTCCTGCTTAATCTGATCGCCTATAACCTGATCCGAATTCCCAAACTGCTCGCCGCATAGCCACCCCGCGCCGGGGCACACTCAATACCAAGCTAGAAATTACATCCAACTCTACCGCGCCGCTCCAAAAACGATCGGCGGAAATATGAAAATTCTCCATTTCAAGGTTTTTCAGCAGACTG
>NZ_JBEPTH010000058.1:0-1316 GCF_040549385.1 Bradyrhizobium sp. LB11.1 | reverse complement strand
AGAGGTGCTGAACTCGGCGAAGACGCTGTCGTCTGAAAGCACGCGCCTGCGGGCCGAACTGGACCGCTTCATGGCGAATATCAGGGCGGCGTAGGCTCCCCCGCGTCACCTAACCGCAAGTTGCGGCGGCCCACATTTACCGCAGCTTATCCTTTGCCACTTACCGTGCATTTGAGTCGGGGAGCGGGCTGCTCCCGGACTGCGCCTGGTTTTCCGCGAATGGAATGGGGTGGGGGAATGTCCGTGAAGTCGAAGCCGAACACATCGAAGCTGCTCACCTTGCGTTTTCGTGCAAAAATTATCCTCGGCTTCGTGGCGGTGCTGGCCATCCTCGCCGTCAGCATGGCATTCGCCTATTTCGGCTTCGAGCGAATCGCGGGTGCCGTCGCCTCCTACCGGGCCAGTGTGGCCGAAGCAAACCTGGCGCGAACGATCGATCGCGATTTGATCAGCTATCAGGGGCTGACCCGGGCCTACGCGCTGACTGGCGCGGCGGACGACGAAACGGCGGCCAGGGCGGCCGAAGAGAATCTCAAGGCTGCGATCGCAAGGTCCATGTCTGCCACATCAGGCGCGGCGCGTCGCGAGCAGGTAGGCAAGCTCGAGGCCGAGTTCCAGCGCTTCACAAAGGTGTTCGGCGAGATCATCGCGCTGACGCGTGCGAACAGCAAGATCGCGACCGACGAGCTGAACAGCGTCGGCAACAAGATCCGTTTCAAGTTCGACGACCTCGCCGATACCGCGGCACTGGCTGGCCTGAACTCGGTCCAGACCACGGCCAAGGACATCACTTCGCAATATCTCGCGGTTTCCACCTCGGTCAGCGCTTTCGTTGCTAGGCCGGAGCCGAAGACCGCCGATGGCGTGGTCGCCCGCATCAAGTTTCTGGAGACGCTGCTGGTCTCGATCTACGCCAACGACCAGAAGATCACCGACCGCGTCACCGAGATCGGCAATTTGCTGAAGCAGTACCGCGCCTCCTTCGCAAAACTGTCGGAGAACGTGAAGGTCATCGTCAAGTCCAACGGCGAGATGACCAAGACAGCCGCGTCCATCCTCAGGCTCTCGGACGAACTGCGGTCGGACCTGTCGACCGATCAGCAGCGCATCGAGGCCAGCGCCAATGCGACCATCGGCGAGACCGAGCGGTTGATCCTGATGCTCGCGCTGGGTGGTCTTGCCATCGGCGCCGTGCTGGCCCTGATGCTCGGCAATGGCATCTCGCGTCCTATGATCGCAATGTGCAAGGCGATGCGCGAGCTGGCCTCGGGCAATTTCGACGTCGTGCTGCCGGGCCTTGGCCGCAAGGACGAGAT
>NZ_JBEPTH010000057.1:0-1353 GCF_040549385.1 Bradyrhizobium sp. LB11.1 | reverse complement strand
TGACCTTCTCCTCCTTCAACAGCGGCACGGCGGTCAATGTCACCTTCGGCGATGGCACCAACGGCACGGTCAAGACGCTCGATCAGCTCAACACGGCGCTGCAGGCCAACAACCTGACCGCCACGATCGACTCCAACGGCCTGCTGACGGTCTCGACCACCAACGACTACGCGTCCTCGACGATCGGGTCGAGCGCCGCGGGTGGTTCGATCGGCGGCACGCTGACCTCTTCGCTGACGTTCTCGACGGCTTCCAGCCCCGTCCAGGACACGGTTGCGCAGACCGCCCGCGCTAACCTCGTCAACCAGTACAACAACATCCTGAACCAGATCGACACGACCTCGCAGGACTCCTCGTTCAACGGCATCAACCTGTTGAACGGCGATCAGCTCAAGCTGGTGTTCGACGAGACCGCCAAGTCGAGCCTGAACATCACGGGCGTGACCTACAACTCCAAGGGTCTGGGCCTCGCTGCGTTGACCAGCGGCGTCGACTTCATCGACAACTCCGCGACCAACAAGGTGTTGTCGAACCTGAACGCCGCGTCGAGCACGCTGCGCTCGGAAGCGTCGAGCCTCGGTTCGAACCTCTCGGTGGTGCAGGTTCGTCAGGACTTCAACAAGAACCTGATCAACGTGCTGCAGACCGGTTCGTCGAACCTGACGCTGGCCGACACCAACGTCGAGGCGGCCAACAGCCAGGCGCTGTCGACCCGCCAGTCGATCGCGGTCTCCGCGCTGTCGCTGGCCAACCAGTCGCAGCAGAGCGTGCTTCAGCTGCTCCGCTAAATCGCGGAAGAACATCGAAAAACAACAGAGCGGTGGGGCTTCGGCTCCGCCGCTTTCTTTTTTGCGCGAGCGTTGTTGTGTGGGTGAGGCGAGAGGATGCGAATGCAGCCAAATGCTCACTCTGAGTTATGGTTGACAAGTAGCAAACACGCCGCCGCCGCTCGAAAAATCATCATTCTATCATGATGATACGCATGAGCTCGATTTTGCTTCGATCGCGCATATGGTGAATCCGCGCAGGGACTCGCGCGACACGCTTCATGCTTTGTTAGCCGTCTACGTTCACCGTTCCGGCATCGATTAATCCTAATCGAAGTTTGTTGCGTTGCGTACCAGAAGGGTAACACTCAATGTCCGGTATTGTTCTCTCCTCATCGGTTCGTCAGAACCTGCTCTCTCTTCAGTCCACCGCTGATCTTCTCGCCACCACCCAGAGCCGTTTGTCGACCGGCAAGAGCGTCAATTCGGCCCTGGACAATCCCACCAACTTCTTCACGGCCCAGTCGCTCGACAACCGCGCCAGCGACATCAACAATCTGCTCGATGGCATCGCCAACGGCGTCCA
>NZ_JBEPTH010000056.1:0-1376 GCF_040549385.1 Bradyrhizobium sp. LB11.1 | reverse complement strand
TGCCCACCCTCATATGGGGCATTTTGAGTCAAGGCTCTTGCGTAGGTCTGGGTCAGGGTTTGACGATGCGAGGGCGGCGCGCGGAGCCATGCGTAGCGCAGCGCGGCGACCGTGCCCCAGGCGAGGATTGGCTTCCCACGATTGCAGCAATTCACTGCATCACCTCATATCCGGTCGGACCGTCTGGTCCGTACCCACATTCCGCATGCTCGCGGTGAGGAAGCCGAAGGGGATGAGACCCATCTACAAAACGGTTTGGTTGGCCCTTGGGTGGCACGGTCATCATCCATCCTCAGGGCACCAGCAGCTTAAGCTGCTGCCGCGCCTGACTGCGAAGTTGGATTCTCAAGCCTTCATCGTCGCCTGATCGGGGACGAGACCGGTGGAGAGATAACGCCATAGCGCCACGATCAGCTTGCGGGCCAGTGCGACGATGGCGATGCGCCGGGCACGCTTGCCGGCATTGGCCGTGCGATTGCGGAACCATTGGCTGAGCGCGCTGTCGCCCTGATGGCGAAGCCAGAGCCAGGCCAGCTCGATCGCCTTCTGGCGAGCGCGATGATTGCCAGCTTTGCTGATGCCCTGTTCGACATCAATGCCGCCACTCTTCCATGGACTGGGCGCCAGGCCGCAATAGGCCGCGACCTCACGGCGGTTGCGGAAGTCCTTGTAGAAGACCTCGTTCACCAGCGTCGCGCTGAAGGCCGGGCCGAGCGCCTTGAGCCGTTGCAGGAACTGACGCCGCTCGCTCATCACAGCAGGAACTGCGGACGTCTCGGCAACCTGGGCCTGTTCCAGCGCCGCAATTTGCTCACGCCGCAGCAGCAGCCGCGCATGCTCACGCTTGATCTCGGCCAGAAGATGCGGCGGGAGCGGCTGTCCCTGCCAGTCCCGCTGCTGTGCCAGCCAGCTGAGCCAATTCCGCCGCCGCGGGGTGCCGACAGCCACGCCCAACAGGCGCAGCAATGCCTTGATCCGGTTGGTATGGGCGGTCTGCTCCTTGACCAGACGATCGCGCTCCCGGCTGGCGCGCCGGGCATCCTCCTCCGCCACGCTCGGGACGCGGACGATCCGGACCACCCGCGGTTCGCCCCGCAGATAGGCCATCAAGGTGCGCAGCATCAGCTCGCCGTCGATCCGGTCCGTCTTCGCCCGCCGCGACCGCTGCTCCACCGCTATGCTGGCCGCATCAAACACGAAGTTGGTGATCCCGGCCGCTTGCAGCAGCCGATGCAGCCAAAAGCCGTCATAACCGGCCTCGTAGCAGCTCACCACCCGCGGCGCCGAGCCCAGCTTCTCGGCCGCCCGAGCTCTGACCTTCTCGATCAGCGCCAGAAGCCCGACGTGATCGCCTCCCTCGAGCTTGTGACGTGAGA
>NZ_JBEPTH010000055.1:0-1565 GCF_040549385.1 Bradyrhizobium sp. LB11.1 | reverse complement strand
ATGACGTGCTGAAGGCGATCGATCTTGCCACCGGCGTGCAGACCGCGACGGTCAACGCCAACGGCACCGCGACGCTGGCGACCGCAACCGGCCAGACCAACTCGTCGGTCAACGCCTCTGGTCAGCTCAAGATCTCGACCGGCGTCAATGCCGACCTGTCGATCACCGGCACCGGCAATGCGCTGAACGGGCTCGGCTTCGCCGGCAACACCGGCACTGCGACCGCCTTCACCGCGGCGCGCACCTCCGGCGTCGGCGGCATCACCGGCAAGACCTTGACCTTCTCCTCCTTCAGCGCCGGCACGGCGGTCAATGTCACCTTCGGCGATGGCACCAACGGCACGGTCAAGACGCTCGATCAACTCAACTCGGCGCTGCAGGCCAACAACCTGACCGCCACGATCGACGCCAACGGCTTGCTGACGGTCTCGACCACCAACGACTACGCGTCCTCGACGATCGGGTCGAGCGCCGCGGGTGGTGCGATCGGCGGCACGCTGACCACATCGCTGACGTTCTCGACGGCTTCCAGCCCCGTCCAGGACACGGTTGCGCAGACCGCCCGCGCTAACCTCGTCAACCAGTACAACAACATCCTCCAGCAGATCGACTCGACCTCGCAGGACTCTTCGTTCAACGGCGTCAACCTGTTGAACGGCGATCAGCTCAAGCTGGTGTTCGACGAGACCGGCAAGTCCAACCTCAGCATCACGGGCGTGACCTACAACTCCAAGGGTCTGGGCCTCGCTGCGTTGACCGGTGGTGTCGACTTCATCGACAACGCTGCCACCAACAAGGTGCTGACCAACCTGAATACCGCTTCCAGCACCCTGCGCTCGGAAGCCTCGGCGCTCGGTTCGAACCTGACGATCGTGCAGGTTCGTCAGGACTTCAACAAGAACCTGATCAACGTGCTGCAGACCGGCTCGTCGAACCTGACGCTGGCCGACACCAACGTCGAAGCGGCGAACAGCCAGGCGCTGTCGACCCGTCAGTCGATCGCGGTCTCCGCGCTGTCGCTGGCCAACCAGTCGCAGCAGAGCGTGCTTCAGCTGCTCCGCTAAATCGCGGAAGACCATCGAAAAACAACAGAGCGGCGGGGCTTCGGCCCCGCCGCTTTTTTTCGTCGGTCAACACTCGAGGGGCAGGCGGCGTTCTGAAAAGTAACCAGCGGTTATGGTTAATGGAGCGTAAGCGCGCAGAATCATCAATGATTTCAGACTGATTGCCGACCCTGCCGGCGCCTTTCGCCGGTTTATGGTGAACCGGTGCTTATGCGGGCACGTCTCGTTTCACCCTTTGTTAGCCATGTCGCGGCACGCTGAGCCCGTCACTCGATCCGAAGCGGTCGAACGAAGACGCGTAAGCCAGAAGGGTAAAAGTCATGTCCGGTATTGTTCTCTCTGCGTCGGTTCGTCAGAACCTCCTCTCCCTCCAGTCCACCGCCGATCTGCTCGCCACCACACAGAACCGTTTGTCGACCGGCAAGAGCGTCAATTCGGCCCTGGACAATCCCACCAACTTCTTCACGGCCCAGTCGCTCGACAACCGCGCCAGCGACATCA
>NZ_JBEPTH010000054.1:0-1878 GCF_040549385.1 Bradyrhizobium sp. LB11.1 | reverse complement strand
CTGCTCATCGTCTCTCCTGATTCGCGGGTCAATCTTGCCCGCCGTCAGGCAGAAACTCCACTTATCGCGCTGTTCAGATTTGCGGGACCAGCTCAAAGCCTCAATGAACCTGGTGCGAACACATTGAACGATCATCCCCGAAACTAAGTCAAAACCACCGCGTTGGCTTCGGCCTTTTGTCTCGAGGAGTTGTCATGTCCCCAACGTCAGACTCTGTCGGCCCTAGCCGACCGGTGCTTTCTTGGTTCGTACTCGCGCTAGTCGTCATCCTCGCGGTTGGAGGATTCTTTTGGATGGAGCGAAAGATCGAAGCGCTCCAAGCGACGACTGCCCCGCATCCGGACATCGGTTCCCAAGAAGTCAAACAGGCGCTGATCCCACTTCAGCAGGCTGTCCAAGACGTACGGGCCAATCAGCAAAAGATTAGCGCGCAGGTAGACGACCTTCGGCGAAAAACGGCGGCAGAAGGGGGCGAGCGCAAGCTTCTATCCGATCAGCTGGGAGCGTTGAGCTCGCGCGTGGACGCGCTGTCGTCAGCGAATGGCGACAGCAATATCACGGCTCCCCCACAATCGCAGAAGAAGGGAAATCGCAAGCGATAACTGCGCTCCGCATGCGCCTCCAGTGGCTCCGAGTACATCGCGATCCTGCTCTCACGGGGTCCGTAAGCGCAACGCGGCGTCCCCTGCGGCGGTGGGTACCGCTCTGTGCACCCCGCTCGACCCAGCCCTTCCTCATCGTGTTCAGGATGGTTCGGTGGCCAGTCGGCGCGAGGGCTTGTAGAACCGAAGCGGGAACTTCGCCTTGGGCGCAAACCCCGCTCATAGCGCCGCGATCGAGCTCCGAATGATCCGCGGCAAGCATTGCGGCGAGGTAGCTCAGCTCCCACCCGAGGAATAGGCGATCGTGACGGCCCCGCCGGTTATTGAGCCGGCGGGCTCTCCATGCGCTGGGGCCTCTTCTTGGCAGATGGTTCTTTTTGCTTCGAGCCAGTGACGACCCGCCAACCGTCGCTAGGGGCCTGACGTTCTTGCCGGCCTGGTGGAATGGGCCCTTCAAATCTGGCCGCCCACCGCCGCGCAAACCGTCTTTCAATTTCCAAGGGGACTGTACTCACGTCCGGCACTCCAGGTTCACGATCCTGCCTTGGTTGTTGGAGCGTCAACGCTTTCCATGCCTCAAAGGTCCAGTTGCGGCGGAGCCTCGAGATTTGGTTCGGCTCCTGCCGGTTCACGCTGGCGGGCCTCGTTCTCGGTTCTGAGCACGCGCCTATGGCGGGTTGGGTGCCGGCCTGTTTCCGAGCGCAGTGGCCTAGTTTGATTTTGAGGTGGCCTGATTTTGCCGCGACCAACGAAAAGCCCGGCACGATGGCCGGGCTGATCGCAAATATATTTCCAAGCTATGGGGCAAAGCAGAAGTCTCTAACGGGCAATGAGTTATTAAGCAGAAGTTAAGGCGGCAAGTCGGTGCACTTTTGGACATAAGAATTACGCGGGTCCCCAATTTTGAACAAACTGGGCATTTCGCAGTCTTATAACAAAGATTGGGAAATGCCGCCGTGCCTCACGACAACGAGCGAGTGGAGCTCGCCTACAAAATCCTTCGTCTTCGTCAGGAGCTCCGGCAAATAGGCTGGACAACAGAACAAGCCGAAAGACTTCGCGCTGAGATGGAGCGCCTTATGAAAGAGCTACGCGAGATTGACGAGTAAGGCCGCCTCAGTGGGCGGCCTCTGCTCCCAGCGTGCAAAAAGCAAGGGCTGTCAATCGGCCTGCAAATTTGCCCCCTCATCGGCGTCCAAATTTGACCCCTTCGTGCGGCGGATTTTGCCGGTAGCGCTCGTCTCGTCGGAGCTGGCCGGGATAGCGGAGGCGAGAC
>NZ_JBEPTH010000053.1:0-1991 GCF_040549385.1 Bradyrhizobium sp. LB11.1 | reverse complement strand
GGTAGAGTCGAGATGTGGCGCGGTGGCGGTAGGCTGAACATATCTGTTTGCCGCCTCTTTCGTCTGGCGGTGCCTTAGTGGTTCACCCTTGGCTCCGTTTCCACATCCCGCTCGTCGAACCGGACAGGCAGATCTCCCGCATCCGGCTCTCGGACAAGACCTCACGCCTTCACCCACGGCTGGTCGCGACCAAGCGCGGTTAGACGTACGAGCCCGAAGTGCCCGTAAAGGTGCGAGAGTGGATAGGTCCCGCCCCTGCGTCGCCTGACCTTGTGCTTGCTGCGTAACCACCGGCGTAACCGCACAGCGGTGTAGTTGTCGATCGCGCGATACGCTTTGATAACGGTGCCTACATTGAAGTAGTTCGCCCATCCGCGCAGCGTGCGGTTCAACTTCGCCACCAACTCTGTGGTGTCTTGCCCTAACCCAGTTCGAGCCGTCAGCGCATGAATGGTTTCAACCATGCGCTTGATGCTTTTCTTCGATGGCCGGTACCCCAGGCGCGCCTGGCCGGTTCTCGCTGAGTACATCCGTCCGAACGAGTATCCCAGGAAGTCGAACTCTCCTTCCGGCACCTTGCAGATTCGTGTCTTGTCCTCGTTAACCGTCAGCTTCAGCTTTCTCATGATCATGCGCAGTTGTCGCAAGGCCTCTTCGGCTTTGCCCCGCCTGCACAGGATTACGAGATCGTCGGCATAGGTCACGATGCGAGAGCCGAGGCTTCGCTCCAGCCCGAGCATCTTCCATCCCAGCACAAACCGGCGCATGTACAGATTTGCCAGCAGTGGTGAGATCGGTGAGCCTTGCGGGATGCCTCGCCGCTTGTCCCGTGCCTCGGTCGTCCGTTTCTTCCTCCCTCGATCGTCGGTTTCTTCCACGGGACACTCCAGCCACATCTTGATCAGATGCAGCACGCGCCGATCAACAATCCGGCGCGCTACCGACTTGAGAAGGTCGGCATGCGGAATGCTCCCGAAGTAGTCCGCGAGGTCGGCGTCAACGACTTCCGGGTGACCACGGAACAGCTGCGCTTCCACCTCGACCACCGCCTGCTGGGCATTGCGCCCGGGACGGTAGGCATACTGCTCTGGTGGAAGATCGGCCTCAAAGATCGGTTCCAGCACCAGCATCGCTGCCGTCATGCAGACCCGATCACGCAAGGTCGAGATGCCCAATGGCCTGAGTTTGCCATTGGCCTTCGGTATGTACACTCTTCTGATAGGGTCCGGTCGATACGTCTCCTGCCTGAGCGCAAGCGCCAGTTCGCCAAGCCACCGCTGCTCCCCATACGCTTCAATGTCCGCAAAGTCCTGACCGTCCACGCCCGGTGCGCCCTTGTTGGAGCGGCATTGAGCATAGGCATGGGCCAAGATGTCTTCCCGGCTGATCTTGTCGTACAGGGCGTAGAAGCGGTAGCCGGCTTCTGCCTTCGCTTTCGCGTGCAACGCCGTCTGCAGTTTCTGAACACTCTTCGGAGTTGATAGGTTGCCCAATCCCCAGGTCCCTCACTACGTCTTGCGTTCGTCTTGAACTGAGGTCCCTTCCCTCCGCCGGCGTTACCCGGCTTCAGCGGTACTACAAACCTCTCCGCATCCCCAAGGCGCCCGGCCTGTCCCTCGCGGGCGTCCGGTTGGTCATCCCTGACCACGTCGTGGGGCCTCCCGTGTTGCGTACGCTTTCCTTGTGTACATGCTGTCGCCACTACCCCGGCGCAGCGACTGGAGGTACTGCTTCGCTCACTTCCTCCAGCCGTGTCAGCCTTCCCCGAAAGGGTCGTCGGGTCGGCCTGCGCATCGTCCTTTTCGAGGCTTGCTCGGCGTTCACTCGCGTTACGGCCTGCACACTCGCGCTGTCACCAATGCGTGACACGCTAATCGAAGGCTTCAGCCACTTCGTTACCTCCATGACTGCTCCGATTGCTTCCGGCTGGAGCGTTTGCCGGATGGGGCTTGCACCCACTGGAAAGCGCCGCCTTGTCACGGCGCACACCC
>NZ_JBEPTH010000052.1:0-2028 GCF_040549385.1 Bradyrhizobium sp. LB11.1 | reverse complement strand
TGTCATTCGGCCTGCAATATTGACCCCCTAAGCCGGGGGATCGGCGTCCAAAATTGACCCCCTATAGGTTGGTCTGTTGCGCTGCCTGCTTCGCAACAAAGCAGGTGGTGGAGGATGCTGATCGTGGAAACGATTGCGCGGATCCGGCGTGAGCACTTCATCAAGGGCAAGACGATCAAGGAGATCGCCCGTGACCTGAAGGTGTCGCGGAACACGGTCCGGAAGGTGCTGAGGTCGGGAGAGACCTCCTTTGAGTACGAGCGGCAGGTGCAGCCGCGGCCAAAGCTGGGACGATGGGCCGTAGAGCTTGACGGATTGCTGGCGGGGAACGCGGCCAAATCGGCTCGTGAACAACTGACGTTGATCCGGATCTTCGAAGAGCTGCGCGGCCGCGGGTACGACGGCGGTTACGATGCGGTGCGGCGTTATGCCAGGCGCTGGAGCAAGGAACGCGGGCAATCGACCGCAGCCGCTTATGTCCCGCTGAGTTTTGCCCCAGGCGAAGCCTACCAGTTCGACTGGAGCCACGAGGTGGTCTTGCTGAGCGGCACCACGGTGATGGTGAAGGCCGCCCATGTCCGACTCTGTCACAGCCGCATGCTGTTCGTGCGGGCCTATCCGCGAGAGACGCAGGAGATGGTGTTCGACGCCCACGATCGGGCGTTCGCCCTGTTCAAGGGCACCTGCGGACGCGGCATCTACGATAACATGAAGACCGCTGTAGAGACGATCTTCGTCGGTAAAGGGCGTCTCTATAATCGCCGCTCCTGCAGATGTGCAGCCACTATCTGGTCGATCCGGTCGCCTGCACGCCGGCGTCGGGCTGGGAGAAGGGGCAGGTCGAGAACCAGGTCGGGCTGGTCAGGGAACGCTTCTTCACGCCGCGGCTGCGGTTCAAAAACCTCGACGAGTTAAACGCCTGGCTGCTCGACAAATGCATCGCCTACGCCAAGGCTCATCGCCATCCGGAGCTGGTCGATCAGACGATCTGGGACGTGTTCGAAGCCGAACGCCCCAAACTCGTTCCCTATGCCGGCCGGTTCGACGGCTTCCATGCGGTGACGGCATCGGTCTCGAAGACCTGCCTGGTGCGCTTCGACAATAACAAATACTCGGTTGCAGCCAGCGCGGTCGGGCGCCCGGTCGAGGTTCAAGCCTATGCCGATCGCATCGTAATCCGTCAGGATGGACGCATCGTTGCCGAGCACCCGCGATCCTTTGGCCGCGGCGATACCGTCTACGACCCCTGGCATTATGTGCCGGTGCTCGCCCGCAAACCCGGCGCCTTGCGCAACGGTGCTCCCTTCAAAGACTGGGTGTTGCCGGCCGCGATCGAGCGGATCCGGCGCAGGCTCGCAAGCACCGACGATGGCAATCGGCAGATGGTCGACATCCTCAACGCGGTGCTGACTGACGGTCTGCCCGCGGTGGAAGCCGCCTGTGCCGAAGCGCTCGGTCATGGCGTCCATTCTGCCGATGTCGTGCTCAACGTCCTGGCGCGGCAACGTGAACCTGCTCCCCCGGCCAACATCATGACGCCGGTCGCACTGACGCTCCGCCATGCGCCGATCGCCGATTGTGCCCGTTACGACATCCTCCGGAGGACCAGCTGATGGAACGAACCCAAATCTTCGATCTCATGGGCGAACTCAAGCTCTACGGCATGAAGGCTGCCTTCGACGAGATCATGGCGACTGCGGTCAAGCGCCAGCACGAACCTCAGCGCATTGTCGGCGACCTGCTCAACGCCGAGATCAACGAGAAGCAAGCCAGGTCGATCAAATACCAGCTCACCATTGCCAAGCTGCCGCTTGCCAAGGACATCGCCGACTTCCAGTTCGACGGCACGCCGATCAATCAGACCCTCGTCAATGATCTTGCTGGCGGCGGCTTCGTCGCCCAACAACGCAACGTCGTGCTGGTCGGCGGCACCGGTACCGGCAAAACCCACCTGGCCATTGCCATCGCCAGAAGTTGCATCCGATCCGGCGCCCGTGGCCGCTTCTTCAACGTGGTCGATCTCGTCAA
>NZ_JBEPTH010000051.1:0-2552 GCF_040549385.1 Bradyrhizobium sp. LB11.1 | reverse complement strand
TGTGAAGGGTTTCGGATGCCGGCCCCATGACGGTGGGGCCGCGCGCACGGGGCCGGCGTCCGAAAGCCTCCAAGGGAGGAAACCGCGCTTGAGGGAACGAAGGCCGTGCCGCAGGTGCTATGGCGATTTGAGAGCCGCGGGAGAGATTTGTGATCGGGATCGAGTCGCCCCGGCAAGTTGGCCGACGGTGAAGCGGCTGGTGAATCGGCGGCGGATCGGGTCGGACATGATGAACTGTCGGACGATTTGAGACGAGGGCTGGATATTTGAGCGTGCTCTGCCGTGGCCGGTCGGAGGCCGGCGAGCGCAATGACGAGATTTGCGGGATTGTGACGGGCTCAAGAGGTGTCGATCCTGATGACGTTCGTTGGACCTGTCGGCCGATGCCGTGGCGTTGCACTGCGCTCGAAGAGCTCGATGACGATCATGCGACCGCCGCAGCATGGACAACTCGGTTTGTTGACATCGACGGTGGTTGCGGCAGGTTGGCCTTCAGATTTTGCAACGGCGAGCAGCTCACGGGCGCGTGCGATGTTGTCGGCGCAAGCGCTTTTGGCAAACAGGCCGTAGTGGCGGATGCGGTGGAAGCGGGATGGCAGCACGTGGATGAGGAAGCGGCGGATGAACTCGCCGGTGGCCAGGGTCATGATCTTCTGTCGTTCGCGTCCCTCAGCACGATAGTCCTTCCATCGGAAGGTCACGCCTTTGTCGCCGAGTGCGACCAATCGGCTGTTGGAGATGGCGACGCGATGGGTATAGCGCGAGAGATAGGCGAGCACGGCTTCGGGTCCGCCGAACGGCCTCTTGGCGTAGACCACCCACTCGGCGTTGCGTAGTGGTGCCAGATACGCCGCGAAGGCTCTGACGTCGGCCAGTGGAGCGTGATCGCCGAAGAAGTGCAGGCGGCCGGCCTTGTGGGTCGCGATGAGCTTCTCCAGGAACAGCCTGCGGTACAGGCGTGAGAGCACGCGCACCGGCAGAAAGAATCTCGGCCGGCAAGATACCCAGCGCTTGCCCTCGGGCGAGATGCCGCCACCCGGGACGATCATGTGCACATGCGGGTGATGGGTCATGGCCGAGCCCCAGGTATGCAGCACCGAGGTAATGCCGATGCGGGCACCGAGATGCTTCGGATCGGCGGCGATCGTCAGCATGGTCTCGGCCGAGACCTTGAACAGCAGGTTGTAGATCACGGCCTTGTTCTGGTAGGCGATGTCGGCGATCTGCGCAGGTAGCGTGAACACCACGTGATAGTACGGCACCGGCAAGAGGTCGGCCTCACGGTCGGCGAGCCATTCCTTCGCGGCGGCGCCCTGGCACTTCGGGCAGTGCCGGTTGCGGCAGGAGTTGTAGGCAATCGTCGTATAGGCGCAGTCCTCGCAGCGCGCGACATGGCCGCCGAGAGCTGCCGTGCGGCAGTTCTCGATTGCCGACATCACCTTCAGCTGCTCGAGGCTGACATGGCCGGCATTGGCTCTGCGCCATGCCGGTCCACGGTCGCGGAAGATCTCCGCGACCTCCAAAGCCGGGCGCGACACAAGCGCCTCAGCGTCAGCCGGGCGGCCGGTTCTCCTTGAGCTTGAGCGCGATGTGCTCCAGCGGGCTCATGACCTCACTGATCGTCTTGGTGGCGACCCGGGTATAGAGCGCGGTGGTGTCGAGCTTGGCGTGCCCGAGCAGCACCTGGATGACGCGGACATCGATGTTCTGCTCGAGCAGGTGAGTGGCAAAGCTGTGCCGCAAGGTGTGCAGCGAGACGCGCTTTTTGATCTCAGCCATCTGGGCTGCGGCGTGGCAGGCGCGATTGAGCTGGCGGGTCGTCATCGGCTGGGCCGGATCGCGGCCCGGAAATAGCCAACCCCGGGGCCGCGCCGCCCGCCACCAGGTGCGCAGCAGATCGAGCAGGTGTGGTGAGAGCATGACGTTACGGTCCTTGCCGCCTTTGCCCTGCTCGACGCGAATGATCATTTGCTTGCTGTCGATATCGGAGATTTTGAGCGAGATGACCTCGGTGGCGCGCAGGCCGGCGCCGTAGGCCACGCTCAGCGCTGCTTTGTACTTGAGCCCGGGTGCGGCATCGAGCAGCCGCGCCACTTCCTCAGGGCTGAGCACCACCGGCAGCTTGCGCGGCTCGTGAATGACATGCGTATGCTCGACGATCTCGTGACGCTTCAGCGTCACCCTGAAAAAGAAACGCAGCGTCGATACGGTCTGGTTGATGGTCGGTACACCAACGCCGCTCGCCGCCAGATGCAGCTGGTAGCGGCGCACGTCCTCGAAGCTCGCCATATCGGGTGATCGCCCGAGGAACGCAGCGAAGTTCTTGACCCTCTGCACGTAGTCATGTTGGGTCTTCGGCGCTAACTTGCGGATCGTCATGTCTTCGATCATGCGCCGCCGCAATGGGCTCATGGCCTCGTCGGTCATGGGGATGCTCCTGTCTTGAGTGAGGTTGTCGAAACACCTCGATCTCAAGACAGGACGCCCCGTTGCGCTACCGTCTTGGCCGTGCCGCCCGCCGCAGCGCACTACCGCGCGAGCGGTTTAGTCCT
>NZ_JBEPTH010000050.1:0-2889 GCF_040549385.1 Bradyrhizobium sp. LB11.1 | reverse complement strand
GTAACCATGCGCGGTAGGCCGCAAGCGCGCTGATCTGTCCAGTTAACGGTTAGACCTCGTCGGACTCTTCGGTTTTCGGCTTGATCATCGCAGCGAGCGCTTGGCGGCGTTCTTCGATGATGCTGGGGGTCGTCTTTGTGGATTGCGATCAGATTTTTTAGGTTCTCGATTCCATCATCGGTGAACGCCATCACGCCGTCTTCACCGACGCCGACGACCCATAGCTGGCCATCCTCGGTGTCCATTTCCTCGGCGACCTCGAACAGCCATTCCTCGTCTTCTCCAAGCATCTCGGCGACATGGCCAAGGGTGAACACGTGGCTGACTTTGTTGACGTGCCCCATCAAGCCGCCTGCATCGCAAGGCCTTGCTGTTGAACAGTCTTCCAATTCCAAGGCAACAGCTCATCGAGCCTGTGAGCGGGGTGTGCGGCAATGCGAGCGAGCACATCGGCGAGCCAGGCCTGAGGGTCGACGTCGTTCATCTTGGCTGAGACGATGAGGCTATACATGGCAGCGGCGCGACGTCCTCCGCGGTCGGACCCGCAGAATAACCACGACTTTCTGCCCAATGCGATGCCGCGCAGCGCTCTTTCGGCGGCGTTGTTCGAGAGGCAGACGCGGCCATCGTCGAGGAAGCGTGTGAAGGAGCCCCAGCGCTTGAACATGTAGTTCATGGCCTTTGCCAGATCGTGACCGCGGGAGAGCTTGGCGCACTGCTCGCGCATATAGGCTTCCAGATCGGCAACCAACGGCGCGCTCTGCGCCTGGCGGACAGCCTTGCGGTGGTCGGCGCTTTGGCCATTGATCGAGGGCTCGATGGCGAAGAGGGCGTCAATGCGGCGCACGATCTCGATCGCAATCGGCGAGAGGGCGATCTCCTTCTTGCCAGCAGCCTTACGTCGTGCGTTTTCCTCAAGATCCGCCATGGTGAAGAACGGGCGCCGGGCATGGACCCAACAGGCCGCTTCCCTGATAGGCCCAGGACTTCGCTGGGGCTCGTAGAGTTTGGTGTATCCGCCGAAGGCGTCGGCCTGGAGGATGCCGCTATAGTTGGCCAGATGCGCCTGCGGATGCTCGCCCCTTCGATCGCGCGAGTAATAGAACATTGCCGCCGGCGGATCTGAGCCGCCGAAGGGGCGGTCGTCCTTCACATAGACCCAGCATCGAGCGACATCGCACTTGCCCAAGGCCAGCACGGGCACCGTGGTGTCGTCGCCGTGGAGGCGTTCGGCTGCCATGACATGAGCTTCGACAAGACGAAGGAGCGGATCGAGCGACGCACAGACCGATCCCACCGCGTCGGCCATGGTCGAGAGCGCGATCGGCACCCCTTCCAGAGCGTAACGCTCGGCCTGGCGGTTCAGGGGCTGATGCTGGCCGAACTTCTCGAACATGATCATCGCCAGCAGGCTTGGGCCAGCCCAGCCTCTTGCAACGGCATGGAACGGTGCCGGCGCCTGGCTGATTTTCTCGCAGTCGCGGCAAGAGAACTTTTCGCGCACCGTCTCGACCACTTTCCACTGGCGCGGCACCGATTCCAGCGTCCGGGTCACGTCTTCGCCGAACTTGCGCAAGCGACTGCCGCCGCAGCATTCACACGCCGTTGGCGGATCTATCACCACGCGCTGGCGGGGAAGATGATCGGGGAACGTATTGCGTTCGGGGCGCGTGCGCGTAAATCCGCGCACGGTCGTCGTCCTGGCGACGGCTCGCTCGGCCGCAAGCTCGTCTTCGGTGGCGTTGGCTTCCAGCTCTTCGAACGTCAGCGCCAACTGGTCGATCAGCCGAGACGAACGCTCTGACCGCTGTCCGTAGATCTGGCGCTCGAGCTTGGCGATCCGTAATTTTTGCTGGGCAATCAGCGCGCTGTCTTCCGATGCCTTCGCATGGGCGACCGCGAGCTCCGCAGCAATATCCAGCGCCTTCGCGCGCTCGGTCGCCAACGCCTCCTTCAGAGCGGCGATGTCGTCGGGAGGGGCGTCGCGAGCCGTGTCCATGCAAACGAGAGAATCATAAATTCAGTGATTTGTGGCGCCCTAAAATCCATGTGGTCCCATATTTTGTTAGGCTCAGCCGGCGCTCTGCGGTCGCCACGTCAGTTGTGGATTTCTCCAGTCGATCCCTTCCAGCATATAAGCCATCTGGGCCGGCGAGATCGACACCGCGCCAGATGACGCCGAGGGCCAGATGAACTTCCCGCGGTCCAGGCGCTTGGCGTACAGCGACAAGCCGATGCCATCATGCCAAAGAATCTTGGCGAGATCGCCCCGACGCCCGCGGAAGATATAGAGATCGCCGGCATGGGGATCGCGCTTCAAGCTCTCCTGAACCGTCAAAGCCAGGCCCTGCATGCCGCGGCGCATGTCCGTGTGCCCAGTGGCGATCCAGACCCTGACGCCGCTCGGTATCGGGATCATCGTCGGCTCAGAACATCGAGAACCCGCCCCAACGCCTCGGCGTCGACATTCTCGTCAACGCTGACGCGCTTGCCGTCACCGAGCTCTATCTCGATCAGGCCGCGTCGCTTCCGGGCCGGCATCGCCGCTGGGGCTTCAATCGTTCGGAGGCTTTCGGCCGCAGCCGCGGCGACCTGAACCGGGACAAGGCGCGGTCCCGCCGAAGCGACAGTCGCCAGGCGGGCCCGCCGCCGCCACGTAAACACCAAACTCGTCGCAATGCCGTGCCGCCGCGCGATCTCCGTCACCACCGCGCCCGGCGCCAGCGTCTCTTCGATGATTCGCATCTTATCGTCGCGAGACCAGCGACGGCGACGCTCAACCCCGTCCAGAACCTCTACCCGCATCTACCGACCTTAAGGCTAGCCTTAAAGCCACATGCTTCCTCGGAAGCCGGTCACCGAACAAGACGGTCTCCGCCGGAGGGATAC
>NZ_JBEPTH010000049.1:0-2916 GCF_040549385.1 Bradyrhizobium sp. LB11.1 | reverse complement strand
ACCTGCCGCGCATGATCGTCTCCGCCGATTCGAGATGATAAAGTGAATCATCAAGTCCCCTCCCTGGCGAGGGGTTTTTCAGCAGACTGCTAAGTCAATAAGTTCTGCCGAGCACTCGGTCTCGTCGGCACAGCCCACTGTGACACCTCGGCATGCTGGCCGCTCGGCAGAACGCGCCACAATCAACCTCGTCCCGCCAAGTCTGCTCGTGGCCCGCAGCAGAACCAGTTCGAGGCGACTGCGATGCCGGCTATGCGCGGGTAGACTGGACGCGGGACTGCCTTGGGCCGGCCGCCGCATGTGACCCGTTTCGGACATGGCGCTCCACTCAAAGCCGAAACCAAGGCAGAGTGAGATAGACGCAAGCGACCATCGCCAGGGCAGGAATTACCCATACCCATCCCGGCCAAACGTAGCGCGCCGAACAACCGGGTAACGACGCCACAACAAGGCCGATCATCAGTGCCCCGAATGCAGCCGTCGCCGCCCAGCCGTACCAGTACATAGCTGGAGCAAGAAATCCCATCGCGGCGTCGGCAACATCTCCTGTGTGATGCGTACCCGCCAGTACAATACCGAGCGACGGGAGAACGGTGAACAGGGCCAAATCCTTTGCAATGGCGATAACATAGAGGACCGCGAATGTCGGCCCGAAAGTGAATGCGAAACGGCGAAACCAATCGAATGACGTCATGAGCCAAAACCCAAGATGTTATTTGCGACATGACCAGTCAGGAAGTTCCACCAGACGATGAAGGCAAGGATCGACGTGAGCGCAATGCGGGTCTGAGCAGGCTCACCGGCACGCGGTCGCCGCCAGAAAACCCAGTAGGCTGGCAGGAGTGCCAGCCCGATGGCTGCGAAGTGCTCCTTGAGGTCGAAGAAACCGAGGAAATGCCAATGACCCGCGCGCTCCAACTCGGGCCTGATGTCCACACGGAAATAAAGGTAGATGATCCCACCCAGCAGCGTGGAGACGGCGTACAGAACGATCACGGCGTTGGCGAATGAAGCAGACGGCACAGAACGAAAGCGGCCGAAGAAAGAACCGCGCCGGGCGCCCGCCGACGCCCACGCCGCTAGAGTCTGGTGGGTTATTGCGCCAAGCAGCGCCACCGCGACCAAGCCGTGAATAATCAGGAGAAATGTCGCCAGAACCTTACTCCGATATCACCCGCTTCCTGTCACGTGAAGAGCTCCTCAGTCCCGAATGGCTCTGCGGACCACGGCCGGAAGCGATTAAGAATGAATTTCGTCTTCTGGCCCGGTTCGACATCGACAAGAACGTAGTTGTATTCTTCTTGGGGAGGCTGACCCTTCCAGTAAAGATCGGGCGGATAGTCAGCCGGCACCTTGATGCTCGTGCGACCGGGAAGGATTGGGTCTTGCTCCGCGCCGCCGCCGCCCAGCATCAAATATTTCACCCCACCTACTTCGTAGATTTCGGTGGTGTGAACGTGCCCGTTTAACACGATCACCTCCATGTCCTTGGCATACGACGCTATCACCTTGTGCGGATTGTCGCGGGCCGGGATCGGACCCAAACCCGACCGTGCAAACACGGGATAATGGAAGACGATAAAGGCCTTGCGAATGCCACTGGCCTTGGCTTCGTCCATCCATTTCTGAAGCTGGGTCATCTGCTCGGCATATTTTGGTCGATCAGCGTCCCACAGCGACGGCGAGCGGTAATCGTACTTTCCGCTCCACAGATAGATGAAGCGGGTGCCCTTGAAGTCGAATTTGTAGATGAGGTTTTCCGGCGTGACGCCGAACTTCTTTAGATACGGCACAGCCGAAAGAACGCCCTCTATCTTCGGATCGGCCCACACCTCATGATTACCTACGCTCATGAAAAAGCGCCCATCCAGCCCGGCTGCGCGCATCTCGTCATCCGGCGCTGGTAGCTTCTTCAACATTGTCTCGTTCACACGTTTCCAGTATGGGCTGTCGCTGACGGTCAAGCCCTGATTGCCCCACCAGACCGCGTCACCGCTATTGACCACGAATTTGGCGCGACCGGATTGAACGTCCCTCACGATTTCACGGGTCACCCATTCGCCGCCTTGAAGCCGAAACATTGTCCGATGGACGCCGGGAAGCAGTTTCAAGTCTTCAACTGATGCCTCGGTGACCCAACCTTTATCCACTGTCAGAGTCATGACTTCCGTCTTGGACGCAAACGGCATGACTACCTTGATCAGCTCCTTGGTGGTGGGATCGAAGATCATCTTCACATCCTTCGCCACAACGGCCTCGGCGACCTTCTCGGGCATGACCAGCCCGAACATCTCCACGAAGAACTTGTTGAGGTCCGGCTGTCCCTCTTTCAACGGGAGGTACATCATCGGCCGGGTATCGCCGACCGCAGCGAACGAAAAGCCGGTCCCGGCGGGAAGTGGTGATTGCGCGGTCGCCGTCTGCACGCTTGCGACGAGTGGTACAGTGACCGCAGGCAGCGCAGCGAGACCCCCAAGCACAAGGCGACGGCTAGGGCCGTTAGATGATCTGGATGATTGCATGATCATTATCCCTTCATTCAGGAGGGGGAACGCCCCTTGGGCTTTCACTCATAGTTGAGATAAATCAAAGTCCTGTAATTGGCAGGGCATTCCATCACGGCGCCAGCGCGCAAAGTCAGGATTGGGCAATTATCGCAGGCCGCCAAAGGGACGCTATGCAAATACGGCATGTACGCCCTTAAGAGGAGTGGCCGCCGAGTCCGTTGTTGGCCTCTCATTTCCGTTGGCGCAGTGCCGCGCGATGTCCGAAGTTGACGGCAGACCGGAAGTAGCTGGCCGCCGGCAAAAACGACGCGATTGGTAGAGTCGAGATGTGGCGCGGTGGCGGTAGGCTGAACATATCTGTTTGCCGCCTCTTTCGTCTGGCGGTGCCTTAGTGGTTCACCCTTGGCTC
>NZ_JBEPTH010000048.1:0-2933 GCF_040549385.1 Bradyrhizobium sp. LB11.1 | reverse complement strand
GTAAGCGTCCGAATCCTGCACGACTTTCCGAGAGTGCGTAGTCGTTCCATATCGGGTTCCTTGCTGCATTGGAGGATCTCCGGTGGGTACGGAATATTTCAAGAACGAAGCGCGTCGCTCTTTTTGGTCGGTACACGTTGAGGCGTGGCGGCGAAGCGGACTCAGCAAGCGCAAATATTGTCGTCAGCATCGTCTCAGTGGCGGCACATTCGATCGCTGGCTGCGGCATCTGATTGACGCCGAAACGCTGAAAGTACGCGCGGAATTGCGTCGCGAGGAACGTCGGGAGCGGCTCCGCAAGAATCGAAGTCCAGTGTCGAAGGACCAACGCTGCAGAGCCGTCCAAGCATTCTGGACAATGCACGTTGAAGCGATGAGGTGGTGCGGACTGAGCATGCAAGCCTATGCCCGGGCACATGGCATATCGCAGCACAGCCTGAGGCGGTGGCGCGATCTGATCGACACCAATGAAGTGGAAATCGACTGGCGTACTCACCTTCATCCGAGTGCCCGTCCGCTAATAAGCACTGGTGCTAGCAGCGCTGCTAAGGAGTCCGTCGCCGAAACGCGCTTGACAGATGCGCCGACAGGTGATCCGCCGAGCGATGGATTTGCCAATCGACGTCGCTTTAGTGACGAGGAAAAGCTGGAGATCGTGCGCGAGTCCGAACACCCCGGCGCCACCGCCGCCGAGGTTTGCCGGCGCCACGGCATCGTCAGCAGCATGCTGTTCCGGTGGCGGGTACAGTTCGGGTTCGGCAAGCGAGCGCGGGCGAAGTTGGTGGCCGTGCAAGTGACCGGAGCGCACCCGGGAACGCTCGTCCTGAACGATCTGTTGCAGCCACCCGACGGTATGACGGTTGTCCAGTTGGACGACGGGCGACGTGTCTTTGCACCGATGGGCAGCGATCCGGATGCAGTCCGTCGACACGTCAACGAGCAGGAGATAGCACGATGATGATCGTGCCGGCCGGGGTGAAGGTGCATCTGGCTTTGGGATATACCGACATGCGCAAGGGCCTCGACGGGCTCGCTACGCTGGTTCAGGAACACCTCAAGAAGGATCCGTTCTCCGGCCACCTGTTTGCCTTCCGCGGCAGGAATGCGAGCAGATTGAAGATCCTGTTCTGGGACGGCAACGGACTCTGCCTGTTCACCAAGCGCATCGATCAAGGTGGCTTCATCTGGCCTAGAATGAGCGATCCAGGTGGCACCGTGACGCTGTCTCCAGCGCAACTTGCGATGCTGATCGAAGGCATCGATTGGCGCACACCCGAGCGTCGATGGCGCCCCGCCGTCGCGGGTTGAATCGCAGAAACCCGCATAGAATAAAGCGAACTTACTTCTTCGAATCAGCGTGTTCGAGTAGAATCGGACATGCAGCTTGATCTCAGCAATCTGCCGTCTGATACGACACTTCTGCATCTCTTGGTGCGCGACATCGCCGCGACAATTGAGCATCGAGACAGCGAGATCGAGCGTCTTCAGGCAATCATCAAGCAGCTTCAGCGCGCGCAGTTCGGGCGTCGCTCCGAACGCCTTGATCCCGACCAGCTTGCGCTCACTCTGGAAGATATCGACAGCGATATCGGCCGCATTAAGGAAAGCCGGCCGGCCATTGTAACGGAGCCGCCCGAGGCACCATCGCGGCGCAAGGCGCTTCCCGACCACCTGCCGCGCGAGGACATTCTGCTTGACGTCGATGGTGAGGCTTGCAGCTGCTGCGGTGGCGCGCTGCATGCTATCGGCGAGAGCGTCAGCGAGATGCTGGACTGGGTGCCGGCGCAGCTTCGCGTGATACGCATCACGCGCCCTAAATACGGCTGCCGGGCCTGCGGTAAGGTTGCCCAGGTGCCTGCGCCAGAGCGGCCGATCGCCGGTGGATTGGCAACTCCGAATCTGCTCGCCCACGTGCTGGTCGGCAAGTATTGCGATCACACGCCGCTTTATCGGCAGTCGCAAATCTTCGCCCGGCATGGCGTCGATCTCGGCCGTTCGACGCTGGCTGGATGGGTCGGCGGCGCATGCTGGTGGCTCGAGGCGCTGCACGAGCGATTGTGCAAGAACGTGTTTGCCTCCGACCATCTGTTCGCCGACGATACGCCGATCCCGGTGCTCGATCCGGGAAGAGGACGCACCAAGACCGGACGCCTGTGGGTCTACGTCCGCGAGCAGCGGCCCTGGAGCGGACCAGAACCGCCGGCAGCCGTCTATTTGTTCGCACCCGACCGAAAGGCCGAACGTCCGGTATCGCACCTGGCGCGCTTCAAAGGTGTCCTGCATGTCGATGGCTATGCGGGCTTCGAGCAGCTGACCGGCAACGGCGAAGTCATGCTCGCGGCATGTTGGGCCCATACAAGACGCAAGTTCTACGAAGTTGCCGAGGCCACCGGTTCGCCCATTGCGACGGAAGCCTTGCGCCGGATAAGTGAACTCTATGCAATTGAAGCCCGCGTCCGTGGGCAGTCGTCTGCCCATCGGCTCGCTGAGCGGCGGTCCTTCTCGAAGCCGGCCGTGCAGGCCCTGCAAACCTGGTTTGAGGCGCAGCTTGCACGCGTGCCCGGCAGCAGCACGCTTGCGGAAGCGATCCGGTACGCGCTCTCCCGTTGGGAAGGTCTGACGCGCTTCTTGCTCGATGGCCGCGTTGAACTGGACACCAATCCGGTCGAACGGGCAATCCGCCCGGTGGCGCTCGGCCGGAAGAACCATCTCTTCGCCGGCAGCGACGGCGGAGGGAATCGTTGGGCAGTCGTCTGCTCGCTGATCGAAACCTGCAAACTCAACGGCGTCGAACCCTACGCTTATCTCACTGACGTACTCACACGCATGGTCGACGGACATCCGATCAAGCGTCTCGACGAACTGCTGCCGTGGGTTTGGAAACCAGAGATTCATGTCAAGGCCTGACTGACGTGCAAGAACCGGACGCATAC
>NZ_JBEPTH010000047.1:0-5084 GCF_040549385.1 Bradyrhizobium sp. LB11.1 | reverse complement strand
CGACGATTGGAAAGCCAAATATCCCGAGCTGACCTTCGCGGTCATTCCGGCGGAAAACGCCTCGGGCGTGACCGAGCGCTGGGCGCCGTTCATGAGCTATCTCTCCAAGGAATTGGGCGTGAAGGTCACGCTGCGCATCGCCAACGACTACGCCGCCGTCATCGAAGGACAGCGCGCCGGCAACATCCATATCGCCAGCTACGGCTCGGCCTCGTTCGCCCGCGCCCGCCTGACCGGCGTCAAGACCGACGCCTTCGCCAAGGACATCAACGCCGACGGCTCGACCGGCTACTACTCGGTGTCCCGCGACCGAGCGTTCGCCCTGTTCAAAGGCACCTGCACCCGTGGCATCTACGACAACATGAAGACCGCCGTAGAGACGATCTTCGTCGGTAAAGGGCGTCTCTACAATCGTCGCTTTCTGCAGATTTGCAGCCACTATCTGGTCGATCCGGTCGCCTGCACGCCGGCGTCAGGCTGGGAGAAGGAGCAGGTCGAGAACCAGGTCGGGCTGGTCAGGCAACGCTTCTTCACGCCGCGGCTGCGGTTCAAAAACCTCGACGAGTTGAACGCCTGGCTGCTCGACAAATGCATCGGCTACGCCAAGGCTCATCGCCATCCGGAGCTGGTCGATCAGACGATCTGGGACGTGTTCGAAGCCGAACGCCCCAAACTCGGTCCTTATGCCGGCCGCTTCGACGGCTTCCATGCGGTGACGGCGTCGGTCTCGAAGACCTGCCTGGTGCGCTTCGACAACAACAAGTACTCGGTCGCAGCCAGCGCAGTCGGACGCCCCGTCGAAGTTCAAGCCTATGCCGATCGCATCGTGATCCGTCAGGATGGACGTATCGTTGCCGAGCACCCGCGCCTTTAGTCGCGGCGATACTGTCTACGACCCCTGGCACTATGTGCCGGTGCTCGCCCGCAAAGCCGGCGCCTTGCGCAACGGCGCTCCGTTCAAGGACTGGGTGCTGCCGGCCGCGATCGAGCGGATCCGGCGCAGGCTTGCCAGCACCGATGACGGCAACCGGCAGATGGTCGACATCCTCAACGCGGTGCTGACTGACGGTCTGCCTGCGGTGGAAGCGGCCTGTGCCGAAGCGCTCAGTCACGGCGTCCATTCCGCCGCGATGTCGTGCTCAATATCCTGGCCCGTCAACGTGAACCCGCCCCACCGGCCAACATCATGACGCCGGCCGCACCGACGCTTCGTCATGCGCCGATCGCCGATTGTGCCCGTTACGACAACCTCCGGAACAGGCCATCGCCTCCGCAGCGTGCAAGGCTGGAAAGTTCCGACGGGTTGGCAGTACCGCTTGCGACGAGCGCAATTGTTGTGGTTACCGAAAAAGGACCTGAGATCGTATTAAAGATTGTCCTGCATTTTCCCGCTTCAGAACTTACACCTTAAGTTATCGCCGCATTTGCGCGCGCCGGTCGTCTGCTCTAATGTGCACTACCGATTGTGCGGGCGCCATTCATGTAGGCGCCGGCACTCGGAGAGAGCACTCAAATGTCAACGAGTTCACGGCTTATTGGCGTCCTCCGCACAGTCCTTCGTACACAGATTGATAAAGAACGACTGAGCGTCAATTGAGATTCTGCCGTTGTTAGCGGCCGTATTGAACGCAGCGATGCAGGCGCGGCGTCCCGCACCCTCCATGCCAGGTTGCGCATTCAGGCGATCAACATAATCCTGCACATTCACTTTACAGATCACCGAGGGTTGCCCGTTCGCGAGCTTCAGAGTGTGACCCTCGGCATTCCAGGCCCCCGTCAGGTCTGATTTCCCCTCGCAGATCGGGCTTCTTAGGTCTGATTTCCCCTCGCAGTTCGGGCTTCTTAGGTCTGATTTCCCCTCGCAGTTCGGGCTTCTGTCTCTGACCGTGATGTGCAGCTTGGTCGTTTCGTTGAAGGTGAGATGAATGTCGGGACTTCCCTGCGCCAACTCGCAGACCCAATGGTTACTCATGCCGAGACTCTTGCAGAGTCCGGAGTTGGCAGCGCTGCCGTAAAGCGTGAGCGCATCGCAAATCGGCGCAACGGCGGAGGCCGAAGTCGTGAACGCGAGCGCGGCGGCGCCGGCGAGGATGAGTCTGCGAGTGATCATGGTACCCTCTTCATCGGTTGGGGTCGGTTGACGCAAAAATTGGGCAACTAACAGGTATGCCGCGGCTCAGGCGGCCGCGGCCGTTCCGAGCGCCGGCACGCCCTCGGGCACCGGCACAGGCATTCCGCCCATGACGTCGGTGGCTTCGAGATCGTAGAGCTCGCGCGCGACGTGGTCGGTCAACTCGGCCGGCGCGCCGTCGAACACCACGCGACCCTGCGCCATGCCGATCAGACGGTCGCAATAGCTGCGCGCCAGATCGAGCGAATGCAGGTTGCAGAGTACGGTGATGCCGAAATGCTTGTTGATGCGCAGCAGCGCATCCATCACGATCTTGGTGTTGCGCGGGTCGAGCGAGGCGATCGGCTCGTCGGCGAGGATGATGTCGGGCTGCTGCACCAGCGCGCGGGCGATCGCGACACGCTGCTGCTGGCCGCCGGAGAGCTGGTCGGCACGCTGGGCGGCGAGCGAGGCGATATCGAACTGCTCGAGCGCCGACATCGCCAGCGCCTTGTCGTGCTCGGGCCAGGTCTGCGTCAACGAGCGCCATGCCGGCATCGTTGCGAGGCGCCCCATCAGGACATTGGTGAGGACGTCGAGCCGGCCGACCAGGTTGAACTGCTGGAAGATCATTGCCGATCGCGCCCGCCACTGCCGCAGCTCCTTGCCGCGCAGCGCCGTTACGTCGATGCCGTCGAATTGGATGCGGCCCTGCGTCGGCGTCACCAGGCGGTTGATGGTCCGCAGCAAGGTCGACTTGCCGGCGCCGGATCGCCCGATCACACCGACGAAGCCGCCGGGGGAGATTTGAAACGAAGCGTCGTCCACCGCGGCTTTTGCGCCGAAGCGGCACGTCAGACCTTCAACGACCAGCATGCAGGGCTCCAGAGTAGCTGGAGGCCACCGCTAACACTGGCGCTTGACAGTAGGTCGAACGCGGGCGGCTGGCCGCGGCCCCGGCCATGATCAGGGGCCGTTTCGCCGCCAGGATGATCTCGGCCGCGCGATCGAGGGCCGCGGGGTGCGCGACCGGGATTTCGATCGGATGGATCGGCACCGCCTCGACCTCGGCACGGGCGATGTCCTCGGGCAACTCGAGCAGGACCGAGCCCGGCCGCTCCTCCATCGCGATGCGGAAGGCATCGCGCAACAGCGTCGGGATGCTTGGCGCGCTGACGATCTGACGCGCCAGCTTGGTCAGCGGCTTCATCGACCCGACCAGGTCGACGATCTGGAAGCGGGCCTGCCGGCTGCTCATGATCGCCTTCTGCCCGGTGATCATCACCATCGGCATCGCGCCGAGATGTGCATGGGCCGCGCCGGTCGAGAAGTTCAGCGCGCCAGGACCCAACGTCGAGAAACACACGCCTGGCCGCCCCGTCAGCCGCCCGTGCGTCGCCGCCATGAACGCCGCCGCCTGTTCATGACGGGTCAAGACCAACTGGATCTTTGAAGTGCGGAGCGACTCGACGAAGTCGAGATTTTCGTCGCCCGGCACGCCAAAGATGCGGTCAACGCCTTCATGCTCCAAGGCAGCGACCAAAAGATCAGAACCCTTCACCATCTATCTACTCCCTATTGTCGATCGCCTCGTCCGCTTGGTTATGCGGCGCTTGATTGCAGCGCTCGCAAACTCCGACGTCGAGACCTCCCCGCCGAGATTGGCGGTCCGCACGTTGTCGACCTGCAACGTCTGCTCGATCGCGGTCCGTAGCTTAATTGCGAGATCGTTAGCTCACGAGCTGGCGCAGCACGTATAGCCCTCAGCCGCGGAGCGGATCGGGCAACCTGCGCCGCTGTTATCGGCCCCGCCGCCCTCAGCACGAGATTCAGTAAGTCGCGTGCCAAGCAAGCGCTGTCGCGCCCGAACCCCGCTAGGCAGCAGGCCAGTGAGTGTTTTTGGCCATGCGCTTTGCGGTCTCGTCGACCTTCGACATGATGCCGACCACCCGGCGGTTGCTCTCCACCAGACCCTGAACAGTTTCACGCAAGAATTCACTCTGCAGGACCGCGATCTCTGGGGGAGTTCGACAGGCCCAGAACTTCTTTATGCACGTCATCGTAATTTCCATTTGATGCCGAACGAACGCGCAATACTCTCGAGACATCTCGCTTGTCGCTTGAGTAACGGCGCTTGTGCATTGTAGCGTAGCCGCAGCGTTACCCGCCGACCGTTCGGTAGCCTGTAGGAGGCCGCTCCACAAGCCGGGGAGCGCGAACTGATCGGTAGAGCGGCCCATTGCGGCTGCCGTCATCTCCGATCTGACCCGCATGGCGTCTTGGAACGCCTCCGCATTTTGCCGGAGCAGTTCGGTACCGATGCGATTCATCTCCTGACCAGCCTCAACCGCCATTTCCCAGATGTGCTTCATCTGCTCGGCCGCACTTTCGCCGGTACGTCGAACTGCTTCGTCGACGGGCTCGGCGGTGTGGCTAGACCTGTTGTCGTGATCGTGCGTTGCCATGTTTATGGCCTCCAACTATTTCGGCTTGGGCCGACTTCTGTTCATCGCCCATCTCGATCCCACCATTACTCGGGTGCGGCGCTCCGCTTCCGGCGTGAATGACGGACTTAGCTATAGCAAATGCCATGCCAGCTCGCGGATCGCAAAGATCTAACGACAATCCAACGAGTTAAGAGAACCCCAACTAACAATGGCAATCAACAGCGCAGCTGATTTCGAACAATACGTCAGGAATGCGACAGCGCGCCTTTGCAGCGTTGCGGCGCGAGGGTTAAAGAGGACAAGGAGCGAACTCGCAGCAGTTGATGTAGACGGCGAAATGCTCGACCGTCGCGAGTAGCTCGCCCGGCTCTTGCCAGTCTGGCCACGACGTCGGCAAGCTCGCGTACCAGACGCCTTAGGCCTCGTGCGGAGTGGCGCGGCAATACACTGGTTCGGCAGGGAAGATCACGAACTGCCAGATCGGCGTCTTCGCTACCTACGTTTCGCGTCATGGTCATGCGTTCATC
>NZ_JBEPTH010000046.1:0-7176 GCF_040549385.1 Bradyrhizobium sp. LB11.1 | reverse complement strand
GGAACTGGCGCCCTCAGAACATCGCTTACGCCGCCTGAGTGCTATCGGCTGCCTGCTCAAAGCGACCTGGCCAGGGGCCGTCGCCGGATGCGTACCTTCCCGAGGTCGTCCCAATCGCTGTCGTCGCGGCATCAGTCGGGCGATCAGCGCCCACTCCGCATCGGTCAGATCGCTTGCATAACGCAATCCGCTGCGTTGATACTGGATACGAGTGATTTTGGTCCACGGCATCGTGTCCTCCCTCGAATCTTTGCAAATCCGAAGGAATCACAGCTGGCCGAAATCACTCACTCCTTTTTCGGTCAGGCTCTCAGGATGGCAATCGAGACCGACTTGCGGACCATGCGAAATCTTCTTGTCGCAAACCGCTCGGAGATCGCAATCCGGATCTTCAGAGCCGCATCCGAGTTGGGTTTGCGAACATTCGCCGTTTATGCAGAGGAGGACAAACTCTCCCTGCATCGGTTCAAGGCCGACGAAGCCTACCAGATCGGCAAGGGTAGGGGACCGCTAGAGGCCTACCTTTCGGTTGACGAAATGATCAAGGTCGCCAAAGAGCACGCCATCGACGCCATCCATCCGGGCTATGGGTTTCTCTCCGAGAGCCCGGAGTTCGCCGATGCCTGCGCGCGCGAAGGCATCGTGTTCGTCGGTCCGTTCCCTGAGACGATCTGTAATGGCGAAGCCGAATGGCCGAGCTGCTCGACCACTGTCACGCCGGCGTTTAGAGCCGCCTCTTAAACTCTCTGCCTAACGCCTGACGGCGCTACCATAAGATTGAATTTTTCTACAACTCCTGCTGGGCGCCAGCTGAGTTTCGCTTGGCGCAAACCCGGAATGCCAAGATCTTGCCCTCGATTAAGAAAAGCGGCTTCGGCTACAATCTCGCCCGCGAGTGCGTGAAGAACGTATTCATAGGCGCCTTTGAAGTCTCGTTCGGCTTTCTCGTGATGTTCCACAAACATTGAAGAGTTGAGCCGCTCGCCTATGGCGAAACCCACGAGCTTCTTGCCTATCTCTACCACCACTCCCTTTATCGGCAGCAAATGAAAGTGCTGGAAGGCGACCTTGACCGCAAAAGTCTCCTCCTCGGCGGATTTTCGGCCCCCTTCTTGTTCGCTAAGCCATCTCTCCTGAAGCTCGATACAATCAGTCGCGTCGCGCTCCTGCAGCGCCCGCACAGTCGGATTGAGGTTAGCAAATCGCCTGATGAGATTTCTTTTGCCCTCGAACTTCTTGCCTTTCATCGCTATCAACTCGTCCACCCTGTAGTAGTAGTCACTATTGTCACGATCGAATACGACGGACGCGCTCTTCGAAAGAGCTTGAGAAAGGGGAGATGGGATACGCACCCATTGGTAACTTTTGAGCCCAGGAATCGCGTCACGCATTATCTTTTCTGGATGCTCGCCTATCGGAGGAAAGAATTGCAATTCTCTATCCGATTCACGTTTATACGATACCAGCAGGTGATCCCGATAAATACAAGCCTGATGATGTTTTACGTTAGCCCAGCAAAAAATGTTCGCGAAAGTCATTTCGCAGCATCTCGATGGAAATTCCGCGAAGTATCGATCGAAGATCGTCTTCTGAGAGATCGATATCGGTTGCATCGCGTCCAAAATACATTTCATGCTACCATACCTCCTGCAAGTGATTTCGAACGATCAGGCGTCTAGCTATTGCAATTCCTGCCGTTACAAGGACCATTGAGCTCCCTCGCGTCGGCCTTTAGTGGTGTTCTGACTAGGAGAACGTCCTCCTAGCCGGCTCTGGCATTTTGCAAGAGGTGTAGCAGCGCAAATTGGTTTATCTGACGCAAGTAGTCATGCTGGTTCGTCTCAATCAAATGTTCGTATCCAGCAATATAATTGGGTTGCCGACAGCATCGGCACATAAAGCCCTGGGCGAGAGAGTACTCCGAGCAATTGTAGTCAACCGTTATTTCGTCGCTCTCAGTAGCAATCTCGTTGAGGGCCTTCAGAACGACAGTTTCAGAGTCGACTGTGACGTAGGCGTTGGGACGACAACTATGATTAATGAAGTCAATGTAGTCGCTACAAAGATGTCGATGACGACCAATCTGTATAGTTCTCTTGGTGGCCGTCTCTAGAACAACCCCACCGAGCCTTCCCACAACAGCGCCGCTCGATATTGTTTTCCTAGAAAAGAGGCCAAATCCATTGATTTTCGATGGTCCCACGAAAAGCCAAGAACTGGTCTCATAAGCACGGTGAGTGGTAGCCATTTTGAAAAAATCCCTGACTCCTGGCAGACAGCACATGCCGACTGCGTTCAAGTTATATCGCCGCACTGCTATCTTCAGCAGATGGTCATCTAAAGTGCACCGCCCCATCCAGGCAACCCATCAACTCTCATAGTCACCTCAAAGATGCGCGCCCGCAGTGGAGGATATGAGCTCCTAGTAGTCTCTGCGGTTGCACGGACCAGCCTGGGGACCGTGACTGCGACACAACGTGACTGGGTTGAGATCTTGGTAGGCGTCGTTCCGCTTCCACCTTCTCGCGGCAGATGGGATAGGCGAGTTTCGCAATCTTTTTGAAGGATCTGCTTATGTCTATCCTTGATCATACGCTTAAGGCGGCCGTGACGGCGCGCCGCCAGGATGAGGGGCGTCATTGGTTCTCCACGACGACAGGTCCCGGACGATCGTCGGGGAGATGCTGACATCAGACCCCGTCGCTTCCGAGATTGCCCGGCGCGCTGACGCCTGGCGTTGCAAGCACGCGGGTTTCCGGCGGCGATGGCTGACGCTCCGTCGTTTGTACCGGCGTCGGTAGATGCCATGGTACCCGCCGTAGGATCGGCCATGAGCGCAAGACAGCGCGACGCAAGGCCAAGCCGGATGTCCGGCATCGAGATCGAAGACGAGGGCATCACTATTTGGGTCGGCTGAGGCGCGGCCGTGGCGATGATTGCGACTATTGTCCCTGCGCTGAAGGCAACCCGGTGATCGGCCCGACCGCAACTGTCCGGGCAATCAAGCCGGGCGACTTCCGCAAGGGAATGGAGAGGACCTGCTATCTTGGTACGCGAGCACATGAAGGCCGATCCGGGCCAAGTGAGTGGCCTGGTCAAGCTGATCTTCTGGGATATACGGGATTGTGCCTGTTCGCCGGGCGGCTTAAGCAGGATGTCTTCGGCTGCCGAAGATCGAGGATGTGGTGATGCATTTGCCGGCGGCGGATTTGGCGGTGCTGCTCGCAGGACCTATTGGCTGGGCGCCCACGCGGAGGGGAGACGGTGGTTCCAACGCAAGTCGGATAATTGGGCCGCGCTGTCGCAAAGTTAATGAGGGTAACGAGCACATCGTCAGGCGGGCGCGAGTATCCTCTGATTTGCCTGTGAGGGATAACCTCCCGGACGGTAGAGACGCGGCGATGCTGCTTGCGGAGCGGCACGAGACCGAGCGGTTGCGCCAGATCATGAAGGCGTTAGAGCGTTATCGGTCTGGTCAGGAAGCAGTCTCATCCCGAGGACCAGATGCTGCTCATACCTCCGTGTTCATACATGAGAGGCTGAAAGCGCGTCGTGAGGACGCGAACATTGTCTTCATGCCTTGCCGACCTTACCGCAAATACGACCGGGCATTTACCAAACAGAAGAATGGAGCCGTGGTCCGGCGAGATGGTTGACTATTGACGTTTGAGGGGCTGGAGACGTCTGCGTTGCTCGAAGAACTCCATGGTTCAGTGCGCCTGCTCGTGAACTTATTCCAATCATTTTTCAAGCTGATTGGAGAGCAGCGCGATGACGCATGCCCCCGAAACGTTGTGGTGCGCCGATGATCTTGGGCGCAGGCGCGGATATGACGCAGGTTGCACCTCGGGAAGAGACGGGGGGCGGAAGCCGCATGCCGGGTCTCTGAGGGCGAAGCCGAATGGCCGACCTGCTCGACCAGGATCTGCGGTATCTGTGGTGGTAGACGCCATTGCACCGCGGCGCGGTTGTTGGGGATGAGCAAAGCCCGCTCGGCGTTTGGTCAACCACAGCGTCCGAATTCATGCCGGACCAATCGCGCCCTGCGCATTTGACGTTGATTGCGGCTATCGTTCGTGGGTGAGGGCAGCTGCTGGTCGGCAGGTCTCGAAACTGTCTGGGTGATGATAGCAACGATGCCACTTGCCTTCCGTAATTGAGCGGAGTGGCTCGAGTGTCGCTATCGGCACGGACTCTGGCCCGCCTTCGTTTGGCGCGGCTAGGCATCAGGATTCAGTAACGCCCGGTTGTGTCGATGAAAACGGCTGGATCGCAATGAGGGAATTTCTGTTGTGCCGACCAAACTCGTCCCTCAACTCCTCACCGGTTCGCCAAATCAGCCAATATTCGTAGGGCACAATCCCGCCCTCCCCCATCGCCAATATCGAGACGTCTGATTCGTGGTGCGCACACGCGTATTGTGTAACTAAGCCCTTATCTAGCGCCCATCGCTCGACAAGTGCACACAAGAAGTCAGGGGCCCACATTGCGAAAGACAGACCATGTGTAATTCTTGCTATGACCGCAGACAATCCCTGTCCTCTAAAGTCGCTTCGGATCCAATAATCACCATGGTATGCGACTTTTCCCGTTATCGTCTTTGCGCTCGGAGCTCTGCAAGTGCAGCGGTCATAACGATCCGCATGCGCAGTTGGATTTGCATAGAATGCCTTCAACGATTGAAAGTGTTCTGCGAGATTACTGGCGGAAAGATCAAAAAGTCGTTGCGCAGCCAAGATTGCGACAACGTTATGTTTGTCGACTCCCATGATCCAATAACCATCGCCCGGCTCGATTGGCGAGAGATCTGGCCTGAAACTTGGTTCAATGGCATCCTTTGTTGGAGTGTTCCGAGTGATCCAGGCGTACTCGTCGAAATCGAATCCTATCCGTAATTTGATGCCTTTTTTGAACACGACATCGTCGTGAAGTTGGAGCGAGCGAGAGACGCGCATGAGGTCTGCTAAGCACTCCATTGCTCCACCCTTATCTTCAGCATGACGAGCTGCACCAGCGGCTACGCTCAGGCTGATACAGCATTGTCAATGGATCGAAGATACTCTCCATTTTGGTAGAGCATTTGACGCATCGCATTCATTGCCTGGACTCAGGGCCGCAACGTGCTACGGGGAGGTGACGCCGCTTGCGGCTTACGCGGCGGTAATCCGGCGAATCGTATTGAAGCATCAGCGGGTATAGCGGTGTACCGTCGCACGCAACGGTGCGTGCAGCTGCACGGTAAGCGTGCTCCGAGGCCCTTCAGATTATTTGCGCGGGGTCTTGCGAGTCATTGGAAGAGTCATCGTCGGCGAGGGGGCTCACAATGGAGGGCCATTCGAACGACAAAAGGGAACGTTGTCGCTGCGTATTGGATTGTACGCTGGCGTGGTCGAAAGCGCTGGCGGGATGAACTGAAGGCGCAGATCGTCGCGGAGCAATTGGCAGCTCTGACGCAAATTCGATGACGCTTCGCGGGCCATGCTGCACCGAGTGATCGTGCTTCGAGAACGTCAATTTTGGCGCGCCCATAGATTTGCCGTTTTACGAGTTTGAGTTTCGTAATCTGCCCTTCGACTTGGCCGCTTGAACAAGGGTGTGATTGCCGCGCGCACAGCAGCGCTGTCCTTGGGACTCCCGTCGCGAAGGATGAGACGAGGCTTGATTTTGATGTTCGCGATCCATGAATCGAGTTTGTCCTCGTCCGTTTTCCGGACCATATCGTGGAACTGGTCGATGAGCGTGCGGGCCTCACAAGGGGACGGCACACCAGCCTCGATGGCGGCAACGACCACGGCATCAGCCTTGGTGTCATGCAATCTCGCCTAATCGGCGGACGCCACCCTTTCCGGCTGTTGTTTGCTGACCGCTCTCGACCGACGTCGACGTGTTGTCTACTCGCCAACCCGAAACGCAAGGACCCCTTGCGCCTGCAAGCGACGCCAGACTTTGGCGCCGTTGCGACAGCCACTGCTCCACTGGCCCTCAAGGAACAGATAATTTGCGTCGAGCGAACGCTCGGGTTTGGAACACGTCGGCTCGCCCACCCCGCAACGTCTGGCATGAGGAGTGGCTGAGCACGGCCAGGCGAAGCGCACCACGGCTCGCTCGTACCCCGTGCCTACTCGGCACCACGCATGCGGTTGACTCCAACTAAATCGGTCACTTTGCAAAGGCCAGTATCGCTGCTGCAGGCGCAACTTCATTTCCCTCCCAAGCGATAGCACAAATGTTGGCCGTGAGCGAGGCTTGCACAAAGCCGCCCGTGTGGGCCTGTAACCGGAGGTTTGCCGAGATCCGGCGTAAACGTGGGTCGGCTCGCGGCTTCTAGTCGCGGTGTCGGTTTCAGAATCGTCGAGCGTCGCTTGCTCCGCGCTGCCGTGCCAGACAAATCAACGGAACTCGCAGCCGTCGAGTCGCGACTGACTTTCGGAGTAGGCTCGAGGGTTCGCATGTTGACATTGACGGGGCTCGCTGCTGTCGCAGATGCAACATGGTCTCAGACCCGAGACAGTACAATTTGGAAAAGTGCTTGTTATTGAGCGCGTCTGTGTTTGGCATGGGATTTGAAGGGAATCGCCAATGGCATCGCTTGCCTAAGGAGTTGGAACGCATGGCTTACAAGATCGTCGCTTCGCAATGCACCGTTTGTGGGGCATGTGAGTTCGAGTGCCCCAACGCGGCGATCAGCCTCAAGCGCGACATTTACGTTATCGATGCCAAAAAATGTACGGAGTGCGAGGGCCATTGCGACACGCCGCAATGCGCGGTCGTCTGTCCGGTGCCTGACACCTGTGTCGCGTCTAAGACAGCATAAGCAGCCCGCGTCCACGAAGTAGGAAATCTCGAGCTTGGGAGGCCGCCGACCGCATGGGGCGCAGCGGTCGATCAACATCGTTATCGCTTGAGGCGCTGATCGACTCCGAGCAGCCCCCGAAGGGCTCTGCCAGTAAGTGATCTTCGCGAGTGGATGCAGGGCGCCGATAAGGTGCTGGTGGGCGAGCAGATCGTAGCCGCGGTGCAGCGAGTCCTGGCGAAGCGGTGCCCGAAGAGCCTCAGTTGTGGTCGGCTCAACCAAGCTCGCCTAGCAGTCTGCTGAAAAACCCCTCGCCAGGGAGGGGACTTGATGATTCACTTTATCATCTCGAATCGGCGGAGACGATCATGCGCGGCAGGTTT
>NZ_JBEPTH010000045.1:0-7218 GCF_040549385.1 Bradyrhizobium sp. LB11.1 | reverse complement strand
CTCGATCTCAAGACAGGACGCCCCGTTGCGCTACCGTCTTGGCCGTGCCGCCCGCCGCAGCGCACTACCGCGCGAGCGGTTTAGTCCTTTGGCCCATCAGCGAAGTGGCGACACCTTTCATTGAGGTCCGCTTGGTGGGGTAGAGCGGACTGGCTTTGCTCACTCTGAGTTCTTCGCATTTTCACCCACAACGGACTTCCGGAACGACCATTGCACTACATTGAGTTGGGAGTTGTAACAACGAGCTGTGGTAGTTTACCGACATCACCGGCCGAGGCTCTCCCCGTAGGCGTCGGTGGCTGAGAGACCGATTGGGCTCCGCCTGCATAGCGGAGGAAAGTCCAATGGCGGATAACATCCCCAATCATCCACGTCCACGAACAGTCTTCCCGAATCGCGAAGCAAAACGCATTCATGCGCGAGGTCGCCGCGAAAGGTAGGGAGATACTTAAAACTCCGATCCCCGACACCTTCCTAGGTCGGAAAACAAGAGAGCCCCCGCCCAAAGAGGATGATGAGTTCGCGCGAACCCTCTAGCGGGAGAGCGTCAAGAAGCTCCGAAACATCCGAATTAGATGCAGCCGTACTGTCATATTGTTGGACGGTGCTTGGCATCTTTTAGCAACCCTTCAGTTGCTGACACGTTGGGAACCATCACCGCCCGGACCGTGGCTTTTATCGGTGATGAGAACGCCCGTTGCGCTCCCGCCTTCCTCGCATGGAAAGGAGCAGCGCCATGTTTGAGCGGCGTCGTTTCAAACAAACCACATCCCTTGAAGAACGTCTCGCCGAAGAAGTGAGACGCCTCCGCGAAGAAGCCGAATTGCTCCCTCATGGACCTGTACGCGAGGCCGCCCTCCGCAGGGTTCGGCAAGCCGAAACCGGCTCGCGCATTAGCGACTGGCTGCGCTCCCCCGGCTTACAGCCGCCGAAGTAGGCCGGTCATGCCACTCGGATACTATGCTTACGTTATCGGTGACGATGGCCACATTGCCAATCGCGTTGATGTTGTTTGCGACAATGACGAAGACACGCTTCGCCACGCCGAGCAGCTTATGGATGGTCACGCCATAGAGCTATGGCAAGGGGCGCGACGGATAGCGACGCTCAGGCCAAGGTCCAACGAAGGTGCGCATTAAGCTACGTCACAGATTTCCACCTCCGAAACCTTGGGTCTGGGAGATTCATGTCGGCAAGCGTCTGATCAAAGCCTCGCATGAATCCTATGCCTCACAAGAAGAGGCCCACGGCGCCGGCAGGGCCGCGCTCGACCGCATAGTCTTGGAATATGCAAACCGGCCTACAACACGACATCGACGGTAAGGCTGCCTCAGTTGGCGGCTTCCTCTATTTTTGGATGTGATACTATGTCGCCTGTTGGCCCATCAGCGAAGTGGCCGGGCACCTCGTCGAGGTCCGCTTATCGAGGCGCGGCGGATTAGATTTGCTCAGGTTGAGTTCTTCGCATTTTGGCCCAATGCTGCAATTTAGCGAGCTGGTGACGGAAGAGCCGGCCTAGCAGCCTAACCAGTTGCTTCGCGCGAGCGATAGTTTCATTGGCTTCGCGGCCAAACCTCAGATAGTTGCCGATCTGCCACGCTGCCACTTTTTTTGCTGTCTTGCCAAATCTGCATAGCCAGCTCCCCGCTCCTGCTATTGCATTCCCTCAGGGGTCATTGCAGGCGCTGCGATTCGCATTGCCCGGATGGTGCTCGTTTTTTTGTAAGAGGGGACGCAAATGAATAAGACGTTGACCGCAAGTGTCGCGCTTATTGCGCTTAGCACAACGGCCGCCGGAGCAGCGGATATGGCGGTTAAGGCCCCGCCACCACCGCCGGTGCCCGCGTTCAGTTGGACCGGGTTTTATATCGGTGCCAACATTGGCGGTGCGTGGTCCAACAACCGCTGGACGGACACGGTTTTCCTGACGAACTTCAACAACGGCAACAACGGCGTGTTCATCGGCGGTGGGCAGATCGGTGGCAATTACCAGATCGGCCAATTCGTCATCGGCGGCGAATGGGACTTCGACTGGGCCGCCAACAATAACAACAACAATGGAGTTCTTATTCCCGGCGTTGGGAATATTGTTGTCACCAACAATAATCGCTGGATCACGACTGTAGCTGCCCGCTTCGGCTGGGCCATTGATCATTGGCTGCTCTACGGCAAGGTTGGCGGCGGCTGGGTCGGCAGCAACAACTTCTCCGTCACCAACACCACGACGGGCGTATCGTTTAACTGCGGTACCTTAGGCTTCAGTAGCTGCAACAACAGCACCGGCGGCTGGCTGGTGGGCGCTGGCTTCGAATATGCGTTCGCGCCCAATTGGACAGTAAAGGCCGAATACGACTATCTCGGGTTGGGCAACCGGACCTTCTCCATTCCGGCCGGGGCCGCGTTCGGCCCGTTCGCGGGGGATACGTTCACGACCAACAACCGCAACGTTCAGATGGTGAAAGTTGGGGTCAACTATCTCTTCAACTGGGGCGCACCGGTTGCCGGCAGATACTAATCGCTGAATCAATTTTGACGTCGGAAATTACACGGGCTCCGGTTCTCCTACTGGAGCCCGTTCTGTTTTGCCGCGCGTGACGCCAAGGCTTTCCCCATTAGCGCGATGAGCGGATTGAGGTGCCGACGCAATTTGCTGCGATGCATGAGTCCGGAAGTGGCCCGTTGCGGAAACAATGCTTTAGGCCGTTGAGGAGCCCTGACGCGCCCGCGTCACCCACATCGCTCTGAGCTGGTAAAGATGGCCGTCACATGCTCGCGTTGAAATTGAAGTTCGGGCGGACATGTCCGAGGCGCCTGTTGGGAATTTGCGCGAAGGCTAAGGGGCGATAAGTGGAGGGTCTCGGCGGCAAAGAAAATTGGCCAGAGCCGATTTGGCAAATCATGCCGCCAGAGGCTTTTGGCTGGTCCGCAAAAGGTCTCTCTGTTGTGGACGCAATCGCAGATGAGGTCGGAAGCGCCGCGCTCATGATCGTCGAAGGAGGCGCAGTCGTTCATCAAAAGGGCGCGGTCGCTCACCGCTTTATGTGTCATTCAATTCGCAAGAGCCTCTTATCGGCTCTCTTTGGCATCTACGTTGCTGAGGGATTGGACCTCCGTCCGAAAGGTCAAGGAAGGCGAGACCAACAACGATCTCTACGCGTTCCTCACGACGGGGCCGAACGCCGAGGTCGGCGCCATCCACCCCAAAGCGATGCCGGTGATCCTGACAACGCCGGACGAAGTCGAGACCTGGATGACCGCTCCTCCAGACGAGGTCCTGAAACTGCAACGGCCGCTTCCGGACGGGAGGCTCCGGATCGTCGCCCGCGGCGTCAAAGAAGACCCGGCCGAGCAGACAACGTGACCGACGATGGCAACGACCAAGCAGAGCCCTCGCCCCGTCAGCGCAAGATCATCCACGTCGACATGGACGCCTTTTATGCGTCCGTCGAGCAGCGGGACAATCCGGATCTGCTCGGCAAGCCGGTCGCTGTCGGTGGTCCCGCGAGCGCGGCGTCGTGGCGGCAGCCAGCTATGAAGCGAGAAAGTTCGGGGTGCGCTCGGCCATGCCGTCCGTCACGGCAAAACGGCAGTGCCCCGACCTGATCTTCGTGAAGCCGCGCTTCGAGGTCTACAAGGCGGTCTCGCAGCAGATCCGCGAGATCTTCGCGGAGCACACGGCGATCATCGAGCCGCTGTCGCTCGACGAGGCCTACCTCGACGTGACCGAAAATCTGCAAGGTGTTCCGTTGGCCCGGGACGTCGCGTTTGCGATCCGTGCGAAGATCAAGGACGTAACCGGCCTCAACGCTTCGGCCGGCGTCTCCTACAACAAGTTTCTGGCAAAGCTCGCCTCCGACCACCGCAAGCCGAACGGCCAGTACGTCATCACGCCCGAAATGGGTCCGGCCTTCGTCGAAAATTTGCCGGTTGGCAAGTTTCATGGAATCGGGCCGGCCACCAGCACCAAAATGAACGCCCTCGGACTCTACACCGGCCTCGACATGCGTAACCAGTCGCTCGAATTCATGCAGGCCAATTTCGGCAAGGCCGGTGCATACTACTATTGGATTTCGAGGGGCGTCGATAATCGCGAGGTTCGCGCGGACCGAATCCGGAAGTCGGTCGGCGCAGAGAATACTTTCTCCAACGACCTGACCGAGTTCGACGCCTTGGCCGCCGAACTGCAGCCACTGATCGACAAGGTCTGGCAGCACTGCGAAGATAAGGGAGCGCGGGGTCGGACGGTGCACCTGAAAGTAAAGTTCAACGACTTCGAGATGATTACGCGCAGCAGGTCGGTACCCGTCGCGGTATTGAGTCGAGCGGAATTCGAACGCCCATCAGTCGCATTGCTTCAGAACGAGATGCCCTTTTCCAAGCCAGTCCGGCTGTTCGGGGTTTCGCTTTCGGCTCTACAAGGCGACCAGGCGGAGCCGCAACTTGGTCTACCGATCTGACGGTCGCGGCTTACACACCGTCGCTCCACGGACGCCTCGCTGGGTCAGCCGTGGATGTCACCCGTTACTCTCTGGCCTGAATTGCGTCCAGCTCTGACTCCGGAATCACTGAGCTTATCGCACCTTCGATCGGAGGGAGAATCGTCCCAACGATTGCAGGGAAATCGTCAATCTTAGTCCGGAACAGGACCGCCCACCGTCGCCTCGCAGAAGGGTCGCACCGTCGCCATCAGATCGCCGACCGCGGCTTCGACAGCTCCAAACGTGGGGAGGCTCTTAAGACCAACCTGTATATACCGGAACTCAAAATCTACAGCGAATGGATCAAGAATTTCTATCATTTGCGCTACGAAAACATCATTGGTCGGGTGATGCGGAAGGCCCTCAGTCAGACAAGCTTCCAAAGCACGTGTAGTTTGTGACCGTAATCGCGCGATCTTAGCCGATTGCTGCTCACTCCTTTGCTGAGCAAATACGCTTTGAGCGTCAGTTCCAGAGCGTGGCTAAAGAGGTAGTAGATCGGCATATTGAAGCGAAGGCGCACCCCCTTTTCTGTGTTTATGATGTTTGCGTTTCCGGATGCGATCGATCTGGTCCGAAAATCGTATCCTGAATTGCACGTCGTTGCGGCAAATGTTCTCGGAGATGAATTGCGCGCACTTTCTAGTGACGCCTCGATTTTTGAGAACGAAGCTGACCTTCGCTTTGCACGCGACATGCTATTGCAGATTGGTCGAGAACTTTATCCAGATGCTCCGCTTGGCTTTGGGGACATGGGCTCGCTGGTGGCTTTTCACAACGCGGTTCCCAACAACACTCTTCCAATTTTCTGGAGCAATAGGAGGTCAGAGCGGCCATGGAAGCCGATCTTCCCTCGAGCTTAGTCCGTCAGCATTGTACGCTCGGCCCAGGGTCATCGCATTCGCCTCAGACGGCATTCTGCTAAGCCAGAGCTGCGCTTCCGCGTCCGTTCGATTTTCACGCTACAGCGGCGGCATCAGGGGACCCTTTGTTTGGCATCGTAGACAATTTAGATCGATGCATCTCGGGCAATTGGGTTACGCCCAGATGGCACCAACGGGTCATGAGGAACCTCGTCAGCCAGCACAACGGCACGCATTCTGGCGAGCCCGCACTCTCCACTAGGTGGGCTTTTTTCTGCTCAACCTTCCAGGGTGTTCTTTTAGTCAACCGCCAATTGCGGCTGCCCAGCTGAAGTCATAATGAGCGCTCAACAACTTCATTGCGGCGACAGTGATGAGAACGCAGATGATTTGCAACAACGTTCTGGTCGAGAACACTCTATTGAAGAGCGTCATGATGCCGCCTTCTAGCGCTGGTGACCGAGCCGGATTCCAAGCTTGAGCGCCTTTTGGCGGAGTGAACCTTCGGAGCGCTTTGTGAGCTTCGCAATTTTTGCAACCGGAGTCTTCGCTTTCGAATGAGCGAGCAGCTCCTTCACGTCAGCCTTTGTGTATTCGCGCCGCACAGGTTTCTTCTTCGTAGCCGTCTTCTTTTGCCGTCTTTGCCACTTTTAGCTCCTCGATTCGAGAGTGGGCGTACTAACACAGCCGCATTGAAGCGCAACTCGCCATCAGTTGGCTCTATATGCTGGTCCGATGTGTGTGCCTCTCTCAGCAGATGCGGCCGACCCATGCCGCCGAATTCTGACAGGAGCGCGGTGATGCGGTGGTGGGCGGACGAGTTCGAGCGGCTGAGGAAGCACTGTCGTGTCATCAAAATGAGTGCCTGAGGAAAAGCGCGTTCAAGGTTGGGTTGCTCCCTTAGGTCGCACGTCGATTAGTTCGACATGTTGGTGTCAAGGAGCGCCAGAAATGAGCGCACCACTACTAGAGGCCGACGTCCGATCGTTGTCGTGACGATACGCCCAGCTGCTATCAACTCGTAAACCTTCGTGCGTCCCAAGCCGGTCACTTCGCATGCATCGTCAATCGTGCAGGTGAGCCGCTGGGCGAATGGCATCGTGCTCGGTTCTGCGGCTTTCTGAGCGGATAGACTGACTTGCGACTGTTGTCCGCCGGTTTTCTTTCGTCGATTGTATCTCACGCGGCACTCCAATTTGCACAAAGCTCGACAGGACGAGAGTTGATTGTGCGACGAGCAGCGTCAATGCGAACACCCGAGGGCGCTCGCGTACGACAGCGCATGTCAGCGGCGGTTTGAGAATTTCCGGACACCAAGGGCGACGAGGAAATTTTTTGCGAATGCGCCAGCCACAGTGAGGCATCGCGCCGAGGCTGGTCCGCCAATATCGGCAGCAAATTCCGCAAGCGTTCGCCGCTGTTCGCCAGCGTCTTATTCAACGAACGTGGCTGATGGCTAGCTAAGTGCCTGAGTTTGCTGGCGCTCCCTAGGGAATCGAACTCCTGTTTCAGCCTTGAGAGGGGACCGATATGCGATGCGCCAGCTGAAGTACAGCGACACGCGAAATCCCGCTCGCCTACGATCATCTGCGAAGCAACACGCTAACGCCTGACAATTGAAAAATCCCATTTTCATTGATGGCGGCAGCAGTCAACATGAATGGATTCGCCGTTGCAGATCGAGACTTCCATGAGCGGTACAAAAGCAAAGTCATCTGTCCCTTTGTCGTGAATCTTGTCGGGTCAGCGCGTTTCCCGACTGACGCTGCTGCTGGAGGACGATCTAGCAGTCTGCTGAAAAACCTTGAAATGGAGAATTTTCATATTTCCGCCGATCGTTTTTGGAGCGGCGCGGTAGAGTTGGATGTAATTTCTAG
>NZ_JBEPTH010000044.1:0-7361 GCF_040549385.1 Bradyrhizobium sp. LB11.1 | reverse complement strand
TACCTCCATGACTGCTCCGATTGCTTCCGGCTGGAGCGTTTGCCGGATGGGGCTTGCACCCACTGGAAAGCGCCGCCTTGTCACGGCGCACACCCATAACGCGACGTTATTCAAGGAAAGTCCAGTGAAGCAGATCGAACTCCATAAAAGGAGACGGGAGCGCGTGCGCAGAAACGCGCGAATCAACAAGCCTGCGGACAGGGCACTCGTGATTGCGCACAGACTGTAGATCACCGCCGCCATAGAATATCTAGTCCTTCCGGAACTTAAACGCGTCCGAGAACGCTCTGATGTTGCGTGGTTTTGCGTGAATTAGGTTTGTAATCGGGATCAGGTGGCGTGCATAGGCTTCCGCCAGTGCGGTGACTTGAGTGTTGTAATCCGATTTCGGCGCGTAAAGGTAGAACTCGCCCTGCCGTATCAAAAATCCATCCTTGCAGAGGCCGCTCAACGCAGCGGCCATCTCGCCAATCGGCGCATACAGGCGCCTCGCCACCGATGCGACGTCCCACGGTTCGTTTGGGTGCGTACGCAGGAATAGAAGAGCTTCGAGTTGAGCCACCGAGTCGATATGTCGCAGGACCAAATCCCGAACTTCTTCGGGTAATGGCTCTTCAGGCATTTGCTATCTCGGGCTCACGGCGCGGCAGATTGTGAGAGTTCGGTGAAGGTCTCGCGACGAGAACGAAATGATTGGCCATGGCCAATGGTCTGCACGCTCCTGTCTGCGGCTGAGCTTTGGCTCAGCGGTTGTTTCGGGACGGCGAACCGCGGACTTCTGCCCATTTTCAGCTATTCGCGGTCAGTTGCATCACCCTACCAGGCTCAAGCGGGACCTATTCCTCAACCGTCGGAGAGCAAGTGCAACAGATGGATCGCACAAGATAAACTGAGGCATTGCCAACAATTCGTCCTGATTTCGCCTGAGGACGGCGCAGTCATAAATATTCAAGATCCGCTGCGCCTCTTCAACGGCGGCCACCAGCGCATCGCAATCCGACATACTGCACCTTCATGATCTCGGGCGATCGAATATGGCATAAGAGGGACGTGGGCCGATTAGGCAAATCGACCCGCGAACGGTACGATACCGTACCAGAAGCCGATTTTGTCGCTGTGGAACATCGCGGGGAGAGTTCATACTTTAGTTCAGATGAACTAAGCGAGTCGGAGGGATATCGGTATTTTAGGAGATGTCCGCACTGGCCTCAGGCGACCTTGTGCGGCCAGCAGCAGGCCATGCTCTCGGAACAACGACGGAGTACGCATCGCCGTATGGAGCACTGGAAGAGCGCATGGTGACGCAGGTTCAGAACAAGCTGCTTCGTCTTATACCAACCGATGAACTCTCTCGCGTTCTCAGGCTTTGCGAACGAACCAAACTCGTACCTCGGCGGATTCTGCATCACTACAAGCTGCCAATGGAGTACGTCTACTTTGTCGAAAGTGGACTTGTTTCAGTTGCAGCGAGAGTCGGCCGCGACAAATTCGTCGAGGTTTGGCTGATAGGATCGGAGGGACTAGTTGGTGCTCCGATCATGCTCGCGGCCAATGCGGCTCCCCTGCATCGGAGAACTGTTCAGGTAGCCGGCGAAGCACTGCGGATTAGAACGCGTGAGTTCTGTGAGATTCTCGGCTCGCTGCCGCAATTGCGCTCTGTCGTGGAACGATATTTGGCAGTTGTACTCGCGCAGACCTCCCAATCGGGAGCCTGTAATTCGTACCACGGTCTCAAGCACAGACTTGCTCGTTGGCTGCTTGTGGCCCGAAGTGCCCTGGCTGATGATGAGATCCCACTTACTCACGGAGTGCTCGCGGAATTGCTCGGCGTCCGGCGCGCGAGTGTTACGGAATGCCTTGAGGTTCTTCAGAACGAGGGAACGATTTCAACCAAACGAGGCCTGGTCAAGGTCGAGAACTATGCTGAGTTATCCAGCATATGCTGCAATTGCTTCAGATTGATCGAAGGCGAGTACAGACGCCTCGTGCTCTCGGCAGTCGGTGCTGATTCAGACGTTGAAGTTAGCGCGCCCCGAATACGATCGCCATTGATTGAAATAGATCAATATATCTCGGATCGAGATCTGGGCGGTTCTTCAAGCTGAGATTCGGTTGTCGACATAGCAATGTGTCGGCTTGTTCCGACAGACAAGTTTCGGGGCTCGAGCATCGCATAAACATCGAGCGACTGTTCAGGTCTCGCCTTCGCGAGACCAGCCTTGCCGCACAGGTGGACGCTACAAAACAATCGATGTACAGCAGTGTGAGCCGTGGGGGCCGTGAGAATTGGGAATGACGATGGAGCCACGCGTCCGGAAGAACCTCAACGTTCTCGTGCCTTGCTTCATCGGCCTCGCTTTCATGTCCGGCCTGGTCGCTTATTCGCCGGAACTCTATCGTGCGTTCTGTGGCGCAACGGGGTACGGCGGGACGACGCAAAGAGCATTTGCCGATCCAACCACCGCTTCCAAACAGACGGTAACAGTTGCGTTCGACAGCAACGTCGCGCCCGGGCTGCCGTGGCGGTTCGAACCGGAACAGCGCTCCGTGACCGTTCATCTCGGCGAACAGAAGCTCGTGTTCTTTTCCGCAGAAAATCTCAGCAACGAGACGACCACTGGGCACGCGACGTTCAACGTCACTCCAGAGACGAGCGGCATCTATTTCAACAAGATCCAATGCTTCTGTTTCAATGAAGAGCGCCTCGATCCGCATCAGAAAGTGGACATGCCCGTCGTCTTCTATGTCGATTCGGCCTTTGCCAAGGACTCGGACATGGATCACGTCGATACGATAACGCTGAGCTACACGTTTGGCCGCTCGGTAAGCCCCTCGCAGGCAAAGAGTCTGTCGCGTTTTCTGGCCAATGCTGCGCCGGATGCGGTCCATGGCCAAGAGATCTTCACGCAACGGTGCACCGCGTGCCACGCGTTGGACCGCAACAAGACTGGACCCATGCTCGAAGGGGTGATCGGTCGCGCGGCGGGCTCCGCTGTCGGCTACAACTATTCGCCGGCGCTAAAGAGCGCGGGACTCACCTGGTCTCCGGACAAGCTTGATCAATGGCTAGCTGGGCCTCAGACATTAGTGCCCGGAGCACGAATGCCGGTTCGCGTACTCGATGCTCCGTCCCGCCACGACATCATCGCTTACCTGCAGAAGGCCAGCCAGGAGCATAACAACCAGGCGCATGAGGATGCGCACCCACCGAGACCGGAATACTAGAGGATCCTCGAATCTATCCGTATGGCCCACCATACAAGGTCGCAGTAGACTGGATATTTGGCGATGGCAAATCGGACAGACCATATCGAGGGCGAGGTCAAACAACGCGATCGCAGATTGACGCGGCGCATCGACGCCAGTTGGCCGTTCCGCGGTCCTCTTGCACGGTACGCGCTGCTGGGTCTCGCCGCCACCGGGCTGGTGATCGCGGCGCTCACCCTCCTCGCATCGGTCATGGTTGAGGACTGGTCCCAGCGCGACATCGATCTTCGTTCACGTCTTGTCTTCCGGTCGATCCGGGATCAGGTCGCCATGGCGATGACAGCGAACCCGGAGATCGGCCTTGTTCCGGTGTTCCAGCGAATTAGCGAGGATGAACGTATCCTTGCGCTCGGGTTCTGCACGGCGCAGGGGCAATTGCGTTACGCAACCAAGGAATTTCCGAACTCAATCAACTGTGACAGCGTGAAGCGAGGCAAGTCCGGCGCTTTCACGACGGCAATGGATTCCGGGCGACGGATACATATCAGCTCTTTTCCGATCGCGGCGGGAGCCTCGACTGGCCACCTTCTGGTGCTGCATGATCTCGCCTTTATCGACGAGCGGACCAGCGAGGCGCGCCTTTATACCGTGCTGGCCCTTGTCGGGGTGACACTGGGCCTGGGCCTGCTCGCGACTACGATCTTCCTCGCCCTGACGCGTGCGTGGACCCGCTCCATTCGTGGCGCCCTCATTGACACAGAGCCAGGCACGGCCCCCCAAGCCTTTCAGCGAAACGACTTTGCGATCAGCCGCGAAGTTCACGCGGCGCTTTCCGAGTTACGCATGGAGCGCCGTTTTGCCAACGGCATTCATGTCGAGTGGTCGTCAAAAACCCTGCATCGCCTCCTTGTCGAGGAACTGCCGTCATCCCAGGTCATCGTCGTCTCCAACCGAGAGCCTTACATCCACAACCGCTCCTCCGGCGCGATCACGTTGCAAAGCCCAGCGAGCGGACTAGTCGCCGCGCTTCAGCCGGTGATGCGGGCTTGCGGCGGGACCTGGATTGCTCATGGCTCAGGATCTGCCGATCGTGAGACCGTTGATGCCAACGACAGGATTCGCGTGCCTCCCTCCGACCCTACCTATGTACTACGGCGGGTATGGCTCTCGGATAACGAGCAGAGCGGCTATTACTACGGTCTCGCCAACGAAGGTTTATGGCCACTCTGCCATATCGCATTCGTTCGTCCGAACTTTCGAGAGGAGGACTGGCTCCAGTATCGCAAGGTCAATGAACGCTTCGCCGATGTGGTGGTTCAGGAGGCGACCCGCGATGACCCAATCGTCCTCGTGCAGGATTATCATTTCGCTCTCCTTCCACGGATGATCCGCGATCGGCTGCCAAAGGCTACGATCATCACGTTCTGGCATATCCCCTGGCCTAACGCAGAAACCTTTGGCATCTGCCCCTGGCGCCAGGAAATCATCGACGGCCTCCTGGGAAGCACCATTCTAGGCTTCCAGACCCAATTCCATTGCAACAATTTTCTGGAAGCGGCGGATCGCTTCATGGAGAGCCGCATCGACCGTGAACATGCTTCCGTCACCTTCGGGAGCCACGAAACACTGATCAGGCCGTATCCCATCTCGATTGAATGGCCACCCGCGGCCCTCGCCGAACAAGCGCCCGTGCGTGAATGTCGCGACGCCGTCCGCCAGCGGTTCGCGCTGCCGGCTGATGTCCGTATCGCCGTAGGTATCGAGCGCTTCGATTACACCAAGGGTATCCTTGATCGCATCCGCGCGGTCGACGACCTCCTGACGTGTCACCCCGAATGGATTGGCCGGTTCGTCTTGATTCAGGCAGCAGCCCCCACCCGCAGCAAGCTCGGTGCTTACAGCGCGTTGCAAACGGAGGCCGAGCAACTCGTTTCAAAGATCAACGCCCGGCACGACAAAGACGGTTTCCAGCCCATACGGCTTGTCATACGGCATCATGAGCCGGATGAGGTGTTCGAGCTTTTCCGAGCCGCGGACATGTGCATCGTCTCCAGCCTGCACGACGGCATGAATCTCGTGGCCAAGGAGTTCGTCGCTGCACGAGACGACGAGCAAGGCGTACTGATCTTGTCGAGCTTCGCAGGCGCCTCACGCGAGCTGTCTGAGGCGCTCATTGTAAATCCGTATGATACCCACGGGATGGCTGAGGTGTTCCTGCAGGCGCTGCGGATGTCGCCCGCGGAGCAGCGAGATCGTATAAGGCTGATGCGAGATCTCGTACGCGAGCGAAACGTTTATCGATGGGCGGCTCAAATGCTGCTCGATGCGGCGCGCCTTCGTCGACACCAGCGGGTTATGCCTTCCAGCAGGGCTACCGAAGACCGGGTCCCTGCGCAACTCGCACTTTCTACCGACTACCGCAAAGCGGCCCCGATCTGACAACCGACTGAATTTCCATACCAGGGTATTCCCAAGGCTGACCATGAGTAGTGCATAATCCTTTCGTATTGGGGGAATTGCCGTCTTGCTTGCGCTCTGCTTTCCTCCAATTGAGCAAGTTCCTGAAGTGACCGCGGTCACGTACGTCGGGGCGCTTTCTCCCGCTGGATTCACCGACCTAGCCCTGACGAAATGACCGACACCAGGATCGAGGCGAAGCTGACCGAGGGTAATCCCGGCCGCACAGAGAAAGCTTTGAGCAAGCTTGTGCGATGGACCAAGCGCTGTAGCGCCTGCGATGTCGCTATTATAGTCCTCATTGCCGCGCTCGTCGTGATCGCGCTGTTCACTTTTAAAGACTACGCAATCTCCAACGATGAAGGTGTTCAGCATCACTATGGCGAATTGATTATCGCCTATTATACGAGCGGCTTTCGAGACGAGAGCGTATTCAGCTTTCAGAACCTCTACCTCTATGGCGGCCTGTTTGACATCATTGCCGTTTCCCTCAGCCACCTCATTCCGATCAATCCCTACGATCTGCGCCACATTCTGTGCGCGCTGATCGGCATCAGTGGGATCGGCGCTGCCGCAGCCACTGCGCGACTGATCGCAGGTCCGCGCGCGGGCTTGATCGCGGCGATCGCCTTGAGCGTCTGCGGCGCCTGGTATGGCACCATGTTCAATCACACAAAGGATGTCCCGTTTGCCGCCGGCATGTTGGGCGCGACTCTGTTCCTCATCCGCATAGCACGAGCGCTGCCGAGACCTCGATCGAGCGACATAGCGGCGTTCGGCCTCCTGACCGGGGCTGCGGTCGGCATGCGAGTCTTGGGGCTGCTGCTTCTGATCTACATCGGCTTCGCAATCGCCCTTTACCTGCCACGGCCATGGCTCGGTTACGGTCGCGCCCGCTGGCGTTTCGTCATCGAGTCGTCGCTGCGCCTCATGCCGGCGCTGCTGCTCGCTTATATCATCATGATCGTGGCATGGCCGTGGGCGGCACTGGCACCGCTCAATCCGATCCGGGGCCTGCTCGCATTCTCGGAGTTTCATTATGCAATTCGGACCATCCTCGACGGCAAGGTTTACGAGATGGCGCACGTGCCTCGGTTCTACGTGCCCATTTACATCTTGATCCGCGTGCCGCTACTGACGCTGGTCGGCGCGGCTCTAGGAGTGGTGGCTGCGCTGTTGCCGCGTTCGACCACCGGTCTGACGCAGGAGAAGCAAAGAGATCTCACCCTAGTAGCGCTGACAGTGATGTTTCCACTGGCTTGCCAGGTCATATGGGACGGTCCGGCTTTCACCGGCTTTCGCCATTTCTTGTTCGTTATTCCGCCGCTGGCGGTCCTCGCAGGCGTCGGGCTCGACGCCGTCGTGGCGGCGCTCACGACGCGCGATCGCCGGGCCGCCTTTGCAGGACTGGCTGCCATCACGGCATGCTTCCTCTGGAACACAGCGACACTGGTGAGGCTCCACCCTTACGAGTATCTTTTCTACAATCCTTTGGTCGGCGGCCTTCAGGGCGCATCACGGCGCTATGTTCTCGACTACTGGTTCGACAGCATGCCCGAGGCGATCCATGAGCTCGAGGCGTACGTCCGACATGTTGATCCTGTGTATCCCTCCGGCGGAGACCGTCTTGTTCGGTGACCGGCTTCCGAGGAAGCATGTGGCTTTAAGGCTAGCCTTAAGGTCGGTAGATGCGGGTA
>NZ_JBEPTH010000043.1:0-8656 GCF_040549385.1 Bradyrhizobium sp. LB11.1 | reverse complement strand
CCTCAAGCGCGGTTTCCTCCCTTGGAGGCTTTCGGACGCCGGCCCCGTGCGCGCGGCCCCACCGTCATGGGGCCGGCATCCGAAACCCTTCACAACAGCAGACTCTTGCATGCAGCAAAGAGGCCCCCCAATTTGCAAGATTATGCGTTGGCCTCAGCGGCCACGAGTGATGATGGGCGATTGAGGTGGATCGCAATCTGCTTTGTGGGGCGCCTCAAGGTCTCGGACGGCGACTCTCCGAACGCGGCGCGATAGGCCACCGCAAAACGGCCAAGCTCCCAAAAGCCATGGTTGGTAGCTATCCGAGTGACGGTTGACGTCGATGGAACCGCGCGCAGCAACGCGCCATGCACGAGGTGCATTCGACGGAGAGTGAGAAAACGGATCGGTCCCATACCCAGATGCTCTTCGCAGGAGGCGCGAAGCGTTCGCTCCGCGACGCCGATAGCGGCACAGATTTCGGCGAGATAAAGCGGCCGGTCGGGATTTGCCTCCAGAAACTCTTCGAACCGCGCGATGATCGCATCATGGCGTCGGCCACGAGTGCTGGTCTTTGCGTCGACCGCATCGGCGAGGCATCTGACCATGACATGCACGAATTCATTCTCCAGCGCGCGAATTACCTCCGGCAGTTGCAAAATATCGGGAGTCTCGTGCGCGAGCTGTCCGATCGCCCGATGTAAATTCAGTAGCCGTGACATCGATTGAGGGTGCGGATGAAAAATGTGCTGTTCTGACTTTTCCATCAACTCGCAGCCAATTATCGCTTCGATTGCGGTATCAAGCTCGTCGGTTGGGATGGACATCGCGCCGTAGTCAAGACCCGGGCCGCATCGTCGATGCTCGACTTCAAGCGTGTTATCAATGATGTCGCCGGGCACGACCTCGATTCCACAGTGATAGTACGGTGACAAATTGGACTCGGTAAGAAAGCCGATCGATCGCCGACCGGGCTTGCTTGTGGCGGTGCTGACTGTTGGCGAGGATAAGTGAGTACGTTGCAACCAGAGCTGGCTCATGGCGACCTGGGTCATCTCGACCCGAAAATCTTTCGTCGTGGGAAGTATTTCAATGTCGGAATATGGGAAGGCTGCCTGGCACGCCAGCGGATCGGTAAAGCAAAGAACTCTACTCCACGCCACTTCTGTTCTCCCCAAAAAAACAGAACTACAAATTGGTCGGGAAGCAAATTGACAGCAAAGAGTCTTCGGATCGCAAAAGCGGCTTAGGCAATGGTAGCCGCGATTCCGGTTGTATCGTAGTCTCGTTGTTACCTCTGATCAATGTACCTATTTTGACGTACGTCAATGGTTTGGTGGCATCTTCATCCTTGGCGTGCCAGCGCTTCAAATTTTAGACCATTTGATGAAACCAATGCGGGACGGCCGAAGCTGAGCGCGTTTCCAGCGCTCGGGCATCGAGACCGCTATGGGGTCAAAATGAGAATAACTCAACCTGAGCAAATCTAGTCCGCAGCGACTCAATAAGCGGACCTCAACGAGGTGCGCCGGTAATTCGCTGATGGGTCAGAACCGGACCTTGCTGGCCTCGATACAGGCTCGGCTTTGATATCGTGGTTCTTACCACCGACAGTTTCTGCACGGGGAATTACCCCCATTCCGGTTGGCCGGAACCGATGGGGAAGGCGGCCCGACCGTTTTGCAAGGAACTGCTAGTAGATTTGGAGGTGCAGAGATATCCTGAGACACGCATTGCTGGGCGATCTGGCTGTCTTCGCCAATGAAAGGTCACGCGGATGGGTACGAATGCCGGTGTCGGTATGAGCCATCATCGCAACCCGAAGGTAGCCGGGCGCGAGGCCGCCGAGAGAGCATTGGCGGCGGCCGGGATCGACCGGCCCGACTTCGTCTTTATGTTTGCTTCCGTCGGATATGAACAGCGCGCACTCTTAGACGCCGTCCGCTTAGCCACCGGCGGTGTTCCGCTCGCAGGCGCGTCTGGCGCGGGAATCATCGCAGGTGTCGAAGCCGACGAGTCGAACTTCTCAGTAGCCGTGATGACCATCAGCTCCGACGAATTGAATTTCAAGAACGCAATGGCCTCCGGCCTCAAGGCCGATTCGGAAGCCGCGGGAAGGACCATCGCCCAGAACTTAGCTTGCGAGGTGCAGCCTGACACGCTTGGGCTGATTATGCTGGGCGACGGGTTGACCCTGAATTTTGACCGGTTCGCTGCAGGCCTCAAGAGTGAACTGCAGCTTGATCGTCACCTGCCTTTGTTTGGGGGTACGTCGGCCGACAACTTGGAATTCAAACAAACTTATCAATATTGCGACGATCAGATCACATCCGATGGTGTCGCCTGCATCCTGCTGTCGGGATCAGCCCGGCTTGCTTGGTCGGTCAATCACGGTTGCCTTCCCATCGGCGCCGAACGGAAAGTGACCCGCTGCTCCGGCAACGTCATCTACGAGATCGACGGTATGCCAGTTCTCGACGTCTTAAAGGAATATCTCGTCGGTGATGAGATCGACAATTGGAGCAAGGCGGTCCTCAGTCTCTGCATGGCATTCAAAGCGCCCGAACAGATCAAGGGCTACGACGACTATTTGATCCGATTCATGCCGACAAAAGATGACAAGGCTGGGTCAATCACAATTCCGACCGAAGTTGAAGAGGGTACGAGCATCTGGATGAGCCGACGCGACCACGAAAAGATATCGGCCGGCGTCGAACGCATTGGCGAAGAAATCAAGTCAACATTAGGCAATAGCGCGGCGAAGATGGTGTTTCAGTTCGACTGCGTAGGACGCGGGAAGGCCGTGTTCCGCGACCAGCAAAAAAGCCAAATACTGGAAAAACTTCAGCAAAAAATTGGGCCCACCGTGCCATGGATGGGTCTCTACACCTATGGAGAGATTGGTCCGATTGGAGGGCACGACTATTTCCACAACTACACCGCCGTAGTATTAGCAGTATACTGAGTTAGCCAATGTCGAGTCCCGCTATACGCCCGCGTTCTATGTGGAAAGGACCGGTAACGTGAGTGAGATTGATCGGCTTCGGGTCGAAAACCAGCGCCTATCGGATGAGGTCAAGCGCCTGGTGACAACCGAGGTTCAGCTCTACGAAGTGCAAGAGCATCTCGACGGCCAGATGAGCGCGTATCGCCAGCTCTACGAGCTTGGAAAGAAATTCAACACAACCGTCGACCTCACTACGATCCTGCAGCTGGCCGCCCAATTCGTTTTATACGAGCTCAATTTCGAGCGCTGCCTCTTTCTTCTGAAGCAATCCGGCGCGAACATCTTCTCCATCCAGACGATGGATGGATATTATGACGATGCCGAGAGTACCAGCATTGCTAGGCTGGTACTTCCCACCGCCTCATTGGCGCTCGCACCACTTTATGCCGGCGTTGAGCGGGTACTGTGTTTGCCCGATTGCCGCCGCAGCGAGTTGACCTCGCTGCGGCGTCTCATCGGTATGGACGAGTACGTCATATTGCCGTTCGGCGGGGAACCGAAGAACCCAATTCGCTTGCTAGTCGCAGGAAATACAGCGGGGCGAGCGCCTTATCAGTGTCGGGTTGTCCAAGACGGTGAGGCCCTACTCGGGCTAGCCAACCTAGTAAGCCAGACCTCTACCGCGATCAACAACGCGAGCTTCTACCAAGCCCTCGAATGGGAGCGGCAGTCTCTCGAAGAGAAAGTCCGCGAACGTACGCGTGAACTTGAAGAGTTGCTCGAATACCAGACCGGGACGAGCGACGTGCTCAAGGTTATCAGCCGCTCGACCTTTGATATTCAACCGGTACTCGAAACGCTGATCGCGACCGTGGCGCGGCTTTGCGGCGCTGATTTCGCGATAATCTCCAACCGCGAGGGCGAAGATTATCGGGTGGCGGCACTTTTTTCCCTTTCGCCCAAGTATGACGCGCTTCTTAAAGGTCGGCTATTGGCGGCGAGCCGGGGCAGCGTCACCGGACGGACCGCGCTAGAGGGGCAGATCGTCCATATCACAGACGTTACCTCAGACCCGGAATACGCCTTGGCCGACGTGGTTGCACTGGGCGAAGCCCGAACCGCGCTTGGCGCGCCGCTGTTGCGTGAGGGGGGCGTAGTGGGCGTCATAGCTCTTGGACGGACGCGGGTCGAGCCTTTTACCGAGCGACACATCGAGCTTGTCCGGACCTTTGCCGATCAGGCCGTGATCGCGATGGAGAACGCACGGCTGATCACCGAGACCCGTGAAGCGCGCGATACCGCCGAAACAACGCTTCGCCAGCTAAAAGCCGCGCAGGTCAATCTGATTCAAGCTGAGAAGATGGCGTCCCTCGGACAAGTCACAGCTGGCATCGCGCACGAGATCAAGAACCCGCTGAACTTTGTCAACAATTTTGCCAACCTATCGGTCGAACTGCTCGACGAATTGAAAGAGGCTACGGCGCCGGCGGTCGCTGCACTCGGCGAGAACAAGCGTGCGGAAGTTGAGGAAACGATCGAGCTTCTCACCGGCAATCTCGAAAAGATCGCCGAGCACGGACGGCGCGCCGATGGCATCGTCAAGAGCATGCTGGAGCATTCCCGTGGTGGGACCGGCGAACGCCACAGCGTCGATCTCCACGGGCTGATCGAGGAAGCCCTGAACCTTGCCTACCATGGTGCCCGTGCCCAGGATCAAACTTTCCAAGTAACGCTGGAACGCGATTTCGCTCCGGGCATCGTCCCCATTGAACTGGTGCCCCAGGATGTGACGCGGGTGCTGCTCAACCTTTTCGGTAACGGCTTCTACGCCGCCAACAAACGCCGGAAGACAGGAAATGACCCGGAATTCCAGCCGACCCTGAAGGTCTCGACTAGCGATGTCGGCGGAGCCGTCGAAATCCGTGTCCGTGACAACGGCACCGGCATTCCCGCCGAGATAAGAGACAAGCTGTTCCAGCCGTTTTTCACGACCAAGCCGACCGGCGAAGGCACCGGCCTCGGCCTCTCGATCAGCTATGAGATCGTTACCAAAGAGCATGGCGGCACGATCACCGTTGATAGCGAGGTCGGCGAGTTCACCGCGTTCACGATCCGCCTGCCGCGCCTTCAGGTTGGCAACAGGAGTGCCGTGGCATGAGTGTCAGCATCCTCATCGTCGATGACGAACCCGATGTCGCCGATCTTTTCCGCCAGCGGTTTCGGCGCGAGGCACGGCAGGGCGTTTATACCATGCATTTCGCGGCGTCCGGCGCGGAGGCGTTGAAGTTGCTTAACGACGGGATTGAGCCGCCTCCGATCGTGATCCTGTCCGACATCAACATGCCGGGGATGGACGGGTTGACACTGCTCGGCGCGATCAAGAAGCGGTTCCCCGGTCTGCCGGTCATGATGGTCACCGCCTATGGCGATGACGAGCGGCGACGTCGGGCCAGCCAACTGGGCGCCGCTGAATTTCTCAGCAAGCCGGTTGATTTCGATCGCCTGAAGGCGCAGCTGCGACAGCTGCCGACATCTCCGGGTTGACCTCAAGGGGCTGCAGGTGTTGCTCAGTTGGCTACCGGCCGTCCCGACATCCGCTTGCGATTCCATGTCCGCTGCGGGTCACAGGACTAAACCGCTCGCGCGGTAGGGGGCTGCGGCTGGAAGTTCAGCCAGTATCGGGATGGGGCGTCCTGTCTGAAGATGAGGGGTTGCCAACCTCACATCAGACAGGAGGAGCATCCCCATGACCGACGAGGTGCCCGTTGCGCCGGCGCATGATCGAAGACATGACGATCCGCAAGTTCGCGCCGAAGACCCAACATGACTATGTGCAGCGGGTCAAGAACTTCGCGGCGTTCCTCGGGCGATCACCGGATACGGCGAACTTCGAGGACGTGCGCCGCTACCAGCTGCATCTGGCGGCGAGCGGCGTTGGCGTTCCGACCATCAATCAAACCGTTTCGACGCTGCGGTTCTTCTTTCGGGTCACGCTGAAGCGGCACGAGCTCGTCGAGCACACGCATGTCATTCACGAGCCGCGCAAGCTGCCGCGAGGAGGTGGCGCGGCTGCTCGATGCCGCACCGGGGCTGAAGTACAAAGCGGCGCTGAGCGTGGCCTATGGCGCCGGCCTGCGCGCCGCCGAGGTGGTCACGCTCAAGGTCGCGGACATCGACAGCACGCGCATGATCATCCGCGTCGAGCAGGGCAAGGGTGGCAAGGACCGTAACGTCATGCTGTCGCCAAGCCTGCTCGATCTGCTGCGGGCCTGGTGGAAGGCGGCACGCCCGCAGGGCTGGCTGTTCCCGGGCCGTGATCCGGCCCAGCCGATGACCACGGGCCAGCTCAATCGCGCCAGCCTGTTCGGCGCCTTCATCAAGATGGCGATCCCGCTGTCGGTGCCCGCAATCCTGACGGTGGTGATCTTTACGTTCACCCTGACCTTGCAGGAGTTCGTCTACGCGCTGACCTTCATTTCGTCGTCAGACCAAAAACCGGTCACGCTGGGCGTGTCGACCGATCTCATCCGCGGCAATGTGTTCTTTTGGGGTGAGATCATGGCCGGCGCCTTGATCGCCGCCATCCCGGTGGCAATTGCCTATAATCTCTTCCTCGACCGCTTCATCGCCGGCGGCGCCGTCAAATAGCAGGTGTGCTGCTTTGTGGAAGGATTTAGCTAGCTAGGCTCCTGCGCGCCCTAGTCTAGTTCTATCGAAGATGCCTGCTAAGGGTCATTCGCGACCGACCCAACCGATCCTGCCTGCCGTTTGATGTCTGCTTTTTCCCCGAAAGCGACCCACTACTGCAGCGTGATGGGCCCATGAGCCGACATCGCTCCAATCAAGTAGCGATACTTGTCAGGATCCTTAGCGGCCGTAGGGGAAGCAGCGGTCGCGATTGAGTGTGAGACCGAAATGCGCTCCCAGCGCAGCGATGGCCGCGCCCTGCTGAGGATAGGGATCGGCATTGGATGCGGCAACGATGATGATCCGGAATCCGCCGCGATCATTGCCACCCGGTGGCAGCATCGCTGTAGTCAGTGCATTGCCCTCCCTGTCGCGCAACGTGAGGAAAAGCGGCATCTCTCGCTGCACATGGGCGTCGAGGCCGATGTCGCGCTCGATCGCATTGGGCCGCTCCGGACGCCAGGACTGGACTGCCTTCTCCCGCTCGCAGCGGAAATATTTCTCGACTGTGTGGCTCATCAGGCGTGACTCATGCGCCGCTTCACCTTCCGTCTCGATACGGAACCAGGTCTTTCCGTTCGGCGCGTCGCAAACATACTGCATTTCGCCCGTCCTGCGATCTCCGCAACTTTAGGGCGGCGGGCCTGCAAAGCCAATATGAGATTCGCTCCCGTATAACGCTGCACGATCGTATAATGGGGAGTTCGGCTGCAACACCGCGCGACTATTGCCTGAGAGGCGATGGTAGAGCTCAGATCTGATGAACCAAACGCAACCGGCACCGCCGTTCCTACGCATCCATCAGACTTCCGCTATAGCCGTTAGCGACCAAGGCCGCGCGGCGCTGCAATATGCCGCGAAGGGCCAACAGGGGAAACAGCGCGGCTTGACCGTTCACTGAACAGGCATGTCCTCATGGCGTCCGGCGCGGCCGAGCCTGGAATGGCTCAGCGACAAGATTAGCGGAAAAGCCACCGCGGCGACGGCTTCTTCTTTACACGCGCTCTGACGGCCGCGGCTACCCGCCGCGTCGCATGAAGGAAACGGTTAGCGGGCGCTGCGACGCCATCAATTGGATGACGCTCCTGATTGCGCAATTCATCGACTAGACGTTCGAGATAGGGCGGCAGAGGCGAGGCTTCGAGAGATAAGTTCTGTTTCAATCTGTCACCCACCTTGCCACGGATCGACCGGGCAGTCTCATGGTCGATGTGGTCCGATATTCGATTGGTCGGTTCCATATCGCGACCTTTCGATTAGGCCCCACGTTTAGTTTAAGTTACAGGGATACGAAAATGTTTCGCGCGCCTTCAAAGAAGGCCGATGGTTCCATTTAATGGAACGATGACACTGTGCGCAGACAGATTGCCATCGTCAGCGCTGATACCAGCAACCCGCCGAGTTAGTGAAACGCTTGGGGCGAACGCTTGGAAGAAGTCCGATGACGTTGAGAGGAGTGCCGACCCTCACGATAATCGTGCTGCTCGGGCTCGGAGTTCAGGCCGAAGCGCAGGCGCCGTGCGCCGAAGTGTTGCGATCGCATAACGCTGCTAGTGAGGCTTGGAAGCATGCGATGAATGCACCGGCATCGTAGCACTGCGGAGCATTGGCCCAAGCCTCTGTGGCAACGGAGGCGACGCTCAACTACGCGGACAATGATCGCCAGTCATGCAACATCCCTGATCGATTGCTGAACGAGGTGGATGGGTATCATCGGCAAGCGGCGCAGGCTCGCGACAACGTTTGTGCTGGACGTCCACTTCGATCATATCCCGGACATCATCCAAGGCTAACATCCTATTACAGGTACTAGGCTCGGTCTGGTCCCCCTTCGATTGGCTGCGTGTCAAGGACCGCTAAGGGTCAATCGCGTCGGTCTGCACCTGAGTTCGGGACTTCCGGTCCACCCCCGGCACTGGACATGTCGCCGCACTGCGCCAACTGACGCGATGGGCCAAAGGACTAAACCGCTCGCGCGGTAGTGCGCTGCGGCGGGCGGCACGGCCAAGACGGTAGCGCAACGGGGCGTCCTGTCTTGAGATC
>NZ_JBEPTH010000042.1:0-10037 GCF_040549385.1 Bradyrhizobium sp. LB11.1 | reverse complement strand
CGCGCGCCAGGGAATGGCCAGGACGGGATGACAGATGGCAAGTCTGGGGCGTCCTGGCGATGCCGGACAGGGAAGCGCCGGCCTTGGGCGATCGCTGCGCCGCGTCCAGCACCACTCAGAGCAGGAGCGCATGGTGGAAGGCGCCGCAATATGACACCTGACTCACAAGGATTTCAGGAAGGCCATGAGATCCTTGTCCTCCTTCCATGAGCGAGCGGGTCGCGGCTGACCGACCTCGCAAAGAGCTACGGCGTTGGCTTTCAGCGTGAGGTCTATTTCGGCATAGATGTTGGTGGTGCTGATCGAGACATGGCCGAGCCAAGCGCGGATGGTATTGATGTCGACGCCGGCGAGAACCAAGTGGCAGGCGGTTGTATGTCGGATCACATGCGGGGTTATCGTTCTGTCCGCCAGTTCCGGCACCCGGGCCGCGCATCGCTCGATGAGCCGGTAGACTCCAAAGCGGGTGAACGGCGTGCCTAACCTGCTGACGAACACGGCGTCCTCGGCCGCGCGGCCGCTGATCTCATCAGTGAGAACCCGTTCGGTCTCCGGCCACAGTGGGCACTGGCGTATCTTGCCGCCTTTTCCGTGCAGTGTGGCGAGATCGTGCCCGCCGCTGCGGCGCCCGATTTGCAAATCCCGCACTTTCAGATGCGTGGCCTCGGATACCCGCGCGCCGGTATTGTAAAGGAAGAGCAGCAGCGCGTATTCGCTGCGGCCCCGCTTGGTCCTGCGGTCGGGCACGGCGAGAATGGCTTCCATTTCTGTCCTGGTCAGCCATCCGACCGGTGTCGGCATGGACTTCTTCGACGCGATGGCCCGGATATGGCCGCACCATTCGACATGAGCCGGATCCCGGCTGCCGACGAAGCGGGCAAATGCACGGATCGCCGCAAGCCGCTGATTGCGAGTTCGGGTCGAACAGCCGCGATCTTCCTCGAGATGCGCGAGGAACTGCAGCACCAGCCTGGAGGTGAGATCGCGCACGGCCAGCCGGTCCACCGGCTTGCGCAGCTTGCGGCTGACGAACGGCACGAGCAGGCTGAAGGTGTCACGATAGCTCGTGCGAGTATTCCGAGCCAGATTGCGTTCGGTGACGATATGTTCGACCAGGAAGCGCCGGAGCCATGGGCCGAGCGTTACAAGTTCAGGCATTTTCACCCCCGTCCGCATAGCGCGCAAAACGCAGCGCCGCCTGCCGCAGAAGCTCCGGCGTCATCGACAGATAGACCTTCGTGCCCTCCAGATCGGAATGGCCGAGATAGCTTGAAAGAACCGGCAGCAGCCGTTGCACGTCCGCCCCCTGACGATACCAGGCGGTCAGGCTGTGGACCGCGAAACTGTGACGGAGATCGTGCAAACGCGGGATCTGTCGCCCGCCTGCCGCGCCATGGACCCCTGCGATACGCCGCAGCGCGTCGAATGCTTCCTGAACCGTGCTGCTGGCGAGCCGCGTGCCGTCCCGGTTCGCGAGAAGGAAGGAAGTCTCGCCCTGCACAAGCCCGCGGCGCCGCCGCAGAGGCATATAGCTCGCCAGCACCGTTGCAAGCTGTGGTCCGATCGGAATCAGACGGCTCTTGTAGAACTTCGTGGCGCGTATGGTCAGAACATCTTCCGCCAGATCGACGTCCGCCAGTGTGAGTCCGGTCCCTTCGCTGAAGCGCAACCCGGCGCCGTATAACAAGAGAAGCAAAGTCCGGAATGTCGCCGCATCTAATTGAACCGCGCCCCGCCGGCTGATCTCCACATTCGCGGGATCAAGGAGCCGTCGCAACTCGTCGCGCGAGTAGATGTAAGGCGGCGTCCGGACAGGCGATTTCGGTTCGTTGTCCGGCAGCGGCGAGCAGCTGGCATGGCCGCGACTGATCGCATGGCGCCAGAAGCCGGCAAGGGCGTAATACTTATTCTCGCGATGACGGGTCAGCGGTCCTTTACCCGCCAGAAAGGCCACAACTTGCGCCAGGGTGACTGCACCGCAGGCTGCATCCCCATCTGCGTATCCAAGGAATTGCCGCAGGAGGTTCGCCGCAGTCGTGAACTTCGCACCATGGGCTCGCCGCCAGACGATGTATTGCTCGATTGCTTCGTGCAGTGTCATGATAGCCCCTCCAGATCGAGGGTCGCCACTTCACGAAGCGCGGCGAGATTGACCTTGGCGTAGATCGCGGTGGAGGACGGGTCGCGGTGCCCAAGCAAATCGCCGATGACCTTCATCGACATGCCTTGGTCCAGAAGATGCTGGGCCGCTGCATGCCGCAGTGCATGCGTTCCCCGCTTCCCGGCGATGATGCCGAGGCTCGCCAAGCGGTCTTTGACAATTTTTCCCAAAGCGCGCCGGTCGAGCGGCCGGATTGGCGCGCGCATTGTGAAGAAGAGCGCACGACCGAAGCCAGACGGCCGGACTTCACGGATGTAGCGGAGAATGGCGTCTCCTACCCCTTGGGATAAGGGATAGGTGTTGGTTCGGCCCGGCTTGGGACAGCGGACCCGGAGTATCTCATTCTTCCAGCTGAGATCATCCAGGCGCAAGCCGCCGACCTCACCGGCTCGCAGGCCGTAAGCGATGAACAGCATCAGAATCGCGCGATCGCGCTTATCAACCGGCCGGTCGCCTTCCGTGGTGGCCAAAAGGCGCTGGACATCTACCCGTTTCAGCCCCTTCGGCACACCCTCGTCCCGCATGAAACGTGGAGGCATGATGCCGTTGGCCACACCCCGCACGCACCAGCCGCGCGTCTCGGCAAAGCGAAAGAACGCGCGAAGGCGCTGGGCGTAATCGTGCATCGTTCGACGATTCCAGGCTCCCCGCTTGTGCTCTGCTGTAATGACATCATCGATGTCGGTCATCCGGACGGCGCTCAGGGGAACACCCTTTCCAGCCAACCGGAAGAAGAAGTGATCGGTGGCACGGCAGTAGTCCTGTATGGTCGCTGTGGAAAGGCCGCGCTCTTGGCGCAGCCACTTCTCGAAGATCGCAACCTTTGCGTGATGCGGATGGCGCTCACGTTCGGGTTCGTCGAGCCACCCCAAGAGGCGCAGCCATCGGACCGCGTGAGTGACAAACCGCGCTTTCGCTTTGGATGACGCTGACCGATCGCACCTGCGTCCCTTCGGCTGCGACCAGATCGCAGTCGCGGCCTCGATCTGCGAAAGGCGCACTCTGCTGCCTTCTTTCAGGTTCAGAAGGCGCACCAGGCTCAATTGGTCGTTGGCGCATTTCCGCAAGGTCGGTCGTTCGGCACCTGTCTCTCTGAGATGAACGAGATATCGCTCCCGCTGCTCAACAAGTGGCGCTGCTCGATATCGCTCAGCGGTTCGGGGAAAGAAGATCTCTTCAAACATGATCGTGTCTCCATGTCGATGGAAACGCGATCTTGCCGACAGCTTCCCGTCGGGAGATTACGTTGACCGACGGCTATCCCCGCCATCCACACCAAATGACCGTGCTGCCTAGTGCGCAGAGGTTTTGACGAGTTGGCGGAACAACATTGCTGCGTCCCACGTCTGGGCATGGTGAGAGTCAGTCTGTTTTCGATGGACCGCGTGGGGCCACGGGCCTGCGCGACGACTACGTGATTTGATGGAAAGTGTACCTCAGATAGCTGCCGACTTGCCGCGGCGCACAGGTCGGCAGCCCCGGGCCAGCAACCGACATCATTGGCGCATTGGATACGGTCAACTCACTTTACGAAGAACCATTCTTTTCATGTCGGCAAGGAGGCGGTAGCCCTCCGCCAGCTGCAACAGGTTCTCCCTTTCCGATCCGTGCGGTAAGCGAGCAGCATCTTCATGCAGAGCTTTCGCTAGTTCGTCGCACTGGCCGATGGTCAAGTGTTCCTCGTGCATCACGGCCCTCCGGCAATCGATTGAGTCGTTTCCGACCAATGCTGGCCCGAGGCGATTCCCGGATGGTTTGTTGTCCCGCTGGGAGCAGCCTGTCACACTCATGTCACCTGAAGCTATGCAAATGCGGCAAGCTCTTCCAAATTCTCATATTCCTGCCGTTTCTGCATAGTGCTCGCCGGATTTGTTCTCAATTATAGGCATGTTTTCCGACGCGCGATCCGCGAGCCAAACAAGCTTGGTGGAGATTGGAAAGTGGCTTGGAGCAAAGTTCTCAGTTTCAGCGATCCGTTTCCGTATCAGACGAGCGTTCGTGCCGCCGATATGAAAATATTTCCCACTGTGAAGGGAGAGTTTCGAGGCCAGGTGACGCAAATCGTAATGAACGAATTATGGATGCAGCGATTTCATGAAAATTTGCCACGTGTCCACAAAGGGACGGTAAGGCCCGGTCGCAAGATATTCAGTTTTCTCTCGCAAGTTCAGCCAGAGGTGTACCACTGTGGCAGGTTGTTAGCGCAAGGTGAACTAATCGCGGAGGACTACGAAGTACAACACGTAAGAACAATGGGGGATTTCCACCTCGGGTGTATTTCTCTTGCGCCGGAGGAACTTGTAAGGGCAAGCAAAGCGATAGCCGGTTGCGAATTTGACATAGAACGCACCAAACGTTCCATTCGGCCAAGCCCAGACCTCATGAGGCGATTATTGGAGCTACATGAGACGGCCGAACGCCTGGCCAAGACCACGCCCGAATTTTTCGAGCTTCCAGAAGTTGCTCGGGCATTTGAGCAGCAATCTATTCACGTGTTGATCAGATGTTTGACTGAAGGCATTGTCTCAACGACAAACAGCGGCGCTCTGCGCAAAGAATCCATCGTCGCCCGGTTCGAGGAGTTCCTGGAGGCGAACCCAAACTCACCGTTGTATCTGACTGAGGTTTGCGCAGCCGTCGGCGTAGCGGAACGAACCCTCCGTTTTGCCTGTGAAGAACACGTTGGAATGGGCCCTATCCGCTACCTCAACTTACGGAGAATGCACCTTGTCCGTCGTGCGCTGGTGCGAGCGCTTCCTTCCACGGTAACGGTAACCCGAATTGCCACCGACTATGGCTTCTGGGAGCTGGGGCGCTTCGCAGTCGCCTATCGAACTTTGTTTGGTGAGATGCCATCGGAGACGTTGAAAAGACCGCCAGATGATCAGCGGGACTTTCCTAATCGCCCGTTATTGCTCCAAAGGTCCGGTTGAGATCAGGACAAAATAGCTGTCACTTCGGTTATGGTGGTCTTAGCCGTGACGATCGATCTTGCTTCTCGACCACGCCACCGGACGGCCTTGGTTGCTAATGAAATACAGGATGCTGTACGCGACGATAGTCGAGTCGAGCAGAAACGGTAGAAGGTAGCCCCTTGCCCATGGCTGGCCAAAATTGCTGATGCACAAATAGACCATGAAGCCCTTCTCGACCGCGCTGAACAACATGGTCTCGAAGCGCAACCAGGGACGGAAGGCGGCGACCGCCATCAGCACTCCAATTCCAAAGACCATGATGCCCCAGTGCCGCAGGGCTGGCACGCTGGAAGGCGTATAGTCGACAAGGCCACCAAACATTGGCGTGAGGAAGTTGATGTCGATAGCGAACGGCAATGACAGGCCGGTAGCGATGCCGAACACGATGAGAAATGGTCTGATCGTGTTGATGATGAAGATATCCAGACCCTTCATTGGAACACCTTGCCGGTATTGCTCCGCCCGAATGGTTCTCGGCTTTCAGAAAGCGAACCAAGCTGCCGCGATCAGATGATCTCGGCTCGTGCCGATTTGATTGGGTTACCAAAAGGAGGACCAGCTCGAAGCAACCATCTGGTCCGAACCGCGGCTTCTAATCCGCCTGCATTCTGAGCTGCGTCGCCGGGTTATTTGCGTCAAGCGCAGGCACCGGATTTGCCGGATTTTGCAAGTTCGGCAAGAGATCGGTCGAGGCTCCGCCCGGGAATCGTTTGATGCTCGGATATTTGATGATCGATCTATTGAACTCCTGCAGTGGCAAGTCCAACAGGGATGCGGCCCAGCCGTTGTCCATACCCGCGTAACGGCCCGGCGAGGAAGTCGGGTTGCGCGTCGGGGTGGCGCCATTGAAGGTCATGTCGTATTTTTCGAACGGATCCATGGTCAAATTGTAGATCGAGGGGACCGCACCCATATTCAATTCCGGGCCCATCCAGGTATCTTTCGAGGTATAGACCATCTTCCACGCGATTCTTAGCCAAGGAGCATCTGGGTCGCCACCGATGTCCGCGCGAACGCCGTTGAAGTTCTCGCCGTCGATATAGATCCAGGAATCGCGCGCCGAATGTTCCGCCTTGCCCATCACGTAGGCGCTATTGTCGACACCGTCGAAATAGATTGGCTTGCCATTATTATCCATCGTCTCGCCCTTGGTCGGCGACTTGAGCCCGACCATCGCTGCGGTGGTGGGCCACACATCCATATGTGACATCATTTCGTGCAGAACGAGGCCCGCCGGAATCTTGCCCGGCGCCCACATGATGCCGGGAACGCGCCAACCGGCCTCGAACGGTGATCCTTTTTCGCCGCGGAATGGGTGGGTCCCGGCGTCGGGCCAAGCGTCCTGCCAAGCGCCGTTGTCGGCCGTGATGATGACGATCGTATCGGGTGCTTCGGCACGGATCGTGTCCATGATCCGGCCGACATCGGAGTCGAGCTCCATCATCGCGTCCGAATAATTGCCAAGGTGAGACTTGCCCACGAATGCCTTGCTCGGCCTGTTGGGCTGGTGCATTTTCATAAAGTTGATGTCCATGAAGAATGGCTTGCTGTCCTTGGCGTGCTGCTTGATGTAGTTGATCGCCGTTTCCGTCTGACGGACATCAAATTCCGAAAGGTTGTCTAGGGTGATCTCGTCGCCCTTCACCGCTGGTTTACCCGCCGTGCCTGACCACTCGTAAAGATTCACGGCTTTCTGATACATCGCCCAGTATTGCGGGTTGTATTTCGGGAACCATGGATGGGCGTCTGGTGAGGTGTCGCTGTAGGCGTAAACGCCCGGATAGTAGGCAGCGAAGTGTTGCATCTCGTCGAAGCCGTGCTCGATCGGATAGAACTCGGGCGCGTCACCAAGATGCCATTTGCCCGAGTAGAAGGTCGAATACCCGTTCTTCTGATAAAACTCGCCGATCGTCGGTGTCTCTTTCTTGAGACCATTGCGGTCGCTGGGAACGACCACGACCGACAATGCCGTGCGGATCGGAATGCGCCCTGTCATGAACGAAGCGCGACCTGCTGTGCAGCTGGCTTGTCCGTACCAGGATGTGAACACCGCGCCTTCCTTGGCGATTTGGTCGATATTCGGTGTCGGGTGACCAAGTGCCGCGCCGCCGCCTGTGTATGCGCCGAAATCGTTCCAACCAGTGTCGTCGGTCATCAGCATGACGATGTTGGACTTCTTTTGGGCGAATGCCGGCGCGGCTGCCAGAGTTACACCAGCAACTGATGCCAGCAACGCAAGCAAAATCTTTCGAGTCGCATTCATGATCATTTCCTTCGGCGTGGCGCAGCACATTCAGCAGCGCTGGTTTAATTCAGTCGCTTGAGAGAACTCTACGTGAGTGCTCTTGGCGTGTCCGGGCGACCTGCGGGAAGCCCGGCCGATGCCGGGGCCTTGAATTTCGTCAGAAGGTTTCAACTCGACTCGTTCAGTACCTTTGCACCATTCCCATGCGCGGCGGCTGCACCGGGGCGGCAACTCCGTAGATGACCGTGATGCCCGAACCTCCACCCCATGTCGAAGTGGGGCGAAGCGGGTCGGGTGCGGCGGCGCCGTTGAGGTCGTTCCAGTTGTTCGCCGCCCAAACGTCGCCTGCCGGGTCGATAGATACATCAGTCAGCATCTGGATGCTGCCGCCTTTGAAAACGTGAATGGCGTCGCCCATCTTCGTGCCTGCGGGATGACCCTTGGTATTATCTCCGGCCATCAGGACCACCCCACGGCCCCAGAAATTGCCAATCCAGACGTCGTCGTTGCCGTCGATATTCAAGCCCCACGGCACGCTGACCGCCTTGTTACCGGTGAAGCCGGTCGGAGCAGGTTGGGACCCATCGGGGCGGATCATATTGACAACGCCGGTCACCATGTTGGGGTTGGTTTCGAGGACCTTGAGCATGTGCCCTGCAGCGATTTTGAACTGCTCCATGATCGACGCGCCGTCTGGAATGACCGGCGGGGGAAAGTCGAGCGACATGTTACTCGCAACCCATACGTTGCCCTTCGAGTCGAGCGCGAGGGCACGAACGCCGATCCCGGCGCGGAATGACTCCGCCTTGGACGGATCGTCAGCGGGGAACCGCACAACCTTATCCGACTGGGAGTTGCTGACCCAAACGCGATTTTGGGCATCGATGACGATGTCGAAGGGAGACTTCAGTCCGGCGACTTTTACGATCCGGCCATCCTTCACCCGCCCGCCGGGGAAGTGCAGTAACTGATTGTCCGACCCATCGGCTATCCAGACGTCACCATTCGCGGCAACACCGACGCCCATCAGGCCAAGGAATTTCTCTTTGAACGGGAAGTCGCTCTCTGTACCAATGGGACGACCATTGAAATCCAATACGAGGATCTTCCCGTTGAAGCTCGTGAGCCAGACCTTGTCCTTGGTCACGGCGGTGCCCCAGCCGACACCATCAATGCCCATCCCGGTAAAGCCGGTGATCGGCGGCGAAAGAGCGGTTCCGTTGGGAGAGAGTTTGACCACGCCGCCGCCAATACTTTCGTTGACGCCCGACTGGGACCCGGCCATCCAGTTTTGTCCGCTCCAGAGATTGCCCTCGGCATCGAACATCAGCCGGCCGGCCGAATAAACGCCGCCGCCCGCGAAGCAAAGCGACAGGACGAAATCATCCGGCACGTAGGCCAGATACGGCACGAATGGAGCCTTTCGCCGAGCGCCGTCCTTCGGTTGTGGATATGCCTCGTCGAACAACGCGAAGAGTTCCTTTGGCTGAGCCCAGGGCTGGCGGGCAATACCGGCCATTGCATCGAGGGTGTTCTTCGGCGTCGTTCCGTCGGGAAGAGTTGCAGCCTTGAGCAAACGGGCGCGCCAATCGTCGTTGGCAACTGTGGCGAAGGCCGTGACGAGCGATCCGAGCGTATTCAAGTTTGCAAGCGTGGTCGTTTGGGTGCTGTTAAGTGGGTCCAAAAGCACTTTGCCCCACTGGCCCGTCGCGGGATCAACTAGGTTCGGGACGTTCCCGGCAGCGATCCGCAGGCCCAGCGGATTACCGGAAAGCGATTCCCCCTTGATGAATTGTGCGGCAGCGAACGCCGAGGCCACAGTGGTGAGTTCGTTGACCGTGACGGTTCTGGGCAGCGGATTGCCAAGCAACACCATCAGCGTGATGGCATTGTTAGGGACTTGGTTCGCGACGGCCCTCGGTGTGCCGCCTTTGGCAACTAGATACACGGTAGCATTGTTTCCGGCCGGAGCGCTGAGTGCAAAGCGACCATCGGCGCCGGTTTGCGCCTGAGCAAGCTGAGCAGGCGCATCTACACCCGCTGTCCAGAGAGTGACTGCCGCCCCGGCGATCGGCTCACCCGCTAACAGGACCTGACCTTCAAGCTGCTGCTGTGCGGACGCCGGTGCACCTGCGACCGTAATGGCAGCAGCAAGCGCGAGAATAACGAGCCAGATTTGTCGAGTGAGTTTCATGAGTCGTCTCCCTAATCTTCGTAGTCGTTCGCCGTCGAGCGCAGACGCCACAATTTCATCGCCCAGCTCCAAGAGGTAGCGTTGTTCAGCCGTGTTTGTGTCATCACCTAAATCAATGCCTCGTAGCGCAGGCAATTCGTGTAGATGCCCGGCTGCGTTCGCAGCGCTCGCAAGCGCCGCGTTAACACCGGGGAGTATTCACCGAGAATGGAGCAGGATCACTTTTCGGACTATGCATTTCCGGCAGACGAATAGATTTTCGTGCGGAGCGTTCATCAGGGCCCCCATGTCGGCTTGGGGTCAAGCGCTACCTTCCCAAATGCGCTAGCGCCACGGTCGTTGTATCTCAGATAGCTGCCAACTTACTGCACCGCGCGCCGCAACATACGACATAATCTGCCCAATTGCCGGCGGCGCCGGAGGCCGATCGGTCAAAGCGCCCCGGCCCCAGCGAAGAGCATA
>NZ_JBEPTH010000041.1:0-10947 GCF_040549385.1 Bradyrhizobium sp. LB11.1 | reverse complement strand
CGCTGCGATGATCAAGCCGAAAACCGAAGAGTCCGACGAGGTCTAACCGTTAACTGGACAGATCAGCGCGCTTGCGGCCTACCGCGCATGGTTACCCAGAAGTGGTGATCAGCACAAGGGGCTCTGCTCAGGCAGGGCCCTTTTGTTTGAGTGCGATCAAGTTTCGAGGAGTCTGGTCATGTCTGGTCCAACCGCCGCGCGGGCAGGGATCCCGCGCCGCCGCAAGCGTCGCGCCGGACTTCGATGGCGCCCATGGTCACGCCTCGCCCGACCCCGAGAGGATCGACGCCGGCGGCGTGGCGCGCACCGGCAGCGGCCGTTCCGCGGCCTTCAAGGGACCGGACACCCCGGGGGCGTATCGGCCGACCAACGCCAACAGGCGGCGCCTGGTGAAGGGATCGGCCCGCTCGGCCAAAGCGCGAATGCGTTGCGTCTGTTCTTTGCAGAAGTCCTCGTCCATCACGCCACCCCAACTCACACCGAATTTCAGTTTGGCGGCTTCAGTTCGCCGGCAAGCCAGCCGACCGCCTCCGTCTGCATCGGATCCACGGCGAAGCGGACCATTTCGGTACGCTCGCAAGTCGAGCACTCGAAGGTGCGCTCATCGAATCCGCGGGGGCCGGGAGAGATGCGCGCCAACGCCATCCGGTGCTTGCACACAGGACACATCGGACGCTCGTTGGTCGAGGCAGCCATCCCTGAAATCCCCGCGGCCGATCATACGCCGTCCGCAGCCGGAGTCTTCAATATTCGCGCACGAAGAACCTTCCGAGGTGCGCCAAAGGGAACGAGCCCGAGCCCGGTCGGCCCGGGTTGGTCCAGCAGGTTCGCGCGCAAGCGTGGCCTGCGTGGCCCCGCCCCAAGCCCCAAAAGGCGGGGCTCTGAATGCCGAGCACGGCCAAAGCGGCAGCACATTGACGCGTTGGCAGCGGACACTGCGCGTGCGCTCAAAGTTGGCGCGGATCGCGACAGAACTTGCTGACCTCGCCGATCTGCCGGCGGTTCCACCGCAGACCCTTGCCGCGTGGCGCGCCGCGCTCGATACAGATGCTGCATAGATGCATGACTAACGGCCCTCGACTCCGCGGACGCAATCGAGGCTGCTGAGATCGCCGCCATGAAGGTTGATGATGGCTTGCTGGCAGAATCAGCCGCGGTCGACGCTTTGCGCGAGCGGCAGTGGGCAGTGGTCCTTTTGGAGGCAACCCGGCGACCACGCACGTTCCGACCGCTAGGAAATCCGTTTTCATGCCGGCAGGCCATGTTCGCTAGTCAACCCTTAGATTCTCCGCGCTGCTCTTGCCGCGCTTCCGATCAATTTGGACCTCGTAAGATACCTTCTGGCCCTCAGCCAAGCCCGATAGGCCAGCGCGCTCTACTGCGCTTATGTGCACGAAGACATCTTGGCCGCCGTCATTGGGCTGGATGAAACCAAATCCCTTGGTCGCGTTAAACCACTTCACAATGCCTGTCGCCACGTCCGCCTCCCGTTGAACAATGCCAACAGCTTAGGTCGAGCGCGCAGGAGCGAGCAAGGAAAAACTCCCAGCGTTCGCGCGCTGGGGGCGTTTCGAAGCGATGATTAGGTGTAGCAATGGCTCACCAATAGCAGACGATGCCTCTTGCGTTTGTGAAGTGGTTCACAGATCGGGACAAAAAGGCCAGCCGGCGGGCTCATGCTTTGAACCTCATCGCTTCCCAGACCGACAACTAGAATGGTGTCTGAGGACCGCCTTAGAATGAGGTGCCCAAATGGTCCCATCCTTTCATAATGCCGATAGACCCACCCACCGGCGCGTGATGGCAGTCGGCTTGGTATTTTGCCTAGCGTTCGTCGCGATCAGCTTTGCGCTGCGACCGCCGCCGGCTGACGATCGAGTGCTGGTGAAGGCGGATCGCCTGGTGCGCACCGCGGGCGAACCGAGCAAGGCGAGATAGTCTCGCCAGTTGTCGGGCGGCTTTCAGCTACGTAAACGCTCGCGGCCCGACGCGTCTTCGTCCGGTGATCGCGCGCCGGGCCTAACCATTCCCCGCTTCCCCCGTGAGGTTTGGCCGAACCGAGCATAAATCGATTCTCAGGGCACTCATACGTGGCTGTGCGCCCCCCAAGAAGGCAATCGAGACCACCCCGCGGTCTGTATGACGCGCGGCGGCGGCTCGGCACAAAGCCCCCGCCGAAACGATGTGCCGAGCCTAGCCGGTTTTGCTGGTCGATTACTGACCGGATGAGGCCATCATGAAGGCAGAAGGTGCTGTTGAATATTGCTCGGCTGCAACACACGCTAGATTTCAAGAGGCCACAGGCGCCATGCATTGGCCGCCAACCAGGATTGACATCGGTTTTCATGATCCCGCTTTTGCTGAATTTCCTGACAGTCTTTTTCATCATCGCAGGCTTAGTGCTGCTTTGGATGAACCTCCGAGCATCGCGGCGAAACAGAATCAACCTCAGCCCGCAGAAGCCTGGTGAGCAGACTAAGCCTGACCAGTTCCAGAATTAACCTGCAGCGCGGACATCAATCTTAATTTGAGGCTTTGATTGCAGCGGCGTATTGAACGGTTAGGTTTGCGCACCGGACATTGCCCCGTCCGGATCCACCCAGGCGAAGCCCTCGCGCCATCATACTCGACGCGTCGGCTTCGTTTGCTGGCCACGCGCGAGTTTCATTTTGAAGAGGCCGTCGAAACACGAAACGCTCGATCTTGTCGAGATACGTCGGCAGATCACGGCCCTGCGATCCCGGCACTCGGAAAATCTTCGCATCACGCATCTGTTGAACAAGCTGTTTATCAACATTGCATATCTCAGTGAACCGGAGAGCGCAGCTCACGCGAAGCAGCTGCGTGAAGCGTTCGCCAGAACGATGGCGGATATCGGGAAACGCGTCACGGAAAACGCCCGCAAGCCGTCCGGTAAGGCTAACAAGTAGATCACATTGCACCAGGCGATCGCCGAGTTGAGGCTTACCTATAGCCGGGGAGGTGCCCATGTATCGCGTAAACGCCGCCTTCGCGGCTAGGGGCCGCCGCTTCCAGAAGCGGCGGCCCCGCCCATGAGAGGCCTAGTAGGCGCGCCGCACTACTCGGGGGAGAGAGGGCAGTCTCGGAGAAAAGCGGTGGGCAAGCGCGAGCACTGCGGCTTCGTCGGTTTCGAGCGCGATCTTCTGGGCGAGCATCACATCGCCAGCCGCCAGAGCACGTTCGGGAAGGAAACACCAGCCGATGGCGGGCTGTCCAGATGCATCGATCTCTAAAACATTGCTCAGGGTACCATAGTGAACTCGATATCGTCGGCCGGTGTGAGAACCGGTGACTTCGAAATAGTTCTCGGCATCAAATTGCGCGCGCTGCTGTGGAGATAACCAATCTCGCAGAAGCCTGCGCGCACGTGCTTCCGGGCCATTTTGCTCGATGCAGCTCCGATAAAGCGCACGCAAGGCGCGAAAACGCGCATCGCTTCCGACGCCGCTGTGTCTGAACAAGAACATCCGCTGCGCCCGACGGGTCTAGCCGCCGACCAACCGCGGATAGAACAGCGTCTCATCCGCAGTTGAATCAAGTGTCCGTACGACCTTGAGATCGCCGTCGGCCGTCCGGATGGCAGCGATAAATCCCTGTCCGGTCAGCTTCTTGAAGCGCCGCTCAGCCTTGGCCAAGCCCTCCGGGTCGGTTTGGTCAAAAAAATGTCTGCTGTCGCCTGTGTGGTCCATCACGATCTGGGTAGCCATGGAGGAGAACTCCGCAATTGCTAGCCCCCTGACGCAGAAGAACCACGCGGCGTCGGCTGGTGTTCCTAATGCCGGAGAAATTTGTTGTGCTTTCCATTGGGCCGCGTTGACCGAAATCGATGAACCTGATCCGCCGCGAACTTGCCGCCGGCGCAACGCGCGAAACTGATCGCGAAGCGGAAGTTGGAGTCATTCGGCCTGCAATATTGGCTCTGACGCGACTTTGGTGCAGCCGTGATCATGTAGTGCCTATCAGACGAGCCTGAAGTAAGTCGAGTTTGGCGCGTCCGTACATTTGACCCTTGACCAGCTTGAGCTTGGTGATCTGGCCTTCGGTCGGCCCGTTGGACAGAACCTCCTGATCGCGGCGTTGACGGCCGCCTTGTCGTTGATGGCGCCGTTCGCAAAAGATGCGACGAGGCTTGCGCATGCTCGCTCCAACCATGGGTCAATATCTAGGAAAGCTTTTCGCGGATCATCGTGTGAAAAGCGGTGATGATCTCTCGAGGGAGATGCTGCGTCTGCGCCCCCCGCTCCGCCAGCGCCTGCCTCGCCGCCGCGTCCACCAACTTGGGCGAGCGCCGATGAGGTCAAAGCGATACAGCGGCGGCCACGAAGATGGCTGTTCGGTTCATGGCGTCTCTCCTATTCCCGAGAAGACCACAGCAACTCATTTGCGAAGGTTCCTGCCGAGCGTTTCCGAAGTTGTTAAACGGGGGCACGGACTGGCCGCCCGAGGCCTCCGATAGGTCGCAACCTAAAGACGCCCGTCATCCGCGGCTTCAGGCCGGGGAGGAGGCTCAACCGGCGGGATGGCTGCCACAGAACTCGGGGATGAAATCTGAAGGGAAGGACCAGAGACACAGTGCGTGCCGCCTTCGCCGGCTCGTTTGGCGATAGACCGGTAGCGTCCCTGACAGGGCTCGATGCCATCAAACTGCCGCCTGCAAGCCGTTCGGCCACCGGTTTTTCCAGCGGGAGAAGCCCTGAAAGTGGGTTTCTCTCGCCTGCCGAGAGCAACTGAGACGCACCGGAGGAGCAAGTTTTTTTCTAGATTCTCTCCCTCCAGCGAGAGAACTGCAAAACTCTCGGCGCGTGCTCACCGCTCCAGTAAGTTCTTTCGACCGACTAGCTCTGCGAGGCGCTTGCGTGTCAACCTGTCAACCGTGTCAACTCAAGAATAGCCCGAACTAGCTGGCGAATTTTCGGGGCGCGCTTGTGCCGTACGGGGGAGGGGGCGGGGAGGGACCCGTTGATGAAAGATGCTTGGTTGCCAATAAAGGAGACTGGTTAGCGCAGCCGAGGCCATGGCTAAGGCCAACAGTGGACTTGTGCTGTTCAGCTAGCATCATCATTCGATCACCTCGTCGGGACGGAAGCTGGCGGGAAAGTTATCAGCTCAGCCGCAGCGAGAGATTTGATCAGGAAGCTCATAGCCGTGACTTCAGCTGCGAGTGCAGGCATCACCGCCTCACTTCCGCGGGTCTCCTGACCTCGATCATCATCGGAGCGTCCGGCTCCAGACATGGCCTGCTCGATTGGCTGATCCACAACCACGATAGTTCGTCGTCCAGGATCCCTTATCCATCGTCCAGGATTCCCGTTCTTATGTAATCCTGTAGGGATGTCGGATGGCTGAAGGATTGAAAATAATCCTACAGCCATGATTTATCTTTAAATTTCATACACTTAATCTATGTGGCTGTAGGGATGTAGGATAAAGTCCTATGCACACATGAGAAGGGTGCAATAACTTGGATTGTTACTCCGTATTGTAGAGACGCCAAAAACTCATTTCATCCTCCATCCCTGCAGCCGTCCTCATAACGCATTGATATCGGATAGCTTCTTAGGCTGTAGGATGAAAATCAATCATACAGCCATCGTTCATCCGTACAGGCTACGACTAGCTAGTGACGTCCGAACGGCTTTTGGTTCGTAGATAGCTCTTATGCTGGGTGCACGAGAATGCGCCTCCCGACACACGAGCTCGAAGAAGGTCTTCAGATGCGTTGCTCGCGTCCATGTCCGTCCTTCGCGCCACCGTCGAGCGGATCGCATCCATAAAGGGAAGCCCCTTGGCGGGGGTGCGGGGCGTGGTCACTGAAGGCGCAAAACTCTCAAACCTTTATCGAGCGTTCGCAAGCGCTCCGCCATCTGCCGTGCGGAATTGCGCGCGTGCTCTTGACTCAATCGCGATCGATAAGCGATGCCGCGCGCGGCATCATCGAATAGTCATTGCTGATAGTTTAAAGCTCGATCGAAACAAGAACACCTTTGTCGTAAAGCTGCGATTGTTGGGCGGATTTTGGGCGTATTCGTTCGCGTTTTGACGCCTTTGGGCGTATCGAAACGCACATTGGAACCGAGGGGGATCTTGCAGAAAACCCTATAAAACAAGGGGGTTTGGTGGTGGGCGCACAAGGGATCGAACCTTGGACCTCTCCCGTGTGAAGGGAACGCTCTCCCGCTGAGCTATGCACCCGGGACCATCATGCCGACGGCCGGACCTCATCGGCCGGCCGGCGCATTGGAGCCCGCGATTTAGAAGTGCGGGCTAGAAGTGTCAAGTTTTCAGGCGTCTTGTCGCCTGAAAACCTTCCGTCAGTGCCGCAATTCGGCGGCGAGGCCGGATTTTGGGCCGCCTACGCGCCCTGCTGGCGGGCGCGGGAGGCGTGGGCCTGCAGCGCGCGGATGCGCTCGGCGAGCGTTCCGCCACCCTCGGGGAGCGCAGCTGCGGCCGCGCCGTTGGCCGGGCGCGGCGCCGGCTTCGGCGGCTGGCCGGCCTCGGCCGCCAGCAGCGCCTCGATCGGCGAGTTCGGGCCTTCGAGCTGCATCGCCAATTTTGCGACCTCGGCGGCGATGTCGTTGATGCGTTCGCGCAGCAGCGCGTTCTCCATGCGCTCGGTCGCCCAGGAACTCTCCGCCTGCTGCTGGATCGCATTGAGGTCGCGCTGGAGCTTGGCGCGCTCGTCGCGTGCCGTGCCGAGCTGCGCTTCCAGCGCGGTCTTTTCCGCGCGCAGCGACTCCATTGCGGCCGACGACTTGCCGCCGCTCAGAGCGGCGATCTCGACGCGCAGTTCCTTGAGCGTGCGCTCGGAGCCTTCATTGGTCTGGCGAAGCTGGTTGTTCTCATAGTCGCGCTCGGCGAGCAGCTTGCCTTGCGTGGAGAGTCGCCCTTCGAGATCGGCGACGCGGCCCGACAGCATCTCGGCCTCTTTGACCTGTACGATCAGCTGGCGATCGAGGTCGGTGACGCGCTGGCTCAGATTCTCGACGCGACCGCGCGCATCGCCAAGCTCGCGCGAGGCGGTCTCCGAGTCCGAACGCTCCTGCGTCAGTCGCGCCTGCGTGGCGGTGAATTCTTTCTCGGCATCGCCGACGCGGTTCTTCAGCTCTTCGATCTGCGCGCGCACTGCAAGCAGCTCGACCTGGCGGCTCTCCGCCATCATCGAGCGATCGGACAGTTCGGAATTGATTTTTGCGAGCTCGCCCTGCTTGCCGCTCAGCGCAATCTCGGCCTCGCGCAAGGATGCGGTCTTGGCGTTGAACTCTTCTTCGGTGGCGCGGAGCTGTTCCTTGACCGCCTTCTCGCGGGCCTCGAGCGCGAAGATCGTGGCGTTCTTTTCGCCGAGCTCGATCTTCATGCGGTTGATGGCGTCGCTCTTCTTGCCGAGCTCGGCGAGCTGGCTCGTGGTCTTGTTCTTGAGCTGATCGACGCTCATTTCCAGCCGGCGCGCCGACATCGCGAACTCGGCGCGGAGCTGGTCCTTGTCGGCCTGGATCTCCGCCATCGACAGCGGGGTGGCAGCCTCGAGCCGGCGCGTCGTCAGGCGGACCGCGCGGTTGTGCACCAGCGGCACGATGGCAAGCCCGCACAGCATCGACAGCAGGAAACCGATCGCCAGGTACATGATCGGTTCGACCATGGGCCAGAACTCCCAAAACAAGGAAAAATTTACCAAAGACAATGCATGGCGGGCCGGCAAAAAGCCAGCCCCGCCCTGTTGTTAACGTGAATCCGGAACCGGAGGGAGGAGGGGACCTAGAACGGGTTCCAGGTCGCTCGCGGCGTGTATTTGAGGTAGCCGATATTGGCGCCCAGGCGCAGCCCGAGGCCGGAGCGGATCGGCACCAGCACGATGTTGTTGGACGTGAGCGCCGTCATGCCGAAGCCGCCGATAATATAGGCCGAGCCATCGATGCCGCCGAAGCGCTGGTAGATCGCGTTGGTGGCGGGCAGGTTATAGACCAGCGTCATGGTGCGCGCGCCATCGCCGCCCCAGTCGAAGCCGAGCGACGGCCCTTGCCAGTAGACGCGCAGGTCGCCTGCGTTCTTTGTGTAGAGCGTGCCTTCGCCATAGCGCAGGCCGGCGACAAACGCGCCGGAGCCTTCCTCGCCCAGGATATAGCCGTTCGGCAGGCCCCATTGGCTGACCGCCTTCTCGATGATCGACGCAAGGCCGCGCGAGACATTGCCGAAGAAGCGGTGGCCGGCGTTGACGAGCTCGTCCGGCCCGTAGGTGGTGGGCGTCGGGGTTCGCTGCGGTGGCGGCAGGTCCGGCGGCGGCGCGGCCGTCTGGGCGGAAGCCGGCACGATCCAGCCAGCCAGCGCTACGAGCGCCACTGCGGCAAGGCGTGATGCGAAAGTCATAAAAGAACCCCTGGTATCGAAACCGGTCCGCTTCCCTTAACCTGATGCCAACAGGCACGGCCCTAGGTTGCGCCGGATGTCCCCTCGACTCGGATGTTATCCGCAGCAACTATGACGGCACAACGGCAGGAAGATAGCCCTTTGCGCCCCGGAATTGCCTTGATCAGCCGTCTGGTCTGCCTGCTGGCGGGCATTTGGTTCGCCTGCTCCGGGTTGCCGGCGCAGGCTGCCACCACCGAGCGGATCGTCGTCAATCGCTTCTCGGGCGTCGCCATCGAAGGCTTCGATCCCGTGGCCTATTTCGTCGACGGCGGCCCCGAGCAGGGGACGGCGGAGTTCGAGGCCAACCTCTGGGGCGCGGTCTGGCGCTTCCGCAACGAGGGCAACCGGGCCTCCTTCCTCGCCCATCCCGAAATCTACGGCCCGCAGTTTGGCGGCTACGACCCGGCCGATATCGCGCGCGGGGTAACCATCGCCGGCAATCCCCGCTTCTTCGTGATCTCGGCGCAGCGGCTCTATCTGTTCAGCCGCGAAGCCAACCGGGACGCCTTCGCCGCCGACCCGGAACGCTTCCTTTATGAAGTCGGCAAGCGCTGGCCGGCGCTCCAGGACAACCTCAGTCAGTAGGCGTTACCGCCCCCGGGTCGCCCCAGGCGACGAATGCCGGGATGATGAAGCCGGTGTCGCCGCGTTCGCCAAACCGGATCTCGCCGCCCTTGCCGTCGGTCACCTTGCCGCCAGCCGCGGTCACAACCGCGCAGCCCGCCCCGACGTCCCATTCGCAGGTCGGTCCGAAGCGGGGGTAGATGTCGGCGCTGCCCTCGGCGATGCGACCGAATTTGACCGCCGAGCCGCACGTCTTTCTGACGGCATTGGGCCGGCCGTCGATGAATGCTTCGCTGGTCGGGTCGCCGTGCGAGCGACTCACGGCCGCGACCCAGGGCTCGCCAAGCCCGGGCAATCTGCGGGTACGGATCGGCTCGGCAGCGCCGATGGCCATGCCGTCAAACGCCACGCGCTCGGCGCCACGGCCGACGATGCCGCGCCAGAGCAGGCCGAGTGCGGGCGCACTGACAATGCCGAGCAGCGGCACGCCCTCGGTCACGAGGGCGAGATTGACGGTGAACTCGTCGCGGCCGGCGACGAACTCCTTGGTGCCGTCGAGCGGATCGATCAGGAAGAAGCTGCCGCGAAACGGCGGCGAGGCGAGCTGGCACCGTTCTTCCGAAAGCGACGGCACGTCGTTCGCAAGCCTGGCCAGGCCCTCCGCAATGATTCGGTCGGCGGCGAGGTCGGCCTCGGTGACCGGCGAGCCGTCCTGCTTGCCGTCGACCCGCATCGCCGCGCGGTTGACGCCAAGGATCGCCTCGCCGGCCTGCACCACCAGCGCGGACAGGGGCTCCATCAGCCGGGATGCGGCCTCGCCGTCGATGATCCTCACCTGCATGCCTCATTCATTGGCAAGTCTCGCCTCTCTTCACCTGATTCGCTTGCGCCCCTTACGGCCGTTTCGAACCTATCGCAAGCTAGCTGCCACGGGCTGGCGAATGTTAGAACCCGAAGCAACAGTTTAAGCATGCGTGATTCGCCGCGTCCGCGCCTTGCAATTCCAGGAACCCTTTATGTCTGACGCTCCGTCACCCGGAACCGCTTCTGCTCCCGATATGCTCGAACTCGCGGCACTGCTGTGCTCGCGGGTCTGCCACGATCTCATCAGCCCGGTGGGCGCCATCGTCAATGGGCTCGAGGTGCTCGATGACAATCCCAAGCCCGAGGACCGCGAATTCGCGCTCGATCTGATTCGCAAGAGTGCGAAGACGGCCTCCGCCCGCCTGCAGTTCTGCCGCCTCGCCTTCGGTGCGGCCGGCTCCTCCGGCGCGCAGATCGACCTCGGCGATGCCCAGACCATGGCGCGCGGCCACATCGAGGACGGCAAGTGCACGATTACGTGGAATTTGCCGCGGCTCCTGCTGCCGAAGAATCGCGTCAAGCTGCTGCTCAATATGCTTGTCGTGTCCCAGCATACGATCCCGCGCGGCGGCATGCTCACGATCGATCCGATCGGCGAGGGCGAGACGATGAGCTTCCGCATCACTGCGACCGGACACAACGCACGCCTGCCGCAGAACATCTCCGAGCTTCTGAGCGGTGAACGCGGGCCGGCTGCGGACGCGCACGCGATCCAGCCTTATTACACGCGCCTGTTGGCGCAGGCCTGCGGGCTCACCGTGACGCTCAAGCTGGAAGGCGAAGCCATCATCATTACCGCTTCGTAAGCGCGCCCGTCGCTCTCAGACGTTAATCGAATCTTTACGAGGCGCTTCGGCTTGTCCCGAGCGCCTTATCTCTTTGTTGGTTCCGTTCTTTTGCACTTACTCAACCATTATTAAACGCTTTGCGGTGAAGCTGGCTCCATTCTGAAATGGCGCATCACAGTTCGTGCGTGCCCTCCCTGTATGAAGGCCTGTTTTCATGGATGATCTGTTGCGGGAGTTTCTGACGGAGACCAGCGAGAGCCTGGACACCGTGGACAATCAGTTGGTGAAGTTCGAGCAGGAGCCGAAC
>NZ_JBEPTH010000040.1:0-11740 GCF_040549385.1 Bradyrhizobium sp. LB11.1 | reverse complement strand
CTAGAAATTACATCCAACTCTACCGCGCCGCTCCAAAAACGATCGGCGGAAATATGAAAATTCTCCATTTCAAGGTTTTTCAGCAGACTGTTAGATCCGCGAAAGGTCCGCTTACTGGTCGCACCCGGATGTTGCTCAAAAGCGATACGAAAGGCCACGTCGGGGTGCTATGCTCGTCCGCGCCGAAGAGACCCGCTTAGCGACAAAGCCTATTGACCATTAATTGGAGAGTTTCATGAGAACTTTTAATCCGTTGGTGCTGTTAGTACTTCTCGTTGCGCAATCGGCCTCGACCCAGGCTGCGGATTTGAGCGGAGCATGGACGGACGACGCCGACGCCTGCGCCAAGGTCTTTACCAAGAAGAATAACAAACTTGCGTTCACGGGAGATGCTGATCTCCACGCGGGCGGTTTAATCGTCCAGGGAAGGCAAATAACCGGCACATTTCAGAAATGCACCGTCAAATCGTTCCGCGATGACGGGTCGAATTTGAAAGTAATCGCGGCGTGCTCGGACGGTGTCGCGGTTTCAGACGTAGCATTCGACGTGAAAATCACCGGAGAGAATACGATCACACTCAGCTCCAAGGAGCCGGTGCCGGTGGAAATGTTGTACGTTCGCTGCCCGATGTGAAGTCCGCGGCGAGGTTGACGAGCCAAGCGGCCCGGCGGACCGCGACAACATTTTGCGAGCCCGTGTAAAGATAGCTGTAGCGTCTGCATGGTGTCGTAGACTGGACTTCCGCTCCGGGCCGATTCTGTTGAAAAAGGCTGCAGCAATCCGATGTATAAGCGCCAGCGTGGATGCGAGCGAACGGCTGTATCAGTCTTTATATGCGGGCCTGGTGGTTTGCATCGGGATCAGCTTGGCCATCTTGCGAAGGTTCTGGGCGGTGGCCGCGAGAGTGAACTCGTCGCGCGCGCCGTTTGGACCTCGTAAGCGTAAACGGTCGAGCTTGAGAATACGCTTGAGGTGCGCGAACAGCATCTCGATCTTCTTGCGAAGCCGACGCGAGGTGCGCCCCTCCCACGAGCTTGCGATCTGGCGGGCCATGTCGCGAGCGCCCTCGTAGATCGAGCGGGGCACCCTTCGTGAGGCCTGCTTGGGACGGCACCGGGACTTCAATGCGCAGCGATCACAATCGCGCTTGCTGGCCAGGTAAAGAATGGTAGCGCCATCGTTCACGAGCGTTCCGGTCGTAGTCGGAACTTGCCGCCGGGGCAGTGATAGACGTCCTCGGCGTGATCATAACTGAAGTCATCGCGCGAGAATATTCCGTCTGTGCGGGCCGACTTGTCGAAGACGGTCACGTGCGGTTCGATGCCGTGCTCGTAGACCAGCCAGGCCAGCATCTCAGCCGAGCCATAGCCGCTGTCGCCGAGGAGCCGGCTCGGATAGAGATCGAACCGTTCCAGCGAACGCTCAATCATGCGCTTGGCTGCCAGCACCTCCGCCTGCCGGATGGCCGTCGTCGCCTCGACATCGACGATGATCGCGTTCTCGATGTCGACTAGGTAGTTTGTCGAGTAAGCGAAGAAGGCTTGACCGCCGTGCGCCCCTGTCCAGCGCGCCGCTGGGTCCGAGGGTGACACGAACTTCGGCGTGACTTCGGTCGCTGCTCCGAAAGCAGCATCATCCAGGACGGCCAGATACTCATCGATCGCTCGGCCCGCGGCTCCCGGGGAAGGCCCCTTTCGCCTTCGATCCCATTCTGCCGGTTGGCGTCGGCCTTGATCAGGCTCGCATCAACTGCGAAGCCTTCACCGCCAACCAGCCGCTCCCTGATGCAGCGGCGCAAGACGCTCTCGAGCACGCGACGGAACAGATCACTCTGCCGGAAGCGACCATCACTGTTCTTGGAGAATGTCGAGTGATCCGGCACCGCTCCATCCAGACCGAGCCGGCAGAACCATCGGTAGGCTAAATTGAGATGGACCTCGTCGCAAAGGCGCCGCTCTGATCGAATCCCAAAGCAGTAGCCAATCAGGAGCATCCGGATCATCAGCTCGGGATCGATCGAAGGCCGACCGATACTGCTGTAGAAGGGGGCTAGATCCTGCCTGATCTGCTCAAGGTCGACAAATCTGTCGATCGACTGGAGCAGGTGGTCTGCGGGGATATGCCTTTCGAGCGAGAACTCATAGAACAACGCAGCCTGTTCGACTTGCCGATGCCCCATCATGATCATCAGTCCTGCCAACTAGACAGACTGAATCACTGCTACCTCTGAGTCTCAACCGCCGCCTTTTTCAACGAAGTCGGCCCGATTCGGAAGTGCGGCGTTCTGATACCAAGCGGCCGCCGTTTGCCGTTTTTGCATAGCCCGAGGAAAGACCCTGCGGTAGGTTCTCCCAGTGGACATGTGGGGACTGCACCTGCGAATATTCCTATCGTTGTTATTGAATGCCTTGTGCATGCGGGCGACCAGGGTTGCGGTTCGGCAATGGCTACTTCAGAGCGGAAGTCGGCGGAAACGCCCGAGGCAACTGGGAGAGCCGGTCACGAACCGGCATTCTCCAGGACCGTCAATCTGGCTCTCCAAGGGGGCGGAGCGCACGGTGCGTTTACCTGGGGTGTACTCGACCGACTCCTGGACGAGAAAGGCCTCGCCTTCGAGGGGCTCAGTGCGACCAGCGCCGGTGCGATGAATGCGGCGGTCTTTGCCTATGGGCTTGCGATCGGCGGTCGCGAAGGGGCACGCAAAGCGCTTACCGACTATTGGAAGCGGGTCAGCGATGCGGCCAGGTCCGGGCCGTTGCAGCCAAGTTTTATCGACCAAATGCTGGGGGATCACAAGCTGACCTGGTCGCCTGTTTTCTCCCTTATGGGGTTCGTGACACGCGTTCTATCGCCATATGAGTTCAACCCTTCAGACTATAACCCGCTTCGTGAAGTGGTCGAGCAATCGATCGATTTTGACGTGTTGGGGCGCCCGGACTGCCCGGTCAAGCTCTTCCTCTCTGCGACGAACGTTCGAACTGGCAAGGTGAAGGTCTTCGCCGGAAAGGAAATTTCAATCTCTGCCGTGATGGCTTCGGCATGTCTTCCCACGATGTTTCAGGCGGTCGAGATCGACGGCGAAGCTTATTGGGACGGTGGCTATATGGGAAACCCGGCACTCTTCCCGCTGATCTACGACTGCAAGAGCACCGACATTGTCATCGTTCATATCAATCCGCTGTTTCGTAATGAGGTGCCGCGCACCGCTGTCGATATTTTGAACCGCATCAACGAAATCAGCTTCAATTCGTCGCTGATGCGGGAGATGCGGGCGGTCAGTTTCGTCACCAATCTTGCCACGCAGAAACGCCTCGTCGGTGAAGGGCTGAAACATGTGCTGATCCACAGCATCGCCGACGACGAATTCATGGGTGCACTTAGTCCCACAAGCAAGTACAACGCCGATTGGGACTTTCTCATTTTTCTTCGCGACCAGGGGCGAAAATGTGCGGGCGACTGGCTCGCGAAACACTTCGTCAAACTGGGTGTCGAGTCGTCGGTAGACATCCATAAATTCTACCTCTGAATATCGTGATCGTTGTGGCTTGATGTCCGGTAGCCCGAAAACGCCGAGAGCCCTCACCATTCCTTGAATGTCGGCTCGGTGCACCCCCCGCAGACCCAGGGAAAGGTCCAATCAGCCGTACGCTTGGCGCTTTCGGGAAGGTACCTGCTCCAGGCGTCCGCGCGCACTGGGTTGAGTGACTGCCAAATGATGTCAAATGCCCCGGAAGAATTTATTTTGCCTATCACGACCGGCTTGGAAAGATGATGATTAGTGTTCATCACGACCTCGAAGCCGCTCGGCGCCTTGATTCTCTGACCATACATGGCCTGGCGAACCGCATCGACGTCGGTGGTACCCGCTTGGACAACGGCTTGCGCCCACATCCTGAAGCCAATGAAGGTGGCTTCCATCGGATCATTCGTAGTTTTGTCTCGTTGCTCCTTGAAATCCGCCCACATTTTCACGAAAGCTTCGTTCTCTGGTGACTGGATAGACCGGAAATAATTCCAGGCAGCCAGATGCCCGACGGGGAAATTGTCAGCACCGAGCAATTCTCGCTCGCCGATCGAGAAGGCCATGACTGGAATTGCCTTGGCGTCTACCTGTTGGTCTGCGAGCTCCTTATAGAAATAGGTGTTTGCATCTCCGTTGATGGTTGATATGACCGCGGTCTTTTTTCCCTCCGAGCCGATGGCTTTGATCCGCTCGACGATTCCTCGCCACTCGGAGTAGCCGAACGGCGTATAAATCGTCGTAATATCGTCTGGCGATACGCCCTCGGCGGTCAAATACGCGCTCAAGATCCGGTTTGTCGTGCGCGGATAGACGTAGTCGGTGCCGAGTAGAACCCACCGGCGAACTTCGCCTCCTTCCTTGCTCATCAGATATCGAACCGCCGGAATTGCCTGCTGATTGGGCGTGGCTCCCGTGTAGAAGATGTTGCGCGAGCTCTCTTCGCCCTCGTATTGCACGGGGTAGAAGAGCAGGCCGTTCAACTGCTCGAAGATTGGCAGAACGGATTTGCGGGAGGCGGAAGTCCAGCAGCCGAACACGACTGCGACCTTTTCCTTCGTGAGCAATTCCCGAGCTTTTTTGGCAAAGGCATCCCAATCGGACGCCGGATCAATGACGACCGGTTCCAATTTCCGTCCGAGCAGCCCACCTTTCCTGTTCTGGTCGGCTATCAGCATCAGAACCGTGTCTTTAAGTACTGACTCGCTGATTGCCATGGTGCCGGACAGAGAATGCAAAATGCCGATTTTGATAGTGGCTTCGTCTGCGCGAACCGCCGGACCGACGAGCAGGAACCGCAAGACGAGCAATCCAAGAACGACAACTCGCAGGACCGAAGCTGACTTCATGTCGATGCCCCGACGAGCTCGAAAACGCGTGTTTCCTTGGTCATGCCCTTGGCCAGGACCGACTCCAAAGCTCTGAACTGGAAACAATGTTGAGCCCGCAAATAGACGCCTTCGCTCACAAGGATATTGGTCCCAAACTGCTTGTTCAGGCCTTCGAGGCGTGCCGCCAGATTCACCGTATTGCCCAGGGCTGTGTAGTTCATGCGCTCCATCGAGCCAAGATTGCCGACGACGGCATCCCCGACGTGAATGCCAAACCGCGTGAAGAATGGTTTTAGATCTTCAGCTTCAAAATGAGAGTTGAGTTTGTCACACGCCGCTCTGCCCGCAAGGGCGGCCCGACAGGCCCGCTCAACGTGGTCAGGCTGCGGATTGGGTGCGTTCCAGAACACCATCACCGCATCACCAATGAATTTGTCGACCGTTCCGCCTTCGGCGAGGAACGCTTCTGTAAGCACGGAGAAATAGCGTGACATCTGGTGCATGAGGTCGTCCGGATCGGCGGACTCGGCGATCGCCGTGAAATCCCGAACGTCGGTGAAAACGACGGTAATCTCCGCTCGGACCCCGCCAAGCTCGGTGGAGATGGAATTGTCGATGATCCCCCGGACGATTTCCTTGGGGATGAAGTGCGCGAACGACCATATGGCGCGCTGCGCGAGCTCCATGGCGTCGCCGAGCTCGTGAATTTCCTTAATGCGCGATGCGACTGGCGAGGGGTCGGGCGCAGCCAGCGTCTGAAGCTTGACCGCCTGAGCCGTTATGTTTTTCAGGGATCGCGACATTCTGCTGCTAAATATCCAAACGACGGGAACGAAGGCGGCGCCGACGATAGTTGCGAGCAACAGTCCGGTAAACTGCAGGCTCCGGACATTTTGAGCAAAGTCATCCTGGGCCGCGAGCAGCAAGATGTTGGCGTTGTACTGCTCGCCCACACTGAATTTTGCCATCCTGAACAGATAATCCCGCCCCTGGTCGTCGCGGACGCTTCCTTCATAGCGGTCGCGACCGCGCGATGTTCGTAAGGCTGCCGCCACGACGCCGGTGTTGATCTCCTTGACGTTTGGCAATTGTCGTTGGGACGGATGTGTCATCGCATCGACAACGAACTGCGCGAAGTCGGGATGGGCTATGAGCGAACCCATTGAGTCGAAAATCAGCACGATACCGTGCTCCCCGGGCCGTTGCGCCTGGACGAAATCGCTGAAGGCGTCGAGCTTGAGATCCGCGGCAAGGACACCGGGCACTTTCCCTCGCAAGGGCGCGCTAATCGTGATCACGGGTGCACCGATGCTAAACGCAAGGTACGGCGACGAGACCAGCGGACGGTCGGCTTTCATCGTGTCGCGGTACCAGGGCCGCTTGCGCGCGTCGTATCCGAATTTCCATAGATCAAGCTGTCCGACTTCGTTGCCTTGCCGATCTTCAAAGATTCGTCGCATTGGAAGTTCGCCATTCTGCGCAGGGCGGATCAAATTGATTGCAACGGTGGCCCCAGGCGTCGCACGAAGCCTCTCGCGTTGTTCATCGTTGAGGTCGCCAATGCGCCGCACCTGCAGCCAGGCGCCATTTTCGAAACCGGCATAGATACTGTCCATTTGGGGCAGTTCCTGCAGTGCGGCCTTGAAAAGTGGGATCGCCGGGCCCGTCTCGGTTCTCTCGTTTGAATCGGCTACGCTGGAACTGGTCGCCAGTACATGCGCCAACGAAGCTATCGCGGTGATCTCCGTCTGAAGACGTCCCAAGGCCTTCGAGCTGGTTGCGTCCATATAAGCGGACGCAGCTTCCTTCGTTGCCCAACGAAGCGCCCGGACCTGAATGGCGATCAGCAAAACAGCAAGAGCGACGATAAAAGCCATCACCGCGAAGGTGAGTGAGGTTCGAAATGTCAACATTCCGCGTGCGCTCCCAATCGTTAAGGGTGCAGCCGGTAAGTCTCGTCGCTGCGCAACTTGCGACTGATGACCATGAGAAGTCACGCACCACGGTCTCAATGCGGTCCATAATGAATTCACTCGATCCTGCCGGCTATGCGGTTTCGGCAAATGAACAGCAGTGATCGCAGCTTGACGCCAGCACAGCCTGAGATGCGATTGCAGCGAACGGTCCAGCACAGGTCGCGTGGGCGCAGACCCCGGCCGTGACACCGTCAGGCGGCAGGAAGCCGAACATTATCTTTACGTCTTCGGCGACTTCGGTTACGGCGACAGGCGCCTATTTGGGTGGTGAAGCCCCGCGGAATCTTGCGCGCCGGGGCAACCGCGTCGGATGGCCGCAACAGGTCAGGACAGCGCCTTGCTGGCGGGGCTTCCGGCCATGCCCGATTGGTAGAGTGCCGCATACTCCGGATCGAGTTTGTATTTTAGGTCCCGCGCTGCCATAAGGATGATCGCCGAATAGGTCGGGAACGCGAGTTCTAGGTCAGCTACGTGCTCCACCGTCAGTCCCCCGGCCATGATCGTGGCCATCAGCTGCACAGTTTCTACGGCGCGTTCGCCGACGATATGCGCGCCCAGAAACTTGTGTGTCCTGCGGTCCGCGATCATTTTGCAGAAGCCAGCTGTGCGGTCGTCAATGATCGCGCGAGTCAGATCCTCGCACCACATGACAGAGGTTTCATAATCGGTTCCGGCGTCGCAGCATTGCTGTTCACGCAACCCGATCGCACCGTATTCCGGATCTGTGAAGCTGCCGGTAGGAACCAATGTATGCGCGTGTTCTTAGTCCCGGCGTCGGTCACAGCGTTGACCGCAGCGACGTGGCCTTCATGCGTCGCGCCGGAAACTAGCATCATCTGTCCGGTTACGTCCCCGGCAGCATACAGTTTGGGAACGTTCGTGCGCAGATACTTGTCAACTTTGATGTAGGAGCGAGCGATCTCGACGCCAAGTTCCTCCAAGCCGATCCTGTCGGCGTTTCCGATCCAGCCCACACATAGTAAAATTGCATCAGTTTTGATACTGCGGCTTTCGCCGGCTTCCTTGTAATGCAGCACCGTGCCGCCACTCATGCCCGTGCTCAGGCCGTCGATGCTGTCGATACCGGACCGGATGCGGATGCCGCGGGCCGCGAATTCCTTTACCATGACGACCGACAGTAGCTCGTCCTCTTGCGGCATGATGCGCGCCTTGAGGTCGATCATGTGCACTTCGGTGCCGAAATGGGCGAGGATGGAGGCGATCTGACAGCCGGTGTGACCTGTGCCGACGATCGCTATGCTGCGGGGCATGGCTTTCATTCGCCAGATGTCGTTCGGAATGATAGCGAGCTCCGCGCCGGGCAGACGAATACTCCGCGAACGGCCGCCGACACAGACGATCGCCGCATCGCCTTCCACGGTTGTTCCGTTGGCAAGTCCGATGGTGGTGGGCGACATGAAGCGTGTCTCGCCGACGTTTTCGTGGATATCAACCCCGAGCTTGCGAGCTTCTTCGGCAATTTCCTTGCGAGCGTGGAGGGCTTCCACGACATTGAAGAGGCGGCGCAGCGCCGCGGGCCAATCCAACTCGGCTTCGGTCGCGCGCAGACCATAGACGCCGAGTTGGCCGCTTTCGCGCTTAAGGCGCGCGGTGTGGGCGAGGACGCGGGCGGGCAGCACACCGCTGTTGGTGCTGACCCCACCGAGTCGACCAGAGTCAATGAGTACGGCCTGGGCACCCATACGGGCGGCGGTGCGAGCGGCGGCGACCCCGGCGGGGCCGCCACCAAGAACCAGTGTGCGCCTGGACATGATTGCTCCCTTGCGACTGATTGGACTCGTCCGTTATCCGGAAATATCCCCCACGAGACTAGAGCGTTTTCCGACCTGGCGGAATCGAAAGGGATTCCCTTACGAGGCAAATCGTGATTCATCCTGAGGGCTGGTGATGGAGGCCAGCCCCCATGGCTAAACCGCTTTCGCCGGACCTTCGCCTTCGCATTATTCGGGCCGTGGAAGATGAAGGCATGAGCTGTCGGGGCGCCGCCGGCCGGTTCGGCGTAGCGCCATCGACAGCGATCGAGCTGGTTAGCGAGTGGCGAAGCACCGGCGCCTATGAGGCGGGAGCGCAGGGCGGAGACCGGCGTTCAGCTCGGATCGAAGGTCATGCTGCGGAGATCCTCGCCCTGGTCAAGACTACACCTGACATGACGCTGGCCGAGATCGCTGACCATCTCCTCAAAGCCCATGGCGAGCGTTTCGTGCCGAGTGTGGTCTGGCGATTCTTCGATCGCCGCAACATCACGTTCAAAAAAAACGTCACACGCCAGCGAGCAGGATCGGCCGGACGTGGCCGCTGAACGCGCGGCATGGAAGGCATCTCAGCCTGAGATCGGCATCCATCGCTTAGTGTTCATCGACGAGACAGGAGCTTCGACCAAAATGGCCCGGCGCTATGGCCGTTCGCCATACGGCCAGCGCTGTGTTGCAGCACTCCCGCATGGTCATTGGAAGACGACGACCTTCGTCGGCGCGCTGAGAGCGACCGGCATGACTGCGCCTTATTCACCCGACCTCAATCCGATCGAAATGGCCTTCGCAAAGCTCAAAGCCGCCCTTCGAAAGGCCGCCGCCCGATCAATCGAGGCTTTGGACAATGCTATCGCCCTCGCCTTGGCCGCCTCCACTGCCCAAGAGTGCCTGAACTTCTTCGCCGCTGCCGGTTATGATCGTATCTGATCAGAATCTGCTCTAGCTACTTCCCTTCGCAAAATTAGCTACGCTTTGCCCCGAGTCCAGAATCGAGCGGTCCACGGAGAACTGCAAGGTCGAATGGGACTGGCGCTTGACTTGATGTCCGTCAGCAGTCCGATCCTAAGTGGGCAGAGTCGGCCCGCGCTATGCGAAAACGGCAGAGGCCGCGGGGATTGCAACGGCGACCGGATGTCAGCTGGGGGGCAATCGCTACAGGGCGATTGCGGCCCGGCCAACCCCGGAGTCCGCTTTGCCCAGAAAACCGACCTGATTTCCAACGACTACTCTGGTTCCTGCTCATCGGCTTCCTAACCAGGCCGACGCCGGGCAAGTCCGTCCCCGCCGGGGACGGATTCCTAGGGCAGGTTACGTTCGGGACTGCATCCCCGACCTAGAAAGGCTGCTCACCTTTGACTTCCGGCGCAGGCTAAACCCTTCCCCCCACTTCCGTTCACCGCGCGTTCGAGGGTGAGGTAGCCACATCGGAAACGTTCTTCCGTCAAATGCGGAGTGGATGCGACGATCTTTGCGCGTTGTCGTCGGCGAAATTCCTCCGATTCCCGCTTATACCTTCGGTCCCAAGCAGATTCGTTTCCCATGTCCGCCAGCGGCGAGTTCGAGTCGTCTGCGAACGCTCCCCATTTGGTACTAAAGGACTTAACGTCCATCGGCTATTTTCCTCTCAGCAGAGCATCGAATCCTCGCTCTTAGGTCCAGATCTCCCTGCCAAATCGCGCCGCTATCAAGAAACAACACGCGACCCAGGGTCACGAGCATGCGTCCCTGCTCCGTGGGAATCTGCGTCTGAACGAGGTCCGGCAGGCCGGCGACCAGACGCGCACTTGTTGGTCTTCGATGCATGGTCATGATTGCGACGAAGCGCTCGGAAGGCAAGTTTCCCTCCAGGTCGATCAGCTTCGGCATCATCGAACGCCCGAGGGTATCCCAGCTACGTTGTTCGGCAGGAAGCCACACCTTATCCAAGCGTAGCGACCAACATTATCCGCCGCCAAATGTATCCTGTCGATTCCGATCGAGACACGGAGATCGGCAGCGTTTTGCATGAAGGCGCGACCGAGACCGTGCTTCTGATGAGCGATGGGGATGGTTATGCCCTCCGACGATCGAGGAAGCCAAGATCAGGGCTATCCGGGAAAAGACGAGTGTGTCGGCGGTGGTCGAGGAATTGCTACAGGGGTGGCTGGACGGGACCTATGAATTGAGGAAGTAACCATCGCCGTCGGGGCCTGCTCGGCGCTATTCCGTGTTACAGTCCGGCTGTTTATATTTCTAACAGGTTCGAATGACGCCCGCTGGATGCGGGCACTAAGGCCGGCCTGGGTAATGAGCGACGGTTTGAACGAGGGGTGGTGGGCGACACCGCGAAGCTGATGGCGCATCGGGATCGTGTCAATGCTTCGTCGCGACCCGTTGCTGGTGGTGAGGGCGAAGGTCGCCCATGCCCGCCAGGCCGATCAGTTCGCCGACTGGCCGTTCGTGCGCGAGTGGCAAGATCCGCTTCCGCTACCGATCGAAGAGCTTGCATCAAGCTGATCAGCCGCTACCGCGAGATGGTACGGCTGCGCGATACTTCGCCGTTCTATCTTGCTGAGGGCAACGATCTATGAGTTTGAAGTGCTCAGCAAACCTTTGCGGAGACACGAATTGGCGCTCCGGGTGCGTGCTATTTTGGACGGTCCTACCGGGAGCGGTCGAGTATATCCCGTGGTCAGAAATATCTTGAGCTGTGGACTACGCTTGAGAGCTTCCCGTGTGAAGGTCAGGCCCACGATTGACGCCTTATGGAATTTTGCGTTAGGCCAAATCCTCCGGTTTCGCCCCGAGGTTGTTTAGCCAGCTGGCAGATGCCGCAGCTCTGGTGTCATCGTCGGCGATTGCGAGATCATGCAGTACATTGGCGGCCGCAAACGGTATTGCCTCAAGTCGAACGAACGGTTTGCGCGCAAGCCAGTCGCTAGTCTTAATTACCTCATCAGGCGAGGGAAAGGCATTTGTCTAGCCGGCCGTCCCAGAGACGGATTTCGAAGCAACGACCTCTGACATCTTTGCTGATCTGAGCAGAGGATAACCGTGGAGTTGAGACGTATCCCTCCGGCGGAGACCGTCTTGTTCGGTGACCGGCTTCCGAGGAAGCATGTGGCTTTAAGGCTAGCCTTAAGGTCGGTAGATGCGGGTAG
>NZ_JBEPTH010000039.1:0-11785 GCF_040549385.1 Bradyrhizobium sp. LB11.1 | reverse complement strand
CTCGTCATCGTCTCTCCTGATTCGCGGGACAATCTTGCCCGCCGTCAGGCAGAAGCTCCACTTATCCCCTTGTTCAGATTTGCGAAGCCGGCTCTGGGTATCCCGCCAGGCCCGACATAGCTGCCCTTGAGGATCCGAAGACGCGTGAGGTCAGTATGGATATCGCTAAACGGCTCGGTGAGATATTCGGTCTCGATTATGGGCGCAAATATTTGGCGCCGGGCCGAATCGACATGACGGTTGGTACCGTGCCGAGCGATACGGCCGCGTGGGTCTTCACGCACGATTGCACCACGCTTGCCGGCCAATCCGGGTCGATGGTCTCAAGTTTTGTCGCCGATTTCCCAGTGACGGGACTGCACTTCGCAGGGCGGACGCTTACGGCAAACTTCGCCCACTCACTGTCAGCGGTGCGCGCCTCGGAGAAAATACCGCTGGATCTGATTGCGAGACTGACCTGGGTTTAGCGAATGCCGAAGCCCCCCAATATCCATATCGATCCGGCCGAAATCGCTGCCCGAGTCAAGGCATCGCGAGCCTTCTTCAGGCAATGCTACGACCAGGCAGCTGAGACCCGGGGCGCTTTGCTCTTCTATCCGTTGGCGCAGCGGCGGCAAAGAAGTCAGCCGCTGCAAGCGGGCCCTGAACAGGACGCCGCAGACTTCCGGGCCGCGTTTGAAGAAGCGCAGAAGCATGGCTTCCTTGAACTCCTGATTGAGACCAGCGGCGACCAACTTTTGCGCGCGCCGCAGAAGCGCAAGAATAAGGCGATCCCGACCAACGCAATCATTCCGGCACTTGCGGCGCGAGATCCGCTCAGCCGGAAAATGATAGCTGCCACCTATCAGAAGGTGATGTCCAATCAGACATTCCTCAAACCGGATCAGGTGATGGGCGGGCTCATGCGAGCTCAACGAAATACATGCAAAATCCGCGTGGGTGAGGACGAGGCAGGAACAGGCTTCCTGATCGGGCCGAGACTGGTCCTAACCTGTTGGCACGTCGTCCAGTCATTGCTCGATACGGTGCCGGGCGATCCAAGGCCGGATCACCCTGGCAAAGAGAAGGAAGGATCCCGGGGCGAATTGCGTGTCGAGTTTGATTTCTTTGCGCGTGCCGCGCCGGACGGCGAGGAGTCATCGTGTGGTGTCACCGAAAGCTGGCTCGTTGCTGGAAGCCGCGCGGCGCCACCCGAACACCTGATAGATAAGAACGAACACAAGCGGCTTGCCTGGCCGACGGAGCAACAGGATCTGGACCGGTATCTGGATTTCGCCGTTATCGAACTCGATGCATATGCAGGCCTGGATCGGCTTTACTATGATATTACTTCGACGGCGGTGAAGGAGCCCGCCGGAAGCGTGGTCGTACTTCAGCATCCGGGAAATTTCCCGATGAGAATGACGTCGGGTACGTTCAACGTTCCCGAGGTCGTAAAGACGGATTTCGCGGCGGTGGCCTCTAGTTCGTATCGCGTGCTTCACGACGCCAGCACAATCGCTGGCTCATCAGGAGGACTTTGTCTCAATTACGAAATGGAGCCGGTCGCCATACACCAGGCGGGACTTGAGACAACCGTCACCAACGGCGAGACGTCGCGCGAAAGCAAGGTCAACGTTGCGATCCCGCTCTCGGTCATTGTCGCTCGCGCAGGCGCTGCGATCAAGGATCGCATAGGTGATTTTAAGTCCAGTCGGTGCCGCCTATCGAACGGTAGAGCTCTCATAGGACGTATTTCGCTGCAGGAAGCCGTAGCCTCCGCTCGCGCCGGAGCTAGCAAGATCCTGGTCGTGCAGATCGGATACGACTGGCAAAACAATCCGCCGTCACAAATTGGAAAGACGTTCTCGACTGAAATCTTGATGGACTCTCTCAACTTCGCAGTTGACCAGGTCGCACGCGTGGGCGCGGAGAAAGTTAAGGAGAGTGCGTACAATACCGCAGCCTCGCTGCTTGAGGCTGTTTCTCCCGGCCTTTCAGCAAAACTTCCAACCGAAGAGCAACTCGCCGAAAACAGTCAATCGACCGATCTGAATGACAGGATCAAGAAGCTTGCGAGCAAAGTCGGTGATATCCTTGACCAGGTTGCGACTCGTCGCAAGCTATGGATCGTGATCGATGAGTTGGACAAGCATCCCCTGACGGAAGGTTCAACGCGGTCGTTTTTCGATTCGCTGTATCCGGAAATTGCGGCACGCCAAAACCTGAGACTGGTTCTTATCGGGTTGTCCGACCCGGATATGCCGGCTCTTCAGAAGGTCGGGCCCAAAAAGATTGATGAACTGAAGGACCATCTTGGCAAAGTGGATATCAAGAACTGGGTCGCTAGGAGGCTAGAAGGAATCCCAATCTCGGACGACGCTTTGACGAGTTTCGCCAACATTGCCGTGGCGATCGCCGAGCGCGATGAAAAGCCCGCGCGTAGCGGTGCCGTTGGTCGCGTCATCAATGAATTCTTCGAGCCGTCGTTTCCTCGGAGGACTATCGTATGAGTTCTGGAGACGAGCCTTCACAGACGCAAGGGCGCATCGATCTCGTCAGGGCGCGGGCAGCGATCGTTGGCGCGTTCGATCCGTTTGATCTTCTCGACATAAATCTGGACGACAAGGTAGAGGCGAGCGTTCTGAATGCGCTCGCAACTGATGTCGATGAAGTGGTTGTTGGAGCCAAGACACTTTGGCGCCTGTCAGCGCATGCGAGGCACCGAGAGTTGCCACGCGCGATGGCGAGACGTGATTTCAGTGAACTGCTGAAGAACGCCAAACCGCTCGCAGGCGATCGCTTCGCGCGACATCTGATTAGGTTGCTGAAGGGCCAACGCTCCGCAAGTTATGAAAAAGTTGATCCGCCTGAATTGCTTGATATCGCGGTTGCACAGGATTTCGTCAATCACGCCATTGGCGCGCCGAGTCCCGCCGGGACTGAAGATCCAAGATGGGTCCTTGGCCGTTTAGATGAGAAGCAACGCCTCGATCACGTCGCACCGAAACTGGTCGGTCGAAGATCAGAACTCGCCGCACTGCGAAAATATGCGCTAGTGGGCGAGATAGCCATGCCGCTGATTAAGCTCGCTGAGCCGGCAGCCGATCCTGATAGGTTACCTTGGCTAAGGCCCGTCCTTGTCACAGGCATTGGAGGAAGCGGCAAATCGGCCCTCGTCGCGGAGACCGTCAAAACTCTTCGAAAGGACGATTGGAGCGGTCCGATTACAGTTCTCCTGGATTTCGATGAGCCCAACCTTTCGCTCGGCCTCGAGCGGGAGTGGACCGCCGAATTAACGCGTCAGATCGGGCGAGCGCGTTCCGACCTAGACGGTCAGATGGACGCTTTGCGTCGGGAAATGGCGCGGGAGGCCCGTCGTCCGGACAGCGAACTAAAAGCCATCGACAATGCGATGCTAGGTCTTGCAAAGATCATCTCCGAAAAACGAAAGTATCATCATCTTGTCATTGTCGTCGATACTTTTGAAGAAGTTCTCGTCCAGTGCGACATGCGGCGCCCAGAGGACGTCACCATTCGAGAGCACGATGAAATGCTCGAACTCACCTCGTTCGGGTTGCTCCTCGGCTGGATCGATTCGATAAAATCGCTGGCGGGGCCAAATGGCCAGCCGGCGTTTGCGAGCGTACGGGCTATTGTAGCCGGCCGCGCAGCGCCCTTCCCGAACGAGGAAGAACGGCTCGCCACCTGGTTTGGCGCCAAGATCGAAATCGGGGGCTTTTCTTCGGGTGAGGCAGTTGAATTTCTTCGGGATCGACGGCACGACGCCAGGGTCTTGTCCAATCGACGGATCGAGAGGATAGCGGCAGTCGATGGCGTCACATGGTATCCGCTCCTTCTTTTGATCCTGATCCTCTACGCGCGTGGCCGCTCGGGCCAGGAAATCGACGCCCTTATTGCGGATTTTGGGAGATCAAATCTCTATCGCTCCAAATTCGCGATCTCCGTGCTCTACTCGCGCTTCCTCGATCGTATCAAGGACCACAAGTTTACTGCGGAAGACGGTGGCGAGAGAGAAGTCAAGGCAGCCGAGATACGAAGCCTGGCGCATCCAGGATTGGCGCTTCGCAGTGTCACTCCTACGCTTATCGGTGAGGTGCTGGCGGAGCCTTGCGGCCTCGGGCCAATCAGCGATCAGAAGGCGCGAGACTTGTTTTCCGCGCTGGCAAGGGAAGTGTGGCTCGTCGAGTACGTCGGGCCGGAGGAAGTGCGTCACGTGAAAAACCTCCGCAGGGTTATGCTGCCTATGCTTCGCGGAGACGAGACCAGGGAAGGGGATGAGGGCGGCCGCAGTTTGAAGGAGATCGTTGCCGACGTTCATGCTCGGGCGGCCGATTGGTTCTCGAGGCAGGATTCTAATAATCCCAGCAATCGGCAGCATGAGGCTTACTACCGCGCATTTCTTGGGCAAACAAAGATGCTCGAGAGGGATCAGTTATTGCGCCAACAAGTGGCGCTCCTTGCCGGTGAAGATGCGCACGCAATGCCGATCGAGGCGGCCTCTCTTCTTGCTCAAGGCAATCTCTCGGAAGACGAGAGGGCCGCACTACCCGAACCATTGCGCAAGAAGGTCAGGAGCGACGTCAGAGCTAGAAAAGCAAAATCGGGTGTCGTTCACGCCTCACGAGTTCGTGTTCTCAAAGAAGACGACGAATATGACGAGCAGATCGCTAGCTCGGCGCCGCCCACGCGCAAGCGTTTGTCCAGAGTGCTTCAGAATCGTGACCTCGAATCGCGCGTGGGAGACTTGTTCAATCAGGCGGACTTTTTCGGAATACAGCGTCTTACTCGATCGACGCTCTTGAATATCGTAGGAGTCGATGAACTTGACCCTTCGCCACAGGGATGGCTTACCGGACATTGGATATGGAAGTGGGCCTTGGCCAACCTCGCCGTGGACCGCTCTCACGACGTCGTTGCGACATGGATGCTGGACGAACTGAGGGGACTTCGTCGCTACGGTGGGTTGATACTGGCTGCGGTGGCGACTGTGGCAACCGGCGGGCAGGCATGGGCAAGTCGTGGAAGCGTGCCCCGGTTTGACGTTGTGCGGGAGCGGATCGAACCCGACGTCATGCGTATGATGTCGTTGGGCCTGACAGTGGTCCCAAAGGCGGTGGATCTTCCGGCGGTTTATAGCCAGATTTTGCGCGAAGATAGCAGCGCGCGCGAGCGCCGGCCCCCGATACCGGTCAACCCTGCGATCGCGCAGCAACTCGCGAGCCTACGACGAAGCAAGCAAGTTAATTATCAGCAACTTGAAAAGGTGATCAGTAGGCGAGATTCCGTGAGGGTCGCATTCGGCGGTGACGATCGCGAGATGCGATGGCTTGTGCGCGGGCGTACGCACGAACTCTATGCGCCTGCTCGCGCAGCATTGATTGACGCGGCAAGATACGAATCTGAAAACTTTCGATCGGCGCTGCAATATATGCAGTCTCGCGCCCCAATCTGGCCGGTCGAACTTGAGCCGGCACGTTTGATTATTGAACTGAAAAAGACCAGACAAGCCGACTTTCTCCTACAGCGGCTCATTGAAGTATTGGACGTCGCTGGCTTGCTGGGAAAGATGTTGGAGACGCTGGATTCAGGATCGGCCCTCGAACGCGTTCATAACGTCACACGACTATTCGCTCTATACGACGAACTTCTGTTGAACGGAGCTATCGGGGCCACGCCTGGTGGACGGAGGAGGCAGAAATGAAAGTGGACATAGCCACAAAGCCGCTACTCCCCGACCTCAATATCTCTGGCCATCGGGTTCTTCTCCCGAGGGCATTGGCTCGCTCGAGGCACTCCGCCGGCCTAGGCGTTCGCCGCCCGAGCGATTTGCAGGCCGTAAGGGCTTTGGCAGCGACTTCCTGGGCTTCGACGTTCCGCTTCCCGTTCCACTTGCCCTTCGCAGAAGCGATGTGCCGGAGATCGAGGGCGTTGAGGGTAACCGTCTCGATTATTAGCATTTCTCTGTCGTGATGTCGGCATCCAGGCGCATGCCGATGTTTGCGGGCGTGAACATCGACGGCGCTAACCAGGTCAAGGTGGTGCAACAGCTACCCGACAAGTGGTTCTTCGACGGCCGAGTTGTTCCATAACAACGCATACGCGAAGGCCGACACGGAGGCAGCGTCAGTCCCGTGCCGGATGGCCGACATCATCAATGCGACCGATGAAATACGCGTGCTGCAGGTGACTCACGGAGTGTCGTTTGCGGCACCGAGTTCATGGTAAGTTATGCCTGCGGCTTTGCTGGGCCGAGTAACGCGATCATCCGGGCACGATCATCGTCACCGCAAGTAATTGGCTGATGGCGAGACAAGCTCGATCTCGCCGACGTCGTTTCGCATGCTACGACCATCAGCTTTTGAGTGCGGCTATCGGTCTCGACCCAGACGCCCAATCGTTGCAGACGTGGCGGTCAAGTGGACTGTTGAAAATGTAGGTTCTACTCGGAGCGTGGCGAGCGCTGCCACGATTTCGCCTTTGAGTGACCGGAAAACTCTCAGTGTCATGCAGCGATTCGCGCGAGGCCTTGGGTGCCTGACTTGACGCTCTGGAATAAGCTAACGCGCAGGGAGCAGCGAATTATCATTAAGCTGTTTGGCGGCGGATCCTCGCATGGCGACAGTCTGAGTGAGACGGCTAATCTCATGCGGTTGGGTCTCATCACAGAGAACGGCTTGACCTCAGTCGGCCTCGAAATATTTGTCGCTGCGTTCAAAGCGCAACGTGAGGCGCAAGAGTTGGAGGTCGTATCGTAGATTTGGTGGCGCTACCTGGAGCTGAAAACCAGGCTAGCAGATGCTAGTTGGACGTGTCGGTTGGCACTGGTGAACCTTTCGATTTCTAAACCGAAAAATGCTTGGCGACTAGTAGGCCGAGCAGGACGGTGCCCGACACGGCAAATATCGTGATCATATTGACTAGGTTCCCCACGGCGATGGAAACTGTCCCGACATAGCTCGGTGACGCAGTCGGGTTGGACGTTTTTTGCTTCGGCCTTTGCTGCTTTACCGTTGCCGACATTGCTTCCTCAAGATGACGGTCTGGCCGGTTTTGCAGCCTGACCCTGATGCTCTTACTGTCGAGTTTGCCCCCGATCGGTGGCCACCATTGCACGCTTGGGGACGAGACAGCTTAAGAGGTCTGGTAAACCAATCGAGCAGTTCGTGGCGCTTGGTCACTGCGTAGTCGTTGCAATCGCCACGATCCGGATTGATCAACCAGGCTTCGACGCCCGAGCTCAATTCCGCGCCGACGTCCGGATTAATGCTGCGGTTGACGGTCTGATTGATTTGTTTGAGGATGGCCCAGCGTTCGCCAGTCAGGCGAACCAGACCCCCGCGAAACATCGGCCGTGCGCGACATTCGTCGGCATAGCGCAGGCAAAACATCGTGTAGGCCATCGGCGGCAGCGTCGGCGTCTCAAACCGCACGTGACGCGGTGTTGCCAATTGCGGTTCCATCGGCATGTCCAGCTGCCCCGCATTGACGGTCTCAAGTCCGACGATCAGCCCCGCAATCGCCAGCGCAGCCTTTGCAAGAAAGGGTGCATGTTATGCCTCCCACCTGTCTGTCGGGGGCAGACGCAAGGCGCAATGGTTGGAATACCTCGCCGCGCCGACCTTTCACTTAAAAGTTGCTCTGCGCTTTGCGTTGCGAACAACTTGTAGCAATTTGAGATTGTGTGGCTTGGCCTAACACTTCTGACGGCGAAGGGTTCCTGAGGAAGTAGCAGGCTTATACCGATCGCGGATGTGGAGATGATGCGGGCGCACCGCGACTTCCGAACATGGCCCATAGCGTCGAACCGTGACGTTCACTCCGGCGTCGGCTGTTTGGGAGAGACCGGACTTGGATTGCGGCATACCAAATCGACGCTCATGACCCAAATGCGACATCGAGCTCATAGCGAATTTCCACTACGGCCAATAGGTTGATGAGAAAAGCCGGAGAAAGTTTCCAGGACTTCGTGCTCCCAGGCAGTCGGCCGAAAGGAATACTCTGAACAGTCTGGCAGGGCCTGGTGCTTCCATGGAGGGTCGGGCCGATTTCGGAGGAAGTTGTTCCATGGACGAAGATATCTTGCGCAAAATGGAGGAGCGTCTCGGACCGTTCCATGCGAGACAGCGATTGGGTATCGAGGCGGACCACGAGGCACAAACCTTCGGCCATGGCCTCCTCTCCTTTCACATAAGGAACTGGTATCCAGTCCATTCTGTCATTCGAAATGCACTTAAGCTGACCGGTCTCTACTGGCGCGGACGCCGAAATACAGGAAGCATTCTCGTCAAGCGCAATGATGTTATGTTCAAGGAGTTGCCACCGCTTTTCGACGGCTTCACCATACTCCACCTTAGCGACATGCATGTGGACATGAATGAAGCTGCCATGCAGCGCCTGATCGAACTCGTCGGCGACATGCGCTACGATCTATGTGTTCTGACCGGCGACTATCGGGGGAAGAATTTTGGACCGTTCGAGGCAACCTTGAACGGCGTCGCACGAGTGCGAGCTCATCTAAAGGAGCCCGTTTATGGGGTTCTGGGCGACCACGATACCATCCAAATGGTTCCGGGGCTGGAAGCCATGGGAATACGTATGCTGCTCAACGAGAGTGAGGTGATTGTGCGCGGCGATCAGCAAATCTATCTAGCCGGAATCGATGACGCCCACCGCTTCAAGGCCGACGATATCGAAAAGGCGACGTTGCAGATCCCGTATGGCGAGTTCTCCATTTTATTGTCACACACACCGGAGATCTATCGTCAGGCGGCGCATGCCGATTTTAATTTGTTGCTGAGCGGGCATACGCACGGTGGGCAGATCTGTCTGCCAGGATCTATTCCGATCATACTTGATGCAGTATTGCCTCGACGGATGGGGGCAGGAGCTTGGCAGTATCACGACATGGCTGGCTACACCTCTGTGGGTGCTGGATCGAGCGTCGTTCCTGTTCGTCTCAACTGTCCACCAGAAATCACCCTGCATTGCCTTCGTTCGGGCTAACGGCGGGCTAATATGGTTCGTCGCGCAGGTGGGCCCGGAATAGAAAACGAGATAGAATTAGCGCGCCAATAAAAAAGATCCCGACGCCAAGCGCTACGTCTGCGATCGTCAATGAAAGTGCGTCGCGGCATGCCAGCATCGGAAATAGGGATTCGGGAACCTGATCGAGCCCGAGTGCCTGGCTGCTCGGCGGAGAGTTTAGGCGGCGCTTCACGAAACTGGACAACAAATCGCCCGCCATAGCCGCGCCCGCTACGATTGCACCGATCGTCAGATCCAGACCGATAAGCGGGGCGCTTGCTGTCGTGATGAGGACTGAAATCAAAATACCGCGGATGGTTTTCGATGGCCCAAACAACGGCCGCCCATCAAAAAATACGGTGCCGGCATCCAGCGGAAAGGAAAAGCGTGGGCCAAAAAGCTTCTTCGCAACGATCGGTGTGCCGTTCGCCAACGTCATTAAAACCAATAATTGCAGAATATGCAGAAGTTGCATTTCTTCAGCTTAGCTTATAGTTGCATCCGACGTTAGTTCGATCTTCTATAGACTATTGTGAGCGCCTTTCAGCGGAACGTCTTGCGCCGGTCATCGAAAGCACCACGGTCGACCTCATCCATCAACCTGAAGTCGCTGTCGCTGTTCGGCTGCGCCGACGTGATCGAATAGCGATGCAGTTTGTTGCTGTGCCGAGCCAAATGACCCAACGCGACATTCAGTGGAAGCGTGGGAATTAGCCACTGTCGGGTTGACCTTGGCCTCATGAGAATACGCTATATCTACCCGAAGGCCGTTCAAAAGGACTAGCTGGTGGACGAAGACATTCTGCGCAAACTCGAGATCCGTCTCGGGCCGCTCCATGCCCGGCAGCGATTGGGGATTGAGAGAGATCACGAAGCTCAGGTATTTGGCCAGGGCCTCACATTTTTTCACCTTGAAAACTCATCTTGGGCCGAGTGGATCATTCGAAATGTTCTGAAGGCAACGGGGCTCTACTGGCGTGCACGACAGAATGCAGAACGCATTCTCGTCAAACGAAACGAAATGAGGTTCAAGACAATACCGCCCCGCTTTGAGGGCTTCACCATTCTCCACGTTAGCGACCTTCACGTGGATATGAATGAAGTTGCCATGAACAGACTCATCGAGCTGGTTGGCAGCATGCAGTACGATGTGTGTGTCCTAACTGGCGATTATCGGGGTCGGACTGTTGGGCCGTTCCAGCCCGCGCTGGATGGTGTCGCGCGAGTGGCAACTCATCTGAAACAGCCAATCTATGCCGTGCTCGGCAACCACGATACGATTCAGATGGTTCCCGGGCTCGAAGCCATGGGCATTCGCGTGCTGCTCAATGAATGCGAAACAATCGTTCGCAAGGACCAACGGATCTATCTGGCGGGAATCGACGACGCACATTTCTTCAGAGTGGACAACATCGAAAAAGCCGCTCTCCCGATACCCCGCGGTGAGTTCTCGATCTTGTTGTCTCACACACCGGAGGTCTATCGTCAGGCTGCCCATGCCAACTTTGATCTGATGCTGAGCGGACACACCCACGGCGGTCAGATTTGTCTCCCCGGATCCATTCCTATCAAGCTCGAGGCGGTGCTGCCAAGACGGATGGGGGCTGGGCCTTGGCAGTACAGAGATATGACCGGCTATACTTCCGTTGGTGCCGGCTCGAGCGTCGTTCCCGTGCGCCTCAATTGCCCGCCGGAAATTACCTTGCACTATTTACGTCGCGGCTGACGCTGACCTAATACGATTCATCACGTACATGAGCCTAAAACAAAAGGCGGGAGAGAAGTAGCTCGCCGACGAAAAATACCCTAACACCCGAGGCAGCTCTGGCAACCGAGACTTCCTTCAAAACCGGCCCTATGGCACCGGTGAAGGGGAGAATGGCAACGTGCTGCCTGACATTTCGTTTCGAAGTCTTTCCTGCTTTCCCACGCTGAACCCGTTTTCGAAACGAAGCGATCGAACAAGTCATAGGCCGATGTCAGGTTTTTATCCTGTGAACGGCTCCTCCACCGGCACGAGAGGCGCTTTAATAGCTAACTGTATCCCAACGGAAGCAAAAGCGCAGAGTGCCGAAGCGGCAGTCTCCGAAAGCAATCAAATTGATGGGCCCAAACAGTTACGAGTAACGAGCGTCGATCGGTTTCGAGGTTGCTTCATTAGCGTTTGATGCTAACTAGACGCCAGCATAACAACGGAGACGGTAAGTGGCGAAGAATGCAAAGAGCTCAAAGAAATCTCGGAAGGCTTATTCGGCAGCGGATATCAAATTGGTCAAAGCCCATTCTAAATCCCGCACACCAGTTTCAAAACTCTCGAAGATGATGAAGCGCAGCGAAGGGTCACTGAGGCAGAAGGCACTTTCGCTCGGCATCGGGCTCGGGCACCTGCGCTAACTGTACTCGCCACCACAGGAACCAATTAGATCTCCTCCAGTTGCCGGATTCCCATCCAAGGAGATTCGCAATGGATTGGAATCGTGTGGAAGGCAACTGGAAGGAAATGAAGGGCAAGGTCAAAGAGCAATGGGGCAAGCTTACTGACGATGATCTCGACGTCATTGCGGGCAAGCAAGACCAGCTCGAAGGCCGCTTGCAACAGCGCTATGGCTACGCAAAGAACCAGGCGCAGAAGGAAGTAAACAGTTGGTACGGTCGCCAGAAGTGTATCCCTCCGGCGGAGACCGTCTTGTTCGGTGACCGGCTTCCGAGGAAGCATGTGGCTTTAAGGCTAGCCTTAAGGTCGGTAGATGCGGGTAGA
>NZ_JBEPTH010000038.1:0-12277 GCF_040549385.1 Bradyrhizobium sp. LB11.1 | reverse complement strand
ATGGCTCCGCGCGCCGCCCTCGCATCGTCAAACCCTGACCCAGACCTACGCAAGAGCCTTGACTCAAAATGCCCCATATGAGGGTGGGCAAAGCGACTTGTCCGCCGTAGCTCGAAGAGCGAAGGCGGAAGCGTGCCCACGCATTATTTGTGATCGAGAGAGATGGTGGGCACGGCGCAAGTGCGCCTTTGCCCACCTTACGGCACCGTGTTCGAGGCTGGCCTACGCCACGCTCTCCAGAAACGCCTCTTCCGCGGCGTGCACCGCATCCGGCGTGCCGACATGCATCCAGACGCCGTCGAGGCGGAGGCCGAACAGGCGCTCCTGCTCATTGGCGCGGTCGAACATTTTCGTTAGCGAGAACTCGCCTTGCGGCGCGTCCACGAAGATCTTCGGCGACAGGATGGCCGCGCCCGCATACACGAACGGGACGACCTCTTTTTCCTTACGCTTGCGCAGCGCGCCGTCGGGCAGCATACCGTAATCGCCGCGGCCGCTATAGCCGATGCTGGTGGCGGTCGGCGCCATCAGAAGCAGGATGTCCATGCGCGCGGGGTCGAAGTTTTCCGCGAGCCGGGTCAGATTGGAACGGACGCCGTCGATCCACAGCGTGTCGGAATTGACGTGGAAGAACGGCGCGTCGCCGAGCAGCGGCAGCGCCTTGACCACGCCGCCGCCGGTGCCGAGCACCTGGTCGCGCTCGTCCGAAATGGTCACGTGCGGAAGCTGGCGCGATGCGGTGTGATTGATGATCTGGTCCGGAAGGTAGTGCACATTGACCACTGCCTCGGTCACACCCGCCAGGCCGAGCTTGTCGAGCACGTGGTCGAGCAGCGGCTGGCCAGCCACCGGCACCATCGGCTTCGGCATTTTATCCGTCAGGGGACGCATGCGCAGGCCGAACCCTGCGGCGAGCACCATGGCTTTGGTCGGTTTGACGGACATACTTCGCTTTCTCGAACCTCTGAAATTCGCGTTTGCAGCAATCCTAGCACGAACCGGACTCGACCGCACCGCATCTCAACGGCCTTAACCACCCGCCGTGACGGTTGTGCGACGTGTGTTGCCGTCACGCCCCGACGGCTGTGGAGCGCGTCTTTTTCTTCTTGTCGCCGACCTTCAGGAAATTGACGCCGATCTGGTCGCCATTGACCCAGGCCAGCTCGCAGCGCCGGTACGCTAACCCGGTTGACGACAGGACCAGAAAGAATTCCTTCAGATGCAGGCCTTCGACCGAGCCGTCGATGGTCAGTTTGGCGCCGCTGTCGGAGACGTCCTCCATGGTGCATTCGCGCCGCCAGGTGCCGTCGATGCCCATCATCTGGGCCGGCACACCACGTTCGAAAACAACCCGGCTGTTCCCGCGATGGTCCGTCTTGACCGCCATCTGCCCTTGCTCCAGCCCCGTATTTGTCCGGCGGCTCGCGGGCGATGATACCGGCGCGATGGCTAACAGCCGGTAAATCGGTTCCAGCTCAGGATCGGGGCGGCGGGACGTTGGCGAGATACCAGTCGCGCAAGGGGCCAAGCGCCGGATGCGCCAGCGAGCGCTGGAGATAGGTCCAGATCCGCGGCTGGTGGCGCAAATAATGCGGCTTGCCGTCGCGGCGGTTGAGCCGGGCAAAGGTGCCGAGCAGGCGCGTGTTGCGCTGCGCCGACATGATGGCATAGAGCTCGGCAAAACCGGCCGGATCGAAACTGGCATTGTCGGCGCGGCGCGCCTTGATATAGCGCGACAGCAGCATCAGCTCGATATTCTCGGGCACGTCGATGCGGGCGTCCTGGAGTAGCGACACCACGTCATAGGAGTGCGGCCCGAGCACGGTGTCCTGGAAGTCGATCACGCCAACGCGCGCCATGCCGGTGCGGTCCGCGAGCCAGATCAGATTCGGCGAGTGGTAATCGCGGATGATCCAGGTCCTGGGTGCGATCAGCGGCTTCTTCAGCAGCTCTCGCCACATCGCGAAGAACTCCGCGCGCTTTTCGTCGCTCAGTGGCGCGTTGCGATCGGGCAGATACCATTCCGGCATCAAGCCGATCTCAATCAGCAATGCATGGGTGTCCCAAGCGGGAATGGTATAGGTTTGCCCATCCAGCGGCAGCGTTTCCGGCAGCGTCTTGCCGTGCAGCACAGCCAATACGTCGGTCGCGGCTTCATAGCGCTCAGTGATCGGGCGCGGCGGATCGCCTTCGATCACGCCCTCGTTGCCAAAGTCCTCCGAGATCAGAAAACCATGGTCGAGATCGAAATGGTGGATCGCGGGCGCCGAGATTCCTGCCGCGCGCAGGCCTTCGTCGATCGCGACGAACGGCTTGATGTTCTCCGCAAGATGCACCGCGGCGCTGTATGATTTTCCGCTGTAGATCGCCGCGCCATCGGGGCGCTGCGGAAAGTTCATGAGGATGACGACGCCGTCGTCGCGGATCAGCCGCGCATAGGAGCGTGTCGAGGCGTCGCCGGCCATGCGCTTGCGGCCCGCGTCGATGTAGCCGGACACATCGAGGAATTCGCGCAGCGCCTTCAGCCGCGCGACGGCGGCGGCAGCCTTGCCGTAGCCGCTGATATCGGCGGCGCGGGCATTCGAGCCCAGGGCCGGGCGATGTGTCAATGCGATGTCGATGCGGTCCGCGGGCATTGCCGACGGCGCGCGCTCCGGCCATTCGATCAGCGCCAGCGTGGCGTCGGGGAGCGGCGACATCCCGATCTCCTCGAGCTCGCTCTCGTCTTCCACGCGATAGAGGTCGACATGCATCACCGGAAACGCCGGCAGCTCATAACCCTGCACCAGCGTGAAGGTCGGGCTCGGCACTTCCAGTTCTTCGTCACCGGCGAGGTAACGGATCATGGCGCGGGCTGCGGCAGTCTTGCCCGCACCGAGATCGCCGGTGAGCGTGATGACATCGCCGGGGCCGACCAGCAGCGCGAGATCGGCCATCAATTGCGCAGTGGCCGTCTCGTTGTGAAGCGCGACGGAGAATGTGGTCGGCGCAATCATTCGGCAGCGTCGCGATGCACCGCCTGGTCGGTCGGGAAGTCGCAGATCACGACCGTGCCCTTGCCGACGACCGAATCCACCTGCACCTTGCCGCCATGCAGCTCAACGAAGGAGCGCACCAGCGACAGCCCGAGCCCGGCGCCGCGATGACGCGAGCCCTGCGAGCGGCTTTCGAACCAGTTGAACACCTTGTCCTTCATGTCAGCGGGTATTCCAGGCCCGGAATCTGTCACAATGAAGACCACGCTGCGCTCGGTGCGGCGCGCGCTGATCCCGACGGTGGAATCCTGCGGCGAGAAGTCGACGGCGTTGGCGAGCAGATTATAGAGCACCTGCACCACGCGCTTCTCGTCGCCGACGAAGCTGCCGACATCGGACGCGATCTCGACCTTGAGGCGGATGCGGTCGGTGGCGAGCCGGTCCTGGAGGCCTTCGGCGGCGAGCTCGATGGTCTTGCTGACGTCGACCGGGCCGAGTTCCAGCTTCATGGCGCCGGCGTCGATCGTCGCAAGATCCAGGATGTTGTTGGTGAGCGCCAGCAGCGCGTTGGTCGATTTGGTGACGTAGTCGAGATATTCGGCCTGCTTCGGCGTCAGCGGCCCCGTCGAGGGATCGCTGAGGAAATGCGCGAAGCCGATGATGGTGGTGAGCGGGGAGCGCAGCTCGTAAGAGACGTGGTGGACGAAATCCACCTTCATCTGGTCGGCCGTCTCCAGCGCCTCGTTGCGTTCGCGCAGCGCCCGCTCGACGTTCTCGGTGTCGGTGATGTCCAGGAAGGTCAGCATGGTCGCGCCATCGGGCAGCGGGCGGATCATGCCATCGAGCACGCTGCCGTCCTTGCGCTCCAGCTTGAGCGGCACGTCGGCGCGGTTCTCGATCGAGGTGATGGCCTCGCGGATCTGGCGCCAGACGGTCGGATCGTCGAACAGCTGCTGGCACCAGCCTTCGACGGTCTGGATATGCGGCTCCTCGCGCATGGCATCGTGGGAGAGCTTCCACATCCGGACGTAGGCCGGATTGAACAACTGTGCTCTGCCGTTGCTGCCGAACACCGCGACGCCTTCGGCGAGGCTGTCCAGCGTTTCGCGCTGAACACGGATCATGCCGTCGAAGCGGCGGGCGAGCTCGAGGCTCGCGGTGACGTCGTCGAACAGATAGGTGACGCCGCCTTCCGGATTCGGTGAGGTGACGACGGAGAGCGCGCGCCCGTCGGGCAGGTACCAGGTGTCTTTCGCGGCCTCGACCGCGCGATAGGCCTCGTGCAGCTTGACCTTCCAGGCCCGGAAATCCGGCTGCTCCGGCAGTTTGCGCGCGGCCCGGAGCTTGTCGAGCACGCTCGAATCGTCGGGATTGGCGTCGAGGAAGGTACGGTCGAGGTCCCACAGCCGCCGATAGGAATCGTTGTAGAAGGCGAGCCGGCGCTGGCCGTCGAACACGGCAACGCCGGAGGACAGCTGGTCAAGGGTGCGCCGATGCGCCTCCGCCATCCGCACCAAGGCCGCGCTCAGCGCATCCGCCTCGCTGGCATCGATTGCGACGCCGACGCTGCCGCTGCCGACATTGACGGCGCGCACATCGTAGATCCGCCGCTCGCCGCCGGTCACGATCGGCAGGCGCGAGCTGAAGCTCGCGGCGTCCTTCAGGCCGCGCTCCATGGCGGTGCGGTCGGCGCTGTCGAGCAGCTCGAGCTTGCGCTCCCGGGCGTCAGTGACGCTGTTGGCTTCCGTGGCGCGCACATAGGCCGGGTTGGCGAAGGTCAGCGCGCCGTTCTCGCCCTTGGCCCAGATCGGCCATGGCGCTGCCGCAGCGAAGCCGCGCAGCATCTCGGTCTCGTCGGAGAGCGCCTTGTAGCGCAGATTGGTCTCGGCCAGATCGCGCCGAAGGCCGGAGAGTTCGCGAATCCGGACAATGGCTTGACCGCCGATGGCGCGGCCGAGCGCTTCCAGCGTGTGGCCGTTGGCGGTGGTCAGCGTGACCTGGAAGCCGTCGCCGCGGTCGCGCAGCGCATCGACGGCGTGGTCCATCTGCAGCGCCGGTTCCGGCGGCAGCCAGGTTCCGAAGGCGAGCACGCGCTGCGGCGACGAATCGCGCGGCAGCACCATGGAGACGTCACCCGAAATCTGCGCGCGATCGTCGCCGGCCGGCCAGGAGATCAGGACCTGCGGTTCGGCGAACAGCATCGCGCCGAAGCGGTCGGTCTGTAACTGGAGTTCCCTGATCCGCGCGCGCAACGCCGCCTCGTTCTTCGCGGTGCGGACGCGCGTGCGCATCAGCATGATCGCAGCGACGACCGTGAAGCCGAGCAAAGCCAGCGCGGTGGCCAGCCCCGCGAGTTCTTGCCGGTTGTAATCCAGCAATATCGAGAGTGTGTCGACGATGTCGGCGGCCTCCGCCGGCTCAGCCGGCAGCAGCGCTGCGAGAGCGCCTCCCAACAAGCTGTTGCGTGCCAACGATGTGCACGACAACAGCGTCCGACGCATCGACACGATCACGCCTGACATAGTTGCCCCGAGACCGCACGAATTGACGCGCGGCGACCCCCGCCGCACGCGAATCAATCGACAATACCCTCACCGTGACTCCACCGGTAAGAGTCCAGACCGTGAACGCAAAGACGGCTACACAAAAATGCCGGTGGCGGGGTTCCAGGTCACGTCGTTCTTAGGGGTGATTCGGTTGGATTTGCCGTGCGTGAGCGTGTCGTGCGGATTGCTTGCCACGATTACGGGGCGCTCCGTCTCCCGCAAGCGGGAGAGGTAAGAAACTAGCGGCCGGTCGAGCCGAAGCCGCCTGCGCCGCGATCGGTCGACGACAGCGTCACCACGGGAACCAGCGCGGCCTGGACCACTGGCGCGATCACCATCTGCGCGATGCGCTCGCCGCGCTTGATCACGAAGGGGGCGGCGCCATGGTTGATCAGGATCACCTTGATCTCGCCGCGGTAGTCCGCGTCGATCGTGCCGGGCGAGTTCAGCACGGTGACGCCGTGCTTGGCCGCAAGCCCCGAGCGCGGCCGCACCTGGGCCTCGTGCCCGGGCGGCAGAGCAATCGCGAGCCCGGTCGGTACCAGCGCATATTGGCCGGGCGCGAGCATCATCGGCTCGCTGTCCGCCACCGCCGCCATCAGGTCGAGGCCGGCGGCTTCCGCGGTCTGGTAGGCCGGCAGCGGCAGGCCTTCCGCGTGGGGCAGGCGCTGCAGTTCGACAGTGACTTGCGTGCTCAAGATGCCGGCTCCAGGGATTTGTCGGTCACGCTTTTTACGATATGCGCGACCAGTTCGATGGCGACCTGTTCCTTGGTCATCACCGGCCAGGAATCAACAATGATCTCGCCGTTGTTCTCAGCATTTTTGCTGATGAGGTGCACGGTGTTGCGATCGCCGCCCATCACGCCGGTGGCGGGCGAGACATCATTGGCGACGATCCAGTCGCAGCCCTTGCGGGCGAGCTTTGACTTGGCGTTGTCGATGAGGTGCTCGGTCTCGGCAGCAAAGCCGATCACGAGCGGCGGACGCTTGTCGGCGAGTTTTGAGATCGTCGCGAGAATGTCGGGGTTTTCGACCAGCTGAAGCGGCGGCATGCCGGCCGAGGTCTTCTTCAGCTTCTGCTCGCCTTCATTGACGACGCGCCAGTCGGCAACGGCGGCGGCGAAGATCGCGATGTCGGCGGGAAGCGCTGATTGCACCTGTTCCAGCATCTGCCGCGCCGATTCCACATGCTTCACCGTCACGCCTTGGGGATCGCTGAGATCGACCGGGCCGCTGACGAGAATCACTTCGGCGCCGGCGGCTTGCGCGGCGGCGGCAATGGCAAAGCCCTGCTTGCCCGAAGAACGATTGGCGATGTAGCGCACCGGATCGATCGGCTCGTGCGTGGGACCCGCGGTGATCAGCACGCGCTTGCCGGCAAGCGGGTGCGGCACCGGCGGCCGCAGCAGCCGCTCGGCGGCGGTCGCGATCTCGATCGCCTCGGACATGCGGCCGATTCCGGCCTCACCAGCCTCGGCCATCTCGCCTGAGTTAGGCCCGATCAGCAGCACGCCGTCGCGTTGAAGCTGCGCGACATTGCGCCGCGTCGCCGCGTTGTTCCACATCAGTGGATTCATTGCCGGCGCCAGCAGCACCTTGCGGTTGGTCGCGAGCAGGATCGCGCTGGCGAGATCGTCGGCATGGCCGTTGGCCATCTTGGCCATCAGGTCGGCGGTGGCCGGCGCCGCGATGATCAAATCGCAGTCGCGCGCGAGGCGGATATGTCCGGCGTCGAACTCGCTCTGGGGATCGAACAGGTCGGTGTAGACGCGCTCATGGGAAAGGGCGCTGACCGAGAGTGGCGTGACGAATTGCTGCGCCGCCTTGGTCAGCACGCAGCGAACCTCGATACGGCGCTCCTTCAGCCTGCGGATCAGATCGAGGGACTTGTAGGCCGCGATTCCGCCGCCGATGACCAGGGTGACGCTAGCCTCGGGGACCGCGCCGGTGCGCTGGGGCGTGGGGGCGGTGGATGCGATCGGAGGGGCAGCAAACGGCGTCAGCGGCTCCTCGCGGCCCTCGATCAGCTCGCCCAGGATGACCCGAACCTCTTCCTCGACTGATCTGCGGTTCCGCGCCGAGCGCAGGCGGAGGAAGGTTTTGACGTTCTCGTCGAGCTTGCGGATGGTCAGGCTTGCCACGGCACCCTCCGGCACGAAATGATAGCGATGCTATCAGTCGCGTGATAGCAGTGCAATCAAGACTTTGGCAATCACAGGTTCCGGACGGCGACCAGAATGCCAATGAAGGTCGCGGCGATGATCCAGAGCGCCACGGTGCGCCACCGGTTCTTGCGGCCCTCGCTGCGGCCCATCGCAGCGATGCTCTCCGGCGACAGCCGAATGCCCTCGCGCGTCATGGTCTCCAGCTGCTCGAGCACCGCGACCGAGCGTTGCGCGATGTCGGGCAGGCGCATCAGTACGCGGGCGAGGTCGCCGCCGCCGGCCAACGCGCCCTGCACCCGGCCGATGGGTCCGAGATTGCGCTCGATCCATTCGCGCACCACGGGATCGGCAACCTTCCAGATGTCGAGCTTCGGATCGAAGCCGCGTGCGACGCCTTCGACCACGACCATGGTCTTCTGCAGCAGGATCAGCTCGGGCCGCGTGGTCATGTCGAACAGGCCGGTGACCTCGAGCAGCAGCGTCAGCAGCCGCGCCATCGAGATTTCCTCGGCGGTGCGGTTGTGAATGGGTTCGCCGATGGCGCGGATCGCTTGCGCGAAATTCTCGACCGAGTGATGCGCGGGCACATAGCCCGCCTCGAAATGCACTTCGGCGACGCGGCGATAGTCGCGGGTGATGAAGCCGAGCAGGATTTCGGCGAGGAAGCGCCGCTCCTTCATACCAAGCCGGCCCATGATGCCGAAATCGACCGCGACGAGACGGCCGGCGTCATCGAGGAACAGATTGCCCGGATGCATGTCGGCGTGGAAGAAGCCGTCGCGCAACGCGTGGCGCAGAAAACTCTGGATCACCTTGCGGCCGAGATCGGGCAAATCGACCTGCGACTCCGCCAGGCGCTTGTGATCGTTCAGCGCGATGCCGTCGATCCACTCCATCGTCAGCACGTTATGCGTGGTGCGGTCCCAGTCGACGGTCGGCACGCGAAAATCAGGATCGTCGCGCGTGTTCTCCGCCATCTCCGACAATGCGGCGGCCTCGAGCCGCAGATCCATCTCCATCGCGACCGAACGCGACATGGTGTTGATGACTTCGATGAGACGCAGCCGCCGCGCCTCTGCGGAATAAGCCTCGGCCTTGTGTGCGACGTAGAAGAAATCGGAGAGATCGCGGCGGAAGCGCGCGGACACGTTGGGCCGCAGCACCTTGACCGCGACAGGCTTGCGGATGCCATCGCGCTCGACCTCGCCGCGGTGCACCTGCGCGATCGAGGCGGCCGCAACCGGGGGACTGAGACTGACGAACACATCCTTCAGCGGCCGGTCCAGCGACGTCGAGATTGCCGCTTCGGCTTCCGCCTGCGAAAACGGCGGCAGGCGGTCCTGAAGGCTTTCGAGGTCGCGCGCCATCACGACGCCGACGACATCGGGCCGCGTCGCCAAAAACTGTCCGAGCTTGAGATAGGCCGGGCCCATCCGGGTCAGCGCGCGCGACATCCGCGGACCATCCTTCGGGCCGCGCCGCTCGACGATGCGGGCAAGCTTCAGCGCAAGCTGGCCGGGCGGTGGCACCAGGCTCGGGTCGACGGAGCCGAACACGCCCTCGCGCGCGAACACGAACGCGGCGCGGATCAGGCGCGAAATGTGGGTGATGGCAGAGATCACAAACGCCAGCCCGAATGCAGTGCGACGATGCCGCCGGTCAGGGTCTGAAAGCTGACGCGGGAGAAACCGGCTTTGCGGATCATGTCGGCGAAGGCGTTTGGCTTCGGAAACTTGCGGATCGACTCGACGAGATATTGATAGGACTCGGCGTCGCCCGTCACCATGCGGCCGAGCGGCGGGATCACCTTGAACGAGAACAGGTCGTAGATCTTGTCGAGGCCGGGCATCTCGACGGTGGAGAATTCCAGGCACAGGAAGCGGCTGCCGGGCTTGAGCACGCGATAGGCTTCGCCCAGCGCCTTGTCGATCTCAGGCACGTTGCGAATGCCGAAAGCGATCGTATACGCGTCAAAGCTGCGGTCGGCGAAGGCGAGCGCTTCGGCATTGCCCTCGACGAAATCGACCTGGGTTTCGAGATGCTGTTTTGCGGCACGCTCGCGGCCCACCGCCAGCATGTCGGAGTTGATGTCGCAGACGGTGGCATGGAAGCCCGGACCTGCCGCCTTGGCGGCCCGGAACGAAATGTCGCCGGTGCCACCGGCAACGTCGAGCAGTGCAAACGGCCGGTCGTTCTTCGGCGGGTTGAGTGCGTTGATCATGATGTCCTTCCAGACCCGGTGCAGGCCACCGGACATCAAATCGTTCATCAAGTCATAGCGCGACGCCACGCTGTGAAACACATCGTTCACCAGCGTCTGTTTGTCCCCCAGGGGAACGTCTTTGAAGCCAAAATGCGTGGTTTCGCCCGGCCGATCCATTACTCTACTCCGCAAGGCGGACCATAGCGCGGCCGCCGCAATGGCGCTATCACACCGCCCTCATAAGGTGAATGCCTGACCATGCCTGAATTGCCCGAAGTCGAGACCGTCCGCCGTGGCCTTCAGCCCGTCATGGAGGGTGCGAAAATCGTCGTCGCGGAGGCCCGCCGGCCCGATTTGCGCTTTCCGTTCCAGCCGGACTTCGTGGCCCGGCTCCAGGGACAGATCGTCACGGGCCTCGGCCGCCGCGCAAAATATCTCATGGCCGATCTCGCCTCCGGCGACGTGCTGCTGATGCATCTGGGGATGTCGGGCTCTTTCCGCGTCATCAAATCGGACAACGAGGCCGCGCCCGGGGAGTTTCACTATCCGAAAGGTAAGGACTCCGCGCATGACCACGTGCTGTTTCGGATGTCCTCGGGCGCCGACATCATCTTCAACGATCCGCGCCGCTTCGGTTACATGAAAGTGATCGCGCGCAACGCGCTCGAAGACGAGCCGCTGCTGCGCGACCTCGGCCCCGAGCCGCTCGGCAACGAGTTCGACGCCGCGATGCTGGCGCATTCCTGCGAAGGCAAGACCACAAGCCTGAAGGCGGCGCTGCTCGACCAGCGCGTGGTCGCAGGCCTCGGCAACATCTATGTCTGCGAAGCCCTGCATCGCTCGCATCTGTCGCCGCGCCGGATTGCCGCGACGCTGTCGACCAGGAAGGGTGAACCAACGGATCACGCAAAGCGGTTGGTCGGTGCGATCCACACCGTGCTGAACGACGCCATCAAGGCCGGCGGTTCGTCATTGCGCGACCATCGCCAGACCTCGGGCGAGCTCGGCTATTTCCAGCACTCCTTCAAGGTCTACGACCGCGAGGGCGAGAAATGCACGACGCCACGTTGCGGTGGCACCGTGAAGCGCTTCAACCAGAACGGCCGCTCGACGTTCTGGTGCCCGAAATGTCAGAAGTGATGATCAACTCGGCCAGGAACTTGTGCCCCGGACGCAGCGCGATAGCGGTGCGCTGCCCTGCTTGCTGAATGAGTGGCCTCCTGCCGGCGCTGCGGCGCAGCCGTAGCGCGTCGAAGACGCGCGTGAACGCGCCTTCGGCGTGCCGCACCGCCTCCCGGACATGGGAGCTCCAGGCGAACGCGGGTCAGTTGCGCAGGATTTTGCCCAATGTGTCGCAGACCCGCTGCTGCTGCGTTTCGCTTAAGCCGATCCACATCGGAAGTCTGATCAACCGCTCCGACAACGACGTGGTAAGTGAGAGCTCTCCGCTCTGCCGCCCAAATCGCCTGCCGGCGGGGGAGGAGTGCAGAGGCACATAGTGGAAGACGGCGTTGATTTGCGCCTCCTTGAGCCTTCCAAGAACCGTGCCGCGGTCGATCCCTGGTGCAAGAAGAACATAATAGAGATGACCGTTCTGCTGACACTCGCCCGGTACGATCGGCCGGCGCAGCAAGCCAAGTCGTTCGAGCGGTTCCAGCATTGCGTGATAGGTCTGCCACAATGCGAGCCGCCGGTTCGTGATGGCCTGCGCCTCCTCGAGCTGAGCCCAGAGGAAAGCAGCCGTCAGTTCGCTCGGCAGGTACGAAGAGCCGAGATCCTGCCAAGTGTACTTGTCGACCTCGCCGCGGAAAAATCTGCTGCGATCCGTTCCCTTCTCGCGAAGGATTTCGGCGCGAAGCACCAATTCCGGATCGTTGACCAGCAGGGCGCCGCCTTCACCGGAGATGACGTTCTTGGTCTCGTGAAAGCTGAGGCCGCCGAGATCACCGATCCCGCCGAGTGCCGAGCCCTTGTAGCTCGCCATGATGCCCTGCGCGGCATCCTCGACGACCTTCAGATTGTGGCCCCTCGCGATCGTCATGATGGAATCCATCTCGCAGGATACGCCGGCATAGTGCACCGGCACGATCGCGCGGGTCCGCGGCGTGATCGCGGGCTCGATCAGTCTGTCAATCGGCCTGCAAATTGCCCCCTCATCGGCGTCCAAATTTGACCCCTTTGCGCGGCGTGGTTTGCTGGCAGCGCTCGGGTCGTCGGAGCTGGTCGGGGTTGCGGAGACGGCGCGAGCGCGGGTTGTTTGAACATCGTCGCGGCTTTTGAATCGCCAGCTGTCGTTGCCGGTCTCGACAATGTCGCAGTGATGGGTCAACCGGTCGAGCAGCGCCGTGGTCATTTTGGCGTCTCCGAACACGCTCGGCCATTGGCC
>NZ_JBEPTH010000037.1:0-14738 GCF_040549385.1 Bradyrhizobium sp. LB11.1 | reverse complement strand
AGCCTTGACGGCAGTACACCGGATCAAGCCTACTTCACCCCGCTGCCGCTCCGCACGGCAGCCTAACCCCGGCAGAGCCTCCACTTATCGATGCGCAGATGCTGTTCAGACAACCGGGACCAGCTCAGAGGATCGAATATTCAACCCAATGTTTACGACCAAGGCAGACGGTATGGGCATGGGACTGGCCATCTGCCGGTCGATCATCGAAGCGCATAAAGGAGAAATATCGGTGATCTCCGATAACGGTCCCGGCGCGATTTTTCAACTTCACTTGCCTGTCGATCCGAGCAGCGCGTTCTAGTTGGATCGGCCCGATTCGCTTGACGATCTTCTGAGCCGTCTGATTCCAACTGTGGCCGCCGCGTCGTTTCACATGGGCCGGAGGAAGTTTCGAAGCGGCGAACAGCTGCTGAAGGGCGCACAGTGTGAGGAAGCTGAGCGGCGGTGCGAGGCCCATCCGCCGCGCACCTTGCGTGTAGCATCTTCCACCAACCTTCCGATCTTACACTGATGTGTGGTGCTCGCTGAAATCGTCCGGCCAGACGCCCGGCGTTGGCCCGTTGATGACCTTAAATTGTTGCTCTTTGGCCGCTGCATGGCTCTGACCGAATATCGATCGGCCGGCCTCTAAGTCAGTACATAGCTTGGCCTCGCGGGGGCGAAGTTCAACCAGCGATTTCCGAGCTCTCTAGCTGACGCTCAGCCCGTCATCGACAGGGACTGTGAACTGAAAGACGGCTCCTCGGGCTTCACTGGTGTCCGCCCACAGCCGGCCGCCATGCGAAAGAATAATCGATCGGCATATCGACAGCCCAACGCCAAGACCAGTCGGCTTGGTCGTGTAGAAGGGTTCGAAGAGGCGGGCCAGGCTCTCGGGAGACAATCCCGGCCCTGAATCCGCAATTGATACCAGTACGCTTTCGTCGTCCGCTCTCGCGGTTCGGATCAGCAGATCTCGCCTGGCCTCCGTTGTCTCACTCATTGCCTCGATCCCATTCAGGATCAGATTGAGTGTTACCTGCTGCAGTTCGACGCGATCCCCAATGATGTTGGGCAGGGCGTCGGCAAACTCGGTTCGAATCGAGACCCGGTTTCTCGCCGCTTCGACTTGTGTGAACTCGATGACTTGACCAATGACGTCATTGATCGCCAGTGCATCCCGCCTGGGAGGCGCTTTCTTCACGATATCGCGAATTCGACCAATGACCTCGCTCGACCTGACGCTGTTCTCGACAACGCGCGTCAGCGCCTTCCGCGCTTGTTGCAGTGCGGGCGGCTGGTGATTCAGCCAGGTCAATGCAGCTTGGGCGCTGGAGATGGCGGCTGTGTTCGGCTGGTTAACCTCATGGGCAATCGATGCAGTCAGCTGCCCCATCACTGCAACACGGTTGGCGTGAGCCAGCTCCATCTGCGCTTCTCGGTATCGGTGCTCCCGCTCCTGCAACTCCCGGTACAGCCGGGCGTTGTCGAGCGACGTCGCGGCCTCGGACGCAAGAAATCTGAGGATCGCGATCCGGCCGGGAGTGAAGACCCGCGAGGCAAGATTATTCTCGAGATACAGAAAAGCTACCGCCTTGCCTTGCTTGACGAGTGGGACACACAGGACCGACCGAGTACCTTTCTGTCGGATGTATTGATCGCCACCGAACGCGCTGCTCGTCGATGCATCGTCGAGCACGACGCTTTCCTGCGTACGAGCCGCGTAAAGTACGATCGATAGCGGCAATGCCTCGCCAGAGAGGGGCAAATCTGCCAAGTCAAAGGCGATAGAGCCGTCGCCGATTGCTGCCTGCGCCCGAACTCTCAGTTCCGTGCCCTGCGGCAGAACCAGCACGGCGCGCTCTGCGGCGGCGTGTTCGATCGCCGAACGCAATAGGGTTTCGGTGAGCTTATCCAGCGCGATCTCGCCCGAGACGGCTTCGGACACCTTGAGAACCGTCGCCAGGTCGAGCTGCTCGACGTGCGTGCCGATAGTACTGGCGGCGTGGACGACATGTCCCTTTTCTCGGATGCTCGGATAGCGCTCCTCGAGCTGGTAGACTTTTGCGCTCGCGCCCCAGCGTGCATAGCAATCTCGTGCATTCGTGACGTACGACAGTACGACCGTACGAATGCCACGCATCTCGTAGAACGCAGCCGCGCGCTCTGCCGAAATAGCCTCGATCTGCAGGAACCCACCTTCTTGCGACAATTGTATCGCCGCCTCATACAGCCTTTCGGCTTCGATTTCGCGGCCTTCGATCCGCGCCAGCTCCGCGGCAATCAACGTGCAACGGGCGGCGAAATTGGCCGGGCAGCGGTCGGACCATGCAACCAGCTTGCGGTATTGTTCGCGAAGGCAAATGACGTGTTGCTCGCGATCTTGTTCCGGCGCCTCGTCATAGGCGGCGGCGTGGGCAAGCCCTGTATAGAATCGGTACTCGGCGAACTCACAATAGGCTCTGGCGCACCACGCGTACTCGTCTGCGCATCGGGCGAAAGCGATAGCGTCATGGCTACGTCCGGCAAGAACCTCGAGCTGGACCCGCACGACATAGTCGAAGAACGAACTCAACGGCTCGGTTGTGGCCGGGGCGTCAATTGAACTCGGCTTTCGCGAATCGAGAGCCGCATCACGCCCCATCAGGCTGAGCGCGAGCGCCCGTTGCGTCGCCAGGCATTCGGAATTCAACCGGATACCCAAGGCTTCCGCAAATCCCAGCGCCTGCTCGGCATGCAACAGAACGCCTGGAAGCGTTTCACCGCTGAATAGATCCAGGGCCAGAAGCCCCCGATGCGAATACGCCGCGAAAGCGAGATCTCCGGTAGTCAGGCAGATATCAAGGGCGCGTTGAACGAATGATCTTCCGGATCGGACAGGACGGATCCATGGAGTCACATGGAGACCAAATACCAGGAGAGCACGCCCGCTCAGCCCTGTCGCTGGGGGTGTATCAGCGAGAGCTGCGCCGAACTGCGAGAAGCGAAAGGCAAGTTCCGCGTCGGTTGAATCGCTCGCGAGCACACCGAATATAGCGGTCAGCGGATAGCACGATTCAGAGCTGATCCCATGCTCGAGAGTCAGCCGGGTGGCCTCCATGAGCATGATGTCAGATAGGTTGCGATCGGTGAGAAACGCAGGTGTGACGAGGTCGGCCAAGACGCGCATGATCGCGCGCTGATCCGGATCGGCCATCGGCGCCAGTGCACGAAGCTGTTCGTCGGACGATTTTTCGGCCAAAGCGCGCAATCGTCGACGATCTTCGTCAACTTGGCTGCGAGTCGGATGAGGGTGCCAGTCAATCCCAACCTTCCGCAGAAATGCCAGGCAGACGTCGACCGCCGGCTCCAGTTGCCCCGCGGCGGTGTACAGTTGCGCTCGAAGGCTGGTGACATCCGCACTCGGCACAACGTCGGACCAGCCCTGCGATAAAGCCCGCAACTCTGCCTCTGCAGTGGTTAGATCGCCAAGGAGAAACTTGCATTCAGCGTGGAGCAGGCCGATCGAAAAAGCGGTCTGGCTATCCTGCGCAGACCGTTTTTCCTCGAGCAATCTACGGGCTATCTCAAGGTAAGCGACGGCGGCATGGTAAGCTGTCGCACTGCGCGCGCGCTGACCTGCGGCGAGATTGATAGCAATGATCCTGTCTCGCTCGTCGCCGGTCTTCGCGGCGGCGACGCCGCGGTTAAGTTGGCTGGCTACGCTATAGATGCGTTCGCTCGGCTCGGCCTGTGTCAGCTGTGTAGCAAGAGCCATGCCGATCCGGAGATGCAAGGCCGCTCGCCTGTCCAGGTCCGGTTCAAGCGCATAGGCCGCCTCGTGGACGCGATCGTGCACGAATGCATATGAACTGTTGAGGCGTCGGACCAGCTCGAGACGTGTCGCCTCATTCAAGTCTGAGTGGAGAGCCTGTTCCGACGTACCGTGCACAAGGCAGAGAGTTTCGAATTCGGCGGTGTTACCAAGGCATGCCAGCGCGAGCAACGCGGTACGAGCGTCGTCCCGCAAGCCGCTCAACTTGCCGACCACAAGATCAGCAACGTTGTCGGAGTAACTCTTCTCCTTGATGCCAGCAAGATCCCAGCGCCACTCTCCCTCATCGTGATCGAATACAAGCAGCTTCTCTTCCGCCAGTGTTCGCAGAAATTGGGTAAAGAAGAGTGGGCTTCCGCGAGTCTTCTCGTAGACGATTTCCGCGATTGGCAAAACGAATGGCAAATCGCGACGAAGCGCATCAGCCACGAACTGCCCGACAGATTCCCGGGTGAGCGGGAGCAAATTGATGCTCTGAACGTTCTTGCCGGATTGGCGAATCTCGGCGAGTCGTGCGGCCAGCCGATGTCCCATCTCGACGTCGTTGTCACGATACGCGGCGATCAGGAGTAGATTTTGCAGATCGGACCGGGCCAGCAGATATTCGATCAGGTCGAGCGTGGCCAAGTCCGACCATTGCAGGTCATCCAGGAAGAGAACGAGTGGGTGGGCTGGTGTGCAGAATACACCGATAAAGCGGGCAAAGAGCAGTTGAAAACGCCGTTGCGCATCTCGCGGTGATGCATCGGGGACAGATGGTTGATCTCCAATGAGAAGGCACAGCTCCGGCACGAGGTCACCCATGAGTCGAGCGAGCGGACCAAGCGCTTCGCGCAATGCGTTGCGCCAGGGTGCAAGGTCGGCTTCTTCCTTGGCGAGAAGGGTCCGGATAAGCCCGCTGAATGCCTGTGCGAGCGATGCGTAGGGCACGTCGCGCTTGAGCTGATCGAACTTGCCAGACCCGAACAGTCCTTGCGACTGCGCTATCGCTTGCTGCATCTCGTCGACAAGCGTGGACTTGCCCACCCCGGAGGAGCCCGACACCAGGACCAATTCTGGCACGCCACTTTGGGCGACGCGATCGAATGAGGCGAGTAAGGCCTCGATCTCGTGCTCCCTGCCATAAATTCTTTCCGGAATCAGAAGATGGTCCGACCTGTCCGATTGCGCGAGAGGGAACTGCTCGATCCGTCCGTGCGTGGCCCACTCCGCAAGGCAGTGATTGAGGTCGTTCCGGAGGCCGGCGGCGGTCTGGTAGCGGTCCTCAGCCGTCTTGGCGAGAAGCTTCATGATGATCGCCGACACGGCTACGGGTACGCCATCCGTCAGCTCGTGGGGCGGAACTGCCAATCTTGCGACATGGCAATGCGCCCATTCCAATGGAGTGGCGGCGTTGAACGGCAATACACCCGTAAGCATCCGGTAGAATGTCACGCCCAGTGCGTACAGGTCGCTGCGGGAATCGATGGACCGGTTCATGCGACCAGTCTGTTCGGGCGCCATATAGGCCAACGTTCCTGCGACGGTCTCTGTTGCTTCAAACTGCTGTTGCTCTCGCGGCGAGCGAGATGCGAGGCCGAATCCGGTAATTCGGACTTCATTCTCCCCAATCACCAGAATGTTTGCCGGCTTCAGGTCTTTGTGAACCAAGTTGGATCGATGGAGATATTCGACGGCCGTCGTGATGGCGACAGCCAACCGCAAAAAGTGATCCAGCTTCATCGGCGCGATGAGCAACTGCTCGAGAGCGTCACCGCCAGGATCTTCTAATGTCAACAAGGTTCGGCTGCCGCTGCGGATCAGTTCCAGAGGCCATACGGCCCAGCTGCGCTCGAGCTCATTGCGCAACGCGAATTCGTGGGCGAAGCGCTCAAGGACTGCGGGTGCAGCAGGTTCTAGAATGGCGCCTACGACGAGGATACTGCTGACTTTGCCTTCATCGTCTCGGGACCACTGGCGACAAAGGACACGCGCCGCGTCATTGCACAAGATCTCGAGACCCGCGTCTCCATTCGTAGTTGAACAATCGTGCATCTGGCGAACTCTGAAATCGGCCACTTCGGGGAAGGTTACCTCGTTTTCCAAAGTGCCGTTCATCTGCCGGCTTCCCACAATCGTATGGAGCTAACTGGCTCGTCAGGGCCGCGAGCTGCCAGCCGACCAGTTCACCGGGATGGCTGCGGGGCGCTGGGAGCGCATCCCGGACCTTGTGTACTCGACGACCTTGCTATGCGTGTTGCCGGCACTTTGCAATCTGTCTGGGGCACCGGTAACTGCCGCGTGAACGAGCCTTCGCCGGGTCAGACGGTCTTTCATGTCGCGCTGTAACCAAGCCGTGCCCTGCCGCGAATGACGTCAGGGACCGTGTACTGATCCAGCCAGAATTTGCGCAGATCAGATGAACCGGTTGAAGCGAAGATGGAGCTTGCACCATGTCTGACCTTCCTTTGATCGTCTTCGATGTTAACGAAACGCTGCTGGATATCCGGACGGTGGAGCCGGTCTTCAAGCGAGTATTCCAAGGTAAAGTCGATGTGCGGCATTGGTTTGCGAACCTCGTGCTGTATTCGCTCGCCCTGACGGCAGCGCGCTCGTATGTGCCGTTTACAGATATCGGCGCCGCCGCATTCAAAATGCTTGCGGATACTCAGGGCGTCAGGCTCGAGCGGGCGGATAGCGATGAACTTCGGCAGAAATTCTCTACGATGCCGCCCTATCCGGAGGTGCCGGGAGCACTGGAGAGCCTGCGCAATGCCGGCTTTCGGCTCTTCACACTGACGAACAATCTGGCCGAGGTTCAAGCTCACCAGCTCGAACGCGGGGGAATCGCAGGGTTCTTTGAAAGGTTGTTCAGTGTGGACAGCGTGAAGCTCTGCAAGCCATGGCCGCAGACCTACGACCATGTCGCGCGTGAACTGGCAGTCCAGCCGTCGCAGCTCTGCATGGTCGCCTGCCACGCCTGGGACACGCTAGGCGCAGTAGCGGCAGGCTGGAGCGCCGCTTTTGTCAGACGGGCTGACAACGAACTCATCGGAGTTGGTCCTCAGCCGCAAATCATTGGCAGTGATCTCACCGATGTCGCCCAGCAACTCATTGCTCGTTACGCGGCGCGACGCTGACCTTGTCAGGCGTTGGTTCACGAGGACAGGGCAATGAACGCGCTGTTGCATTGAAAGCATCGGCGCGACAACTCGCTCGTGCGGGCCTTGATGCGATGCCCGCCTTGTTCCCTGCGCCGGCAAGACCCATACTAAGGTATGGGTCTGTGCATCCCAATCGTGAGATTGTGGAGGAAATCAACCGAACGCATGCTCTAGGCTCAGCTGCGCAACAAGCCTCCGCGGAGCTGCTGGAAAGCTCTTATACGGGGCATCGAACATGCGCCTCTCGCGAATCATTGTCGAACGCCGCGATATCGATAGCCTGATCGACGGGGAGGCGGCTTGTGCGCCGATCGACCTCGTTACGATCGCATCTCGATGATGATCGCGTCTTGCGAGGGTAAGTCAGGTGAAGGTCCCTTTTGTCGGAGTCGTCGATGACGACGAGGCTCTGTGCCTGTCCTTGGTGGATTTGATGCGATCTGTCGGATTCCGCTCTGAACCGTTTGACAGAGCTGAAGCCCTGCTGAGCTACACGGCTCTTTCGAGATTTGATTGCATCATAGCGGACGTTCATATGCCGGGTATGGGTGGGCTCAACCTGGTTCGGGAGCTCCAGCGACGGAAGATAGGCTCGCCGGTGATCCTCATCACCGGTCTCCCGGACAAGCAGCTGGACGAGGAAGCAAGATCGATCGGCGCATTTTGCCTTATCAGAAAGCCGTTTGAAACGAGCGTCCTGCTCGAGTGTCTCGACAAGAGCTTTCGACGATGAACGCGTTCTCGCATCACGATGCTGTAGCAGGCATGTCCGCGCAGTCGATTGGCAGGCGGCCCCCAAGCAACGTCGCCCGCGCAAGCCTGGATCGATCCAACGCGGCATCCGGAGATAGATGGAGAGATCGCTCGCGCCGATGGTCCGAGCTGATGCTCGCGGGACGCTCGGGAGATGAGGCAGCATATGAACAATTGCTACGCGAGTTGAGTCAGTGGTTGCGTGCCTACTACGCTCGGCGGCTCCCATTCTGCGCTGCAGAAGACGCAAGGCAAGAGGCGCTTTTGGCTATTCACGCCAAGCGCCACACGTTCGAGCCGTCGAAGCCGTTCGGCGCCTGGGTAGCGGCCATTGCCCGCTACAAGTGGGTCGATCTGGTCCGTGATGCGTCGCGCTACAAGGCCCTCGCGCCGGAGGAAGAGACTGCAACTGAAGGCCACGAGAGCGCAGCAACCAGCGTCGTCGCGATCGATCAGTTGCTCGGCCGACTGAAGCCCGCGCAAGAGAACGTGATCCGCCTCGTCAAGCTGAATGGCTTCAGCATCGCCCGAGCGTCCGGTGCGACCGGCCAGTCAGTCGAACTCGTCAAGATCAATATCCATCGCGGGATGAAGAAACTGGCGGCGATGGTCTCTTGAGACATTCGAGGCTTTCGGACCAAGACAAAGGTGTGAAGAAATTGAGGTTGTTCCCACTCCAGAATGAATTGCCATCCGAGATGGCTGACGCGACGATCGCATTCCGTAACGACGTCTTTGAAGGGCTGACTCGAAACCCCAAGGTAATTCCAGCGAGGTGGCTTTATGACCATCGCGGATCGGCTCTGTTTGAAGCGATCACCCTGTTGCCCGAATACTATCCAACCCGAATCGAGCGATCGATTCTTGCTTCCGCGCTCCCGGCGATATCTGCCATCGCAGGGCCGGCTCGCGCCCTTGTTGAGTTCGGTTCAGGCTCATCGGCCAAAACGAGGCTGTTGCTGGCAGACATCGAGCCATCGGCCTATGTTCCGATCGATATCTCCGGAGAGTTTCTTCGGGACACGACAGCAGGGCTGTCGCGTGCGTTTCCAACAGTTCCGATCTACCCAACCGAGGCGGACTTTACGCGTCCCTTCGCGCTGCCGAAGCAAATTGCCAGGAGTCCCCGCCTTGGCTTCTTTCCCGGTTCGACGATCGGTAATCTGACAGTGCATGCAGCGGTCGATCTGCTGCGGGCTTTGGCCGGGACGTTAGGCGCCGGATCCATGCTGCTCATAGGCATCGATCGTATCAAGGGTCAAGAGGTTCTGCTGCCGGCGTATGACGACCCGCAGGGACTCACAGCGGCGTTCAATCTTAACCTCCTGCATCGGATCAACCGCGAGCTGGGTGGCTCGATTCCCCTAGGCGCATTTCGTCATGTGGCACGATGGAACGATGCAGAATTTCGCATCGAAATGCATCTGGAGGCGATCCGAGACGTCCGGTTCGATGTCGGCGGTCGCGCCTTCTTCTTGGCGGAGGGTGAGACCATCCACACCGAGAACAGCCTCAAATACGGACGAGGCGAGGCCTTCATCCTCTTGCGAGCTGGGGGATGGAAGCCGGTGGCGGAGTGGACGGACGATGCAGGACTCTTCTCTGTCGTTCTCGCGGAGCAAGAGCCGCCGCAAGCGGCACCATAGGCCGTCCGTCAACGGGAGTGATTCAAACAATATAACCTCAACTACGGCAATCCACGAACAGCAGGATCGGTCGGTGTGCTGCATAATGAGCGAGCATTCACGCGAACCAACCGCACCGAGGTGAGGCCATGCATTTCCGCTCATCCCTTCTTATCAGCTTCGCTGCGATACCTCTCTCCGCCCTCGCGGACCCAGTCTCCACGCCCCCATCGTCCGCTGAACTAGGTATGGCTGAGAGCGTGCATGTGCAGCCGCGCGGGAGTGCCTTCATGCCAAATTCAAAGGCTGTTGACGCGTTGCAGAGACGCATAACCGATTTCAATCAGAAGCAGCAGGACCTCGATGCGGAGCTCGACAAGAAGTTGAAAATATGTCGCGGGTGCTGAATTCCCAACGTCAAGGCAGATGGTAGGTCCGAACATGAGGCGCACTGACACATACTCAGCCAAGGCCGAAACTGGATACGCGGGTTGTGGGCAGGCGGTTCAAATGAGCGGCGACACGCTCGAGCTCGTTGTCAGGGAGTTGCAGCACCGAATGCGCAATCTCCTCAGCGTCGTTCTGTGCTTCGTCGACACGACTGACGCGAATACTGCTTCCGAACTTCGTCTAGCACTTTCGGCTCGAATCGCAGCCCTGTCGAACGCTTATCGGATGATTGAGGGCGTGAAAGAGCGCCAAGTGCTGCTTGCATGGCTGCTGGAGCGCACGCTCAGGCCGCACGCGATGTCGCATCACCACCGCATCCTTCTCTCCGGGCCTGATGTGAGATTGGAGCCGCACATTGCCTTGTCCCTTCACGTCATCTTTCACGAATTGGCTACCAATGCCAGCAAGCACGGTGCGTTGACGTCAGCTGCGGGCGCGGTAGAAATCAGCTGGGATAGTCCGCTCCATCTCGCAGGGCCGGCACTTGCCATAGAGTGGCGCGAGCGCGGCGGACCAGATGTTAGAAAGCCGTCCCGCACAGGATTTGGAACGAAGTTGATCGAGAGGGCCTTACCGAGCGCCGAGGTCGATCTCGACTTCGCGCCCGATGGTCTTGTCTGTAGACTGCTAATAAATCTGGAGCAGGCAACGACTGGCCGGCATGGTGTTGGCTAATCGTTGCTCATTGTTCTTTCTCATCACGGTACAAGTCAGTGTGACGAGGTTCAGAATGACTCCAGCGAGATGGGGGATGCTCGCGGGCATTTGTTATACGCCTCTGGAAGAATTTGCGCGGAGTGCAATGCACCAACGCTGCCCGCTCTGGCCTGAAGAGCAGCTGCCTCCCGTAATTCAAACTGCGCAGTGCACTAGCGCCCGTTACATGTTGCCGGTACTGACCAGTGGTCTCTCCAAAGCGCTCGGCGCGCGGCAGGACTGCATCGCGTCTCCGGGCAGGGCCCTGATGGTCGCTAAGGGACAGCTCGCATGAGTCGAGCAGACGAGACGAACGAATTGGAACTGGTCGCGAAGGCGTTTCAGGTCATCTCGCGAGAAATCAGCTATCAGGGATTGGCGAAAGCCCTTCTCGGCGAGGCGCTAAGCTACTCCTGTGCAACTCGCGGCGCGATCCTGCTCAGCGGGCAACGAGACTTGCTTGCCAAGGCAGATGCGAGCTTCCCTCGCGAGAGAGCAAACTTTCTTGCCTCGGTCCCTCAAAACGCGCAATTCAGCCTGCCTGTTGACCTCGCCGAAGAGGTCCTCGGGCGAAAGGAAACTGTGGTGAGAGTAGCCGGAGTTGCGAGCTCCGCGCTAGTTGAACCGACGAGGCCATCGTGCGGCAAGATAGCTCAGTTGTGCCTACCGCTGGTTCATCAGAATTGGGCGATCGGCGTGATGTATCTCGAGTCGGGCGATAATGTAGATATCTTTAATTCGCAATGTGTCCGGGTGATCTCAATGCTCGCCACTCAGGCAGCCACCTCATTTGAGTCGGTGCGGCTGTTCGAGGCGCTCCGTGAGACCAACATGTGGATGGTCAGAGGGCAGCAGATCGGCGGGATGGGTAGCTATCGCTGGAATACGAGGACTCTGCTCTCCCGTGGATCACGCGAAAGCTATCGCATTTTTGATTTTGACCTGGATGTAAATCCCGTGCCGTTTGAGATGTTTATAAGTCGAATCCATCCGGAAGATTATCCGGCGCTGGAGCGAGCCCTTAGTGAGGCGATCAGCACCAAATCGCCTTTTGCTCACGAATACCGGGTGATCCATCGGGACGGAAAGTGTTTGCATGTAGTAGCTGTAGGCCAATTCGATGAGGGGCCAACGGGCGATTTGGAGCTCGAGGGTATCGTCACCGATATCTCGCAACGGAAGGCTGCGGAGCAAGCGCTTGCGGACGCTCGAAATGAGCTTGCGCATGCGTCGGGGCTGACCTCACTTGGTGAACTCGCTGGCTCGATTATACACGAGATCGATCAACCCCTGACGGGCATACTCACGAGCGCGGAGGCTTGCGCACGGTGGTTAGATAAGGATCCCGTCGAGGCTGCGGAGGCTCGAAAATCGATTGCACGCATTATCAGGCAGGCGCGCCGGGCCGCGGAGGTCGTCACAGGTGTCAGGTCCCTGGTGCGGGGGACCCAGATCCGTTTTGCAGAGTTCGACATCAACGACGCGGTCGCAGAAGTCGTTCTCCTCTCGAAGAGAGAGATCGAGCGAGCCGGTGTGGTCATACGGACGGAGTTTGACCGGTCGGCGTCTCGTCTCGAAGGGGACCGAGTTCAGATCCAACAGGTGGCTCTTAACCTTGTGCGCAACGCCATCGAGGCGATGACCGAAGTAGCACAGGGGAACCGCATTTTGACCATCTCATCTTGCGTCGCTGATGATATGATCTGGGTTACGATCGCGGATACGGGGGCGGGTGTCGATCCGGCCGATAGAGATCGGGTCTTTGAGACGCTCTATACAACAAAGAGAGCCGGACTCGGTTTGGGGTTGTCGATCTGCCGCAAGATAGTCAAGCTCCACGGAGGACAGCTATGGGTGGAAGAAAACGGGAGATGCGGAGCGAAGTTCACGTTCAGTCTCCCGCGCCGCCAAGCAGTTCAGGCGTCGAGAAACCAGTAGACGTGTCTCAATCCGGCATCGTCCATATCGTTGACGATGACCGCGCGGTCCGCGAGTCCCTGGGAGATCTCCTCGAATCCCTGAATTACAAGGCCGCATTGTATGGGTCTGCGGCGGACTTTTTGAAGGTCGAATTATCGGATATGCCGGCGTGTCTGGTGCTTGACGTCAGATTGCCCGGAACAAGTGGTCTTGAATTGCAGGAATACCTGACGAAGATCAATGTTGGAATTCCCGTGATACTGATGACCGCTTTCGGCGATATTCCCATGTCGGTCAGAGGTATGAAGCTGGGAGCGGTCGATTTTCTCACCAAGCCGATACGAGACCAGGATCTTCTGGATGCCGTCACCGCCGCAATTCGAAAGGATATGGATCGACGCGGCGACAGTGCACACATTGCGGAATTGCAGGAAAAATTCTCGCTGCTGACCGCTCGAGAGCGGCAGGTGATGACGCTTGTGGCATCCGGTCTGATGAACAAGCAAGTCGCCAACGAGCTCTCTATCAGTGAAGCAACGGTCAAAATGCACCGTGGAAGCGTCATGCGGAAGCTGGGAGCAAGAACGGCGGCAACGCTCGTTCGAATGGCTGAGGCTCTTCAACTCCAACGTTAGAGCGCTGCGTAAGACAAGCAGTCGGTGCTGACTGTGCCACCGCGACCCCCGCCGCGGACCCATACCTAGGTATGGGCTGAGCCCGCACAACCGTGAGATTGCTGATAGGGCCGTTGAACAGCATGCTCTCCCTGTGAGGTGCTTCCGGTCGATTGGCAGCGCACCTGACAGAAGAAGCGATGCCGCATTTGCAGCTTGCGGATCAACACATGCATTCTGCGGCACCGAATTTGTTCCTGAACGAACACTGCCATCCGGAGCACAAGTTAGGGCGACGACGATGGGAATGAACGTAACAAATCCAAGTGAGAGCAAGCAACGAGGCGCAGCCTCGGCTTCGCCGGCGCGATCGTTAGGCGAAGTAAGGTCGGTTGGGTTGCCCCCAGCCGCCCTCGATTCAAGAGTTAGCATAACTCCTGCCGATCTGGTGACGCGACTTGAGATTGGTTGGCGGTGGTGGGTTTCGGAGAGTGTTCACTTGCCGATCGGCAACAGGGCTGAATTTCGTTTTCAGGGGCCGAGGCATCTTCTCGCACTCTACAACGAAGGCGCCAGGAAAGGAGGGGAGGCATCAGTCGACGGCGTATGTCACTCCAGGCTGCGCGGTTCCGATCACCTTCTGACGTTTGTCCCGGCGGGACGCGCCTACCAGGAATGGCATGAGGCGGCTTCTTTCACAGAAGTGACCTTTCTCTACTTCGATCCTGCCGCCCTTCGCATGTCGAAGGTTACCGACGCCCGGCTTTCACCGAGGATATACTTCGAGGATGCGCTCGTTTGGCAGACCGCCTCCAAGCTGAAGAAGGCGATCGAAAGCGGCGGAACGGACTGCACACCCTATCTCGAAGCCCTCTGCGGAGTGCTTGCCCACGAGCTTTCCGTGCCGGATACCGACGTGGTTCGCGAGCCGACACCTGTCAGTCGTGGAGGTCTGGCAGGTTGGCAGAGGCGCGTCGTCGTCGCCTACGTGGAAGAGCATTTGGGAGAACAGGTCTGTCTGCTCAAGCTTGCCGAGCTTGCCAGGCTGAGCGTTCACCACTTTTGCCGAGCGTTCAAAAGGTCTTTCGGGATCCCGGCCTATCAATACCAGGTGCTCCGACGCATGGAGTTCGCAAAATTGCGATTGGCCGATCGCGCGGCATCGATCACTGACATCGCTCTCAGTCTTGGCTATGCGCAAACGAGTTCCTTCAGCTCGGCGTTTCGAAAAGCGACGGGTTGGACGCCCACCGACTATCGCAGGGAGCTCAAGTGAAGAGAATCGCTGAGAGGTTTGTGACCAGTTCATTGCGTTTCGGAAAACGTCGAGCAACGCCCCGGAGCTCCCACCCATCGGAGGATCATTTGATTTCTGGCAGACGCACTGGCGATGAAGAGCGAACAGAAGGGAACCGCGGATGACAAACATTCGATACCGCAAAGCTGAAGTGGACGGGCTGAAAATATTCTATCGGGAAGCAGGACCGTCAGACGCGCCGGGCCTGCTGCTACTGCATGGCTTTCCGACAGCTGGCCACATGTTTCGTGACCTGATACCCCCGCTGTCAAGTTGCTTCCGGATTGTGGCGCCGGACTTGCCCGGATTTGGCCAGTCCGACATGCCCGGTCGCGGAAGTTTCACATACACTGAGCTGGTCCCGCAAATCTGAACAGCGCGATAAGTGGAGTTTCTGCCTGACGGCGGGCAAGATTGACCCGCGAATCAGGAGAGACGATGAGC
>NZ_JBEPTH010000036.1:0-16206 GCF_040549385.1 Bradyrhizobium sp. LB11.1 | reverse complement strand
GCTGCGATGATCAAGCCGAAAACCGAAGAGTCCGACGAGGTCTAACCGTTAACTGGACAGATCAGCGCGCTTGCGGCCTACCGCGCATGGTTACGGATCTTCGTAACGAGACTGTTTTACTAAGCCAGTATGACTCTGAGCGCGAACTCGAGGATCTCATAATATCAAAGCTTATGCTTCCTGAGGATCGCCCCAAGATTGAGCGACATGACGTTAGCCGAGGCATCATCAAAAGTCTGATCAGTATGGGAATGGGGATCAGCCTCGTATTGGAATCAGATATTGGTGCGAGCTTAGCGGGATTGATTTTCCGGGAGCTGCAGGACGGAATGGGACCAAGCCGGATAGGCTTCTATGCACATTGGCGTGATGACAACATGAACCCCACCTTAAAGCGCTTCCTCAATCTCCTGGCAGAACGCTATCCGTCGCCTTGACGGGCTCTTGGGGAATGAGCGGTTCGTCGCAGCCTTGCAAACCCACGATCCGTGGCCATGAAGCGTTCCAGCATGGGCGCAATCAGCTTGGCTGGGTCGATCGGCTGACCGGCTTCACTTGTCAAGGCTTCCGCATACGCTACGAGGTCCCGGTGCACCGGTGCTGGCAGCTCAGCAGTGACCTTGATCGGCTTGTCGTCGAGAAGTGCTCCAATCTTAAGCTTTGGCATGTTGCCTATCACCCTCTGTATGGCTCGAGAACGAGATCGCGATTGACGATGACACGCACTGGAAATCCCGCGCGGATGGTCAGAGTCGGCCGAATATTGAGGCTGCGACGAACAACCTGCTGGCCGGTTTGATTCAGCGAGTCCCCTGCGCCGTGCCGCAAAGCCTGGATGATGGCACTGTCGTTGCTGTTAGTGTCGGAGCCCGCGCCGAGCTCGGTGCCGACGGCAAGCAGCGTCGAAAGGGCAGCAGCTTTGAGCAATTCGCTCCAATGGTTGTCGACTTCGTCCTCGAGGCCGGCATATCCTGCCGCGTCGGCACCCGGCTGGCGCTCGAGAACAATCGAACGACCGTTCGGCATGATAAGGCGGTTCCAGACCAACAACACGCGTGACTGACCGAACGCAACCTGACTGTCGTAGACCCCAATCAAGCGCGCTCCCTGCGGAATGAGCAGAAGACGCCCGGTCGGCGAATCGAAAACGCTTTCTGTTACCTGCGCGGTGATCTGGCCTGGAAGGTCCGATCGGATCCCGGTGATCAATGCTCCCGGAATGACAGTTCCAGCCTGCACGATAAACGGTGAAGCCGGCCTGGTGACGCGGTCGGGGCTTACTGTACGGCGATCCACGGATGCGTTGACGAAAGCGAGCTTTCTGTCCTGACTACTCGGCGCGGATCCTTCCTCACCATTCGTGGTCGAGATGGATGAAGCATTGCGGTCGCTCCCCTGAGCCGCGGCAGCAGCCGGACGCACTTCTCTCCCATTGGTCGAAGCGAACAAATGGCTTACTCGGGCTGCTTCGGTTTCCTGATCCCGGCGCTGCTGTTCAGCATCTGGAGCCGTGCCGCTGATCGTTGGCGACAGGCCTTGTGCAGCAAGGATCGGTCGGCCAAGGTCTCCAGGGAGCGGCGGACCGAGCTGCGGGATGGCTTGGCGCGGAACACCTGCGTAATCCTTCGGCAGCGTCGTGATGCCGTCAGCGACATTATGATGGTCGGTGCTATAGAGCTCATCGGCCGCCTGGTTTCGAGAGCGATTGCTCTGCAACGACCACAACACAGCTCCGCCGATGACAAGCAAGGCAGCCGCGCTTCCTCCCGCCAGAACCTTTCGCGACAACCGTGTCACGCGCGGATGCTCCGCTCTTAACCGGAAGTTCCTGGACTGCTCGTCCTGTGTTTGCGGCGGAATCGCCTGCTCGTGATCGTTTCCATTCTGGGTATTCATGACGACGGCCTCCCGTCAGTCCTGACAATTCTTACCTTCTGCTGGTGCTCACCACCGAGCCGCAGTTCTGCGGCCGCAAATAGCCGATCTACGATCAACACATTGCCGTAGGCGCGATAGTTGACAAGTTGGGTCTTGCCGTCGGAGCCGATGACGAAGAGCGGCGGCATCTCGCCTTGGACAATTCCTTGCGGGAATTCGACATAGACCTTGCGACCGTCGTCGTACGCGGCAAGGGGCCGCCAGGGTGGGCTGTCGCCTTCGATCGCGTAACGAAAGACACGCTGGGCCGGATCGGGAAGAACGGGCCTCAGGGTAGCTGATCGCGATCGTTCGCGCACGGTTTCCGGGTAGTACCAGGCAACGGATGGCATATATGGCCGCTCGCGGGAGCGCAGCTCGATCAGGTAAGTGCGCCGGTCCGTGTTGACGACGAGGTTAGTCTCAATCGAAGCCCGGGTCGGCTTCACCAGGATGTGGACGCGCCGCGTGTCGCCGTTCCCGCTCTCGGTATCGCCCACAACCCAACGGACCGTGTCTCCGGCGGCGATGGGTCCTGATCCCGTCAACTGCTCACCCTCTTCGAGCGCAATATCCGTGATCTGCCCGGGCGCGGCATAGACTTGGTATAGAGCCCCGGGGCTGTACGCGTAGATCTGGGCCGCGTTGAAGTATCCCCGCTTGCGCGGCTCGACCCGCGCCGCACTGTTTGCCGTCTCAACCCGGCTCACGGGTTCAGCGTCTTCCTTCCCTCCCGTCTTTCCGCCGAGAGCTGGTTTCCAGAGCGGCGGGACGTGAAGTGGCTGCAGCCTGTCGTCGACCGGTACCGGCGGCGCAGGCAACAGGGGGACTTCGCTGTCATAGCTGATCACCGGCGGAATGTAGGTCGCGCACCCTCCAAGAGCCGACGAACATAGAAGAAGGGCGCACAAGAGCGTTCGCTTCGAGGTCACGAACCTGGCGTTGAGCTTGCAGTGTGGACTGGAAGGCTTCGCATAAGCATTTGACGTCGTCTTGGTCACTGACCCAACTCCTTTGACCAGTTGATGGCGCGGACGTAGACGCCAAGAGGATTTTTGCGCAGGCGTTCGGCATCGCGCGGCGTCTCGATGACGACCGTGAGTATCGCGGTCCAGCGTTCGGTCGAGCTCAACGAGCCGTTGTCGTAAATGCGTTGGGTCCACGCGACCCGAAAGCTGTCTGGTGAGGCGCGGATGACGCTGGAGACATCGACGGAGATCTGCACTTTACCCAGCTTGACAAAGGGATCGTTGTTACGTGCATAGTCGTTGAGGGCGGCCGCGCCGCGATCGGTCGCAAAGTCGTAGGCCCGAAGCCAATTCTGGCGCAGAACGATGCCGTCGGCCGGCAGGCCCCTGACATCTTCGATAAAGCGCGCCAAGTGGTAGGCAATTTGCGCGTCGGTGGGTTGATCCTCTGGGCCTGGCCGAGCCGATCAATTTCGACCACCCAGGGCGTGATCGACCCCTGCGCCGATTGCCAGACAAGTCCACCGGCGAGGCCCGCCGATAACATGAGGCAGCCGAACGCCATCAGGCGCCAGTTTTTGGCCTGCACGCGAGCGGATCCAATGCGTTCGTCCCAGACCTGTGCTGCCTTTTGATAAGGCGTAATCGGCCCGGGCATGCGCCCGTAGTGAACGGAAGGTCGTTTGAACATCGATGTTGCCCCATTGGATCGAGTGATCGGTGTGATGTCGTGCGGCTTCATGACTCGTGACTGCCCACGGCGGGTGGGAGGCGGCGCTTGGCTACGTTTCAGCGACCTCCTTCGGAGAGATCGACGGAGGAGCCACTGCCGCCATGATCGCCCGAGCGGACCGCGTGGCTGGCGGTCGACGCGCCATGTTGAATGGTCTGGGCACGTTTCATGTGCCGCGCCCAATCAGGCTGCGCGTCCGCAGGAGCGCTCGCGCTCGGTTCACTCGCTTGCCCGCTGCTGGTGAATGCGGCGGCCGTTCGGCGTAACGGGCTCATAGCGGCGGCTGAGGCACCGGCGTCAGCGGCGCCAGCAAGACCGCCGCTTCGATAGGCTGCTGATACTCCACTCAAGACGGCCCCCCCACTGCGCGCAGCACCCGCGATAGCTCCAGCGCCACCGGCGGCAAGACCTGCGCCGGCCGCAACAACGCCGCCAGCAGCAAGGCCCGTCCCAATCGCGGCGCCTGCGCCGAGTTGCGGTCCGCCGGAGACCAGGCCGTTTGCGATTCCGGGCCCGAAGATACCGAGGCCCAACAACGAGAGCGCCGCGAGGACCAACGTCATCGCGTCTTCGATGGTCGGCTGGCCGCCACCGAAGCCAGAGGTGAACTGCGAGAACAGGGTCGAACCGATGCCGACGATGACGGCCAGGACCAAAACCTTGATTCCGGAGGATATGACGTTGCCCAAGACCCGCTCTGCGGCGAAGGCGGTCTTGCCAAACAAGCCAAAGGGAATAAGCACGAAGCCGGCAAGCGTCGTGAGCTTGAACTCAATCAGGGTGACGAAGAGCTGGATTGCCAGAATGAAGAAGGCGAGCAGCACCACGACCCAGGCGAACAGGAGAACGACGATCTGGACGAAATTCTCGAAGAAACTGATGTAGCCCATCAGGTTCGAGATCGAGTCGAGCAGCGGCCGGCCGGCGTCAAGTCCGACTTGAGCGATCTTTCCCGGTCGCAGGAAATCTGACGCGGACAGGCTCGAGCCGGACGCCTTCAGTCCGAGGCCGGCAAAGCTCTCGAAGACGATGCGCGCCAGGCTGTTCCAGTTGCCGATGAGATAGGCAAAGACGCCGACGAAGAGCGTCTTCTTGACGAGACGCGCGATGATGTCCTCGTCTGTCCCCCAACTCCAGAACAGGGCTGCGAGCGTGATGTCGATCGCGGCAAGCGTTGTTGCGAGATATCCGACGTCGCCACCCAACAACCCGAAGCCGTTATCGATGTAGCGAGTAAACGTCTCCAGGAACTGATCGATGATCCCGGTACCGGTCATGGCTGGCTCGCTTCAGGTATCGCGACGGATGGATATCCTTGCGGCATCCGGCTCTGATCCTTTGGCACGGGCGTCAGGCGGGCGGCCGGATTACCTTGGCCGGAAACTGCGGCACCATCCTTCCTGCCAAGGAAGCGACGCCGGTTTTCGGCCCACACCTTCTGGCAATGCTGATAGTTCGCCGCATCCTCCGAAGTGACGCTGCGGCAGCGGGCGAGGTCGGAACCGTCGATGTCTGCGGTCTGCTCTGCCTTTGACGGCGAAGACGTATCTTCTCCACCACGAAGCTGGATCGTGCAGGCTGCGACGACCAGTATCCCGACTGATGTGAGCAGCGACAGCGCCTTGAAGGGGCCTGTATCGGTCATCAGTGGAACATCTGGACGTTGGAGGATTGATATCCCTGTCCCGGCGTCAGAAACCGCCTGAGTTGTTCTCGGCCCTGGTCTTGCGCGGTCGCGCGCTGCGCCGCTTCAAGGCTCTGCGCCCTGCCTTGTGCGGCCACTGTGGCGGTGAGATCGGCGAGTTGTTGCGCCTGAAGTGCCAGGATCTGATTGCCAGCCTGGGTCGCTTGCAAGGCTCCGCTGGCGCCCTGGCTCGACGTGACAAGCGCTGACGTCTGGATACGGTTGGTGTCGAGATTGCCAACGACGCCGGCCTGGACCCGGAGCGCGTCCTGCAGCGCAGCGACCGAATTCTGCCACCGCGATTGAGCGTTGGTGATCAACACCTGGCTCGACTGGCTGCCGGTGGCCGGCGCATAGTTGGTCGAGAACGCGCGATCGATCTGCTGAACGTCGTAAGCGATGCGCTGAGCCTGGGCCAGCAATTGCTGAGTCCGCTGGATCGACGATTGCAGTTGCTGCAGCGACGAATACGGCAGGTTTGCGAGATTCCTTGCCTGATTGATCAGCATCTGCGCCTGGTTCTGCAACGAGGTGATCTGATTGTTGATCTGCTGCAGCGCCCGCGCAGCGGTCAGGACGTTCTGGACGTAATTGTTGGGGTCGAAGACGATCGACTGCGCTCGTACGGGCACCGTGACGCCAAGCGTGATGGCGACGGTTCCAGCGACCAGCAAAGAGCTGAGACGGCTCATAGTGATCTCTCCAGGTTGCCGAGATTGGGGATCAGGTCTGTGGCCCAGGCGACGCCACGGTTCTGGAGCCAGGCGGGAACGAAGCCGTCACGTCCATGTTCGGCGAGTAGCTGCTCGATGGCAGCCTGGTCGGTTTTGGAAGAGGCCGCGGTAAAAGCGAGCGCAACTTCGCCGAGACCAAGTTCGAACATCCGGTTGCCGCGGCGAGATTGGCAGTAGTAGTCCCGCTTCGGCGTTGCCCGGCTCAAAAGTTCGATCTGGCGGTCGTTAAGGCCGAAGCGGCGGTAGATAGCTGATATCTGCGGCTCGATCGCCCGTTCGTTCGGCAGCAACAGGCGCGTTGGACAGCTTTCGATGATCGCCGGCGCGATCGCGGAGCCATCGATGTCCGAAAGCGATTGGGTGGCGAAGATGACGGACGCATTCTTCTTGCGAAGCGTCTTCAGCCATTCGCGGAGCTGGCCGGCAAAATCTTCGTCGTCGAGGGCCAACCAACCCTCATCGACAATAAGGAGGGTGGGCCGGCCATCGAGACGGTCCCCAATCCGATGAAAGAGGTAGGCCAGAACGGCTGGGGCCGCGCTCGTTCCGATCAACCCTTCGGTCTCAAACGCCTGAACCGAGGCCTCGCCAAGGCGCTCGAATTCGGCATCAAGCAGGCGCCCGGACGGACCACCCAGGCAATAAGGTTGTAAGGCACGTTTCAGGGAGTTCGATTGCAGGAGGACCGACAAGCCGGTCAGGGTGCGTTCCTGCATTGGCGCCGACGCGAGTGACGTCAGCGCCGACCACAGATGATCCTTGACCTCCGGGGTGATCTCGATCTTTTCCCGTGCCAGGATCGCGCCGATCCATTCCGTGGCCCATCCTCGCTCTGAGGAATCGTCGATCCAGGCGAGCGGTTGCAGGGCGACGGGGTTTTCGCCCCCGTCGGACAATGCGCCGCCGAGATCATGCCAGTCGCCCCCCATAGCGAGCGCGGCTGCCCGGATCGAACCACCGAAATCGAACGCAAAGATCTGAGAGTTGGGATAACGCCTGAACTGCAGCGCCATCAGAGCGAGCAAGACCGACTTTCCAGCACCGGTCGGACCCACAACGAGGGTATGGCCGACGTCGCCGACGTGGAGGGAGAATCGGAATGGGGTCGAGCCCTCGGTTTTGCCAAACAGGAGTGGCGGCCCCTTGAAGTGCAGATCCCTCGCCTCGCCCGCCCACACAGCCGACATCGGAATCATATGGGCCAGATTGAGGGTCGATACCGGCGGCTGCCGCACATTGGCATAGACATGTCCCGGCAGGCTGCCGAGCCAGGCTTCGACGGCGTTCACCGTCTCGATCATGCAGGTGAAATCGCGGCCCTGAATGACCTTCTCGACCAACCGCAGCTTTTCGTCGGCTGCACCGGGATCGCCGTCCCAGACGGTGATGGTTGCGGTGACAAAGGCTTGTCCGATCTGATCCGAACCCAGTTCCTGCAGGGCAGCGTCGGCGTCTATGGCCTTGTTGTGGGCGTCGGTATCGAGCAGTGTCGACGCCTCGTTGGTCATGACCTCCTTGAGAATGGCGCCAATCGACTTTCTCTTGGCGAACCACTGGCGGCGGATTTTGGTCAGCAGCTTGGTGGCATCGGTCTTGTCGAGCATGATCGCGCGAGTCGACCAGCGATACGAAAACGCGAGGCGATTCAGATCGTCCAAAATTCCCGGCGTCGTCGAGCCCGGGAATCCGACAATCGTGAGAACTCGAACGTTGGCCGAGCCCAACATCGGCTCGAGCCCACCGGTCAGCGGCTGGTCGGCCAACAGCGCATCTATGTACATAGGAATTTCGGGCACTCGAACGCGATGACGCTTGGTCGAAATCGTTGAGTGCAGGTAGGTCAGCGTGGCCTGATCATCCAGCCAAGCGCATTCGGGCATGAACCCTTCAAGGAGTTGAAGCATGCGGTTGGTTTGATCGGCAAACCCGCGGAGTACCTCGCGAGCGTCGGCTCCAACGGTGCGATCGCGTCCCTCATAGAGCAGTCGCTCTGCCTTGGCGGCTCCCTCCTCGGGCGGCAGATAGAGGAAGGTCAGAAAATAGCTGGACTCATAGTGGGCGCCTGCCTCCTCGAATTGGGCTTTGCGCTCGGCGTCAACCAGCGCAGACGCGACGTCCGGAAAGGTGTTCGGCGGATAAGCACCTGCAAAATGGCGCTGCGCCTCAACGAATACGGCCCAGCTGGATCCAAGGCGGCGCAAGGCGTTGTTCAGACGACCCGCGATGGCGACAAGTTCAGCCGGCACTGCGCTATCGAGGTCGGGGCCCCGGAACTTTGCTGTCCGCTGGAACGAACCATCCTTGTTCAGGATAATTCCCTCGTCGACCAGGGCTGCCCAAGGCAGGAAGTCCGCAAGACGGGCGTTGGAATGGCGATATTCGGCAAGATTCATCATGATTGAGAGCTCAGACGTTGAGATGAGCGGGAATGCGCAGGTGTCGGCGCACCACATCGACGAAGGCGGGATCGCGCTTGGTGGCCCAGACGGCGGCCATGTGACCGATGAACCAGAGGACGAGCCCCGCGATCCAAAGCCGCAGTCCAAGTCCAAGGGCGGCCGCCAACGTGCCGTTGACGATCGCAACCGCCCGCGGCGCACCGCCCATCAGGATCGGCTCGGTGAGCGCACGGTGAACGGGCACGACAAAACCTGCGACCGGCTCATCCATCAGATCACCACGCCGCCGCCGAAGGAGAAGAACGACAGGAAGAAACTCGAGGCCGCGAACGCGATCGACAGACCAAACACGATCTGGATCAGCCGCCGGAAACCACCGGACGAATCGCCAAATGCTAGAGTGAGTCCGGTCACGACGATGATGATAACGGCGATGATCTTCGCGACCGGTCCTTCCACCGATTGCAGGATCTGATTGAGCGGCTGCTCCCACGGCATGTTCGAGCCAGCCGCCCATGCCGGCGCCGTCATCAGAAGAATCGTACCGGAAGCTGCCAGTGAAGCGGCTTCTCGAAGAAAACGAAATTGCGGACGCATGTCAGTCTCCTGCGGGTGAAAGGCTGTAGTCGCCGGCGGGTCCAAGCCCTGCGACGAGGGCGAGTTCGGCGAGACGACGATCGGTACCGCGGCCGGTAAGCACGGCGATGAGGTTGATCGTCTCGGCGATCAGGGCACGCGGAACCGTGACGACGGCTTCCTGGATGAGCTGCTCAAGCCGCCGTAGCGCGCCGAGTGCGGTGCCAGCATGGATCGTGCCGATCCCGCCGGGATGACCGGTACCCCAGGCCTTGAGCAAGTCGAGCGCTTCGGCACCCCGGACCTCGCCGATCGGGATGCGGTCAGGGCGCAGTCGGAGCGAGGACCGAACGAGGTCAGATAGGGTGGCTACGCCATCCTTGGTCCGCAGCGCGACAAGATTGGGCGCTTTACACTGAAGTTCGCGTGTATCTTCGATCAATACGACCCGGTCGGAGGTCTGGCTACCTCGGCCAGAAGCGCGTTGGTCAACGTGGTCTTGCCGGTCGACGTACCGCCGGCGACGAGGATGTTCTTGCGCGCGGCGACCGCAGTCCTTAAGGCGCTGGCCTGATCCGATGTCATGGTTCCCGCGGCGACATAGTCGTCGAGAGTGAAGACGGCGACTGCGGGCTTACGGATAGCGAAGGTAGGAGCCGCAACGACCGGGGGTAACAAACCTTCGAAGCGCTCGCCGGTCCCAGGTAGTTCGGCCGAGACGCGCGGCGAGCCAGCATGCACCTCGGCGCCGACATGGTGCGCTACGAGACGAACAATGCGCTCGCCGTCCGCTCCAGATAACGTTTCGCCGGTATCAATCAGGCCACTCGACAGCCGGTCGATCCACAGCCGCCCATCGGGATTGAGCATGACCTCGATGATTGCGTCGTCTTCCAGGTAGCCCGCAATGGCTGTGCCAAGCGCGCTACGGAGCATTCGCGCGCCACGCGAATTTGCCTCCGATTGAAAAGAATGGATCGCCACCGCCGCCCCCACCGAATGAGGACGTCTAAAGAGCGTCCTCAGTTGAGGATGATTAAGAAAGCCACCAATCGACTTAGCGCAACAAGGGCTTTCGGTGATCGTAGACTGGCGCAGAAAAAGAAAGACTGGGAACAGATATTTGACGCCTGCTCGAACGCACCAGTTGGATGGCGATGAATGTTGATCAGTGTTCGCCGGGAACGCTCACACGTAACGTTGCGGGCGGCGGCTCACCACTCCGCATCGACATCCGCCGGCAATAGTACGACCGTTTGCTCGTACGAAATGACGGGTTCGACCGCGGCGACGGAAACGCTAACCGACATGAAGAGGGGAATTGAACCCATCCACCAGGCGAAGGATCGGAGCGCTGGTAGCGCGAACCAAACTAACGCCGCGATCTGCAGTGCCACATTGACACTAAACGCGACCTGATAGGCCAGGATGGTCCTATGGCCGCCCTCCGTGGACCATTGCTCTAGAATTAGGCCTGTCCCGCATTGTGCCAGGAATGCCCAACCGAAGTGGAGCAGGTTCAATGCACCGTTGGCGCGACCGGCGAGCTCTGGCGGAAAGTAATCAGCTATCACCGCGAAGCTGACCACGGTCACTGTTCCGACAATTGCGACGACGGACCACGGCAAAATGGACGGAAAGGGCACTCGCAGGATCAAGGCAAGCTCGGCTGCGATAAAGAGCATCGCAGCCACTGCCAATATTGTCTCCGCGCCGGCTCCTCTTCGTCTGATGCAATGGACCAATGTACCGAACAACCAGGCTCCGCCGCAAAGTACAGCCGACATTACGAACAGCCGTTCGACGAGACTCGCACGATCAAGTCCCTCTACGTCGGTCAGCCACGGGGATGCCCACAATCCCTGCAGAGACCAGGCCGATCCTACGCAAGTAGCTGACAACGGGGCAATTCGCCAGAAACGCCTATCGCGAAAAACGGAGCTCAGGGTGGCCGGAATTGTTGCGGTTGATGGGAGGAGGACTCGTTCGGGAACGACGACATAGATAAGTACGGCCGTGGCACCGGTCGCGGCCGCCAGTATCTCAAAAAGCTGTCTCCAGCTCATCCAGGCGAGTAGATGCTCGGCGGGAGCCGTGGCGGTCACTGCTCCAAGCGACCCGAGCATGATCATGTAGCCGTTGAGCAAGGCCACTCGCTCCCTTGGAAACCAGAGGACGATGGACTTCAGTCCGGCCGTCAGCGCCGCCGCAACCCCAAGGCCGATCATTGCTCGCGCAATCAAAAGCGACACTAACCCTGTGGACATCGCGAATAGTCCTGCGCCAGCGGCCGCGACCAAGAGCAATGCACTCTGGACGCGACGCGGACCAAAGCGATCCAACAGTATGCCGATGGGGATCTGGGCCGCGGAAAAAACCAGGAAATAAACCGATGTAAGCAAGCCGAGGTCAGCAGTACCAAGCCCGGTATCCGAACTGAGGCGGTCAGAGATCAGAGCGTTGATCGTTCGGAACAGATATGAAAGATAGTATCCAGCAGCAAACGGGAGAAAAACGCGCGCGATGAGACGCCACGCCACTGAAATTTGCATGCTGGCCCTTCTTGCTCCTCAGCTCATTCGAGCCGATAGCGCGTCCAGCTTTTTGTCGGCTTGGCTAAATTGCTGCGGTCGTGGGCTGGCGTAGAAAAAGAAGGACCGGCGAACGGCTTGTCTACGTAGTTCAATCAGGTTTCGCTGCCGGCTCGTGACGAACAATGTCTTCTGGAATTTCGCGCAGGAAACTCTGTCCCTTCTGCAACCGACGCCCGAGCGCTTCGACAAATCCTTCAAAGCGCTCCCGACCCTTGAGTTGGGCCGCCGCCTGTGCGTCGTTGGGCAATGGCGGCGTGATTGTCAGCCAGAAGCGGATGAAGAGAGCCAGGGTTTCAGCCGTCAAACCAACATCACGCTCCAGCCTCTGCATCTGGCGCGACAGCCGGTCCAGTCGGCGGGTAAATGCCGCCTCTTGTCTGTCTGCTCCATCTGGTGACAGAAACGAAGCGACTGCTGCTTCCACGATCGCGGACCGAGACAGCTTCTTGCGATCGGCAAGATCCGTGATCTGCTTCAGAAGTTCCGGCGGAAAATATACGTTCATCCGGTCGCGCATAACGCCTCAGAGCTCCATGCCGTCGTTTGGATCAAGCGCGACTTGGCGGGCAACGCCGCGCATTTGTTGACGTATGAGCCGGGACTGGCGGATCGCGTCCTCGTCGTCGTCAAGAACAACGGCAAATTCTTCCGCCGGCGTCGGCTCGGTCGTCTCCTTGACGATTGCAACGTGATCGGGGAGTTCGGGCTCACGACGAAGACCGCTATTGGCCGTGTCCTCTGCGGCGCTTTCGGCACTGTCGGTTGAACCTGCCGCTGGCTTCAGCGTTCCGAGCGCCGACCACCCGTCCGTTCGCGATGACCGTCCGGCGGCCGCGGGATCGGGCGGCGGCAAGACCCGCTCGGTAAACCGCCGATCCTCGTAATAGCGCGCCTTCTTCGCCCTGATCGGCGGCGTGCCCGCCACCATGACGATCTCGTCTCGCGGAGGAAGCTGCATGACCTCGCCAGGGGTCAAGAGTGGCCTCGCCGTCTCCTGCCGCGAGACCATGAGATGCCCCAGCCAGGGATTCAATCTGTGCCCGGCATAATTCTTCATGGCCCGCATTTCAGTCGCCGTACCGAGCGCGTCGGACACCCGCTTGGCAGTCCGCTCGTCGTTGGTCGCGAAGCTGACGCGCACGTGGCAATTGTCGAGAATGGCATTGTTGGGCCCGTACGCCTTCTCGATCTGATTGAGCGATTGCGCGATCAAAAAACTCTTGATGCCATAACCCGCCATGAAGGCGAGAGCGGACTCGAAAAAATCGAGACGCCCAAGCGCCGGGAACTCGTCGAGCATCATCAGAACACGGTGCCGGCGGTCGCTGGCGTGCAAGTCCTCGGTTAAACGCCGGCCGATCTGGTTCAGCACGAGACGGATTAAGGGCTTGGTCCGCGAAATGTCGGAGGGCGGGACCACGAGGTAAAGTGTCGTCGGGCCGACATCAGCGATCAGGTCGGCGATCCGCCAGTCGCACTGGCGGGTCACCTTGGCCACGACGGGATCGCGGTAGAGCCCAAGGAACGACATCGCGGTGGACAGGACGCCGGAGCGCTCATTCTCCGATTTGTTGAGGAGCTCGCGTGCGGTCGAGGCGACCACGGGATGGACGCCCTGCTCGCCAAGGTGCGGCGTGGTCATCATCGCCTTCAGCGTCGCCTCGATCGGCCGCTTCGGATCGGACAGGAAGGCGGCGACGCCGGCCAGGGTTTTGTCAGCCTCGGCATAGAGGACGTGGAGGATGGCGCCGACGAGGAGCGAATGACTGGTCTTCTCCCAATGGTTCCGCTTGTCGAGTGAACCCTCGGGGTCAACCAGGACGTCGGCGACATTCTGGACGTCGCGCACCTCCCACTCCCCACGCCGGACTTCCAGCAGCGGATTGTAGGCCGAGGATTTTGGGTTGGTCGGATCGAACAATAGGACGCGGCCATGACGGGCGCGGAAACCAGCGGTCAGCTGCCAGTTCTCACCCTTGATGTCGTGCACGATGGCCGAACCCGGCCAAGCCAGCAACGAAGGAACCACAAGCCCGACGCCCTTGCCGGACCGAGTGGGCGCGAAACACAACACGTGCTCTGGCCCATCATGCCGCAGGTAGTTGCGGTCGAGCCTGCCCAGCACCACGCCATCCGGACCGAGAAGTCCGGCTGCTTGAACCTCCCGTTCATCGGCCCAGCGCGCCGAGCCGTAGGTCTCGACATTCTTGGCCTCGCGCGCACGCCGGACCGACATGCCGATCGCCACGGCAATGGAAATGAAGGTCCCCGACGCCGCAATGAACGCACCCTCGACAAAGACCTGAGGCGCATAGGCGTCGTAGACGAACCACCACCAGAAGAAGACTGGTGGGTAGTAGATCTTCAAACCCCACAGCTCAAACCAGGGGCGCCCGAGCTCCGGCTGGTAGGCAAGCCGCCAGGCTGTCCACTCGGTTGCTCCCCAGATGGCGAGCAAAACGATCAGGCCGACAACGATCACCTGTCCCCAGAGGATTTTGGTTCCGGACATCCCGAACGTCCTTTTGCGCAATTCAATTTGGCGAGTTCAAGCTAGAGGCCGAGGTCGCGCTTGCGACCAAAACCCCATTCAATGCCGCCGCCGTCCTTCACGACGCCGGTGACGTGCTGGCCGAGCCTCTTTTCGAGCTCGCGCGACCAGGGCACGAGCTGGAAGCCCAGCCCATTGTCGATCATGGCGAAGCGTCCCGAAGCGAGCGTCAGCCGCTGGCGATACGTGCCGGTCACCTGCTCCCCGGAGGCGGCCTTCACGTGAGGCAGGCCGGTGTCGGCCGAGACTCTTGCCCCCACCTCGTCCAGTTCACGTCGGCGCAGCGTGTTCAGCAGGTCACGCTGCAGGATGATGCGTTGGCCCTGCCGCCGCGCCACACCTTCCTGGATCAGATGCTCGGTCCGGGCTTCCATGGCGTCGCGAGTCTCGCGGCCGAATCCGCCCATGGCGAGTGGCATAGGGTCCCGCTCGACCAGGCGGTGGTCGAGCCAGGTCGCGCCTTTCGCGGTGACCTGTCCACTGAGATCGAGATCGGAACGGGTCGCAAGCATTACGGTTGGGCTCGGCTCGCCGGTTCGACCGAAGCGTCGCACTTCGACGATCCCGCCGACCGGCGGAGCGTGTTCGAAGGCCTCGACCCCGCGGAAACGGACGTGGTGAGCGCGTCCGTCTGTTCCGTCGATCACGGCGTAGGCCTCCCCGGTCAGCTCGTCATGCAGTCCTCGATCAACCAGCCGTCCGACGATCTGGGATGTCGGCGGCCCACCTTCGATGACATAGTCGGAAACGCCGCGTGCCTCCCCGCGCTCGGTAAAGGCGCGGTGCATCGTCTTGATGATATCGCCGCGCATGCCGAGATCGCGTAGGTTATGCTCGGCTTCAAGCCCGACCATCCATTCCCCAGGTGCAGCTGACGCCGCGAGACCCATCTTCTCCAGATGTTGGAGACGACCAACCATCAGGCGCCGGATCTCCGGATCCGAACTGCCGGGATTATTGGGGCGAAGATCGACATAGCCGGTTTCGTCAGCTGCCATCCGGATCTCTTGATCAAGCCGCGTCCATCGCTCCGCTGTGGCTTCCCTCTCCAACGAATTTCGGATTTCATGCTCCGGTCTTGGACCAAGCTCGATGGCAACCAGTTCCTCGGCGCGTGAGCGCAAACCTCGGCTGATGTAGTCGCGGGAGATGACGAGATCGGCGCCCTCTTCGTCGACGCCCCGAACGAGAAGATGGACGTGAGGGTTGTCTGTGTTCCAGTGATCGACGGCCACCCAGTCGAGCCGCGTGCCGAGGTCGATCTCCATCTGCCTGGCCAAGTCGCGGCTGAAAGCTCTGAGGTCGGTCATCTCGCCGGCATCCTCGGGCGAGACGATGAACCGAAAATGATGCCGATCGTCCTCGCACCGCTCCGCGAAAGCCGCACCATCGGCACGGTCGCCGCTCACGTCGAACATCTCGGCCCGTTCACCACTCCGAGTTACGCCATCGCGCTTCAGGTATGAAAGATGGGCCGCCAGCGGCGCCGAGCGGAAGGCTCGCCCTTTGTGGCGGACAATGCGCGCTTTCACCACGACTCGCCGCGAGGGGCTGAATAAACGGCTGCGGCTGAACGCGAGCCGGCCGCGGCCAAACGTCGAGCGCCCGTAGGCTGCGGAACGCTTGCCAGCCGCAGCCTGACCCGAGGTGTGCCCGGCTTTCTTCGCGGCGCGTAGCACCTGGTTGATGAAGCTCTTCGGTTTCGGCGCGCGGGTGCTGCGAATGCGCCCGGGTCGAATACGCAGATCGCTGTCGCCCACCGTCATGGCAGGGCCTCAAGAGGCGCAAGAGCGCTGACAGTGCCGAAAATATCCTTGATTGCATTGCTAAAAATGCATGGCGCGGCACGCGCTCCGACCGACCGGCACGGTAGAACCCTAGCCATGCCAATGGCTTGCGGGTCGACCGGCGAGCCCCTTTTATCTCGCCGTCCTGCTGTCGTGCCTCCCCACTGCTGGTAAGCGTCCGAATCCTGCACGACTTTCCGAGAGTGCGTAGTCGTTCCATATCGGGTTCCTTGCTGCATTGGAGGATCTCCGGTGGGTACGGA
>NZ_JBEPTH010000035.1:0-16305 GCF_040549385.1 Bradyrhizobium sp. LB11.1 | reverse complement strand
CTGACAAAAGAGGGTGACTGCACGACGCAGACCTCGGGCCCGATGCGCCGCGAGACTGCAGCGTCATGTTTGCTTTTCAAATTGCACGCAAATTTGTCGAAATCGATCTCGATGTGCGATGCGGCGGGCGCGACCAAACGTCGTCGCCCTTATGCGATCTTGCACAGAAAAATATTGGCGCAATAATGCCGCTCTACGTTGTGATCCGGAATCAACCGGACCAGCATTGTGGAGGGCGACGGAAGTGTTCGCTCGCGCCGCGGCCTTGGCCGCCGTGATTATTACCTTGGCCGCCTTTGATGGCGCGGCCGCGCAAACGGCTAACCAGCCGCCGGATACCATGGCGGCGCGGGTGGAAGCTTGCACGCCCTGTCATGGCAACAAGGGCGAAGGCACCAGCGATGTCTATTTCCCGCGCCTTGCCGGCAAGCCGGCCGGCTATCTCTACAATCAGCTGCTCGCCTTCCGCAGCGGCCGGCGCAAATACCCGCCGATGAATTACCTGCTGGAGTTTCTGCCCGATCCGTATCTGGAGGCGATGGCGGAATATTTTGCCAGTGAGCATCCACCGTTGCCCCAGCCGGCGCCGAGCGAGGTCAGCAAGGAAGTCCTCGCGCAGGGTGAACTGCTCGCCACCAGCGGCGACGCCGGTCGTAATATACCGGCGTGCGTGAGCTGCCACGGTCCGGGACTGACGGGCATGCAGCCCGGCATCCCCGGCCTGCTCGGCTTGCGCGCCGCCTATGTCAGCGCCCAGCTCGGCGCCTGGCGCTACGGCACCCGCACGGCGAAATCGCCCGACTGCATGCAGCTTGTCGCCGGCCATCTGACCGAGGCCGACGTCACCGCGGTCGCCGCCTGGCTTGCGACGCGCCCTGCCCCCGCTAATCCTGCTCCCGTCCCGAAAGGCACCTACGCGCTGCCCTTCGGCTGCGGCAGCCAGCCCAACTGACGAGGCGGATGATGGGCTCAAGACTGTCGATCACGCTCCTTGCACTCGCTGCGCTCACGACGGCGGCACAAGCGCAGGATAAGAACAGCGACATCATCGCACGCGGCGAATATCTCGCCCGCGCCGGCGACTGCACCGCCTGCCACACCGCGCCGGAGGGCCGCCTGTTCGCCGGCGGCCATGCCATGCCGACCCCGTTCGGAACGATCTACACCTCCAACATCACGCCCGACCCGGAGACCGGCATCGGCAAGTGGAGCGCGGACGATTTCTACCGGACCATGCACAACGGCCGTTTCCCGGATGGCGGGCTGATCTATCCGGCGATGCCGTTTGCGTCCTACACCAAGGTCACGCGCGACGACAGCGATGCCATCTTCGCCTATCTGCGCTCGATCGCGCCGGTAAGCCAGAAGAACAAGCCGCACGAGTTGCGTTTTCCTTACGACAACCGCCAGCTCATCCTTGGCTGGCGCACGCTGTTCTTCCGCGAGGGTGAGTTCAAGCCGGATCCAACCAAATCAGCCGAATGGAATCGCGGCGCCTATCTGGTCGAGGGGCTCGGCCATTGCGGCATGTGCCATTCGCCGATCAACGCCCTCGGCGGCACCTCGCAATCGGATGCCTTCAAGGGCGGCTTGATCCCGATGCAGAACTGGTACGCGCCGTCTCTCACCAACAACCGCGAGGCAGGCCTCGGCGACTGGAGCATCAAGGACATCACCGATCTGCTCCAGACCGGCGTTTCCGCGCGCGGCGTGGTCTACGGACCAATGGCCGAGGTCGTGCACAACAGCCTGCAATATCTCAACGATGCCGACACCAAGGCGATGGCGGTGTACCTCAAGGGCATCGCGGAAGCCTCGTCCCCGCCGCGGGCAAGCTCCGCACTGCCGAACACCGAGAGCAGCCTGCTGATCAGCCTCGGCAAGACCGTGTACGACAAGAACTGCGCGAGCTGTCATGGTTCGCAGGGCGAAGGTAGACCGCCGCACTGGCCGCCGCTCGCCAACAACCAGTCGATCGAGATGCAGTCGGCCGTTAACCCGATCCGCATGGTGCTCAATGGCGGCTATCCGCCGGGCACCAAGGGCAATCCGATGCCCTACGGCATGCCGCCGTTCGCGGGCCTCCTCTCCGACAACGAGGTCGCCGCCGTCGTCTCCTATATCCGCACCGCCTGGGGCAATCGCGGCACGCCGGTCTCGGCGCGCGAGGCCAACGAACTGCGCTCCGCACCGCTGAACTGAGAGGCGTCAGGGATACATCATGTTCAATTCTGATCCACCGACCAGCCCAGCCTCCGCCGATCAGGCTGTCGAGGAGGTCGTTGCGCAGGGACCGTCAGGCGCGATCGCGCTTGCTGGCATTGCAACTGCCTGCGTGGTTGCGATGTGGCTTGCGTTCTATCTCTTCGTCTTCCTGCCGCGCGGCTCGCTCCAATGAGTGCAGAGGACACCCATGGCAGCAGCGCCGAGGTCGCAGCCCGCGTTGAGCGGCGCTGGGCCACCATTGCCGTCATCATCATCGTGGGCATGGCGGTGCTGGCGGCCTTCGCCGGCATCCACCAGGCAACCATGCCGCAGCCGCGCGTCGAGACCACCGATCCATCGCGGTTGCATCTCGCCGGTGAATTCGTCGAAGGCAATCTCGGCAGCGTGCTGGAGGCCAATGGCGATGTGACCGTACGCGCGATCGGCCAGCAATATTCATTCACGCCGGCCTGCATCGTGGTGCCCGTGGATACGCCGATCACGCTGCGAGCCACCAGCGCCGACGTCGTGCACGGCATCCTGATTCAGGGGACCAACGTCAACACCATGCTGGTGCCCGGCTACATCTCCGAACAGCTCATGCGCTTTACGAACACCGGCGAGCATCTGATGCCCTGCCAGGAGTTTTGCTCGTTCGGCCACGAGGGCATGTGGGGCAAGGTCAAGGTGATCGACAAGGCCGACTTCGCCAATCGCGCGAAGGCTGGCGGGAGGCTGAGCTGTGTTGGTCAATAGGAAGCTCATTCTCGCCCATTTCTGGCTGGCCTTCGTGGTGTTCGGGATCGCCCTGACGCTTGGCGCCTGGCAGATGTTCATCCGCAGCCCGATCGGCACCTGGCTGTCCAATCCCGAGCTCTACTACCGCTCGCTGACCGCGCACGGCACGGTGATGGGCTACGTGTTCCCGACGCTGGTTGCGATGGGGTTCGGCTATGCCATCAGCGAGGCCGCTCTGGAGCAGCGCCTGGTCGGCGTGCGCTGGGCCTGGACCGGGTTCTGGCTGATCGTCGTCGGCAGTGTCATGGCGGTGATCCCGATCGCGCTGGGTCGCGCCTCGGTACTCTACACTTTCTATCCGCCGCTGATCGGCAACCTCTTCTACTACCTCGGCGTCGTGCTGGTCGTGGTCGGCTCCTGGATCTGGGTCGCGCTGATGGCGATCAACCTGCGCGTCTGGCGTAAGGCCCACCCCGGCGCACCGGTGCCGCTGGCCATGTTCGCCAATGTCGCCGGCTCCTATCTGTGGGCATGGACCGCGGTCGGCGCCGCGCTCGAGCTGTTGCTTCAGATCATTCCGGTCGCGGCCGGGCTGAAGAACACGATCGACGCCGGCCTCGCCCGCATCTTCTTCTCCTGGACGCTGCACGCCATCGTCTATTTCTGGCTGATGCCGACCTACATCGCCTATTACACCATCGTGCCGCGCGCGATCGGCGGCCGGGTCTATTCCGACACCATGGCGCGGATCTCCTTCATCCTGTTCCTGGTGGTGGCGATGCCGATCGGCCTGCACCACACCTTTGCCGATCCGCAGGTCGGCGCCGGCTTCAAGTTCATCCATTCGGCCTTCACGGCACTGGTCGCGCTCCCGACGCTACTGACCGTGTTCACGATCTGCGCCTCAGTGGAGATCGCGGCGCGCCTCCGAGGCGGCCGCGGTCTGTTCGGCTGGATCAGGGCCCTGCCCTGGGACAATCCGATGATGCTGGCGTTGGCGTTCTCGTTCGTCATGCTCGGCTTCGGCGGCGCGGGCGGGCTGATCAACATGAGCTATCAGCTCGATGCGTCGATCCACAACACGCAGTGGATCACCGGCCATTTCCACCTGATCTTCGGTGGCGCCATCGTCATCATGTACTTTGCGATCGCCTATGATCTGTGGCCGCATCTGACGGGACGCGAGCTGATCGATGTCCGCCTGATCCGCACCCAGCTGTGGCTGTGGTTCGTCGGCATGATCGTCACGACCTTCCCGTGGCACTGGGTCGGAATTCTCGGCATGCCGCGCCGCATGGCCTATTTCGACTTCGGCGATCCCGCGATCGCGCCACAGGCGCTCTCAGTCACTTTCTCCGTGTTCGGTGGCTTCATCCTGCTGACGTCTGGCATCATGTTCATCGTCATCCTGGCGCGTGGCATGCGCGCGCCTCAGGTTGACGCCGGCCCCTATCGCTTTGCGCTGGCTGTGCACCAGCCGGCGACCGTGGCGGTCGCGCTCAACACGCACGCGCTGTGGGTGGCGCTGATGATCGCGCTCACTGTCACCAACTACGGCTATCCGATCCTGAATCTGGCGCTGGGCGGAGGCACCTCGGTGCCCGCCGTTTATGTGGGAGCGCAGTGATGAGCACGCGCGACCTCTTCACTTTCAGCAATCGCCATTTCAGGATTGGCGTCAGCATCACCGCAGCAATCCTGGTCGTGACGGCGATTGCCGGCTTTATCCTGTTGCCCCTTGCGCAGCCCTGGGTTCAGTTTGCAAATGTCTGGGATGCGATCTGTAGCGCCGCCGGCGTGCCGCAGCGGGCCGCAAACGTCACAGCGCCCGAACAGACAAAACGCCTGTCGGAGGTCGTGCTGACCTCGCACACGCTATCGCGTCCGAGTCAGGAGGCGATCGGCCGCGGCGCGACGCTGGCGCAGCGCTGCGCCATCTGTCACGGCCCGATCGGCATCAGCCGCGCGGATTCGCCCAACCTCGCTGGCCAATATGCCGCTGTGATCTACAAGGAGCTGCACGATTTCCGCTCCAGCGCACGCACCAATGCCGTGATGTCGCCGTTCGCCGTCAATCTGACGGACGAGGAAATCGCCGATCTCTCAAACTATTACGCCTATCTGCCGCGGCTGCCGGCCTATCATCCGACGCCGCAACTGCCCAAACCCAACATCGTCATATACGGCGCGCCGATGCGCGGCATCGCACCCTGCGGCGCCTGCCATGGCAGCCTCGACAATAAGACCGGCAGCCCCTGGCTGGAGGGACAGTCCGAGGCCTATCTGAAGGCGCAGCTCCAGGCCTTTGCGTCCAGCGAGCGCCGCAACGACATCAGCCAGCAGATGCGCAACATCGCCCGCGCCATGACGCCGCAGGAAATCGAGGCAGCCGCGGCGTATTACGCCTCGCAGCCGCCGGACATCGTAAAGGCGGTGGATTGATCAGGACGACGCCAGCTTCGGCCGGCCGTAGATCGCGTCGGCGCGCTTCTCGAACGCAATGGAAAACCGCGCGAACGCGGCATCGAACATCGAGCCCATCAGCATCGCCAGCATGCGGCTCTTGAATTCGTAGGCGAGGAAGAAACCGACGTCGGAGACGTCATTGCCCTCTTGCTGGCCTTTGGGCTCGAACGTCCAGCGGTTTTCGAGATTGCTGAACGGGCCTTGCAGATATTCGACAAGGATCTTCAGATTGGCGCGATCGAGCGTCACGCGGCTGGTGAAGGTTTCCTTGACCAGCTTGAACGACACCGTCATGTCGGCCACCAGCACCTCGGTGCCGTCGGGCTTGGCCATGCGCTGGCGGATCTTCAGCGCACTGCACAGCGGCACGAATTCCGGGTAGCGCTCGACATCGGCGACCAGATCGAACATCTCGGACGCACTGTGATTGACACGGCGCTTACTCGAAAATTTGGGCATGGCGGTTCAGCGGGCAGTCGCGGCCCGTGCGGCCTTCAGTCTTGCAAAGTCCTCGCCGGCATGATGCGACGAGCGGGTCAGCGGGCTCGCCGAGACCATCAGGAAGCCCTTGGTGTAGGCAACCTTCTCGTAGGACGAAAACTCGTCCGGCGGCACGTAGCGCATCACGGCGTGATGCTTGCGGGTCGGCTGGAGATATTGGCCGATGGTCAGGAAATCGACGTCTGCCGATCGCAGATCGTCCATCACCTGCTGCACCTCGTGGCGCTCCTCGCCGAGGCCAACCATGATGCCGGACTTGGTGAAGATGGTCGGATCGAGCTCCTTGACCCTCTGCAGCAGCCGGATCGAGTGGAAATAGCGCGCGCCGGGCCGCACGGTGAGATAGCGCGACGGCACGGTCTCGAGATTGTGGTTGAAAACGTCGGGCCGCGCCGCGACGACAACATCGAGCGCGCCTTCCTTGCGCAGGAAGTCCGGCGTCAGGATCTCGATCGTGGTCGAGGGACAGGCGGCGCGGATCGCGCGTATGGTCTGGGCGAAGTGCTCGGCGCCGCCGTCTGCAAGATCGTCGCGATCGACCGAGGTAATGACCACATGAGCGAGGCCCAGCTTGGCGACAGCCTCGCCGACGTTGTGCGGCTCGGCCGCATCCAGCGCGTTGGGCATGCCGGTCTTGACGTTGCAGAAGGCGCAGGCACGGGTGCAGGTGTCACCCATGATCATGAAGGTCGCGTGCTTTTTGTCCCAGCACTCGCCGATGTTCGGGCAGCCCGCCTCCTCGCATACCGTGTGCAGGCCGTTGGCACGCACGATGTTGCGGGTGTCGGCATAGCCGCGGGTGTTAGGGGCGCGCACGCGGATCCAGTCCGGCTTCGGCGGCGAAGCGGAGTCAGGGCGATTCACCTTTTCGGGGTGACGCGGGCGCAACGGGTTCGAGATAGTGTCGACAATAACGACCATGGGCTGTCCGGTCTGTTCAAGTCCTACCTAATCGGTCTGCTTGTCTGCTGCAACCCGGCTCGCGCGGCTTCAGGGAACATGGCAGATATGGGCAATATCCTGCTCTGTTCTCTGGCGATTCTCACCTCGAATGGCTCCAACCTCGAAGACTTCCACACCGCGGCTCGGCAAGGCCCTGAAGCGTGCCTTTTTCAACCGCAGCGTCCACGAGGTCGCGCCCGATTTGATCGGTGCGACCATGCTGGTCGACGGCGTTGGCGGGATCATCGTCGAGGTCGAGGCCTATCATCATACCGAGCCGGCGGCGCACTCCTACAACGGCCCGACGCCGCGGAACCAGATCATGTTCGGTCCGCCCGGCTTTGCCTATGTCTACCGCTCCTACGGCATCCACTGGTGCATCAATTTCGTCTGCGAGGAGGAAGGCTCGGCTGCCGCCGTGCTGATCCGCGCGCTGGAGCCGACGCATGGTCTGGCCGCGATGCGCCGGCGACGCCATGCGGTCGATGTACAGGCGCTGTGCTCGGGCCCGGGCAAGCTGACGGAGGCACTCGGCATCACCATCGCGCACAATGCCCTGCCACTCGACCGGCCGCCGATGGCGCTGCATGCGCGGACGGAAGACGTGGAAGTAGCGGCTGGCATCCGGATCGGCATCACCAAGGCCGTCGAACTGCCCTGGCGCTACGGCGTCAGCGGCTCGAAATTCCTCAGCAAGCCGTTTCCGAAATAGGCTTACGACGCCTGCTTCAGCCGCTCGAGCGCCTCGAGCAGCTTGGCCTTGCGGGCCAGGGCCGCCTCGCGCTTTTCGCGCTCCTCCTCAACGACCTCTTCGGCTGCGTTGGCGACAAATTTCTCATTGGCGAGCTTCGACTCGGCGCGCTTGATGTCGGCCTCGGCCTTCGCGATCTCCTTGTCGAGGCGCGTGCGCTCGGCGGCAACGTCGACCACGCCCTTCAGCGGCAGCGCGGCCACCTCGCCGCGGACGAGCAGCTGAACCGCGCCGTCAGGCGCACGGTCGGCGAACGAGATATCGGAGAGCCGCGCCATGCGCTTGATCACGTCGGTCCAGCGCGGCGCGCGTTCCTTCGTTTCAGCCGAGGCGCCCGCGAGCACCAGCGCCGTCAGCGTCGCCGGCGGGATGTTCATCTCAGCGCGCACCGAGCGGATCTGCGTGACGAGATCAATCACCCAGCCGATCTCGGCTTCCGCCTTTGGATCGCTAAAGTCGGCATGGTCGAAGAGCGGTATCACAAACGCAGGCGAGACCAGCGGATCGGTCGGCCCGGCCGCAGCTGCAAGCATCGCGAGTTGCTCCGGCGTCGGACCGGACGGCTTCAGCGGCCACGTCGCCAATGCGAGCAGACCGTCGCGCTTGGCCGTCACCTCCCACAACTCTTCGGTGATGAAGGGCATGAAGGGGTGCAGCAACTTCAGTATCTCGTCGCGCGCCCAGGCGACCATAGCGCGGGTCTCGTCCTTGAGCGGGCCGTCCGCGCCGAGGAGCGCAGGCTTTGCGAGCTCCACGTACCAGTCGCAATAGATGTTCAGGACGAACCGATACATCGCGCTTGCAGCTTCGTTGAAGCTGTGAGCCTCAAGTGCCTCGGTCACCTCGCGCGTGGCTTCTGCGGCCTTGTGCGCGATCCAGCGATTCAGCGGCTCCTTGGCTTTCGCGGGCTCAAAACCTTCCGGCACAACGCAATCGTTCATCTCTGCGAAGCGGCAGGAATTCCAGAGTTTTGTCGCAAAATTGCGATTGATTTCGACAAGCTGCGACGAAAGCTTGATGTCATGCGTGTGGGCCGCCTCGCGTGCCAGCGCAAAGCGGAGAGCATCAGCACCGTATTCGTCGATCAGGTTGAGCGGATCGATGACGTTGCCTTTCGACTTCGACATCTTGGCGCCCTTCTCATCGCGGACGAGGCGGTGGATGTAGACCGTCGAGAACGGCGCCTCCTTCATGAAGTGAAGGCCCATCATCATCATGCGGGCGACCCAGAAGAAGATGATGTCCCAGCCTGTGACGAGGACATTGGTCGGATAGTAGCGCTTCACTTCCGGCGCGTCTTCCGGCCAGCCGAGCGTCGAGAACGGCCACAGCGCCGACGAGAACCAGGTGTCGAGCACGTCCTCGTCACGGGTGATGAAGCCCTCGCGCTTGTTGCGGTCGAGCGCCATCTCGCGGCCCTGCTCGACCGTGATCACTTCCTGCTCGACGTAATAGCCGAGTGCGTGGCTGACGGCCTCCTCCTCGGTCTCGGCAACGAACACCTTGCCGTCCGGGCCGTACCAGGCCGGGATCTGATGGCCCCACCAGAGCTGGCGCGAGATGCACCAGGGCTGGATGTTCTCCATCCACTCGAAATAGGTCTTCTCCCAGTTCTTCGGGACGAAAGAGGTCTCGCCCGAACGCACCGCCGCGATCGCGGGTTTTGCGAGTGTCTTGGCGTCGACGTACCACTGATCGGTCAGATACGGCTCGATCACGCTGTTCGAGCGGTCGCCGTGCGGCACCATGTGGGTGTGCGGCTCGATGCGCTCGACGAAGCCGAACGACTCCAGCCGCTCGACGATGCGCTTGCGTGCAGCAAAGCGGTCGACCTTGTTGAACTCCTCGGCGAACTGCGAGGCGCCTTCCGGCAGGCCGCGCAGATAATCCTCGTTGTCGAGGAGATCGAGGCAGCCTTCCTTGTCGAGCACGCTGATACGGCGCAGCCCGTGGCGATTGCCGACCTCGAAATCGTTGAAATCGTGCGCCGGCGTCACCTTGACCGCGCCCGAGCCCTTCTCAGGATCGGAATATTCGTCGGCGACGATCTTAATCTTGCGGCCGACCAGCGGCAGGATCACGTTCTTGCCAACCAACTTCAGATAGCGCTCGTCGTCAGGGTGCACGGCGACGCCGGTATCGCCGAGCATGGTCTCGGGCCGCGTGGTGGCGACGACGATGAAGGTCGCGGGATCCTCGGGGCTGAAAACCTTGCCCTCGATCGGGTAGCGCAGATACCAGAGGTGGCTCTTGACCTCGGTCTGCTGCACCTCGAGATCGGAGATCGCGGTCAAGAGCTTGGTGTCCCAGTTCACCAGCCGCTTGTCCTTGTAGATCAGTCCGTCACGGTGCAGCTCGACGAACACCTTGACGACGGCCTTGGACAGGCCCTCGTCCATGGTGAAGCGCTCGCGCGACCAGTCGCAGGAGGCGCCAAGGCGCTTGAGCTGGTTGATGATGGTGTCGCCGCTCTCCGCCTTCCACTGCCAGACCCGCTCCAGAAACTTCTCGCGGCCCATCTCGCGGCGCCCGGGCTGCTGGCGCTCCATCAGCTGCCGCTCGACCACCATCTGGGTGGCGATACCGGCATGGTCGGTACCGGGCTGCCACAGCACGTCACGGCCGCGCATGCGCTCGAACCGGCACAGGATGTCCTGCAGCGTGTTGTTGAGCGCGTGGCCCATGTGCAGCGAGCCCGTCACGTTCGGCGGCGGGATCACAATGGTAAAGGGCACCGCGTCGCGGCGGTCGGGACGGCCGGCCTTGAAGGCAAGGCTGTCCTCCCACACGACGGACATGCGGGCTTCGATATCGGCGGGCTGGTAGTTTTTCTCGATCATGGGGCGCTAGAAAGCCGCGCGCGGAGCTCAAGTCAACGGAAAGCTCAGCGGCAAAAGGGCTTTCCGGCCCGCACGGCAGGTCAAGTATGACTCAGGAGCAGGGCTTTATCGGGGCCGAGCGGCCGGGTTCACCGCCCGCCGCGCGAGACCCGCTCGATTTCGGCCTTCACGATGCGTTCGACGAGGCCCGGCAGATTGTCGTCGAGCCAGGATTTCAGCATCGGACGCAGCATCTCCTTGACCAGATCCTCCAGCGTCCGCGCATTGCTGCTGAGCACGGTGTGGGCCAGGGAGTTGAAGGCGGATTCAACCGCCGAGACGGTCGATTGGGCCAGGATCGGCTGCTGCGGCGGCAACGGCAGAGCATCGAAGTTTACCGATGCATAGGACGGCGCGGGTGTCGGACGGGACGGCGGCGCTTCGGCGAATTCGAGATCTTCGCGCGGTTCGACCCTGCGGAAGCTGGGTGGCGGCGGAGCTGGTGTCGGCTCCGCATCCATCGCCATCTCGTCGGTTAATTCGAGCACGTCGGGTTCGGGTTCGGGTTCGGGCTCAGGCTCGGGTTCCGGAGCACGGACCTCGGGCGCAGTCGTGGCCGTGTCGAGCCCCGCCAGCAGCGCGTCGATATCGTCCTGGTTGTTGGGGCCGGCATCCGCCGCGGGCGCCGGAGGCGCAGCGGGCTTCGCGCTAGGCGGTGGCACAGGCTTGTCGGCGACAGGCTTTGCAGGCGCGACCTTGGATGCGGGAATGTCGTTCATGGCCTGCTGCGGCTTTGATGCGGGCGCGGCGGGCGCCGGCGCGGGCTTGGCAGCCTCTGCCGGCGGCGGCTTGGCCTCATCGTCGGCAATGATGCGCCGGATAGAGGCCAGAATCTCCTCCATGGAGGGTTCTGTGACCTTTGCAGGCTGCGTCATCTCCGACTCCACATCATCAACGCCCTCGCATGCGTTGTTTTACACCAAGCACGACAGGATTGGCCGGTTCCGGATGTGTGGCCCGACATTTTCGTCGCGACAGCCAGACTTGTCCCCAGATCACCGCTCAACGTGAGGCGGCGCGCCCCTGCCCCGTCACTCAAGCATTACGCACGCAACATTGGATGCAGGGCGAATCGACCCGCAGCTTCTTAGCAAGGCTATGTCAGGGATTTTGATGATTGCAAGCAAAGCACCGGTCGGCCTTGGCAGTTTGCGAGGCCGACCGGAGAACTACGGCAATCAGCGTCCGTCTGGCGTACGCACGCCGGCCCAGCTGTCGCGGACCTGCTGGTAGTGCACGCTCGGATCGTAGACCGTGGTGTTGAGGCCGAGCACCTGCGGCGCAAGACGGCCAACCGCGTTGAGCACCGAATAGGACGCCACCACGCGGTCATGCTGGGCAGTGACGAGTGCAACGCGCGCGTTCACGAGCGCCTGCTGCGCGTTGAGCACGTCGAGCGTGGTGCGCTGGCCCGCCTTGGCTTCCTCGCGCACGCCGTTCAGCGCGATCTCGGAGGCGGTGACCTGGGCCTGCGCGGACTGCACCTGCGCCTTGCCGGCCTGCAGCTGGCCCCACGCCGTCACGACGGTCGCGCGGGTCTGGTCGCGCGTCGTTTCGAGGTTCAGGCGCTGCTGCGCCAGGTTCTCCTTGGACTGGCGGATCAGCGAATATTCGGCACCGCCCTGAAAGATCGGAATGGAAGCCGTCGCGATGGCGGACGCGGTATTCGTTCGGAAGATGCTCAAGGTCTGTTGATAGGCCGTGCTGACACCAGCCTGGACCGTGACCGTTGGCAGCAGCGCGCCTTCGTTGATCTTGACCTGGAGATAGTTGACGTCGATGCCGTACATCGACGCCGTCACGTTGGGGTTCTCGACCAGGCTGAGATTGACCGCGGAGGCGATTGTACCGGGCAGGAAGCGATCGACCGGCGAACCCGGCGCGAGGTTTGCCGGCTCATTGCCGATGATACGGCGGAAGTTGGAGCGGGTCGTGGTCAGATTCGACTCGGCCGTCAGTGCCTGCGTATTGCCGGCCGCCAGCTGGGCCTCGGATTGCGCCACGTCGGTGCGGGTCACCTCGCCCACATTGAAGCGGTCACGCGTCTGCTTGAGCGTCTGCTCCAGCACCCGCACGTTGCTGCGCTGGACTTCCAGCGTCGCTGCATCGCGCAGATAATCCATGTAGACCGTGGCGGCCTGAAGCAGCACTGTCTGCTCAAGCACACGCAACGCCTCGCGGGATCCCGAGACCTGGCTTTCCGCGGCGCGCGTCTTGTTGGCGGTTTGATTGCCGTTGTAGAGCGTCTGGTTGACGGTCAGGCTGGCGCTGTTGGACTGAAGCACGCCGTTGATCGACTTGGGGGTCGGGGGGGCGAAGTTCTGCGTCGCCTGGACGTCCTGATACTGATACCCGGTGCCGAGGGTCACATTGACCTTGGGACGATATCCCGACAGCGCTTGCGGCACGTTCTCGTCGGTCGAGCGCACCTGGGCGCGCTGAGCGTTGAGCTGCGGATTGTTCTGATAGGCGCGCACGAGCGCGGCCTCGATCGTATCCGCCAATGCAGGTGTCGGCCCGGCAAGCGCCGTCAGGAGAACCGAAACCGCTGCTCCGGTGAAGAACTTCACCCCATGCATCCTTGAAAATCCGTTCATTCTCACGTCAGGCTCGTGCCCGCGAGCCTGGTTACCGTATCCAAGTGGAGTCGTTGCCCCGCAGCAACATAGGACGCGGCCGAGCGCGACGGAACACCCTCTGGGGGGTTCTCAGCGGAAACTCTTTACGTGCAGCATCCCGGCCACACTTCTGATTCAGAACGGGATTTTAACGGGGTTTCGGCGGTCAGAAGACGAAGGCGGCGGCCCGTTCCAGCCCGGGAAGCACCGGGGCGGCGGCGTCAAACAGCGGCCGATAGCCGAATTCGCCGTGGGAACGGGTCACAATCACGGCCCGCGACGGCATGGATTCGGCCGAGACCCCCACCAGGCGCCCGCCTTCCCTCAGCTGGCCGAACAGCCGGTCCGGCGTCACCTCAGTGGCGCCGTTGAGGATGATCACGTCATAGGGCGCGGCAGCCGAGTCGCCATCGGCACAGGCGGCAGCCTTGCAGGTGACGTTGCCGAGCCCGATTGAGGCGAAGGCGTCCTTGGCTTTCGCAGCCAGAGCCGAATCGCTCTCCGTTGCCGTGACCTGGTGCGCAAGCGTCGCGGTCAGCGCGGCCAAATAGCCGGTGGCACAGCCGACGACCAGCACGTTGTCGCCCTCGCCGATCTCGGCGGCCTGGAGCAGCTTGCCGGTCAGCTGTGGCTTGATCAGGAAGCGCTTGGCGCCGCCCTCGCTCACATCGAGATCGAGGTCGAGATAGGCCAGCGCCTGCCGGCTAGCCGGCACGAAGGCCTCGCGCGGAACCGTGAGCATGGCATCGAGAATGCGGCGATCGGTGACGTCACTGGTGCGCACTTGGCCATCGACCATTTTTAAGCGCGCGGTCGAGAAAGCGGACATTTGCGGACCCTGCAATGCGGACGATGCCGTGGACGAAAGTTGGCGGCATATTTGGAGCAGGCTTCGCGAAAACGCAACACGTCCGTTGGCCGCTGAACCAGCGGCCACACGCAACACAGGCGTCGTCGTTGAGTTGGTCTATTCGATCGCGACGGCAAGGCGGCCGATCAGGGCCGCCACTTCGTCCAGCCGCGCCGAATCGGGGGTCTCGACCGCGCGGGCGAGACAGGCCAGGCATTCATCGTCGCTCAGCTCGGGAATATCCGCCGGCAGAATCGAGGGGGCCAGCTGGGCACGGTCGATCTGGGTGTGGGGCATGGGAATCAGCTCCGTAAGAGTCCGGCCCCATCAATCTCGATCTGAATTAAGTCGATTTTGGTGCTGTCCGCGTGGCTGCGGCGGCGCTGCCGCACACATCCGCTTGAACGCGATTCTGCCGGATACGACCGAAACGAGGTTGAGAAACTGATCGAGCAGCATCGCGCGTCACACCAAGCAACGCCAGCAAAACATTGAAAATGAAGCGGATTTTGGCTCCCCGGGCAGGATTCGAACCTGCGACCATCCGATTAACAGTCGGATGCTCTACCGCTGAGCTACCGAGGAAAAGGCGAACCAGTCGTTCGCGCGCGGCTGCGTATAACAAAGCCGGTTGCGCTTGCAAAGGACGAATTGGCCATCATTCGCAATGCATCGAGGAAGGGCCTTGAGCCCCTCCTCGAGCTTAGATCGGATCGAGTTACTCGGCGGTGAACGACGTGGTCTTGGTGCCGGGGTCATAGCGCAGCCGAAGCGCGGTCATCTTGCAGAGATTGACGTTCTTCCAGAGCACGGACTCGTCGTAGTTCTGCCAGTCGACGCGGATGTTCCAGACGCAGCCCTCGTCGTCCTCGCCGAACTCGACATAGGTACTGGCCTGGTTCTGCAAAACCTTGTCGAGTTCGTTGTCCCATTCGTCCAGGCCATCATCCGGCGCGTTGAAGCCCAGGAACTTGATGGCATAGCCGGTCTCGTTGACGACGGTGACGTTGCGGGCGTCGGCCGCGAACGACGACGGCGTAGCAGCGATCGCAAATCCGATCGCGATCAGTCCAGACAGAAAAAACTTCATGTGAAATTCTCCGGATCGAAACAGGTCTGGCGCCTGACGTCGATCGGCGCAGGCGCCGCGGCAACCAATGACGTTACCTTGAAGGGGTCGTCCGAAGCGCGATCGAGAGGTTCAACACGCACTCGATCGCGCTCCGGTTCGTTGCGCGACGCGAGACGCGCAACGAACCAGTTCATATCGATTCGAATTCTCCGCAGCAATGAACCGGCATTCATAGATCGGCGGTGTTTGCTTTCTCCGGCGCAGACACAGCCGCCGGCGTTCCCGCGGCACCATTGGCCTTGCCGGTCACGGCGCCGACCAGCGTCTGCACGGGATCGTCGCCTGGCGCAAAACCGCTCTGGCGCAGGATCTCGTCGATCATCGGACGCAGCGCGTGGACCTTGAGCAGCTCGCCGGCGAGCCCCTCACCGAAGCCGACATTGCCTCCGCCCGCGCCATTGCCGCCGAAGGCGTCACCAGTGTGCAGGATGCGGACGTCCTTGAGGTTGCCGATCGGCCTGACCATTTCGGCCAGCGCCGACGGCATCGTCTCAATCCGCTTCTTGGCAATCTCGAAATCGATGACATTGGCGCCGAGCTTGTTCTGCGCCTCGTTCTTGAGCGTGATGACGGCGGCCTCGGCTTCGCCGATGTTCCTGACACCGACCGCCTTGATCTTGTTGGACTCGGCTTCCGCCGTGGCCAGTGTCTTGGCGGCCTCGGCACGGTCGAGCGACGCCTTCTTCTCGGCTTCGGCAGCGACGATCAGCTCGGTCGATTTGCGCTCGGCTTCCGTGCGCGCGGCGAGCACCTGGGTGAGACGGGCACGGTCGGCGACCTCGACCGCGCGCGCGGTCACGACCTTTTCCTCCGCGGAGACCGCGATCGCTTCGGCGGTCTTGGCCTCGGCGACGGCTTCCGAGGTCTGCTTGCTCTTGGACGCGATCTGGATCTCGTTCTCCTGCGTCACGATCTGGATCTCGCGCTGGGCGTCGGTCTTGCGCGGGTTGCAATTTTACGGAAAGTCCACGCGGAGCTGGAACACGAGCCAGAGGTTTGATCCGCCACTCTCTCCGCGACATCATTGCGAGGAGCCCTTCGCGACGAAGGAATCCAGACTGCCTCGGCGGAAAGATTCTGGATTGCTTCGCTTCGCTCGCAATGACGGAGCAAGAGGCATCCGCAGTCCTCCATCCACTCGCATCTCACTACGCAGACGCGAATCCGCATTCTCGCGACTCATTTCGCCCGAGCTTTGCTTGGTCACTCCACCCTCTTATCCA
>NZ_JBEPTH010000034.1:0-16806 GCF_040549385.1 Bradyrhizobium sp. LB11.1 | reverse complement strand
GAAACACCTCGATCTCAAGACAGGACGCCCCGTTGCGCTACCGTCTTGGCCGTGCCGCCCGCCGCAGCGCACTACCGCGCGAGCGGTTTAGTCCTGTGGCACGAAACGGACCTCCAGCGATGTCCGCCTTGAGTCCGCTTTCAGGGGCAAAACGGACTATATGTGCTCGGAGCGAGTATTTCGCCTTTTGCCCTTTCCGGACATCGAGGCGCAAGTCCCGGTGGTCGGGCGCCAGACCGCCACGTTATTTGACTGGGAACAGAAGCGCGAGAGAAACACGCAATTGCCAAGCAGATGTGCCGGTCGGACGTATCGCGTTGTAGTAGCCGGCAATTTGAGCGTTCACGGGTTGGTCACCGACTTTGAACACCCGACCGAAGCCGCCTCCGATCGGTACGGTCCATTGCTGACCCGATGTCGCGAGCCAGTTGGATGTGATGATCGGCGACGTGGTCAAGTACCAGCCGTGCGCCATGTTGTAGTTGAGGAAGGGTTGCGCGAGGAATGAGTTCACAGCTGGTGTCAGTGGATTGCCACCGACCGACCACTGATTGTTGAGCAACACACCGATCACCCAATGTCCTGGCGTGACTAAGAAGACGGCCGTGGGGCCGAACAGGAATTTGCCGGTCCCGAGAATAGGATCGTTTGCGGACGGAACAGTGAAGACTGGACCAACGCCCCAGATGAGTTTGCCCGGGTGTGCGGGAGAAAAAAACAACGATTGAGTAATGTCGCCAATGCCATTGGTGTTGCTGTCGAACAGCGGACTCGGCTGGCTCACCAACGGAATGATGGTACGTGAGATCAGGGTCCAGTCATCGCTTAAGTGCATCGGCACGACGGGTTGAATGTTGAATACCTCTTGGGTACGACTGAATGGCCCCGTATTAAAATTGGTATTGCTCTGGAACGGCACGCTAACCAGATCCGCGATCGGATTTTGTGATGCCTTCTGCAGGTCTTCCGAAGGCTCAGGAGAACCATCAGTGGGCGACGGCTCGCCCGCTTCCGGAACGCCGCTCACGAATTTATAATTGATCCCGGCTTTGACCATTTGGAGGTCGTGGTTCAACGGCACCGCGGGCACCGTTGCCGAAGTCCAGTTTGATAGCCCGAGATAATCGTATTCGAGTTTGACGGTCCAATGCGGCTTGAAGCCGTATTCGATGCCACCGCCAACTAACCAGCCGCTGCCGGTGCTGGACCCGTTCCAAACAGTGCCAGGGAGGTTCAAAGTAGCGTTGCTGTGCACCCAGCCGCCGCCAAGCTTGGCGAATACGAGCCATTGATCGTTCACGAGGCCGACGCGGCCCGCCACGGTGCCGATCCAGTGCTGGTCTACATAGCCTAATGTCGGAGTAGAGAGGACCGGATGACTAAAGCTGGCCCCATCGACATCACCTTCGACACCAAATAGAAAGTGACCGGCCTGGAAGTTATAGCCGGCCTGCACGCCGCCAATGAATTCGGTGAGGCCGCCATACAGATTGTTGCCAGGAATGTTCAGGCTGCCGTTGGACCATCCCCCGCCGAAGTTGGCACCCACATAAAACCCTGACCAATTATAGGGCGCCGCTGCGATCGGTGCTTTGTACACGGGGGCTTTGGTAGGCAAGTCCGATGCAAGAGCAGACCCACTCAACAATCCTGCAGCAGCGATGCCCGCAAGGAAAAGTTTCTGCACTGTCGCCTCCTGAAGGTCGGCCACAACTCCGCAAAACATACTGCGAGGAGCGCCTTCTGCCCAACCGACTTGATTGATGCGGGTCAAACCATGCGTGGTATTTTCGATGCGGTGACATTTCCGCAACAACGAGGTTGGTCCATCTCTTTAGCCGCGCCGCATCAAGCCGTTCTAGTTCTGTCGCCATTGCTGCCTCAGTTTGCGACCGCCTCAAACCGCACGTGCGATGTCGCTTCTTGGCACATAGCGACGCTTTTGCCACTCAGTTCACTTCCGCTTCCGATCAAAGCGGACATACTTCTCGACGCCGCTCGGTCGCGGTCGAATGTAATGGGGCGACCCCCGCGCCAGGCGGGGTCGCGCTCTATCTCGCGGCCAAGCGACCGCTCAACCGAGCCCGCAAGCGGTCTCGGCCCATTCGGGTCACGATCGCTCCGCCAAGAACACGGCAGCGTACGCTTCGCCCGCTTCCATAACGCGAACAATCAGGACTGGAGCCGTTGTCCCGCCTGCATGCTGCACCGTGGCAGCCGCATCAACTTATATCCGGTCGAGCGCCAGCGGCTCGTATCAAAATCCTGCATACTCGTGGCAGCTCGGCTCCAAGATGGATGGGACTCATCTCTCGTACGGCTGATAAGGCCAACCCGGCATCCTCAGTCACACATCCGTCCCGGCATTGGCCCGGAAGCGTGGGCCAAACTCATTCAACTGATCAAGTAGTGACGATGGCACCTGTCGGAACCTTGCCGGTTTCGACGTATCGCCAGAGAGCGATCACCAGCTTGCGCGCGAGCGCGATGATCATGATGCGCCGGACGCGACCCTTCAGGTCTCCGACGCGCCTGTAATACCAAAGAGACAGTTCGCTTTTCGATTGGTACCTGAGCCACAGCCAAGCCATTTGCACGGCGATCACACGGGCTCGTGTGTTGCCGGCTTTATTGATTCCCTGGTCGTGTTTGGTGTCTCCGCTGTCGTAGGGTGCCGGCGTCAAGCCGACGTAGCTGGCGACTTGCCGGCGGTTCTGGAACGGTCGATAGAAGACTTCCCGCGTGAGCACTGTGGCAAACTCGGCGCCGATACCGTGCAGCTTGACGAGCTGGCGCATCTTTTCGGTGCAAGCGTCCCCTGATGGTTCGCTTCCTTTGACGAGCCTGTCACGTTCGGCTTCGACCTCCCGGACTTGCTCGGCGACCACCTTGAGCCGCTTCCATTCGCGCTCGATCTCGATCTTCAGCCGCGCCGGAATCGGCCGACCATCGCCGGTCCGCATCTTATCAAGACGCTCACACCACTTTGCATCCGTGATCCGGAGCGCCCGAATGCCATGCGTTATCAAAAGGGCCTTGATCCGGTTCAAATGGCCGGTACGTTCGCGCACCATTCGCTGCCGCTCGCGATGGAGGCGCCGCGCATCCTCTTCCTCGGGCGTTGGCGCGCGAACCACGCGACAACTTTGCGGATCGCCTTGCACGAAGCCGACAATCGCCCTGAGTAGACGTTTGGCGTCGATATTGTCGGTCTTGATATGCTTGGCGCGACGATCGATCGGAAGACTCGCTGCATCGAGGACGTGGTTCTCGACACCGTGGTGGACGAGCACCCTGTGCAACCAGAACCCGTCGTAGCCTGCCTCATAGCAGCATACCGTCCGCACCCGGCTGACGTCCTTGCCTCGAAGCTTCGCTTGCAGGCGGCCGATAAGGTCAAGCAATCGCTTTGTGTCCCCGCCCGGTATCGCATGCACGCTGATCTTGTCGCCGAGCCGCGGTGCGAACGTCGCCACGAGCCAGGTCGCGCGGCTCAACTCCATGGCCAGAAAAAGCGTATTCTTGAACTCTTCGGGCTCTACTTTCACGGTGAACTCGGTTTGGCCGTTCATGTTGACCTCCTATGTCAGCGAATCAGAGACGCCGATTGGAGCACTCTTGCCTGCTGCATAGGATCTCTCGTGAACCGAGCCGCAAGGCGTCTCGGTAGGGTAGGCGCGGGATACCTCAACGAGGATATCCCTACGCCTCCCCCCAAACCGTGCGGGCACTTTTCAATGCACACGGCTTTCCGTACGCGCATGCTCTCGACCGGAGACGGTTAAACGGCATGACGGACACAGGACGATGGTCTTGCGCCGCCAACCGGACCGTTTCCAATCCGTCAGCGATCCGCTTCGCAGGTCTCCTACGCGGCGGAGGTGATGCATCTCAAATGGTCCCGTCGTATCGCCGCAGGCTTCGCATCTGCGAGCGTTGAGGCGATCGATCAGATCATTTGGGCTTTTGACCCACCACGCCCCTGCTGTGACGTTGTCGACTACAGGACTCGTCCAGTAGGTTTGGGTCAGATGCTTCAGCCTCCACAGCTTAATGCTGCGAAGCTTACCACGGACCACGGAGCTGACCTCGTAGTCCGTACCATTCCACAGACGCGCCATGGTTCTCGCTCTCGTCGTCCGATGTCGCATCGCCAGCGTCTTCACGAGGCTGCGGAACACAACAAGCTCCAACAGCCCCAAGGCGCCCTTGAAGTCATCAGCAAACGAATGGTAGTTCGCAAAGCCACGGAACTCTGAGTTATAGGCGAGGACGGTTGCGACATCGCTGGTAACCAAGAACTGCTCGCGCGGACGGCCAGTTTTTCTGGCGAGATCGCCATAGCCATGTCGCTTGCAGAACGCGGTAACCTCCTTCCGCGGCACTCGCAAACTGACATTGCCGGTGGTCGGCCGGCGTACCACGCGCCATGTCCGTCCATCCGGTCCCGTGCGGTTGGATTTACGTCCAGCCCCGTAGGATGTGTATGTCGAGATGCGATAGCTCAGGAAGGTCACTCCCTTTGAAGCGGCGTAGACCCCACTTTTCTCGGGCGACACGGTGAGCTTCAATGTCTGCGTCAGAAATTGTTCGACGCAAGCCATGATCTCACACGCTTCCCGCTTGCTCCCGATCACGCCGATGAGGAAGTCGTCGGCGTAGCGGCAGTAGCGGAGCCTTTTGAAGTTGGGGTCCATCGGATCGACGGAAGGCACTTTCCGTCTCTCCTGATTGATGGCTTTGATCTCCGCGAACGCAGCGTCGATCTCAGCCCGATCCGCGCCTTCGGCGCGGAGCCGTTCAATTTTCCGGCGGAGACTAAGGACGCGCCGTTCCAGCGCCGCGTAGCGCGGGAATGGACGTCGATCGCGACCCTTGTCGAAGCCCGCCTTCATCATCTGCATGTGCTGATCCAGCTCGTGCAGATAGATGTTGGCGAGCAAGGGCGAGACAACGCCGCCCTGTGGCGTACCACTGTAAGTGCGTCCGTAGACCCAATCTTCCATGTAGCCTGCTTTGAGCATTCCTTCGATCAGACCGATGAACTTGTCGTCATCGATCCGCTTCTTTAGAAGCCCAAGCAGAATGTCATGGTCGATGTTGTCGAAGAACCCACGTACATCCACTTCGACCAGCCACTTGCAGCCCGTCCAGGTCTTCTTGATGGACTTAAGTGCGGTATGACAGGATCGCCCCGGGCGGAACCCATGCGACTCATCGAGGAACACGGGTTCGTAGATCGCTTCGAGCAGAATCCTGACCGCCTCCTGAACGAGCCGGTCTTCCACCGTAGGGATACCCAGCGGTCGTGTTTTGCCGTTGTCCTTCGGGATATAAACCCGCCGGACTGGCCGGAAGCGATAGGTGCCGTCTGCTACCCGCCTGGCGACGTCAGCGAGCTTCGCCAGCGACATGCCGTCGAAGGTCTTGCCATCTACGCCAGGCGTCAGGGCTCCCTTGTTGCGAGAGACCTTTTCGTAAGCCCGCTCGAAGAGATGCGGAGATCTCATCAAGCGGTGAAGGCCATTTACGCGCTTACCCGACCGCGACAAAGTCGGCAGTGATTCAATTCTTCTCTGGATGGTAGCGGCCTGCATCAGCAGAACCTCTCCGTCGAAGAATCTCTTCTACGCATACTGCAAATGCCGTTATTAGCGACATCGTCCTTCCCCCGATCGGAGGCGCTTTCGGTCCGGTCACCCGGCCTTATACGCATGATCGTCCGCCTCGCGGCGGCTGTCCCGGCCATTACGCCGGGCATTTGGGTACTATGACGGCTCCGTCGCCATACAGGTCCTTGAAAGAGCCTGCTGCAGGCGATCCCGTAGTTGCGTGTGTGGGAAGTTGCGGTGTGTTTAGGTGTCCCATTCGTCTCCTTGACCCACCGATGGTGGTCGTCCCACGCGGACTGGTGGCAAATCGCAATGGCCGGTGCGACCTGCCCCGCGTGGCATAGCGTGTCAGCCGCGTTCGCTACGGCCAGCCCTTTGGCAACTGGAAACTGGGATTCAGGCAATACAGCTTTCACCATGCACACCTTACTCTGTGCTCTCCACCGGACTGCGGCGCCCGACTTCGAGACGTTTCCCGGCATGCTCTGGTCCCGTTCTCCTTTCGGAGTCTCAGTCGTTTCCGACACCGGTAAGCCGGGCAAGTAGGAGCCATAACCAGCAGGCTCCATTCTTTCGAACACTCCCTTCTTCTCCACGCCTCAACGGCGCACGCCATCCGGCTTCGATCCCTCGCGCGATCATGAGTCGCTCGCCGGAGGCACTCGCCCTCGGTCCCACCGTCACTTCGTTCCGGCGTCGCTATCACTGCCCTTCGTTCGGGTGCCTTCTTAACCGGTCTCGCGACTGCACTCGGTCCCGGGTCCCGCCGCTATCGCGTCGGCGCTATGCTGACCCTCCTGCGGGTGCCTCTTTCTCTATCGCGCACGGCTCGCATCAGCCAACTTGCCCCGTCCTCTGGCTCTAAGGGGCTCCGCCCCTCGCGCGCGCCAGGGTAAAGCGCCGGCCATGCCGGCGCCGACCCGAGCGGTCTCCCCGGTCTTCCGCGCTTTCGCAGGTCCCCAACACTGGAAATCCTGGCACGCGCTTGTGCAGACCCGCTCTTCGAGCGGCCCTTTCGGGCGGGCGATCCCCCTCCGCTCAGGTCGCCCTGGCACTTGCTACCCCTGGTCTCGCCGACGGGCAGGGGCGCAGGCGCGGAGTGCGCCCTGCACCCATGAAAGCAAGGAGATCGATCATGTCGGCCAAACACGTTGAACAACTCCCCGAGAACGGAACGCAAGTTCTCATTCCGCTCAACAAGCTCAAGAAGTCCCCGAAGAATGCGCGCAAGACGCCGCACAGCGATGCGGCGATCGAGGCCTATGCGGCGAGCATCGCCGCCAAGGGCATTCTGCAAAATCTGGTCGTCGAGCCAGAGGTCGATGGTGAGAATGCGGCTACCGGGTTCTATTTCGTGACCATCGGCGAGGGCAGGCGGCTTGCCCAGCTTTTGCGGGTGAAGCGGAAGGAGATCAAAAAGACCGAGCCGATCCGGTGCATCGTTGATACCGCGAACGATCCGCACGAAATCAGCTTGGACGAGAATGTCACCCGGGAAAACATGCATCCCGCCGATCAGTTCGAGGCGTTCAAGAAGCTGGCGGAGGAACGCGGCTTCGGCGCCGAGGAAATCGCCGCCCGCTTCGGCGTGACGCCGCATGTGGTGCGGCAGCGCCTGCGGTTGGGCGCAGTCTCTCCGAAGCTGATGCAGGTCTATCGCGAGGGCGATCTGGCTCTTGAGCAGTTGATGGCCTTTGCCATCACCGACGATCACGCCCGGCAGGAAAGTGTTTATGAGCGGCTATCCTATAACCGGGATGCCAGCACCATCCGTCGCATGCTCACCGAAACCCATGTGGCCGCAACCGACCGCCGCGCGCGCTTTGTCGGGATCGAAGCCTACACGGAAGCGGGCGGCTCGATCCTTCGGGACCTCTTCACCGAGGATCGCGGCGGCTATCTGGAAGACGTGGCGCTGCTTGATCTGCTGGTGACCGCAAAGCTTGGCCGTGAGGCCGATGCCGTGCGAGCAGCCGAGGGCTGGAAATGGACGGAAGCTTATCTTGATTTCCCGCACGCCCACGGCATGCGGCGAACCTACCCGCATCCGGTCGAGCTTTCGGCGGAAGATCTGGCCGCTCTTACAAGGGTACAGACGGAATTCGACCGCCTCAGCGAAAAGCACCAGACGGCGGATGAACTTCCTGAAGATGTGGGTGCCCGGTTCGGCGAGCTCGAGGCCGAGATCGAGCGACTGGAAGCGAAGCGGCAGACCTATGATGCTGACGACGTTGCGCGCGGCGGTGCTTTCGTGATCCTCAATCACGACGGTGCCGTCCGGATCGAACGCGGTTTCATCCGGCCCGCGGACGAAAAGCCGCAATCCGAAGCGGAGCAAACCGCGGAAGCCTCAGCGACAGGCGATCCGGAGGTAGATGATCAGGCAGTACAAGATGAGAGCGGGGAGGGTGCAGGTGCGGCCGACGAGGAAGAGGACGACCGTCCATTGTCTGACGTTCTCGTTCGTGACCTTACCGCGCACCGAACCTTGGGTCTCCGGCTCAACCTGAGCGAACAGCCGGAAGCCGCCATTGTTGCGGTCACCCATGCGCTCGCTGCGCAAATCTTCTATCTTGGCGCGGATGCCCATGTTGTCGGTATCCAACCGATCAAGACGGATTTGGCAGGACATGCGGACGGGATCGAGGACACGCCTGCCGGCAAGGCATGGGCGGAGGGCCACGCCAATTGGGCAAGGCAGATACCGCGCGACGTCACGAGCCTCTGGGCGTTCGTTGCCGAGCTTGATCCTGACAGCCGCATGGCTTTGTTCGCCCATTGTGCGGCGCTGACCGTCAACGCGGTCAAACTGCCGTGGGAGCGGAGGCCCCGCGCTTTGGCAACAGCCGACCTGCTGGCGGAAGCCGTTTCCCTCGACATGACCGGCTACTGGCGGCCGACCGCGCGCAGCTATCTCGGTCGCGTCACCAAGGCCCGCATTCTGGAGGCCGTCTGCGACGGTGTGAGCGGCGAGGCTGCCGAGCGGATGGCAGATATGAAGAAGATCGATATGGCGGAAGCGGCCGAGCAGCTGCTCGCCGCGACCGACTGGCTGCCCGCCGTGCTGAGGACGGCCAAGCCGCAAGAGCAATCCGATGCGCCCACTGCTGGGCAAGGCGATGATGCCTATTCGGAGGCTGCCGAGTGAGTTCTCAGCCGGGGCCGCGCATGCGGCCCCGGCCAACCACCCAAAATTTCGGCCGCGCGCCGAGGCGCGCGGCCGATGCAATTGATGCAAAGGTAGCGACTACAGACGCAAGCCCACACCTGGACCACGGATACGGGTCCTTCCGATCATTGCCGATCGTAGCGAACCGCGAACACGGGATCGTCGTCTGGCCCGCTTCATCAGCAGCGATGTGCCCTTGGCCGGGTCCTTGATCAAACGAATGACTGTTGCCGTTCGGATCGTCTTTCGGCGGGAGTTCCTTCCAGCGGCGCTCTGATACGCCCCGACAAAATGCGAAACTGGTCGCTGGTCGTCTCCTCTCGCGCGTCTTACTCGCCGTTGATGCGCTGGTGTCAGCGTGCGTTCGACCGATCAAGCCGGCTCCTTGTGCTGCATGAATGCCGGCAGCCATGGTGGTCTCCGTCAGTTTGTTTGTGGGCGGCGTCCAACGCAACCTCGAATGGGCTGATCAAGGCCGAGGGACGGCAAGAGCCTCGATCGCCTTCCCGCAACGGCTACGCCCGCTTTTTTCCCCTGCCGCAAAGGCGCGGCATTCCTCGCGGAAAACAAAAAAGCAGGCTTACCGCCGTCCTCCGCTGCGCTGCGGGCCTGACGGCTGCGGGCCGATCGCTCCCCGGGCCAAGGATCGCCATCGAGGCCGCGATGGGCGCGGCCCGAGCAACCAACGGAGACCACCATGGCTACCATCGGCACCTTCACTGCTTCGGACAACGGCTACGTCGGCTCGATCAAGACGCTGACACTGAACATCAAGGCCAGGTTCGCAGCATCCGATAAGGATAACGACAAGGCGCCCGACTATCGCATCTTCGCCGGCACCACCGAATTCGGCGCCGCCTGGAAGAAGACCGCCCGCGACAGCGATCGCGAATACCTCTCGGTCAAACTCGATGATCCGAGCTTCCCGGCGCCGATCTACGCTTCGCTGGTGAAAGTCGAGGGCGACGAGGGCTTCACCCTGATCTGGTCCCGCCGCAACGGCGACTGATCCATCCGGATCATCCGCCCCGCCTCTCCGGAGGCGGGGCTTTTTTGCGTTTCTGCTGCCGCCTTGCAGGGAAACAGGAAGAGCATTGTTTTTTGGAAGTGAATCGCTAAGGGCTCCGCCCTCGCGCGGGCAAGGGTGAAGCACGGCTCGCCGTGCCGGCCGGACCGGTATCCCCGGTCTTCCGCGCCATGGATCTTCATGACGACCAAGGTCGTCAGGGCGCGTGCAGACGCGCGCTCATCGAGCGCGCCCTTGTCAGGCGGGTGATCCCCCTCCGCTCCGGCCGCCCTTGCCCTTGCTACCCCAGGTCTCGCCGACGGGCAGGGTTGCAGCGCAGCGCTGCGCTTCAACCTCAGCCCATAGGAGAAACGACCATGAACATGATGACTTTATCGCAAGGCCAACAGCCTGCTTCCGGCGGCTTTCGTGTGGATGTATCGCGTGGCCAACGAATTGGCCGTGTGTCGTCGGAATGGTTTTCGCGACCGGACGACGAACGTTATTTGAACCTGCCTGACCTCTATAACGCCGTGCGCGGCCGCGCCGAGCGCGCGCAGGCGCGGACGGTGGAAAGCCGGGCCATCCGGGTAGAGGTCAACAGCAACAACTCCGAGCGATTGGCCTTGACGGTACGGGGACGTGACGAGCCAGTGGCGCCCACACATTGGAGCTTTGGCCAGTTGTGCACGCTGGTCGGCGCGCCGACCTCCTATCTGCGGCAACTTCCTGCGGCTCTGTCAGGCGTCAACCTGCAACATGGCTTGCTCTCGCACCGCGCCGAGCTCGTGAAAACCCTCGAAGCTGATAACGGGCGGATCGAGCTTCGTGCAGTCACCGGGCCAGACTATGGCCGCATCTGGGATCACGAGCTTGTCGCCGCAGTCATGAAAATCGCAGGCAACGGCACCGGCGACACGCGCTGGAAAGTGCCGGGCGTGCTGGATTGGTCAACAATGACCCACAATCCCCTTGTGGACGTAACCAAGGACACGACGACGCTTTACGCCAGCGACCGCGACGTGTTCCTGTTTCTGGTCGATGATACCAACCCGATCGAGGCGGGGCGGCTGCCGGATGGATCACCGGATTTGTACTTTCGGGGATTTTATTGCTGGAACAGCGAAGTCGGCAGCAAGACGCTCGGGATTGCCAGCTTCTATCTCCGGGCCGTCTGCATGAACCGCAATCTCTGGGGCGTGGAGAACCTCGAGCAGATCACAATCCGGCATTCCAAATTCGCAGCGCAACGGTTTGCGCACGAAGCGGCCCCCGCGTTGACGAGCTTCGCCAATTCCTCGCCCGAGCCATTCGTTGCGGGCATCAAGGCCGCGCGGGAGCGGATCGTTGCACGGACGGACGAAGACCGAGAGACCTTCCTTCGCAAGAATGGGTTTTCCAAATCCGAGACTGCGAAAATCATCGAAACAGTTCTAGGTGAAGAAGATCGCAAGCCCGAGAGCATCTTTGATTTCGTGCAGGGGATTACGGCGCTGGCCCGCACCAAGTCGCATCAGGACGCGAGGCTTGAACTGGAAGGGAAGGCAAAGCGCTTGATGGAACGCGCGATCTGAGAGGCTAGCCGCGCAATCGGGTCGGTTGCGCGGCTACTTCCCTAAAGCCCATGCATCTCCGCCGGTCCGGCAAGCTGGACCGGCGGAGATGACGCGTGTCCGCGTCCGGCGCTCGCCGGGCCTCCGGCCCGGCTCGCGAAGATCAGGACCGAATCTTAGACAATTTTTCCTCAAGCAGATCTGCAGGCCGTACTTCCAGCGCTTGGGCAGTCTGCCAGATCGTGAGCAGGGTCGCGTTTTGCAACCCTCTTTCCATGCTGCTTATAAAGGCCCTATCAACGCCCATGCGTTCCGCAACCGCCTCCTGGCTCAAGCCAAGGGCCAGCCGGAATCGGCGTGCGTTTCCTCCAAAGACCTTGCGAATGTCCATCCGCAGGATAGGAGGCAATCGCGTATTTTGGCGCTACGTGTTATAATACGCGGACGCGCCGCCCCGGTTGTGATCGCGAATGGAGATTCGCTTGCCGAAATGTAGAGGAAAGGGGTCCAGCCCGGTTCTTGGTGGCATGCCATATGCTACACTCGCAAGCCATGCGAGGTCGCAAGATGCGTCCGCCCTATTTCTTATTTCGATTGCTCGTGCAGCGTAGGGCCGATGTCAAAACCACCGCTTGATCCTGACGTCGCGGATGTCGCGCCAACCGATGCAGCGCTGACCCCCTATGACGAGCAGCATGTCGTGACGTACATCCGCCTTCTGCAGGCGGAGGGTCAGGGGGCGGACTGGCGGGAGGTCGCTCGAATCGTCTTACACGTCGATCCGGAGCGAGAGCCGGAACGTGCGCGGACGGCATATCAGAGTCATCTTGCACGCGCCAAATGGGTGACCGAGCAGGGGCGTCTGTTACGCGGCGCCAGCTCAAAATAGAAGAAATTCGCCGCCTAGAAACCTACAGCCAAAGCTATTTTCTCCCGCTAACCGGTGGTCATTCTCATGCACCACGTGGTGCCAAACTAGGGGCTTCCTACAACCGCCTCGTTCATAACTATTGCGCCGCAATCCTTGTTGGTTGCGTGCAATGGGGCGGAAGAAATGCCTGAATTCGACTGGCGATCGCCGGATTCGTTTAAGAGCCTAGAGAACGCTGAGATCACTCACATCGCCTGGGAAGGCCTTCGTATGAACGTCGACTACCAACGGGATTACGAAACGATGATTGCGAACAGCCCCGATGGCGAAGTGACCGAGAAATTCAGGAGGAGGTGGGGGATCTGCTTTCGCCCATGACCCGCAAAGGTCCTCCAAAGAACAGGCGATCTTTTGGACACCTGAGGTTCTAGCGTCCGTTGTCCCGGTGACAACCGCCCCGGCTGTTGCTCACAAGTCAGCGTCTCAGCCACTGCTCGACTTTACTGTTGGACAGGTGCGCGGCGCCGCCGACGGTTGGCACGCGGTTCTGCACATCGGCTCGGTGGAGCATCGCATCTGGTCGAAACAGCCGCTGATCGCAGGTGCTCACTATGCGGTCGAGTTGCCGCTTGATCGCGATTTCGAGGCGCGCGCGCACGCTGCTACGCGGCTATGGCGCGCGATGAATGGACGTGCGCCGGGACCTGCCTTTCATCGCTTGTCCAAACAGCGGCGCGAACGATTATGCGCGGCCCTTCGCGCGGCCGCCGCGTATTTCGCCGGCGCCACCTATCGAAGCATCGCAGAGGCCCTGTTCGGGAAAAAGCGCATACCGGATCGCGTCTGGAAAACGCACGATTTGCGTAGCCGAACCATCCGCCTCGTGCAAAGCGGTCTCGCGTTCGTACGCGGCGGCTATCGCAAACTTCTGCGGCTTGAGCGCAGAGACGAGTAGCGGCGGTCTCTAGGGGTGCCGAAAATCGGCCCCCCAATATTCGGCATCCCCCTCCGACATCGCGCTTCTCCATGATGACCGCACACACGCTGGCGCTGCCATTCGCGGTGCGGTGTCACCTTGGAGTTCTCAAATGCCCGATCCGATGGCCGGTCTACCCCCGCGTTTCCTGCGTACACCAGAGGCCGCGCGTTATCTGGGCCTCTCGGGTCGCACGCTTGAAAAGCATCGGACGTACGGCACCGGCCCAACCTATCGGAAGATCGGCGGGCGGGTCGTCTACGCTTTGGATGACTTGAAGGCCTGGGCTGATCTCGGCGCCAAAACGTCGACATCAGATCCCGGCAAGGGCACCGTGCTGCCCGCAAAGAAGCAGCCGGTCTTGCGCCCGTATGCGGGCCAGGAACGTCGTTGATCGCCGCGCAAGAGCAGTGACCATGCGGCGCAAACACCATTCCGAGCGCGACCAGCTTGAGCTCTTTCGGGCGCTTCCCGGCGATCTTGCGCCCCGCGATGCGCAGGATCTGATGGCTTATCCATTCTTCTCGCTGGCAAAGACTAAGCGGATTGTGCCGATCGATTTCCGTGCGGGTACGATCGCAATTCGTGTTGAAGCTGTGCCGGAACACGGCATGGCGACCATCTGGGATGCAGACGTTCTGATCTGGGCTGCGTCCCAGATCGTCGAAGCACGTGACGCCGGCTTGAAGACGTCGCGCCTGATGGCTGCAACGCCTTACGAGATTCTGACGTTCGTCGGCCGCGGCACCAGCGCGCGCGACTATGACCGGCTGAAGGCTGGTCTCGACAGACTTCAGTCAACGACCGTGATGACGTCGATCCGCCAGCCGACAGAACGACGACGGCATCGCTTCTCCTGGATCAACGAGTGGAAGGAGACGGCCGATGCAAATGGCCGTCCATTTGGGCTCGAGCTGATTCTGCCTGATTGGTTCTACGCAGGCGTGATCGATGACGCGCTCGTGCTGACGATTGACCGCGCCTATTTCGATCTGATGGGCGGGCTTGAGCGCTGGCTCTATCGTCTTGTGCGCAAGCACGGCGGTAGGCAGGACGGCGGCTGGAGTTTCGATCTTGTGCACCTCCATGCCAAGTCCGGCATCCTCTCGCCGCTCAAGCACTTCGCTTACGACGTACGTCAGATCGTCCAGCGCCAGACATTGCCCGGCTATCAGCTCGTGCTCACGCGCGATCCGAGCGGCACTGAGCGACTGAACTTCGCGCCTATGCCTGTTGATCCCTTAACGTCACGCCTGCGCCGGCGCGGTCTCATTCCAAATTCGGAGGACAATCTGTGAATCAGCTCGTGCTATCGAGGACCGCAACCCTCGTGCTATCGGGGACCCAATCCTCGTGCTATCGAGGACCGAAATCGAGCTTAACAGCTTGTTTCTCCGCGCTTTCCAGCTCCTCTAACTTTACTAACCAGAAATCCTTCGGATTTCTTCTAACGGACCCGGCCACAGGCCGCATTGGGGGCGAGTGGCAACGGTGGGCCGTCAGTCGTGCTTGCCTTCAGAAGCCGCACACGCACTTCACCGACCGCAAAGCTCACGGCCCCCGGTCCCAGCTTCAGGGACCGGCAGCATGAGCGACCTCACCGAAGTGGAAGTGTTGTGGCTCGAGAAGCGGATTGAAAACCGTATTCGGTTCGGGCGCCTGGCTGAGGAGAAGAAGATCGATCGTCACCGGCGCGTCGTGTCATTTGCGCCCGGCAGCATCTTCGCCTTCGTTCGTTGGACCTCCAACGATTTTGGCACGATCATCTCGCGGATTGACATCTTGCGCGCGGTCGCACCGGGACAGCGCTGCTCGACCGTGCCGTATGTGAAGCCCGGTGGGGAGATCTTGCTGCGGCTCTCCGGTTGGCCGAAGGTCGAACGGGTGCTGCAGGTGGTCGATGCCATCGAAGCGCTCGGCATCGATCCCGCTGACGTCGCTCCTGATCATTGGCATCACATTCATAATCGTGTGTCCGTCAACGAAAACCCGCGCCCCTATACGAAAGCGCGCCACCAGGCGTGGCTTCACCGGCAGAGGGTCATGCGATGACCAGCCGGTTCAAGACGCTGACCGCGATGCTGGCCGGCGCCGCGGCTCTTGTCGCGCCTGTCGTTCTGGAGATCACACCGCTCTACGTGTGGAATGCTTCCGAAAGCGTACCGATCGGGCTCTACCGTTTGCAGCCGGCTGACAACTTGTTCGTCACCGAACTCCTCGCCGTACAGCCACTGGAGCCCCTTGCGACCTTCCTAGATCTCAACGGCTATCTGCCGGCCGGAGTGCTGATGCTCAAACGCGTGCTGGCGCTTCCCGGACAGACCGTCTGCCGAAGCGGGCTCACAGTCTCCGTCGATGCGATCGAAATGGGCGATGCCCGAGATCGCGATGGACGCGGTCGACCCCTTCCGAAATGGCAGGGCTGTCGCGTCGTCGGTGACGGCGAACTCTTCGTCATGAATTGGCAGTCCGCCATTTCGCTGGATGGTCGCTATTTCGGGTTCTTGCCGGTATCGGCCGTCATCGGCCGTGCGCTGCCAGTGTGGACCTGGGAGGACTGATCGTGCGCATCTTGGGTATCCAACCTGCTATTCCTCTGTTCGGCCGAGTGCTGCACCATTCCTCCGTCCCGACCAACGATTGTGAAGCCGTCGCGCGGAGCGGCTGTCAAGGGCGGCCGAACGGCCGGCGCGAAGCAGCTTTACCCTGGACGGATGCGAGCACGGCGGCATCCTTGCGTGTGTTCGAGAGGAGCCTGCGCGCTGTCGTACCGTTGTTCGTTGCGCTGACCGTGAGCAAGGTTCCTGCTTCAGCCGAGATGCGACCTGCGGAGCCTACAGCGAGCCATCGAACTAGCAATTCATTTGCGGAGTTCGTCGACGAGGCCGCGCGCCGCTTCGGCGTGCCGGTGCGCTGGATATTTGCAGTCGTAGACATCGAAAGCGCCGGAGACGTGCGTGCAAGGTCACCGAAAGGCGCCATGGGGCTGATGCAGATCATGCCAGAGACGTGGGCAGAGCTGCGTCTGCGGTACGACTTCGGCAAAGATCCCTACGATCCCCACGACAACATTCTTGCGGGCACCGCGTACCTTCGCGAATTGCGCGACCGCTACGGTGCGCCCGGCTTCCTTGCAGCCTACAACGCGGGACCTGCTCGCTACGAAGAGCATCTCGCCGGCCGTCCATTGCCTGCTGAGACTCAGGCCTATTTGCAGAAGCTTGTGCCAGTCATCGGCAGCGACATCGCAGCTTCCAGCGCAGTCGCGAGTCTGCGGTCATCGTTGGGAGCACTCTTCGTTGAGCGATCTCAAAGGTCAGAGACAGCTCTCTGGGGGCAGCCCGGGCACCCGCCGAACCGGGCCCCGTCGGCCATCTCCGTTCACGACATCTCGGCCATTGCGCCACAGGCAACAGGGTTGTTCGTCGCGAGTTCTGTTGCGGGAGGCTCCCGATGAGCGAATGCGCAAGCTGGCATGCAATGGCGTGCGCTGGAGAAGAGTGGGCGGAAAGGCGAGAGCAGTGGTATGCGTCCGGTTCTTGCACGTCAGTCAGGCCTTGACATGAATCTCTGGTTTCCAAACCCACGGCAGCAGTTCGTCGAGACGCTTGATCGGATG
>NZ_JBEPTH010000033.1:0-18665 GCF_040549385.1 Bradyrhizobium sp. LB11.1 | reverse complement strand
CTCGAAAGCGTATTCAACCCGCACGCATCATCGCATGGTCTTTCTGGCGCAGAGCTCATCAGGCTGCCGCTCAACGCGCTCATGTCAAATCAAAAAGACAACTGTAATGCTAGGCCGAGTATTGCGTTTGGCACCATGCGTCGGCGCCATCTTGGTTCCCAAGAACGCTTCGACCGCTTCCGGACTCATCGGCACGTTGGGCTGAACCTTCGATCACGCCAAGCCAAAGCCAGGGAATGATGTGGCCTTCCTCGCAAAGGCCGGACCGCTGCGCCAAGAACAGCTTCCGCATCCGCTGGTTTGGCGAGGTTCTGTGGAGTCGCAGCATTCATCATTCGGTTGCTTCGCCGCCGCGCTTCCTGGCATTGATAGTAATTGGAAGGGTGGTGTCACTCGCCATCGCGGGTAGGTCGAGCACCCACCCGTTCGCGATTCTGATCCAACCACCCCACAGCGTCTCGTGCTCACATTCGACAATCGACTCCTCAAGATCCTTCTTGGGCACATAAATCGAAAGCCCCGTCTCGGGCGAACGGCGAATCATGACCTTCATAGGAGCTCCGCAAGTTGTGAGCTCTCACCCGCGCGCTCCTGACACGCACGCCACAAGGCTCTCTGTTTGCCATTGATGTCCGCCAGGACTTGCAGGACACGATCGATCTCATCCGGCGCCGTCTCGTGCGACAGCGAGAAGCGAACCGCACCGCGCAAAAAGGCCGGTGGTACTCTCATCGCGCGCAGGACATGGGACGGCTCCATCGAGCCGGACGCGCAGGCTGAACCGAGCGAGACGGCAATTCCGTTGTGGTTCAGGTGGTCGACGATGGCCTCTGCTTCGAGATGCTCGAATGCGATGTTGGACGTATTTGGCAAGCGGTTATTGATATCACCAAGCACGATGCAACAGCCGAGAGCGAGAATGCCTTGCTCCAGCCGGTCGCGAAGCACGCCAATCTGCATCTGCTCTTCTATGAGGCCTGCCGCAGCGAGTTCCGCCGCCTTGCCGAGCCCAATAATGCCCGGAACGTTTTGGGTGCCAGCGCGGCGATGCCGCTCCTGTGCGCCGCCGAAGATCAGCGGTCGGAATTTGATGTCCTTGCGCACATACAGCGCGCCGATTCCCTTCGGACCATAAACCTTATGGCCGGAGAGCGACAGCATGTCGATGTCCGTAGTCTTCAGGTCAATCGGAATCCGCCCGACCGCCTGGACCGCATCGGTGTGAAAGAGCGCGCCGACTGAGCGCGCCATCTTGGCGAGGGATTTCACCGGAAAGATCGTCCCGGTCTCATTATTGGCCCACATGACCGAGGCGATTGACGTGCGCCTCGACAATGCGTTGCGATAAGCCTCGATGTTCAATCGGCCGCTTGCATCGACCGGAATGACATGGGTATTGATTCCTCGTCGGCCCAGCTCCTCGGCAAGGGACAGCACGGCTGAATGCTCAACGGCCGTAGTGACGATCTCGTCGCGTCCTTCCTGCACGGCGAGCGCGGACAGGATCGCGGTGTTGTCGGATTCAGTTGCCCCCGAGGTGAAGACGATCTCGTGATCGAATGCCGCGCCAACGAGGGCCTGCAGCTTCCGGCGCGCTTGTTTCAATGCGGGCGCAACCTCAATGCCGAATGCATGCCCGGACGACGGATTGCCGAATTGCCCAGCGAAGAACGGCAGCATTGCCGCGACCACCAAAGGATGTGCACGGGTCGTCGCGTTGTTATCCAGGTAGATCGGCCGCACGGATTGTCCGCTCTGCACTTAAGGCCCCACTTTGGCAGCTCCGGGGAGCGGGATCAGGCGGACGAACTCGCCGAGCCGCTCGACCTGGCGCGCCTGAATGGCCGCGAGCGTCGCTCCCGCAAGCTTGCATAACATGCAGGCGCCGGTGAGCCTGAACATGAGCTTGTTGCCTTCGATTTCGACGAGCTCACAATCGCCACGATCACGCCTGAGGCTTGGCCGAACGTCATCGAGCACGGCGCGGATAATCCGCTCGCGATCGGAAGCCTCTGCATTCGAAGACTGCTTCGTTCGTTCAGCCTTCAGGCCCATGTTCGATGCTCCTTTTGCGAATGGTCCGAAGGCCGCTCAGCTGAACGATTTGCCGCAGGAGCAGCTCGATTTGGCATTTGGGTTATCGAAGCGGAACCCTGATCCTTCGAGCGACACCACGAAATCGATCGTGGTGCCGTTGAGATGCGCCCGGCTCGCGTTGTCGACGAAGACTTTGATCCCGTCTTGCTCGAACACGGGTTCATCGGAGACCGGCTCATGAGCAAGACCCATTCTGTATGTGAACCCTTGGCAACCGCCGCCTTCGACCATGACCCGCAAACCGCCTGCCGGCTGGGTTGTCGAGGAGATTGCGGCCTTCAGTGCGTTGATGGCGCTATCCGTTAGGTTGATCATTTCTGGCTCGCTCTCAGTTTCTGTCGCGAGGCACAATTCGCAAATCCCATGCCAGTCCGGATGCAGCTGAAATCGATTGGTTTTGCAGGCGGCGACCATACGATTTGCGACCTGTCGGCTTTGAGACAGGCGGTTTTCCGGCGTCCCGACCTCATCCGGCCGAGACCTCGTGATGGTGCCAGCACGTATTCATGCACATTGCGCCGAGCCGCCGCTTACGCTGTGCGTCGCTACAGACATAGGCGCATGGCAAACAACTTGCACAAGGTTGGCGGACATGCCGCATTGGGCCTGCATGTACACTACAGATTGATGAGGAGCCTTCCATGACGTCGATCGACAAAACCGCTCTTGGCCATTTGGACAAGGAGGGGCGATTGCTGAATGCGGTGCTTAAGACCGAGACAACGAAGTCGGGGCGATTTGGATTTCGGGGCGACATCGCGCTGAAGTTCCAAGCCCAGCTCGCCGACGAAAAACGACCGCCGGACTATTCCATCGAACAAGTTCTTGCAATCGCGCAGGAAGGCGAACCGACCATCCCAGTCCTTGCCGGATATCTGCACTCCTTCGCCTATCTACCTCAGGCCGCAAAGGTTCTGGATGGCAGACTGAGCCCCAAAGGCAGCTATTTCATGTTCTGCAACAACATTGATCTGCTCGCGAAATACCGCACCAAGATAGGCGACATCACCTTCCGCATTCTGCCTTGCGACGAATCAACTGTGTGGAAGGAGATGATGGACCTCGCCGGCGTCGACAAGAATGACATCAAGAAGCTCGGTGCGGCCGGTAGGCTCGACTACCTGCTCGACGCGGCCAAGGACATCGGTGGATCATACACGGAAGTTTCATACGAGGACGGCCTGGCCAAAATGGAGCCGGTGAAGAACAGAAGCGAAAACCGCCCCGTCTGAGGCATTACCTCAGACCTCTCTCTCGCCAGCTCGACGAGTATGCCGTGAGAGGGTCACTGCGCCCGCTTCGCCGGGACTGGCTCTGACAAATCCTGGTCATGGACTTATCGGCCTACCTTTCGGGAGATCACACGGCCACTCTGCTAGTCGTGTGTTGGCCAAGAGCACTGTCGTTGCACTGAGGGGTGGCTGGCCGCGACCGTCCGCCTGACTGCATCCATGAGGGATCCGGAGAATCCAATGCTCATCGGTTGATGATCGCGGTCACATTTCGGAGGGCGGATCGCCGATGTATGGTTCGGCTTTGGCGCTATGCTCCAGGCCTTTGCCAGCCTGCGTGGCGCAGAGATGTCGCGGCGTTCGATGCTCGCCAGCCGAAGTTATCGACGAGCTGCGCCCATGAATGATGGAAACCGACCCGGCCAAGCGGTAGCTGAGCAGAGTTGGCCGCACGTCTTCAATGTTGAGAGAACGAACCGAAGCTACGCAGAATGCCGCAACTGAATCTGTCCTAGGAAGTTGCTCCAGGTCGCGGATCGCGCTGCCGACCCGCCCATGCCACAGACGCCACTTCACAGCTCTGATGTCCCTGCCGATGGTTGGAAGCGCTCAAAGGGGCCTGATCGGGATCGTACGATGCGATCGGCGATCTGCTGTATGCGCTGGATCTCCATGGCAATATGAAACCAGTCGATGATGTGGGTCGTTGGTTTCGGCATGGCGCCGGGCAGCCGCTTTAGGATTTCGGCCCCGTCCGAGATTACCGTCACATCCCCAAAGCCGCGATATCCGACTTCCTGGAGAGGGCGAAGAGCACGATCACGGATTGCCTGATGATCGGTGCTGCCGGTTAAGAAATAGCGACTGCCCCTTTCTCCCCGTCCTCCGCGGGCGCATCTGGCCACGACGAGCTCGCAATTTCGCGCCGAATGTTGATCATCGCTACGAAGGTGCGCCGTATCGATGCTGATGACCAACTCTTTGCGCCGAGCTCCGGGAAGCTGCATCTCAAGCTGGCATCGGTCATCCGTTTGGGACCTCGCACGCCAGTTTCCTGCATGACCTGGTCGTTGAGCCGCTTGCCGATCCTGATGGTACGTTGTCCGTCGCATGCGTCTCAGTCGGTTCAGTGGGCAGGAAATCGGGCATCACCTTCGGCGCCTGCCGGTAGGGCAGCATGCTTCCTAGCCGCGCCGGCAGTTCCATAAGCTCCGGTGTCGCTCGGTCGCCCCTGGATGGCATTCCGGCACAGCATCCATCGCGGATTGCGAACCTCAACGGTGCAGAAGACGGTTCGGATCCGGCGTGTCGTGTAGTGCTTGGCCGGTCGGAACGTTTGGCAATCCGGGCAAACCCGGCGAAGAAGGGCATACGTCTCCGCCTCATGATTCACAACCGCGTTCTGCAGCTGATCTTCTTGCCATCGCCGATCGACAAGCCGATGTCGCCGTCGAACAGGCTCTCCCAGCTCTTGTCTATGCGGACCTCCTTCCGGCATGCACCCGCGCCCGGATGACGGGCACGAACAGATCGCCGATGCCGGCCTGGGTCAGCCCCTTGGGCAGGAACGCCGCCTTGATCGCATCGCGCGCCCGCCGGTGCGCGCCGCCGTCCTGGGTAACCAACGTTCCGCCAAGCAATTCGGGCGCGATCTCTTCGATCAGCGCCGAGGACACGTCCTTGTGCCGGAGCAGTGCAAACGCATCCGGATCCACGCAGGTCATCAGGTGTCCGGCAGGGCCGAACTCCAGCCAGAAGTGGCTGCCCAGCGTCCGTTCCGCGCGCCGCAGCAGGCGCGGCAGGTCGCAGACGATGGCGGGAAGATGCCCGACCAGGGGGAAAGCGCCGCGCACGGAGCGGGATGTCGTGCCGCAGCCGGTGCCGACGGTCCAGCGGGTTGAGCAGCATGTCCATCAGCAGCGCGGCGCCGCGGCCGCTTCGGCGGTGTGCCTGCAGGCCGCGCGGCGCGGCTGTTGCGACCGTCGGCGTACGTCGGCACATGCGCCAGCATGCCGCCGTCGATGCACACGACCTGGCCGGTGATGAACGCAGCATCGTCGTAGAGCAGGAATGCCACCAGCGCGGCCACGTCCCTCGGGGCAGCCGACGCGCGGCAGGAGCTGGTGCCGGCGCAGATGCCGTTGCATGCACTCGTCCAGATGGCGAGGAGACGCTCGGTCATGACGAGACCCGGCGCAATCGCCTTGCAGCGGATCTGCGCATGACCGTACTGGGTGGCGAGCGAGGCCGACAGCATTTTCATCCCCGCCTTCGACGCGGCGTAGGACGTCTGCGCGGTGTCACCGCTGAGCGCCTGGCACGACCACTTGTTGACGATCGCGCCACCGCCGCGAGCGATATGGCCTGCCGGCAGCAGAGCAGCGTGCCGCGCAGATTGGTCGCCATGGTCTGATCCGAGACCGCCAGGTCCAGGTCGAGGATCGCGCGGTGGCGCGGGGTCAGATGCATGTCGCTCGCGTTGTTCACCAGGTCAACCCCACCGACGTGCCGCTCCGCCGTCTCGAGCAGCGCTGCCACCGACTGCGCGTCGGCGATGTCCATGGCCAGGGCCAGCCGCGTGGCCCGCTTCGGCCGCGATCTGCGCGGTGCAGGCGATGGCCGCCGAGCCATCAATGTGGGCCACCACCACTCTGCCGCCCTCGCGCGCGATGGCGAGGGCGCGGCCTTGGCGATGCCGGCGCCAGCGCCGGTCACCACGGCCACCTTGCCTTCAAACCGCCATCGTGTCCTCCTGGATTGCGCTGGTCTTTCGCGGCATGCCGCTCGGCCTCCGCCGGAGAAGGCGCAGGGTCGGCGCTGGCGCGCTCGTCATCGCCAACGTCGCTTTCGATGACCCGAATGGCGGCGACTGGGCATTGGTTGGCCGCGAGCCGCACGGCCGCGTGCGGCGCCTGCGGGACCGTCGCCACGCACACTTCGGCCACGCCGTCCGGTTCGCGCTGGCGAAAGTTGCCCGGCAGCGTCAGCACGCACTGCCCGCTGGTTGCGCACAGATCCTGGTCGATCACGACGCGCATCTCAGCCCCCCTGCGCATGCAGCAGCACCGGCAGCGCGCGGAACGTCCTAAGGAACTCGGAGGGCTCCCGGGTCGGCGGCTTAGCCAATGCCAGCGTGGGGAAGCGCGCCTGGATCCGCGGCAGGCTCTCGGCCAACTGCACCCTGGCCAGTTGCGCACCGACGCAGCAGCGGATGCCGTGCCGAAGCTCAGCATGATCTTCCCGTCCGTCGACATGCCAGGACTGGTGCCGTAGAACCGCGCGGGATCGAAGCGGTCGGGATCGGCGAAGGCGTCCGGGTCGCGATTGCCGGCCGCGATCAGCACGGGCACGTCCGTGTTCTTCGGGATCACCACGCCGCCCAATTCGATGTCGCGCCGGGCGATACGCATAGTGGTGCTGAACATGACGGGCGAATCGCGGCGCAGGACTTCTTCGACCAATGCCTTCACCCCCACGGCGTCTCCCTGAAGCCAGTGCCGCTGTTCGGGATACCCCAGCATCGCCAAGACCGCATGGTCGATGGTCGCAGCAGTGGTTGAGAAGCCGCCCAGCAGCATGCCCCAAAGCATGCTGATCAACTCCGCATCCGACAGCGTGTCGGCATCGTGGTCGTGTGCGCCGACCAGCATCGACACGATGTCGTGGCGGGGATCGGTGCGCTTACGCTGTATAGAGGTCGCCGAAGTAGGCCTGCACCCTGGCGCTGGCCGCGTCCGCCGCGGCGAGCTGGGGGTCGCTGGCGTGCGGGCCCAGGCCTCTCAGAATGGGGCCGATGACGGCGGCGAGCCCGAACATGTCGTCCTGGGGCATGCCGAACAGGTTCGGCCAAGACCAGCATGGGCAAGGCCAGCGCGAATTCCCGATGCAGGTCCACCGGCTTCCCACGCTCCAGCGCGGGCGCCATGCCGTCCGGGCGCGCTGCGACGATGCGCGCGATGCTCGGCCGCAGGTTCTCGATCTGGCGCATGGTGAAATCGCGCGAGATCAGCCGGCGCAGACGCATATGCGCCGGTGGGTCCTTCATCGCTAGTGTAGACGCCAGCAGATTGAGTGACAGGCTGGTCGCCGCACGCGGAAAATAGCGCACCAGTTCGCCCGGCGCCGGCGCCCGAAACGCATCGCCCGTGGCCTTGAGCGCCCAGTAGATGTCGGCGTGGCGGCTCAACAGAAAGAGGCCCGACGCCGCGCGATGCACCGGATCGTGCTCGCGCAACCACCGCATAAACGGACACGGGTCGTGGATGCGCGCTGGCGACGCCAGTTCGGCGAAGGCGTCCGGCATGCTGCCGTGGTTTCTTGCACGTCCATCTTGCTTACCTGTTGGCTGGCTGATCTGTCCGGCGCGCGCCAGGCGCCCGGGCAAATTGCGGAGTACATCGGGGCGATTTCGCCGAGGCCCCCTTCCCATAGAATGCTGTCTGATGCGGATTTGACATTTTGATTTTCTTTCTTCGTTCCATCGATCGCGGTGTCATCCACGAAATGAAGGTCGGTCGGCGGCTCCCGGCTCGCAACGAAGGAGTGTCAAAACTCGTGCCAATTTGGCCGACCCAACAGAAGAAAAAGATTGTGATTGCTTTTCAGCGGATTAACTGAGGCCAGACAAGAGCTCGGCGGACTAGGCCGGTGTCGCGGACCAACAAAGGCGACAGAACAGTGTCGGATAGTCGTCAGACGCCAGACTGGCGACACCTTCTTTATCAGTTCTCCTGAATGCCGATTCCAGTTGCTTAAATATATCCGGCCTCTGGCAAGTGGACTGCTGTTGCAGCCAGGCCATGATGAGATCCGCGCACACGCGTTCCCAATAAAGGGTTGGGGCACGAAGCCCGCCTTTTTTGCACAGGGCTTATGGTATGCTGATCCACCGTTCGTCATCACTATTCGCGAGCCTTGCAATCGAGCCAGAAGCGTCAGGTAAACGCGGGATCTCTGCGTTCGTCGCCAGAACAGCATCTGCTCGAAGCGCTAACAACGACAGTGCTCCAGATCGACTTCACGTCGGTTGTCATGAACGGGATACTAGCATTCTTGCTCTTCGGGGGAGCGCTCCACGTCGATCTCGCAATTGGTAAGCCGCGCCGTACCCGTAATCGAGCTTGCCACCTTCACCACGCTCACGTCGACGTTTATCGTTGGCTTTCTATTCTGGCAGGCCGCTGGTCTCCTTGCTTAGTCGCTGCCGCTGTCCTGGGCGCTGGTGTTTGGCGCTCTCATCAGCCTGACCGATCCGGTGGCGGTCATAGGTGCGCTCAAAATGTAAAGGCAGCTGAAAGTCTCGAGGTCGACAAGCAGAGCGACTCACTCTTCAACGACGGTGTCGGCATTGTCGTTTTCACGATCCTGCTGGCCTTCGCCGCCGGGGCCCATGCGAGGTCGCGGCCGATTCGGCAACTGCCGGCTTCACGTTAGAACAAGTCGGATCTGGGCGTTCCCTACCAGCTTGTATCTGACAACTCACTCGCCGATCTCGTCGGAGAAAGCTAAATCAACCAGGTAGTGTGTGGGTCTGACAGTTTGTTGGGCACACCCGGGCGCAGGCGCTGCAGCCGATGCAAGCGCCTTCGTCCTTCAGCACCATGACCTTCTTTTCGAGCTCATCGTCGTCCGCGTCGAGGTCGATGATCTCGCCACCCTCGCTTAGCCCCTTCAGCGTCATGACCTCACGGCCGCAGATCTTGTAGCAGCGGCCGCAGCCGATGCACTTGTTGAGATCGATAGAAACCAGGTAGTCCGGCCTCCAATTGCGACCGTCGCGGGTCCTGAATGACATGGCTAACCGTCCGCTATGTTTTGTCCAGCGCCTCGAGATATTGGCGCTTGCTTTCGAGCTCGCTGAAGGCAGCGTGGGCCTTCTGAGCCACGCTCAGGATCGACGACCAGTTGACCGGCAGCTCCTCGGAGAGATCGTGGAGGTCCATCTTGGCCTGGGTCGCCTTGGCCGACAGCTTCTTTATTTCCGCTTTCAGAGTTTCGATATCGCTCACACTAGCCTCAACAACTCGCCACTTCCGGGAACTTACGGATCATCTCAACGCCACTGTTGACGAATTTGTCGCCTGATTGGCGAGATCAGAGAGATGGTCGAAACCAAAGCGATGCACGTCGCGCAGCTGCTTGCTCACGACAACGAGCCGGCCGACGATCAGCACGATCCGACCGAACCCTTCGCGATGCATCTTCAGCATTGGCGAGATCATCACATCGGTTGCCGTCTCGACCGAGAGCACAACGGCGTCGAGGAACAGCTCCAGCCGCGATGTCGTGTCCGGGTCGGGATTGCCGACGATCGGCAGCGCACCGCGTTTGCGGTTGTCGAGAACGTAGGGTTCGAACAGCTCGAGATCCTTTTTGCCCCCCAGGCGCCGTGGGTGTCCTGGGCGCGCCAGATCTTGACGAGCTCTTTCAGAAGTGGCCCTTCCGCCGCGGCGGCGGCTGGAGTGACTTCAGACGGATCAGCCATCTTTGTTCCTTCAGGCTTCGAAATCCACCGTACGTTCCCGGCTTTTGGTGAGCAGCTTCCGCAGCCAGGGCGGCGGCGAGCCCTTCAGCACGGTTTCGAGTTTGACGCAAAGGTCGTGGATGGGCTCTGGCTGCAGCACCTTCATCGGATGGATGTTCCTGGCGACGACTCGCGCAGCACCCGAGCCGCCAATCGCCGCAACATAGAGGATTGCGCACTCCCTGATCGCCTCGATCTTCGGCGCGAGCTTATCCTCATTGCCGTCTTCGGTGAGGTCACCGTCGAACTGGATCGCCTCAATAAACCGATGCCCGTTGGGGCCGACCTCGTAGATCGCAATGTTCTTGGCCCAGCCGAAGTGGGCATCGACCTGCTTCAAGTCCTGAGTGGCGAATGCAACTTTCATCCGGGTTGTTTTCTCTCCCTGCTCAATGCAACTGGGGCGGATGGACCTGCGGGCCGCCGCAGGTTGATCGCCAGGTGTCGGGCGTCGGCCCATGGTTGGCTTCGCGGTCGGTGATGATCAGATTGGCGATGTCAAAGATCAGATTGCGCGTGCCGCGATAGCCGACGATCGTGAGGTGCGCAGCGCCAAGGCGATCGAACATCGGAAAGCCTACCCGGAAGAACGGGACATTGAGTCGCGAAGCGGCCTGGCGACCATGTGAATGCGACATCAAGAGGTCGCAGTCACGCGACCTGGCAAGCTCTTCAAGGTCCTCCAGATCGCCGATCAGGACGTCCTCGGTCCTGACCCGCTGGAGCACCGGTGAGTTCGTCGTCGTCACCGCAGCACTTACCTGTGCGCCCATCTCGTGGAGCAAGCTGGAGAGATCGAATAACAAGTCCGGCTCGGCGCCGATCGCGAGCTTGCGGCCGCCGATATGGAAATGTGCATCCAGCATGGCGTCTGCCAGTTGTCCACGCTGCCGGCGATATTTCCAGGGCACCGACCGGCCGCTGATCTGGCTCAGGAAGGCGATGAATTCGTCATTTGGGATAAGGCCACAGAGCCGCTCGAACAGACGGAACGGCGTGCCTGTCCGCACCTGCATGGCCTCGGCCGCGCGGCGCATTTGCGCGCCGATCGCGATCGTCCAGGCCACCTGCCCCATGGTCGCAATCTCGTCCACTCCAATGCCCCCGATCGTGGTGGGCGTGAATTCGTCGGGGATGTGACCGTCCAGCGAACCGGCGACGTCCGGCAGGAACGAGGGCTTGAGCCCAAAATCCTCAAAAATCGTGCGAAGCTCGTCGAGATCGCCGGGCGTGAGGTGGCATCCAGGTAGCACGTTGACGCGGGAGATATCGCGCGATCTCGCTGTGTCGACGGGAGCCACAAGAATCTCGATCATCCGCGCCACCGTCTTGCCCCAGCCATCCTGAAAGGCATCCTTGAAATCCGGGGTCGAGACGTAGACAAGGGGGAGCTTTTCGAGCTTTGGATGCTTCTGTCGGATCAACCGGATGAATGCTTCGACGTCATCGCCGTTGGTCTCGGTGACGCCAGTCGAATTGATACCAATGATCTCGGGCTCGACGCGATTGTAAATGTTGAGGATCGCCTGTTCGAGATTCTCGTGGCCACCGAGCACGGTGGCAACCTCGCTCATGGCGGTCGTCTGCATCGGCACGGCTTCATTGAAATGGCGCACGAACAGCGTTAGCCCGAAGGAGGTGCAACCTTGCGGGCCGTGCAAAAGCGGCATCGCGCCGCGCACACCCAGGAAGGCAAATGAGCCGCCGATCGGCTGGCTCATTTTGAGCGGATTGACCGAACAGGCTTTCTTCGAGGTAGTGACGATCGCCATGCCGTTCCCCTACTCCGCCGCCTGCAGCGTCGGGGGCTGCAGATCGGAACGAATGTCCTTACAAGCAACGCACCGTGCGGCGGAATTGGTGCACGGCTTGGCGGCCGTTGCGAGGTTCAGGCCATGCGCCGCAATCGCGCTCTCGCCACCGCTGGCCTCATTTCCATTGGAGAGACTTATCGTATTGACGCCGTTCTTGCTCGCGTCTCGAACTGGATCAGCGGCTTGCGCATACATCTGCGCAGCCGCCTTTGCCTGACGCTTTCGGTCGAACTCATCCCATGGCGCGGCTTGGCGGAGCTGATCCCATATCGGATTGTAGAGCGCTTTCTCGATCTCCTGCATGAGCTTGAGAATCCCGATATAGCCCATATAGGCGTGACAGCGCTCCTGGTTGATATCGAGCCACGGCATCGCCGCCTTTAGTGCGACGAATTGCGACTTGCCGCCGGAGAGCATGATGTCGGCTTTTTCGTCCTTTAGCATCTTGTAGATCTCGCGAGGCGACATGTCCTCGATCATGTGGGCGTGCTGGCTCATTAACTCCTTGATACGTTCCTTGTCCTTCCTGGTCGATTTCTTCACCGACGTGCCGACGATCTCGAGCCCGGCCTCTTGCAAAGCGGCCACCATCGACCAGGATTTCACGCCACCGGTGATGAGAACAACCCTCTTGGCGGCAAAGCGTGGCTTGAAACGTTCAATCGCAGCCCAGGCTTTGGTCTCTTCGCGTGTGATCAGGGCTTGCGTGCGTTCCATCAGCTCAGCCGGCGCGCCGCGTTCGATCAGCATGCGCGCGATCTGGCGTAGTGAATCGCTGGAATCCTCAATACCGTAGAACGAGCCTTCAAAAAACGGGATGCCGTAGCGCTGCCTCATCTTGCGTGCGACGTTGATCATTGCCTTTGAGCAGACCATCATCGCGGCTTTGGCTCGGTGCGAATAAGCCACCTCGCGATACTTTCCGTCCCCCGAGATGCACGACAGGATCCGGATTCCGAGCTCATCGAGCAGCGGCTTGACCTGCCAGAGCTCGCCGGACAAGTTGTATTCGCCGATGATGTTTATGTCATACGCAGTGGTGTAGTCGGGCTCTCCGGTACCGATGACGTGCTCCAGCAGTGCTTCGCCTGCGAGCTTGTTGCCAAGGTTCTTCGACCCCACAAATCCCGGTGCATTGATGGGAATGACCGGTTTGCCAAATTTGGCGGAGGCCGCCTTGCAGACCGCATCGATGTCGTCACCGATCATTGCGGGCACGCATGTCTGGTAGACGAAGATGGCCTGCGGGTCGTATTTCTCTGTGATCTCCTTGATTGCTCTGTACAGCCGCTTCTCGCCGCCGAACACGATGTCGGTCTCGCTCATGTCCGTGGTGAAGCTTCTGCGCCACAGATCGGAGCCGGAGGAGCCGGAACCGCGATTGTCCCAAGAATTGCCCTCACAGGCGATTGGACCATGCACAAGATGGGCGACGTCGGTGAAGGGCTGCAGTGCGACTTTGGCGCCATCGAAGGCACACCCACCGGCGACGCCGCCCGGCTTCAGCTGCTTGGTGCATCCATTCTTGCGCTCGAAGTTCGACTTGCTCGCGTTCCTGGCGCAGCCCGGTTCGTTAAAGACGTCCTGTATGGTCGTGGGAAGCGAAGTCATGGTGTGTCTTTCGGGGGGATGTCAAGACATCCGCACAGACCAAGAGGATGGGCCGGCGGATAACCTGTGATCCCCGCCGCAGCGCCGCTGTTCCTGCGGACGATGAGGCGGGGCGCTCGCGTTAGCGTATGATGTCGAAGCTGTAGTCTGTCTTGCCAACCGAGCTGGTTTTTCTATCGATCTCATCAAAGATCTTGTCCAGAATCTTGACCAGCACATTCATGCTACCCTGATAGCCCCACACTGGATAGCGATGGTGATGATGGCGATCGAAGATGGGAAACCCGATGCGGATTAGCGGCGTTCCAGTGTCACGCTCGAGATACTTGCCGTAGGTGTTACCCATCAGGAAATCGACCGGTTCTGTGAACAGGAGCGAACGCATGTGCCAGAGATCCTTGCCCGGGAAGGCGCGGCAGTTTTTACCGAACGGCGAGGTCGCGAACAGCGCCTGCATCTTCTGCTCCCAGGCCTTACTCCCGTTGGTCGAGAGCACGTGGGTCGGCTCAGCGCCAAGCTCCAGCAAGAATGCGGCCAGGCCATAGCAGAGGTCGGGATCGCCGTAGATCGCGAACTTCTTGCCGTGAACATGCGCGCTAGAGTCAGCCATTGCGTCTACTAGACGCCCGCGCTCCCGCTCCAGCGCATTTGGAATTGCCTTGTTGGTGATACGCGACAGCGTCATCAGGAAATCGTCCGTAGCGCTGACACCCAGCGGGTGATTGAAGGCGACGACCTCCTGGTCGTGCCCCTTGATGAAGGGCAACGTCTTCTCCGTACAATATTGCTGCATGGAAATGGTTGCCTTCGCATGGACTGCGTTCGCGGCATCGTTTAGTGTGGTGCCCCCATCATACATGCGGAACTCGCCGTCGGTGGGGGTATCGAACACATCGCTGTTATCCGCGAGGATCGTGTAGCCGATCCCCATCAGCTCGAATATCCGCTTTATCTCACGGATGTTTCCGACAGTGTAGCCGTCGAAGCCACCGATGAAGTTGATCCAGTTGTTCGCTTTGCGCTGGAGTTTAGGCGCTGTGCCGGCTTTACCATCCCAGAAATGCTCGAGGATGCCCTTCAGCGTGTTGTCGTAGCCCGTGATGTGGCTACCGACGAATGCAGGAGTGTGAGCGAATGGCACGTCATAGTCCGCGGGGACTGAACCTTTTTCCTTTGATGTTTTGATGAAGGCGTTGAGGTCGTCGCCAATGACTTCCGCCATGCAAGTCGTGGCGACCGCGATCATCTTCGGCTTGTACATGTTGTAGCTGTTGGCAAGCCCGTCGGTCAGGTTGTTGAGCCCCCCGAACACAGCCGCGTCTTCAGTCATGGACGAGGAGACGCACGAGGTCGGCTCCTTGAAGTGCCGCGACAAGTGGCTGCGATAATACGCGACGCAACCCTGGGAGCCGTGGACGAACGGCAGTGTGCGCTCGAACCCGAGCGCGGCGAACACCGCACCCAGCGGCTGGCAAGCCTTCGCCGGATTAACGGTTAGCGCCTCGCGGGCGAAGTTCTTCTCGCGGTATTCGGGCGTCTTGGACCATTCTCTGATACGGTCGACTTCGGCGGGATCGTGCGGATTCTCGAATAGCGCCCTCTTATTGGCCAGCATCTGCTGGTATTCGTCTCCCTGGAAAAGCTCAGAGTGGTCGAGTATGTGTTCGGCGTTCTGTGTCATCATGGCACTCTTCAGGTTCTTGTGTTCGTTCTCCTGCCCTTCCCCTCCTCTGTTGAAGAAAGGGCCGGGCGTCCGCTTTCCTATTCCGCCGCCATGAGGCTCGGCCGCGGAGCGTCCTTCCAAGGTGCGGTGGTCTTCCCCCAGATCGGGGAGTTGATTGCCATGTCCATGTCTCGAGCGAAGATCGCGAAGCCGTCATAACCGTGGTAAGGACCCGAGTAGTCCCAGGAATGCATTTGGCGGAACGGCACGCCCATTTTTTGGAAGACGTATTTTTCCTTGATACCGGAGCCAACGAGGTCGGGCCGGATCTTTTCTACGAAGCGCTCGAATTCGTAGCCGGTGACATCGTCATAGATCAGCGTGCCGTCCTTGACGTAGTGCTGGGCGGTGCGCTGATAGTCGTCGTTGTGACCGAACTCATAGCCTGTGCCGACAACATCCATGCCGAGGTCCTCATAGGCGCCGATGACGTGGCGAGGACGTAGGCCGCCGACGAACAGCATTACGGTCTTGCCATCGAGCCGCGGCCGATATTTCGCGGTCACCGCATCGACAAGCGGCTGATATTTCGTAATGACGCGCTCGGCGCCTTCCATGATCTTATTATCGAAGAAGCTTGCAATTTTGCGCAGGGACTCAGCGATTTTGGAAGGCCCAAAGAAGTTGTACTCGCACCAGGGAATCCCGAATTTTTCCTCCATGTGCCGTGAGATGTAGTTCATCGAGCGATAGCAATGTAGTATGTTGAGCTTCGCCTTCGGCGTTGCCTCCAATTCAGCGAGAGATCCATCACCGGACCACTGGGCGATGACGCGCAGGCCCATTTCTTCCAGCAGGATCCGTGACGACCAGGCGTCGCCACCGATGTTGTAATCGCCGATGATGGCGACATCATACGGCGTCGGCTCAAATTTAGAGCTGACCTCTGGGGCACTCTTGTCGAAGATCCAATCTCGGACGGCGTCGTTCGCGATGTGATGGCCGAGCGATTGTGATACCCCGCGAAAACCCTCGCACCGCACAGGCACGATGGTTTTGCCGCCATATTCCTTTGATTTTTCTCTGGAGACCGCCTCGATATCGTCGCCGATCAAACCGATCGGACATTCGGACTGAATGGTGATGCCCCTGTTGAGAGGAAATAGCTCTTGGAGCTCGTCAATGAGTTTGGTGACCTTTTTATCGCCGCCGAACACGATATCCTTTTCCTGGAAATCGGAAGTGAACTGCAGTGTCACGAACGTATCGATGCCGGTCGTGCCGACGTAGTAGTTGCGTCGCGAGCCCCATGAGTACTGACCACAGCCGACCGGACCGTGGCTAATGTGGATCATGTCCTTTATCGGCCCCCAGACCACGCCCTTGGAGCCGGCGTAGGCGCAGCCACGGATGGTCATGACGCCCGGAATGGACTTAATATTCGACTTGACGCCGCAATCCGACTTGCCCGCCTCGTGAACACTCAGATGCTTGGCACGCCTTTTGGACGTCTTCTCTGGGTAGACCTTCAACACGTCGTCGATTAGTTGCTTGTTGCGCGCCTTGATCTCTGCCACGCTTTCGGTAGTTGCTCGGCTCATACACAATCCCTTTCCATTGTCGTGTCAAATCAAGACGGGGCGCTTCTCCGGTGGACCGACGGATTTCCGATCCGGCGTTCAGGCTTAAAGCGTGCAATCTTCCTGCAGGTCTTACCGGTCGCAACTTCGGCAGCTTCTAATCGTGCCGCAGCGGTCGATCAGATGTTGTATTTCATCTCGGCTGAGCGCATGCGAGCACCGTCTGTGACGCTGTTGATTTGCCCCGGGATCGCTGACCAAGATGCGTCTGGGTGATGTCATGCCCGCCCTCCACCGATTGGTCATATCCGCTTCTTTACTCGCTCACGTGCCATCCGGCGGCCAATCCCTCTGCATGTCGATGCAGGGCTAACAGCCGTCTATCGCGCAGGGGTCTGCAACGAGTGTGCCAGCCGTGGTTGAATACAAAAACTTAAGTCTTTAGAGCTGGATAGCCGGCAGGATGAGGATTGTTATAAACCTCACCCTGTCTGGCACCGACAGGCGTACCCGCTAACGCCATGTCTGAAACCAAACAATTACCTGCGCTTTCGCCCAGCGAAATGGCTAGAACGCATGTTTCACTAACGCGCGATCTTTCGCTTCGCTTGTCATTCCAGTCGATCACGGGGACACGCGCTCAAATGTAACGACACCCGATCACGCGGAGAGCACGTCGGGCTGATCGATCCTTAACCCGCGAGAGCCTACAAGGGCGCAAGCCTCGGCAGTCGTTGCAGCTCACTTCAGGATCTCGATTGGAGACGCCACGACGCAATTCCGCGCTTTTCATGGTGAGGAAGCCGGCATGTGGCACCCAGTGCAGCGACAGCGAGGCCGGTCTGCTCATGAGCGTGAGGCCCTCCTCCCGGAAGACGGACACCGCTAGAGCGGCTCGATGAGCGAGGGCTGCCCTCCAGTTCGCGATGCGTTCATAGTCGTCGATGAAGTTTCGCATATCTCTCCCTTCGGCAAATAGTGCCGGTCGGATAGGTCACTCTAGTCTGCTTGCCGGCGCAAAATTGATGCTTTCCACCTTTGGCCAACGGCGTGGGCCAAAGCAAAGCCCGCCGGGTGGACGGCCGGGGTCTGAAGCGAGCAATGATGTGTGCGAGGTCTACCGGAGCGGCTCGGCTGCTCGTCGTCCGGCCCATGTTGACGTGGTTGTTAGAGATCACGCTGAAAGCGACCCAGCGCTGCATTCGGGGTCACCCTTGTATCGGGGCCGATTGAGACCATTTCGCCGGTTAGCCACGCTGATGTTTCCTTCACATCCCGTGCTCCATTTCTGGCCATCGCGGAACCGGCGCTTCTTCTGTTCGCGATGCGCTCAGGGCTTTTTTTTCTCGATCGATTGGGAATGCAACCCGCTTGACCCCGTACTCTCGCAGCGGCCTCATTCCGGGCAGAGTAGAACCCGAAGTCAGTCGCCACCCCCGCGGCGCGCGTCCCCAGCTGGACCTGGTGGGTTGCGACGGCCTGGATCAACAGATCGCAATCACTGGGGCACCGAGCATAGACTTCGTAGTCGACAACGATCTGGTTTTCGGCTTCTACCAGCTTGATCATTTTGCCGACGTCATTCGGGCTTGCCGGCATTGCTCGGTCGACGGATCGAACACGCTGAGAACCTCATCTTCCACAAGAGTGTCGCCGTGGAAGATGCGGGCCCGGTTTGACGCATCACCTCCAGCACCAGCGGCAACATCCTATCGGGGTCCTCGCGGAGGCCCTCCAGTCCGGTCTGCACCCGCACGCCGTTCCGCAATGTGCTGTCGGTCGAATGGTGAATGTTGGTTTCCACCCCGGACGTGTCCACGCGCATCCGCTCGCCTGCAATGACGCCGTTGTCCTGCGCTTTCGTCACGAGCAGATCGTGGATGTGCTTGAGCACCTCAGAACCGGCCGCGGCCCATGGTCTTGGCATCCGGCATCTTGCCACCGCCCACCCGCGAGAAATCGCGGCAGACGAGCTCGGCGCGCTCCTCTCGTCCAGAGCACCATAGCTCAGGTTCCGGATGTGCATAAGAACGAACAGGCGCAACACCACCTAGCAGTCTGCTGAAAAACCTTGAAATGGAGAATTTTCATATTTCCGCCGATCGTTTTTGGAGCGGCGCGGTAGAGTTGGATGTAATTTCTAGC
>NZ_JBEPTH010000032.1:0-19694 GCF_040549385.1 Bradyrhizobium sp. LB11.1 | reverse complement strand
TGCGAAGCAGGCAGCGCAACAGACCAACCTATAGGGGGTCAATTTTGGACGCCGATCCCCCGGCTTAGGGGGTCAATATTGCAGGCCGAATGACATCGTAGGTCTTCCGCGTGGCTCTGCACAGAGCTCCGCCTACGCCCGCTTGACGTCGTCGAGGATCTTCCGCCACTCGAAGCCCTTAGATCCACCGCCTACCTTCAATGATGCGTGTATCTCATTGCCCCCTGCGGCTTCTTGCTCAGCTTCAAGCGCTAACTCGGGTGGTGTGCATCCGACCGCCCGCGCCCCTTAGTGCGTTCGGCCTTCGCGAGCAGCAACGTCATTGAGCGCAGTGGTGAACGCAATCATCCCTACATCTGCATGATTTTTTCAAACTTGCTGCAATCGACGTGTGCCCACGATGGACTTCGTTGACAGTGAAACCGATCCGATCACAAGTCACATAGATGTAGTTGCCAGTATCGTTATCGTTCGAAGACGAGACACGGCCAACCGCGGAGATAGCGAATGATAAAGCAGAATTCGGGATTCGCGCGCCGGTCTTTTGTCCTGGGCGGCGCAATGATTGGAGCAGCTACTGCAGCGGCAGCTACCATCCGAGATGGCGAACTGGGAGCGCCCCCTCGCTCTTTTCGTGGATCAATGCCCGTTCAGGATGGTGCGGCCGACGCGCCGCCGGAGGTCAACGGCAGTGAATTCAAATTCTTTACAGTCGAAGAGCGGGAATTTGTCGAAGCAGCCGTCGACCGACTGATCCCGTCGGATGCTATCGGACCGGGTGCAGTCGAAGCAAATGTGCCGTTCTTCTTGGATCGGCAGTTGGCAGGCCCGTTTGGGCGCGGCGACCATTATTATCTTGCTGGACCTTGGAAAGAGGGCGCGCCGGAGCAGGGCTATCAGCTGCGCTTCTCGCCGGCGCAGCTGTATCGAGCTGCGATCAAGGCGATCAACAGCCATACGTCCGCAGAGTTCAACGGAGCTTCCTTTGCTCAACTCAGCGGAAGCGACAGAGATCGTGTATTGAAGGGGCTCGAAGCCGGTAGCATCGCGCTTGACGGCGGAGTCAACGCGCGCGTGTTTTTTGCGATGCTCCTCCAAAATACCAAGGAGGGCTATTTCTCCGATCCGATCTATGGCGGCAACAAGGATATGGCCGCCTGGAAGATGATCGGCTTTCCTGGTGCTCACTACGACTATAGCGAGTGGGTGGAGCGGCATGGGGAGCGCGTGCCCTATCCGCCGGTGGCCTTCAAGGGCCGTCCTGGCTGGCGGGAGGCCTGAGCATGGTTACCACTCTGAAGCCCGTTGATGCGGTCATGGTCGGGTTCGGTTGGACCGGTGCGATCATGAGCCAACAACTTTGCGACGCAGGCCTGAACGTGCTCGGACTCGAGCGCGGCCCCTGGCGAGATACGCCCACTGAATTTGCCACGGGCTTCGCGCAGGATGAGTTGCGTTACATGTGGCGCCACCACCTATTCCAGAACGTTTCGGATGACACTCTCACGATACGAAACAATTTGAGCCAGGAAGCGCTTCCGATGCGCCATCTGGGTTCTTTCCTGCTCGGGACCGGCGTCGGTTCAGGTGGCGTGCACTGGAACGGCCAGATCTGGCGCTTTCTTCCGAGCGACTTTCGGACAAAGAGCCACAACCAGGAGCGCTATGGCAGGAACGCGGTCACCGACTACGGCCTGACGGTGCAGGACTGGGGTGTGACCTACGACGAGCTCGAGCTTCATTACGATGCCTTCGACAAGTTGTGTGGCACCAGCGGCAAGGCAGGAAATCTGAGAGGGCAAATTCAGCCGGGGGGCAACCCATTCGAGGGGGCCCGTTCGGACGAATATCCCACTCCGCCAATGAAGCAGACTTATGGTCCGACCCTATTCGGGCAAGCTGCAGCGTCGCTCGGCCGCCATCCCTTCCCGCATCCCGGAGGCAACCTCAGCCAATCCTACGTGAACCCGCTGGGCTGTCAGTTGGGAAAATGCACCTATTGCGGCTTCTGCGAGAAGTTCGGCTGCGGAAACTATTCGAAAGCCAGCCCTCAAACGACGGTGCTTCCTTATCTGATGCGGAAGTCGAATTTCGAGCTCCGTACGGAGTGCGAGGTGCTCAGGATCGAGCTCACGCCAGACAAGAAGAGAGCGACTGGCGTTACCTATGTGAACAGCGCGGGCGAGGAGTTCTTCCAGCCGGCCGAGATGGTCTTCCTGGGAGCGTATATCCTGCACAACGTACGGCTCCTGCTGTTGTCCGGCATTGGGCAGCCATATGACCCCAGGACAGGCGAAGGCCTGGTCGGCAAGAATTACGCCTACCAAACAATGTCGTCTGTGAATGTCTTCTTCGACGACAAGATCATCAATCCGTTCATTGGCGCCGGTGCGCTGGCGACGGTGGTGGACGATTTCAACGGCGACAACTTCGATCACTCGGGTCTCGGCTTCATCGGTGGTGCTTATATCGCCGGCATGGTCACCGGCGGGCGTCCCATCGAAATGATGTACACGCCGAAGGGTACGCCGGCCTGGGGCCTGGAGTGGAAGCATTCCGCTGCGAAAAACTACCTGCGTTCGTTCAATCTAAGCATCCACGGCTCAAGCATGAGCTCGCGTGGAAATTACCTGGATCTCGATCCGACCTACCGTGACGTATTCGGCCGGCCGATGCTGCGAATGACGTTCGACTTCAACGAAAACGATTTGAAGATGTCGAACTACCTCACCGACAGGACGGCAGAAATCGCACGAGCAATGAATCCGCGCGAGATCAAGGAAAATCGCCGCAAGGGATCCTGGAGCGTCGTCCCCTATCAGACAACGCACAACACAGGCGGCGCCATCATGGGCGACAATCCGCAGAACAGCGTCATCAACAAGTATATGCAGTCGTGGGACGTGCCGAATGTGTTTTCGATGGGCGCCGGCGCTTTCCCGCAGAACCCCGGCTATAATCCGACAGCTACTGTCGCGGCACTTACCTATCACGCTGCTCAACATATCATCGCGCACTATCTGAAGGCCCCTGGTCCAATGGTGCACGCATGAAGCGTTCACTATACTTCATGACCATCGCCGCGAGCCTCGGTGTTGCAGCGCTCGCTGCAATCGGATGGGCCGAAGGTCAGACATCGGCGCTGCTCCAGCATCGCTCGTCGGCGGTCACGGCTCTCGCGATTCTAACTGCGCAGATCCCCGATGGCGCAGATGCCGAGAAGCTACGTCACGGACAGGACCTGATGCGTGGCGGGGATTGCGTGTCGTGTCATATGCGCAAAGGCGGAGAGCCGCTGTCCGGTGGACTCGGACTTAAGACCCCATTCGGCATTATCTATTCGTCCAACATCACTCCGGATCCGGAAACCGGCATCGGGCGGTGGACGCCAGACCAGTTCTATCGCGCCATGCACGATGGTCATGGGGTGAATGGTGAGAACCTTTACCCGGCTTTTCCTTACCCGTGGTTTCGCATCATGAGCCGTGCGGACGACGATGCACTGCTTGCCTACATCAAGACGACAGCGCCGGTCCGCTATACGCCGCCGGCAAACGAATTGATCTTTCCCCTCAACTACCGGAGCCTCGTCGCCGGATGGAACCTGTTGTTCCTCAAGAAACCGCAAGACGCGATAGTCTCTGAAAAATCGAAGGCCTGGAACAGGGGCGCATATTTGGTGAACGGGCCCGGCCATTGCGGTGCCTGCCATACCCCGAAGAACGCGTTCGGCGCCGATCGAGCCGGTCAGGAGTTCAAGGGGGCCGTTGTCGACAACTGGACGGCTCCGGATCTGACCGGCAACGTTCGTACGGGGCTTGGAGCCTGGAGCGAGGCGGATATCGCCGAATATCTGAAGACTGGCCGTAACGCTCACGCGGGAGCGGGAGGCGCAATGGCTGATGTCGTAACCTATTCCACATCGCTCCTGACGGATGCGGATCGCGCAGCCATCGCGGTGTACCTCAAGAACCTTCCAGGAAGTTCTTCCAAATCCACCACAGTGCTGGTGGATGCGGCTTCGCTTTCCCGTGGACGCGAGATCTATTCGGATGCCTGCGCTTCATGCCATTTGGAGAGCGGCAAGGGACAGCCGGGACTGTTTCCACCTCTCGGCAAGAACGCCATGGTGCAACAACTCGATGCAACTGGCCTGGAACAACTGATCCTGGCAGGGACGAGCATCGCAGCCACACCGAGCCGTCCCTCGCCCCTGAGCATGCCGGCGTTTTCGTGGAAGCTCACCGATCAGGAGATAGCTGATGTTGCGACCTTTGTCCGGAACAGTTGGGGCAATCGAGCTTCGGCGATCAGCCCGGACGACGTTGCCGCCCTGCGCAAACAGCTGAAGCTGCAGGAGCCGAGGCGAACAGACAATTCAGGCGACCAGGATTGATAAGAGGACCGCATTCTGCGGTGCACGGAAGCTGAAGTCAGTCAAACCAGATGGAATAGAACATGATGCAGAACGAAGCCACCGCGCCGATTGATCGTCGTAAGCTCCTGTCGGGACTTGGTACAGCAGCAGTGGGCGGTGTCACTGCGAAACTACTGGGTCATACGAGTCCTGCGAATGCCGCTGCCACTCGAGACGCGTCCGGCTCACCGTCGATCCTCGTGTTTGACGTCAACGAAACGCTTCTCGATATCGAGTACATCAGTCCTGTTTTCGAGAGAGTGTTCAACGATCGCAAGATCATGCGCGAATGGTTCAACCAGCTTATACTCTATTCCGACGCGGTAACGTTGTCCGGTCCCTACGTTACTTTCTTTGATCTAGGTCAGGGCATCCTGAAGATGCTCGGCACGATTCATGGCGTCAAGGTCACGGCGTCGGACATCGACGATCTTCGCACGCGAATGTTGACGATGCCGGCTCATCCCGATGTTCTCGCGGGATTGAAGCAGCTGAAGGATGCGGGCTTCCGCCTGGTCAGCTTCACGAATTCCCCGCCCGACCAAAAGGCCAGCCCCCTCAAGAATGCCGGTCTTTCTGACTGGTTTGAGAGATCGTTCAGTGTAGACAGGGTCCGCAGGTTCAAGCCGGCTGCTCAAGGCTATCATCTTGTGGCCGAGGAACTCAACGTTGCGCCATCCTCGCTCTGCATGGTCGCAGCTCATGTCTGGGACACGATCGGGGCGCAGAGCGTCGGCTATTCGGGTGCCTTGATCACCCGTTCCGGGAACGCACCGCTTCTCGTGGATAAGCTCCCTCAGCCTCAAATCGTCGCGCCCGATTTGCCTGGCGTTGCGGTCCAAGCCATCCGGTTGTGGCGAAGCTAGGAACAGGCCAGTGAAGGCCGCGGAGTAATCGCGCCGCCCACATTAAGCCGGTCAATCCAAGTAGCGGTCTAAAAGTCCGCAATGGGTGCGAGATATCTGCGCCTCGTTCGACGGTGCTCCACGAAGCTTGCGCTTCGTGGGCCAAGCCCGCTCGCCGATGTGGCGGGTAGTCGCTGTCCTCGGATGATGTCTTGAGCCGTATCCTGTTGAGAGTCCCAAATGAAAATCAGTAGCTTCGTCTCCACCACGATGCTCGCGGCGACCACGATTACGTCGGCCTCACTTCATTCAGCGCGCGCGGCAGGCGCAGGCGAGACCAGTGCTGAGATATCTTCCTTGAAGCGGCAACTGCATTTGCTCGAACAGAGGCTCGACAAGCTGCAGCAGGGAAGCGCGGCGGGGGCCACAAAGTCAAAGGTTGCGGCAAAGTCACAAGCAAAAGCCGCGGTAACGACCTCGAACGAAGGAAGTCACGCGAAAGCTCCGCCGCCGGCGGCTGGCGTGCTGGTGTCGATGCCGAACAACCGACCGACCATCTGCACCGACGACGGCGAGAACTGTGTCGGTATCACGAGCCGCGTACACTGGGACGTGGGAGGTTACGACTATCGTCCCAATACGGCGGCGACCTCGCCGCAACGGCTCAATTCCGGTGAGAACGTCCGCCGCGCGCGCATCGGTCTTGCAGGCAAGTTCTTCGGTGACTGGAATTTTGCCGTGGTCTACGACTTCGGTGGTTCGTCAGATGGTCTCGGCGGCGCGGCGGCGGGATCTCTTCCCGGCGGGGGACTCTCGGGGCTGGAGAATGCCTACCTGAGCTACACGGGGCTCAAGCCGTTCGGAGGCAAGATGGCGATCGAAGGCGGCATCATGGACATTCCCTGGACGATCGACGAGGCGACCAGCTCGAACGACATCACGTTTATGGAACGCTCGTCAGCCCAGGTCATCGCGGTCAACGTGGCCGCCGGCGATTTTCGTTCAACTTTCGGCACACGCTGGTGGAACGACTCATTCTGGGTCGGTGGCTATGTGACCGGTCCAACCACGGGTTCCATACATTCAGCCTCGAGCGTCACGCCTGCGGGGGCCACCGAGCAGTTTGGTGCGGTGACGCGGGTTGCGGGGCAACTCATCAGTGGCAACAACTACTCCTTGCACCTTGGCGCCAATGCCGAGTGGCTCGTTCAGCCGTCGCGCAATCTCGTGACCAACACGCAGACGGTTTCGTTCAGCGACCGTCCTGAACTTCGGATCGATCCAACAACGCTGATTTCGACCGGCGCAATTGCCAACGCCTCAGGCGCGCAGGTCTACGGCGCGGAAGCGGCTTCGAACTATGGGTCGCTCTACTTCCAAGGCGAGTATTACTGGTACAATGTCGATCGCAACGCATCGACGGGACTGCCACCGATCGGTGCTCCGAGTTTGCATTTTCGAGGTGGTTATGCCCAGGCAAGTTACGTGTTGACGGGTGAGACCCGCACCTACAATGCATCGACCGGCTCATACAACGGCATCAAGCCGGCGAATCCGTTCTCTGCGCGGAGCGGCGGCTGGGGCGCCTGGGAAGTCGCGGGTCGCATCTCAACAATCGATCTCAACCACGGGCTGGCCACCGCAGCCGGCGTCGCAGGTGGTCGGCAGACCGTCTATACGGCGGCCTTGAACTGGTACATCAATGGCAATCTTCGTCTCATGCTGGACTATCTGCATGGCGACGTCGCCAGGCAACAATCACCGACGTCGACAGCAGATAGGGGCGCGACGTTTGACGCGGTAGCGATGCGTACCCAGCTCGCATTCTGATGAAGCGGGCACGAGGTTTCCTGGTATCAAGCGAGACTGCCAGTTGATAGGGCTCGCCGTGTTTCCTATCTCAGTCTCTTGCCCACGCGGGAGTTCCTTGACGCCGGCAATATTTTCGCCGAGGCGTTGCGCGACCAGGCCGCTTGACGCCTTGGTTGCGGACCGAGTGCGTGCCGTTTCCGGTCGGGATTGATCCGAGCCGCTGATCGACAAATCGATGAATTGCTCTTGATCGCCATCCTCAGAGCACCGTGGCTTGCCTTAGCCGAGAGCATTCATCCAGTCGACAATCGCGTGTCCGATCTCGTCGGGCGAGTCCTCCTGAACGAAATGGATTCCCGCCACGCTCCGCTCGGTCACGGCAGGCCAACTGCGCACGAGCTCGACCAGCCTATGATTGTCAAGAATTGCACCCGGTTCTGCCTTCAGGAAGAGTTTCGGTACATCGGTCGTCCCGAGCCAGTTCGCATAATCAGTTGCGATCACGACCACATCGGCCGGCTCACTCTCAATTGGTATCTGCCGGGGCCAGGTCAGCGTTGGACGGCGTCCCTCGCCAGGCTCCAGGAACGGCCTTCGGTAGTGCGCCATTTCCTCAGCCGAGAGCTTCCGGAGGATGGCATTCGGCAGGATTTGCTCGATGAAATAATTGTTCTGCAGGACCATCGCTTCGCCGGCATCCGAACGAAGGGCCTCCAGGGCCGAGCGCATGCCCATCTTGTCCCAATGATCGTCGCCTTGTGGTGCTACGATCGCCTCCATGAACGCAATTCCCCTCACCGATTCCCGATGGCGGTTGGCCCAGTCAAAGCCGAGAGCAGAGCCCTAGTCATGAAGAACCAAGGTGACGCGCTCACGCACATCCAGAGCCTCGAGCAAGGCATCAAGGTAACGGCGGTGCTCAACGAAGCGATACGAGTTTGGGCCACTGTCGGGCAATTTGTCTGAATCGCCCATGCCGATGAGGTCGGGAGCAATGCAGCGGCCGAGCGGCTCGACATGTGGCAATACGTTGCGCCAGAGGTACGAGGAGGTTGGATTGCCGTGTAGCAATACGAGGGGATCGCCCTCTCCAACCTCCACATAGGCCATCTCCCGATTCAGAACCCGCTGTCGCTTTTTCACGTACGGAAATGCTGCGGATATCATGCGATTGTCCTTTTTATCATCGTGTTCCAAATCGGCCGGTGCATGTTTCGTCATCGCCGTTACGATGTTGGGAGAGACCTTGATTCGAGCGTCTCAGTTCGTAGCGGACAGCGCGCTACGCCCTCGAGACAAGGTCGTCTTGTCGTGCGCCGCGATGACCCGCTCGACATCCTGCTTCAGCAGATAGACAGAGACGGTCAGCAAGACGAGATCCTTCAAGAGGAAGGCCGCGACGATTCCCATGGCCGGGAAACCTCCGGCACCGGCATCCCAGGCGTCAGGCGCGAACGGGAAGATCGTAACGGTTGCAATGAAAGTGCAGCAGGAACCTAGTGCGCCAAGCACGCCCAGCTTCTTATTCCAAAATCCCAGGAGCAATAGCGAACCGAAAGTCCATTCTGAAGCCCCCAGAAGAACACTCGTGCCACCGATACCCAAGACCGGAATCGTCCAGAAGATAAATGGGCCGTGGGTGATCAATGGCACGAGACCTCTGATCTCGGAATCGAACCATTTGTCATAGCCGAACCACGCGAAGATGATCACCATCGCTCCTCGGAGCAGATGATAATCGAGATCGCGCCGTAGCAGCACTGAACGGCCGAGCGTATCGATAATGAAGTTCATGGTGTTTTCTCCTGTTGACGAATGAATGAGGAGCCGCGCCATGATGGTGCGGCGCCAGGGGATAGGTCGGAGAGAGGACGCGATCGCCGATGTAGTGACGCTCTCGGTCAATGGCCTGCGATTTGGCCACCATCAACGTGAATGGCTTCTCCGGTTACGAAGTTGGCGTCTTCCAAGTAGAGGATCGCCTGCGCGATATCCTCGGGTTCACCCATGCGCTTGAGAGGGTGCAACGACGCCACGGCTTCGTATGTCTCGGGAGCGTGAAGCGGCGTCTTGATCATGCCGGGAGCTACAGCATTTACCCGAATGCCGCGGGAGGCGTATTCGATTGCGAGACCGCGCGTCGCAGCGGCGAGCCCACCTTTGGTTAACGATGCCAGAACGGCAGGAACATTCGAGTTGGCGTATTCGACCAGGGTCGTGGTGATCTGGACGACGTGCCCGCTCTTCTGCTGCAGCATCGCCTTGATGGCGTGCTGGGTAATGAAGAAAAGGCCGTTCAGATTGGTCGCGAGAACGTCTCTGTAGTTTTGCTCGGTGTAATTCTCGAACGGTCCAGGGATAAAGATGCCGGCATTATTGATCAGCGTGTCGACACGTCCGAACCGCTCGAGGGTGGATTCGATGACGCGTCTTCCAGTTTCCGGATCTGCGATATCAGCGCGAATTGCCAGACAGTCCGGATCGCAGGACGGTGCGATCGAGCGAGAAGTCGCGACGACGCGATAATTGCGGCTTCGATATCCATCGACGATTGCCTCGCCCAGGCCTCCCGAAGCTCCGGTGACGACAGCAACCTTCTGATCCGTGCTCATAGTACGCCTCGTCTGGTTGTGCTGTCCTTCAGCGACAAATATTTGGACGGCGTATCCCCAACGCGAGACCATGGCGTTTCCGATCGGCAATTCAACGGAACGCGAGAACCCTCCCGGTTGGATCTCAGCTCGCCGAAGGTCTCGTCGAATGCAGTGCCGTGTCGTACGGTGCACCTTGAAACGGCAGCTCACAACCTAACGATTATGATGCAGTAACGCATACCGAAGTATGGGTTGCTCGGCGCTGGCCTTCCGCAGGCCATGCCGAGAAGCGGCTTTTCTCGCCGCGACCTGTATGCGACACCGGCGAGCCAGGATGCTCGCCGGTGACGGAAAAAGTCAGCGTGTCTGTTATTGACGTGCCAGTCGAACCAGATCTTGTCTCAACAGATAGAAGGAGACTGCGAGCAGAACGACGTCCTTCATCAGGAACGGCACGTTGCCGGTCATCGCTGGAAAGCCGCCTGCCGCAATATCCTAGCCCTCCGGCATGAAGGGAATGATGGTGACAGTCGCGACGAACGTGCCGGTCGAACCGAGTGCCCCGAGAACGCCAAGCCGCTTGCTCCAGAAGCCCGCGAGCAGCAGCGCACCAAACGTCCATTCCGACGCGCCCAGGAAGTAGCTGGCTCCCGCGTGGCCGAACACCGGATGGAGCCACCAGATCAGCGGCCCGTTGCCGATGAAGGGGACCAGTCTCCCGAATTCATACGGAAACCACTTCTGGTAGCCGAAGAAGAAGAACATGATCACCATGGAGGCGCGAACGATGTGATAATCGAGATCCACAGCGAGTAAACCCGATCGATGCAGGATGCGAAGAACGGGGCTCTGAGCGAATTTGGCATTGGCAAGCGTAGTCATGATCCTGAGTCCTGATTCGAGATGAACGATGCACAGCAGTTGCGCTACGCCGCTGCCGGAAAGTCGATCTCGGTATCGTTGATACGATTGAAGACGTTGGTGAAAACGGTGGTTGCAAAGGCTAGGCTGATCTCGACGAGCTGCGCATCGCTGTAGCCGGCGGCCTTGATCGCGAGATAATCCTGGTCGCTGATGGTGCCGCTGGTACGCGCGAGCTTGCGCACGAACGTGACCAACGCGTCACGCCGGGCATCGCCCGTGGGCTTACCGTCGCGCACTTGCTTCAGCACCCCCTGCGTAACGCCGACGAGCGTCCCGAGATGGCTGTGGGCGGCGACACAGTAGTCACAGCCGGCGGCTTCGCTGATGATGAGCTTGATGATCTCCCTGTCGGACTTGCTCAGGCTGCCGGACGCCAAGACCGTATCGGCAGCGAGCACGGCCTTGAGCGCGGCAGGGCCATGGGCGGCAATAGCTGCGAACGTGTTCGGCACGCTGCCGATGGCCTTCTTGATTTGGGCATAGAGCTGGCCAGACGGGCCGGTGTCAGCGTCGAGGTTCGGTATGGAAAGGCGGGACATGGTGGCACTCCTTATTGGCCGGGTGAATGATTGCGGGGTGACAATAGGGTGCCAAAATGAGATGTTGAATGCCAAGAAGGCGCGATTATATGCTTGTTCGTCTCATGAGGCGTGTGGTGAGGGGTTTGGATGGATTGGTTGAGCCGGCTGTTCGAGATGATGCCAGTGCACGGCCGTTTGGATCTGCGTTGCTCCTATGGGGCGCCTTGGCGGATCGAGCAGGGGCCGGGCAATGCCAATGAGATCCCGTACCATGCCGTCTTGGCAGGCTCGGCGGTGCTGGACGATCCGGCGGGTGGCCGGCCGCTGCACCTTAAGGCCGGCGACATCGTGCTGCTTCCGGGTAACCCGCGGCACATCATGCATGATGGCAGGGGCGCCGCGCCGTTGAAGGTGCGCAACCGCGCGTCGCTCAATTTCATGATCAGCGAGAATCCCGGCTCCGACCAGCGACTCGATCTGTTGTGCGGGCACTTCTCGATCGCCCCGCCGGAACTCGTGGGCCTCGTTGTCTTGATGCGCGGCGAAACGGCAACTGATCGACTGGGAGGCCGTGCGATGTTGAATGCGCTGTCGACTGCGATGTTTGCGCTCGTGTTGCGCTTTGCCAGCGAGACCGGGGATATGTCTCAGGGGCTGCTTGCGCTCGCGGGTCATCCCCGCCTAGCGCCCGTGGTCGCCGCTATGTTCAACGAGCCGGCGCGCGCGTGGACGCTGCCCGAGTTCGCGCAGCTTGCCAGCATGTCGCGTGCCACACTTGCCCGCCAGTTTCAGGAGAAGCTTGGCCGCTCGCCGAGCGATTTACTGACCGACATCCGCATGACGCTTGCAGCGAACGAATTGAGGAAATCGTCGATCTCGACAGGAGCGGTTGCTGAAGCGGCCGGATATCTGTCCGAGGCAGCATTCCAGCGGGCTTTCAAGAGCCACATGGGTATCACCCCTGCGCAATGGCGGAAGGCAGCGCAAACGTCGGCGACGGTTGACGAGCTGGAGCTGACGAAGAGCGCAGAGGTGATGTCGGATGTTGGAAGCACCTCGGCAGGTGCGTGAGATGGTCGGCCACCTCAACATCCGCGGCAGATGATCAGCTTGCGGTCCAGTATCTGATCGCGTTGTTGCTGCTCACGTTCCAAGGTTGACAGAGCCCCTGATGGCGGTGCGTCGGCGCGCCTCGGCTGCTGATGGCCGACCGGCGCGAGCCACGGCCGATGCGATGTCAGTTCGACCGAAGCCAGTTGCTCGGCTGCGGGCGCCTGCAGACCGTGGAGGGCGTCGATAGAGCTACTTCGATCGGATGCGTATGCGGGGGACAGCAAGGCGACGAGGAGAATTCCTGCAAGAATAGGGTGGCTTGAGCGTGTTTGGATCGAAATCTGGGTCATGGCGACACTCCCTAGGTGGAGGCTCGTGATGAGCGGCTCCGTGGGAGCTACGATAGTCATGCATGCGAAAGGCTGAATGCCGCGCGATCTCGAAGATGTGCTCGTTCGTCTCATAGCCATGGGTGGAGCTGGACCGCTCCGCCCGGTGTTGACACGGCCCTATTGCTGCAGTGATTGAACGCGAGGCCAGCGCAGCAGGTAGATCAGGGCTCTCGTGGCATGACGTCGTCCAGCGACGCACGCCTCAAGCTGCGCGGTAGCCCCGTTCCTGGAGCACCCAGCTATTGCCGTCCGGGTCCACAAAGTCGGCGAAACTGGCGTAGTCCCCGCGTGCGGGATCGAGGCCCGGGGCGAAGCCACCGTCCCATGCGCCGATCGGCATCTTGTGCCTGATATCGCTGACCTGGACGCCGCGCCCCAACAGGTGGCGGTGCGCGGTCTCCAGATCCGTGACGACGAGATAAGCGCCACGGAGCGAGCCGACCGGTGCGTCGGTGATCCCCTTGCCGATCTGGATCGAGCAGCTCGAGCCAGGAGGCGTGAGCTGCACGACGCGGAATGACTCGTTTGGGGAGTAATCGACGTCGAGGGCAAAGCCGACCTGATCGACATAGAATCTCAGTGCCCGATCGACATCTCTCACGGGAACGGTCATCACTTCGACCGAGAACTTCATGTTGGCCTCATTGATTGCATCGCCTGTGACCTACAAATCGATGACGACGTCTCGTATAGGCCGTGAGCAGCAAATCAGGAGATTGCCGTCGGCCGGCATGTCGAGTGGCTGCGGATCATATGCCAGTGCGCCGGAAATCAGTCCGCTTTCGCAGTTGTGGCAAACCCCGGTCCGGCATGACCAGCGGACCGGAACGTCACACGCTTCGGCCAGCTCCAGAAGGCTCCCGTAAGAGGACGGCTTCCAATGGACAGCGATGCCGCTTCGCGCGAAGGATATCAATGGGCCACTGTCGGCGGCATCACTGGGCGGATGGGGAGCTCGTGGGACTGCGCCGACGACCCCGGGCGTCAATGGCTCGCCGCCATTGAAGACTTCGACATGAACCCGATCCGGCACTATGCCGAACGTTGCAAGCGCCTGCTTCATGTCCGCCATGAAACGGGCAGGCCCACAGAGGTAGACATCCGCGTCGTGCGGGATGCCGACGTTGTCGAATGTCGATTGCGACAATCGGCCTGGAGCATCGAAATCTTCGCCGAGCCTGTCGCGCGGAGCCGGTTTGCTGTAGCAGATAAAGCCGCGGCCCCGGGGAAAGCCATGCACGAGGCGGCGGACTTCGCTGGCAAATGGATGATGCCGCCCGTCGCGCGCGGCATGCAGCCAGAATATTTGCCGGGCGGAGTGGGTCGCTGCAAGCGCGTGTAACATCGCAAGAACGGGCGTTGCCCCGATGCCCGCGCTGAGGAGCACGACCGGCTGCTCTCGGTCTTGCAGGATAAAGCCTCCGCGGGGGAAGCTGACTTCGAGGACATCGCCGGTCTGGAGGACGCTCCTCAGATGGTCTCCAGCGGCTCCATTCGGCTCGATCTTCACACTGATCCGATAGCTCTCGGTCCATTGAGGGCCGGAGAGCGAATAGCTGCGAATGAGCGGCGGACCATTGGCGCGCGGAAGGCGCACGACCACGTATTGGCCGGGGAGCGGCAGAGGCAATGGTTCGCGATCCGGATGCTTCAGGGAAAGGGAGAGGACGTCCGCGGCCTCCCGATCGATTGCCGCAACCACGAGCGGAAAAAACCCCGGCGCGCTCGGACGAGCAGCGGTCGCTGGCGCAAGACCTGCATTGCCGCTCCCTCCCGCGCCTGCCGTTTGGCTCTGAAGCAATGCTTCAAATGACGAGCGCCATCCCGGCGAGAGTGCCTCGATCCTCAGTGCCCGCTCCAGCCGATCACGCAGGTGATCGGGAGAGTAGAGCAGCGCGTTGATTTCGGCGACGGTCATCCGTTCGGACGCTTCGCCGACCTGTACAATTTCGTCGCCGGCCCCAACGTCGCCTTGGCTCAGGACACGGAAATAGAATCCTGGCCGGCCACTGGATGTCAGAAGGGATGGCATCTTTGGCTCGTTGGTCCGGATGCCGACCCGGTAGCAGGTCACGCGCGGTTGAGTGACCTCGAAGACGGCGGTGCCAATTCGATAGCGATCGCCTATGCAAACGCCATCGTCGGGTAGTCCTGCGACCGTGAAATTTTCGCCGAATTGTCCATGTACGAAGTCGGTGCGGCCGAGTTGCATCTGCCAGTAGCGGTGTGACTCGATTTGGTAGACGAAGATTGCTTTCTGCTCACCGCCGTGCCCGCCAAGATCGCCTTGTCCATCTCCCTCTAGATTCAGCCGCCCAACCCGACAGCGACCGCGCACAGGGCTTTTCAGAATGCCCGTGCGTATCGTTCGGCCCTTCCACGCGATTTCGCGTGGAAGCCCAACGTTCACTGACACAAGATGCGCCATATGCCGCTCCTGGTTGGCGACGGTTCTTTCGTGTCGCTTATGAGCCGTAGACCTGCTTCAGGCGCCAGGTTCGCGGACTATCTCGGCGACGTCGAGATTCCGGTCGGGCCCATGTGGAACGACTGACTGGCCCGGCTCGAGACGTATCTGGTTGCCATCGACAAGAACCGTCACGATATCTGGTTCGAACGATACAAAATTCGAGATGCGACCGACTTCGGTATAGGCCTCAGGGTAGGACCACGCCGCTTGGCGCGCATCTCCGATGGAATAATAGCTGCAAAGACCCTTGTATGGGCAGAAAGTCTGGAGTTTCACTGGGGTGAGGGCGGATTCATCAATATCGGCACGTGAAACGTACCAGCGGGGCGCAAAGCCGGACTCGTAAAGCACCAGCGGGCGCTTCGTATCGGCAATGACCCGGCCCTCGTGATTGACCACGAGATTACGAGAGGTTTGGCGGATGTCGATGCGGTGATAGGGATCGGCGGCATGACCGACGATGCGTTCGTCTTCTTCATAGAACGCATCCATGGCACGCCAAGCGAAAGCGATATGGCCATGCAAATCGCTCGCATGAGCAGGCAGATTGGTGTGCTGCCATGCTCCCCGCGCCGCGAGGCGTTGCTCGTCTCCTTGAACGCTGTACCAGGACGTGGGGCCGAGGTCGGCGTGTTGAGTGATATGCTCGGTGCGTTGCATGGCCCGTTGCGACACATCGGCCTCGGGAAAATAGGCTACAGGGTAGCGACCTGGTTCGAAGAGCAGGAGGCACCGCTCGCTATCTGCGATCCAGCTTCCGCCCAAGCGTACGCGCATGCGACGGCGCAGCGGCTCAACGTACAAAAGCCGTTTGGGCAGCGGCTCGGGGACAAGAAAGCGTCCAACCGCGCCGGCTGAAAGCGGGCCTTGTTGCCAGGATAGTCCCACATCTGCCTCCTCGTTTTCGTCAAAGGACCGCCTGTTCAGGCCAATCCGGTCTCTCGTCCGGCTATTTCGGGCGCAACAGGGCCGGAGTTACAGGCAACAGCGATATTTTACGGTGCCGCCGGGCGGTGCTGCCCGGCGATTTCGCTGCCTTTGCCCGAGAGGTGTAGCGGTAACTAAGGTTACACTCGCGGCAGAGTTACGACCAGTGTCGCTCCCAAGTCGGCGTTCCGCCTCACCTGGATAGCCCCGCCGTGAGCAACCATCACGCGCCGGCATAGCGCGAGACCGAGGCCCATGCCGTCCCTTTTTGTAGTGTAGAGGGGGTCGAAAATGTCTGTTGGCCCGTCAGGAAGGCCAACGCCATTGTCCTCGATTTCGAGCACGACAGAGTTCGACGAGGTGAACGTTCGGATGCTCAACGTCCTTTGGCGATCCGTAACGTGAAGCAGGCTGTCGATCGCGTTCTGGATGATATTCAACATCACCTGAAGGAGCAGATCCCTGTTCGCCTTTGTCACCGGGCGATCAGGATCAAAGCTGATGTTCGTTGCGATCTCTGCCAGGGCGATCTGGGGTTCAGACAAGGCAAGCGCTTCGTCTACTATGGCATTCAGAGACTGCTCCGTAAGGTCGGTCAAAATGTTGGCCGACAACTGCCGCAACTCCGCGATGGTCCGCCCGCAGCGGCCGACTGTGACGCGAATGCGCTGTATGGACCTCACGGCACAAGCGATGTTCGGCGTTTCGCGATCAAGCCAGCGCAAGGCGGCGTCGGCGCTGGAAATAACGACTCCGAGAGGCTGACTGACTTCATGAATGATTGTTCCGGCGAGTTCCCCGAGGTGCGCCAGCCGTTCGCGATCATATTCAAAGCCGATTCCATCAAAGGAATCGGCCGCCGTCCTTGGTTCGAAGAAATCCATCCCGACGCTCCGCGACCGTGGCTTCGAGTTGTGCCATCCAGCACCCTCCGCTTCGCTGTCGCGATGCAGCATGCGAGATGCTGGTGACCCGTTCGCTTTCAGGAGATATTGTACGGCAAGCCACATCATAGTTCTTGAAAAGACCTGACGTTCGTTTTGGACGAATCTGATCGGTGCGATGACCGGCTTCATTCCCAATGATCGCCCAGACGCTTCTCAACAAAGCGGAAGTCATGAGTTAACGGACGGATCTCTATCAGCAAGTGGAGCAGAGCGTGAGAAGTCGAAGGAGGATGGTGGAAGAGAAGCCGTCGGACTTCTTGTCCGACCCCAAAGACGGCATCTGCCTGGTTCGAGAGGTCGCTGGCGCGAAGTTTGCCAAAGCCGGCCTTAACGCCGTTCACACGCTCAGGCGTCGACAGGGATCGGAGATGACTTCAATGCATCTCCGCGAGAATATGTACATGGTGACCGTATATCTTACGGATCATCCCGAGGCACAAGACGTCTGGAAAGACGGCCATCATGCGATGCGACCGGCGATGCGAGCAGGAGCGATCTCTCTTTTCGATATGCGCTATCATTGGGAAGGGGACAATATGGCGCCGTTCGAGGCATTGAACTTTTTCATCCCTGATCTTGCCTTTGACGAGACCGCACGCGAGCTTGGTTCGACTTTCTCGGGTTTCAACTACGACGTGGAGCGAGAATACAGGGATGATATCGCGACGTCGCTTGCCCGCGCCGTGCTGCCCGCATTGGATAGCCCGGCCGAAATTCCCATGTTGTTCGTCGACCACGTGTTCTCGGCGCTGCGCTCGCGCCTGCTGGTCGCCTATTGCGGCCTGAATCCGACTGGCAACGCAGCCGGCCCAAAGCTGTCCGACCACGAGGTGGCCCGGATCAAGGAGTTGCTTCTCGACGATGTCGGTGCGGACCGCTCGGTAGCCGAACTGGCGCGGGCGTGTGGACTGTCCGCCGGGCAATTTTCGCGTGCCTTCAAGAGGACGCTGGGAACGTCGCCACACCAGTGGCTCGTTGAGCAACGGATAGACCGTGCCAGGTATCTGCTACACGGGAAAAAATCGATCAGCGAAATCGCGTTGGAGTGCGGCTTTGCGGATCAGAGCCACCTCAGTCGCCTATTCTTGCGAAAGGTCGGGCTAACACCCGGCGAGTGGAGGCGTGCCAAGCATTCAGATGCTTAGAAACTGGGCTCATGAGAGCCGAGCCATTGCGCGATTGAAGCGGGTTGAAGCGAAGGCAGGGTAGTCGGCGACAATTCTGCTGTTTCGTGCTGCGTGCTCTAGCTGCTCCAAGGAGTCGCTCCAATGATAAAGCCGGATACGGTTGTGCAAGAGGACCAGCATTTCACCCTTTCGACCTTGCCACCCGGATGGACGCAGAAGCGGCTTGCCCTTGCGATCATCTTCGCTTTCCTTAGCTCCCTTTTCATCCTGGCAGGAGAGCTATCGAGCATCCAACTGCGCCAGATCGACGCCTTCGTCCCAGCGTACGGGGCGGTGATGTTCGTGAATGACATAATTACCGCGGTCCTGCTGTTCAACCAGTTCGCCATCCTGCGTTCAAGTGCCCTTCTTGTAATCGCGACCGGATATCTCTTCACGGGGCTCATGCTTATCCCCTGGATGCTGGTGTTTCCGGGGGCGTTCGCGCCAGTTGGCCTGCTCGGCGCGGGGTTACAGAGCACAGATTGGCTTAACGCTCTGAGGTATGCCGGTTTTCCCTCGTTCGTCATCGCGTACACCCTGATCGAGGGCGACAATTCTCCCGGACGATCGTGGGAGGGGTCAGTGGCTATGACGATTGTTTCGAGCGTTGTGATAACGTTAGCCGTTGTGTGTACCGTGACTACTCTCGTCACAGTGAATGATGCATACTTGCCACGCATCATGCTCGACCCAATCCATTTTTCGACCTTCGCGCTTTATCTTGCCAGTTCTCTAATCTTATTGAATGTGGTTGCGCTCACGTTGCTCTGGATGCGCCAGAGTTCGGTACTCGATCTATGGTTGATAGCAGTTGTTTGTGCCTATGCAATCGAGATCTATCTGGTTTCGTTTCCGGGTCTGGCCCGGTTCAGCGCCGGTTGGTATGCTGGCCGGGTCTTCGGCTTCGTGTCGAGCATTCTTGTGCTCTTTGTGCTATTGCATGAGATAACGACGCTTTACGCACAGCTGCTCCGCGCCGTCCTGGCGGAGCGCCGCGAACGTGAGGCGCGGCTGATGACCGGCGATGCCGTTTCGGCAACAATTGCCCACGAAATCAAACAGCCACTGACAACGATAACAGCTAGTGCAACCGCCGGATTAAATTGGCTTGATCGCAGCGAGCCTGAGCTCGATCGTGCCAAAGACGCTTTGCGGCGCGTCGTAACCGCAGGAAGCCGTGCGGATGCCGTGATCGAAAATATCCGGACGCATTTCAAGATGGGCGTACGGCCCCGCACTTTCCTTGATATAAACGATGTAATCCAGGGAGCCTTGACAGTCATCGGCGACAAACTGCGAACAAATCGGATCACCGTTCGAGCCGACCTCAACGAAGGACTGCCGAAGATCCGTGGCGAGCAGATTCAGCTCCAGCAGGTGCTGGTAAATTTGATTGCGAATGCAATTGACTCCATGGCAACCGAGGTTGGGGAGCGCTTGCTCTCCATAAAGTCGCACGTCTATCAGTCCAGATATGTGATGGTGTCAGTGCAAGACACGGGGAGCGGACTCGAGCCAGGCGCCGAGGTGAGCTGGTCCCGCAAATCTGAACAGCGCGATAAGTGGAGTTTCTGCCTGACGGCGGGCAAGATTGACCCGCGAATCAGGAGAGACGATGAGCAG
>NZ_JBEPTH010000031.1:0-21184 GCF_040549385.1 Bradyrhizobium sp. LB11.1 | reverse complement strand
GCCGTTCGACTTGGGCACTGCGCCTATCACTGTCCATAAGGACAGTTCTCAACAACACGTCTCATTCGGCAAGGCGGCCTTCACCGGAGGGATACAGCAAAAAGCCATATCCTATCTACGAACTGGCCGGTCCGCGCGTCTATTCATACGAGGAGTTGTTGCGGACCATTGCCCGTACCGCAGGTTTGCGGCCGGGGCTGGTGCGGATGCCGTTCGCCTTGTGGGATCTACTTGCCGGCGTCGCTGAAATCTTGCCGCACCCGCCCCTCACCCGCAATCAGGTCGAACTTATGCAGATCGACACTACAGCCTCGGACAACTTGCCGGGGTTTCGCGTGCTCGGCATTTCGCCGCGATCGCTCGAAGAAGAACTCGAAGCGATGCTCAAGCAAAGCAAATGAGGAAATTCAGCAAACTGCGCAAGAGGCCCATACCGTACCAGCTAGAGGCCGGGATGGCTCGTCGAGTCTTGATAGGGTACAGCGACAAAGGTCGTTGCGCGGGCGGTAGGCACAGCCTTCACTTTTGGGACGCAGCGGCGTGGTAATGCTGACTGGCGTTCCATCGCGTCGATGGCACACTGTATACTTCCGTACAGGCTCCAGATCTCTCATCGCTTCGATGACGAAATCTATGTAGGCCTCGGACGCGTCGAGGAAGAATTCCTTGTCGGAGTACCTGCCCACATTGGTCCTCAGTGCATGCGCCTGCGCCCAGGTCGCAAGCCTTTCGCGGTCGGTGCGGGGCGTTTTGCCCAAGAACGACGCCTGGGAACGAGCTTTTCCGCATCACGATGTACACTTCCGCTTCGGTCGAATTGCAAATCCAAGTTGGTACTGGCCTGAATCCATCCTTATCTATCGCGATTCTTGGATTCCCGTCCCGCGGCGAGCTCCGCTTGCCTCGCCGGAAATGACACCAGGGTATTGCGCGACGGCCACACGAAGCAAGATCTACAGCGCTGCGGTCCGCTCCGGCGTTGCATCATTCGGAAATAGACTTGCGGTCTACCGGCTTGAATTGCCGCCTGCGAACCTCGGAGAGATCTCTCTCGAGGAAGAAGTTGAGCAAAGTTCGAATCAAAGCAACGGTCGCGAGGCGCACCAGTTCGTCCCAGCTCGGAGCGAGTGAGGTCTCAAGGATATCGGCGGCGAGCTGGAAGGTGAGGCCGGCGACCAGCCAGCGCGCATAGTGCAGCCACACGTTTCGCCTTTCATGTCCGGTCGCAGAGGGCAAGAGCATGACCCGCAAACCCTGGACAAAGGCTTGGATCGTCCCGGTCGCTATGACGACCAATACCATCGTATCGATGACCAGCACCGTGCCATCGGTGATTGCAACGAGCCATTCATGCATGGTGGGCACCTGGGGACATCCTCAAACACGTCGCCTCGACCCGCAGGTGGGCATCGGATGGCTGCAAGCAAGTCGGCTCCGACGGGCTTGGTGAAGAAGCTCATGCGCTGCCCCGCAGAGTATCGCGCCCCCCGTCCTCCAGCATGCCGGGCGCGAAGCGTTCCGTCAGCACCGGCCCGAGAATGGACGTGGCCAGCATCAACACGAGTACCGCGTTGAGCATCGTGTCGTCCAGCATTCGTTGCCCGGCCCCGTTGCGCGTGTCGAAGGCGACCACCGCGGCGGCCAGGGTTGCGGCCACCTGCGGCAACGTTAGCGCCCACATTGTCGATCTTGCGGCCGGTGTGTAACCGAAAAGGCGAGCCCCGACCGCCGCGGCGATCCACTTTCCCGCCAGCAAAGCCACGACGAGTCCTGAGGCCAGACCGAAATGGTCGACGACGTCTGTGACGAACACGACCGGATTGATCACCAGGCCGGTGACGACAAAGAAGCTCGGGATGAACAAGGCTTTGCCAAAGAATTCCAGTTTGCCCCTTGCCGGATTCTCCTGCACCGCGCTGTTGACCGCCAGTCCCGCCAGGAACGCGCCGACAATCCCCGGCAGGTTTATGAAGTCGGCGATCGCGCCTGCGACCGCCATGACGGCTAGCATCAGCAGAAAATGGGCCTCCTCGTCACTTTCCATCCTGCTCAATGCCCAGGCGCCGGCGCGACTGAGCCCAATCAGGATCAGCGGCACAAAGACGGCGATCTCGATGAGCTGGATGACAAGCCCTCCCGCTGAGAAGCCGGTCGTATACATCGAGACGCAGACCGCGAACACGACCAATGAAAGTGTATCCGACAGCACTGTGGCGCCGACTGTCACGACGATCGGTTCGAGCCGAATGACACCCAGTCTCTGAACTATTGGTACACTCAACAACGTGTGGGATGCGAGCAGCGATCCGACGACGATCGCTGGGATGAGCGCATAGCCAAAACCGAGGCCCAGCAAAGTGCCGAAAAGCAGTGGCACGCTTGTGGTAAGAAGTCCGAAGGTGATCGAGCGGGCCTGAGCTTTGCGGAAGAGGGCAATGTCGATCTCGAGCCCGGCGGAAAACATCAGCAACAGCTTGCCCAACTCGCCGAAGAAGTTCGCAATCGGCCGGTGCTCACCGAAGAAGCCGAGCACGTGCGGCCCCAACGCGACTCCGAAGAGCAGCAGCCCGACCATTGGCGGCAGTCTGATGCGAGCCGCCAGCCGCGGAACGCCGACGATAGCCGCAACAACGACCGCGAACTTTGCCAGATCCGGCAGCGCCATGACGTGTGATCTTACCGCGTCAATCAGGCCCATCGCATTGAACCCCTCGCGTCACATTGGCGAAAGCCGGTCCGAACTACACGTCGAATGCAAACGGTTGCTTCCACGAGCGTCTCTTCCCCGCAGGAGAGCGGTTCATGCTGAGCCTTGTCCGCCGAGCTTCAGTCCGACAGCGACTGCGATGGAGCCCAGCACCAGACTGATCACGACATAGACTGACGCGACAACCGCGCTTGCCGTCGAGGCCGACATCAAAACGACTGCGCCATAGACAAAGCTCGAAAATGTTGACAGTCCGCCCGCAATGCCTGTGCCGAGCAGCATCTCGGCAGCTTCAGACACGATCTGTCTGCCATGCAGCGCCGTGACGAGACCGAGCAGGAACGCGGCCAAAAGGTTGGCAACGAGGATATCCAATGGGAAGTTGTCCGCCAGGCTCGGCACCATCAGCATGCTGAACTCGCGCAACACGGCGCCCAGGGCCCCGCCAACGAACACCAGTATGACAATATTGACCACGGCCAATCCCCCTCAGCCCTGCGCACGGGCAAGCGTGCCGCCGAGCGCGGCGGCGAGCTGACCGACTAATACTGACAGCAGAAGATAGGACGCGGCAGGAGCGCCGCCTCTCTTTCGGACTAGCTTGGCGGCGTCGAGTTGCATGCTGCTGAACGTCGTGTAGCCGCCGAGCACACCCGTCAGAACACCGGCATTAAGAGCCGTACCATACCGATCGCGCCAGTCGACCTTGAACAGGACGGAGAGGTAGCCGATGGCGAAGGCACCCGACACGTTGATCACGAACGTGCCGACGGGAAAATCGCCATGATAGTGTTCGCCGATCACACGCCCGATCAACCAGCGCAACAGTGATCCCAGACCACCGCCCAGACCGACCCACATGACATCCAACGGCGTCATCCCGGCTACTCCGATTCTGAACTGGGCTTCCCCGATCATTGTTGCAATCGCAAGAACTCCACTGTTGGCGCTCCGGAGTAACGAGCATCTCATCGCGCCCAGCGCTCTAGGATAAGTTTTCCAATCCGCCCGGGCTATGCAAATCCGGCATTGACGAAAAAGGGAATCGAGGCGTGTCGTCGGCCAGCGTTGAATCGTGAGGGTTGTTGCAAAGAGGGGTCGGCTGCCATCGGCTGTTGCCGTGCCGACAAATGTTCCAAGCTCATGCCGGTCGGCCATAGATCGAACGGCCAGCTGCAAAGGGGCAAACCGACACGAATGAGCCACAACGGACGTCCGGTCTTGGCTCTATCTTTTAGGCCGACTTTGCATAGGCGATCCGCTGCCACTCCTCTACGGTCGTCGGTGACGACAAGCCGTTTTGTTGGTGAGCGGACGTACGGCACGCAGTGGATCAGAAGGAGTCAATCATGGGCGCGCCCGGAAAACCGAGCCCACTTACCAGCTGGAACGACGGTGCGGCGAAGTCACAGATCCTCGACTTCGTCGCGCGCGTGACGCAGCAAGGTGGGCCGGACTTCATTCCACCTGCAGAACGCATCGCGGTCTTCGATAACGACGGCACGCTCTGGTGCGAGCAGCCGCTGCAAGTGCAGGCCTTTTTTCTCATAGATCGGGTCAAGGAGCTCGCCGGCAAGGAGCCGACCGTAAAGGAGCGCCAGCCGTTCAAGGCGTTGCTCGAGCTGGACCTCAAGACGCTGATGGGTCTTGGCAAGCAGGCACTTCTCGAGCTGGTGTTTACCACGCATTCGGGCATAAGGGAGGAGGAGTTCGACCCCATCGCGCGAGACTGGTTGGCGAAGGCGAAGCATCCCAAGTTCGGGCGGCTGTTCAAGCAGTGCACCTTCCAGCCGCAGCTCGACCTGCTCAAGTTCTTGCGGGAGAAGGACTTCAAGATCTACATCGTGTCGGGCGGTGGCATCGATTTCATGCGCGCGTGCTCCGAGGAGATCTATGGCATCCCGCGCGAGCAGGTCATCGGCTCGAGCAACAAGCTTCGGTTCGAAGTGAACGAGGACCGCGCGGGGCTGATGAAGCTTGCTGAACTCAATAGCTTCGATGATCGCGAAGCAAAGCCGCAAAACATCGCGTTGCACGTCGGCCGGCGGCCGATCCTGGCGTTCGGCAATTCGGACGGTGACCTGGCCATGCTGCGATATTCCAAGACCGGCAAAGGCCCGCGCTTGGCTCTTCTCCTTCACCACGACGACTCCGAGCGAGAGGTCGCCTATGACCGAGAGTTCCGGCTGAGTCCGCTCGGCGAAGCGCTGGACAAGGCGGACGCCTACGGGATTACCGTGGTAAGCATGAAACGCGATTGGAACATCATCTTTCCCACGGCCTCGTAGACCCGGAGGGGAGATCGTTTATGCCCGCACAAAATCCTCAAAGCCCAACTACGGCCATCGACATCCTGCTGGAACCTGACGCCACGATGCTGGGTCACGCCCAAGCCAACAACGCTCGGTTGCTCAAGGTCTTTCCGAAGGGATTCGCCTTGGATGAGGCACACCGTCCGCACATCACACTGATTCAGCGTTTCGTCCGCACGGTGGACCTCGACAAGATCTATGCCGCTGCCGAAAAGGTCTTCGCGGGTGCCAGCGTCACCTGCATGCAGCTGGAGGCGTTCAAATACTACTATGCACCCGGCAAGGATACCGGCGTAGCGGGTATCGTCGCACGGCCGACGCCAGCACTGCTCACGCTGCAACAGGTACTGATTGCCGCTATAGCCCCATTTACAGTGGAGACCGGGCCGATCGACGCGTTCACCGCGCCGCACGACGATTCCGCCTACGACGCCTTGCTCATCGGCTACGTGTCTACCTTCGTTCCGAAGCAAACCGGCGACCAGTTCAGTCCGCACGTCAGCACCGGCGTCGCACCCCGGGATTACCTCGACAAGATGCTCGCCGAGCCGTTTGCGCCATTCGCCTTCTCACCCGCGGGGGCGGCTGCTTACCAACTCGGCCCGTTCGGCACGGCTGCGAAGAAACTCAAGGAATGGAATTTGAAGTCCTGACGAACGTCCCGCTCCGATCCTCACCTTGAATGAAATTGGAGTGCCTTTCCTCGGTTCTGAACGGATTCGACTGGCCGCGGATTGGTTCCGCGGCCTGAGTTCCTGTTGCGCAACATGTGCGAGGGCAATGCCCGGCTGTGACGGTTGTTGCAGAGTATTCGAGTGTCAGCACTACCTGACGAAAAAAAGGAATCGAGGCGCGTCATCAGCCATCGGTGAATCGTGTGCGGAGCAGGTTCGGCTGCAATTGGCCGTTGTGGTCGCCGGACGAAGCCACAGAAATCTTCAAAGCTCATGCCGGTGGACCGTCGATCGGATGACTCGGCTTGTCTCCCGTTGGCGGCGACGCACCCGAACGCCTGGCGTCCGCAGTTTCCGCCTGCTTGAGGCGTGTTCTTTCGCGCTCCAGAGTGAGCTCCCGCAACGAATCGTAGATTGGCGGGTCGTGCATCAGAGTTGGCACCAGCATGGCCATGAAACAGACCCCCAACATCGGCAAAAGCATTGTTACGTTTGCCGTCATCTCAACGACAAGTGCGATGCCAGTCAGCGGGGCGCGGACGACACCGGTGAAAAAGGCGGCCATCCCGACAACGGCGAATCCTTCTGGCTGAATGTTCAGATCTGGAAATACAAGCTGGCAGAGCTGACCGAAGAACAATCCCAGTTGGGCTCCGAGTACAAGCATCGGGGCAAACAACCCCCCAGGTGTCCCCGCCGCATACGATACGGCGCCGAGGCCGAGCCTGAGCAGGAAAACGAGAGGAAGCAGGCGGAGCGTTTCCGCGCCGGCCAGGCTGCGCTGCGTAATCGGATCGCCGCCGCCTACAAGATCAGGCGCGAGCCAGGCGAGCACCCCGACCGCCCCGCCAATAACACCCGCGCGCAACTCGACGGGCCACCGGTCGAGTTGACGCATCATCGCAATGGTTCCGAGCAGCAACCGGTTATAGAAAATCGCCGCAAGCCCGGCGATCGCTCCAAGGACAAAGTAGAGCGGCCTTGTCGCCGCATCAGCATAGGCCAACGCTCCAACATGGAAGTCCGCGGCGTCGCCGAGGAGCATACGTGACACGGAGATGGCGGTCGCCGAGGCACCAAGCGCCGCTATCGCAACGCGTAGCTCGAAACGCCGCACCAATTCCTCAAGGACGAAAATAGCTCCGGCGATCGGCGCATTGAAAGCAGTGGCGAGGCCAGCGCCGGCGCCGGCGGCAAGCAACACTCTGCAGTCGGGCCAGCCGCGTCGAAATTCTTTGCCGACGAGATGCCCAATGGTGGCCGCCATCTGAACACTCGGGCCTTCACGGCCGAGCGCCAGCCCTGAGCCAATCGCCAGCACTCCCGCAACGAACTTCACAGGTATGATGCGAAACGGCGCCTGCGGCACCTCCTCGTTCAGCACCGCCTCGACGTGAGGGATGCCGCTCCCTGCCGCGTGAGGCGAGTAGCGGCGAACCAGCCAGGCCGCTACTGCCGCCCCGGCGGCACAAGCGATGCTGAGGACCAAAAAGCCGACGAAAGCCTTTGAATGCGCCCAGACGATGAGGACATCGCGAAACCTGTCCGCCTGTTCAAGCAAGAGCAGGAAGAGCGCTCCTACCAAACCTGAAACCGCGCCAACGACAAGCGCCAAAACAGCAAGGACCAGGATGCTGCCATGGTCGCCATCTCGCTCGCTCGCAAGGTTCGGCCCGGAGGTCATTTGCATTCCGATGCGCACCAATCTCACAGAGCACGATCTCGCCCCGCTGGCCCGGCCGCCGCCGAAAATTCCGGCTTGGCGGCCAGGTCTCGATTCCCGACGCAGTGAAGACCCCTCGGGCCGCTCCCGACAAATCAATCACTTGGGGTCTTTGCGTCCCTCCAGTCGGCGAAGTTGGGCTAGCGGTTAGCGCTTGAGGAAGCCTCCTGGAGATGCCGGAGTACCTCGTCCAGATTGAATGCTGCAGGTTTCTGCCGCGGCGGGAATTTTACGAACTCCGGGATTTGTTGGGCAACTAACCCCTGCATTTCGTAGAGAATATAGGCGTGCGAAATAAGCCAGTCCCAGTATGTATTTGAGTTCTCGTCGGCCCGCTCAAATGGGTCACGCCGGAGGTGGAACATCTTGGGAGCCCGCAATTTTACGAATGGCTCGAACCAGCACAGGAGCTGTTTGGCCCTTTGTTCCATGAGCACGACTTTCCAGTCGCCCATCCGGATCGCCAGGATGTCGCCGTCGTCACTTATGTAGAAGAAAAACTTTCGAGGTCCCTCCTTCGCCGCCCCCGTCATATACGGCAGCAGATTATAGCCATCGATATGCACTTTGAACGTCTTGTCTCCTACCTTGTGGCCTTGCAAGAGCTTCGACGCAATTTCCGGATCTCCCGCGGCAGCGAGCAGCGTAGGTAGCCAGTCCTGGTGCGAGGCGACGTCGTTGAAGACCGAGCCTGCCTTGATCTGGCCTGGCCAACGGACGAACACCGGCACACGCCATCCGCCCTCCCAATTGGTGTTTTTTTCGCTACGGTATGGAGTGATGCCGCCATCTGGCCAGGTGTTGTAATGGGGACCGTTGTCGGTGGAGTACATGACGATCGTATTGTCAGCGATGCCTAGCTCGTCGAGCTTCGCGAGCATCATGCCAATGTGCTCGTCATGAGCGACCATCACGTCGTTATATTCACCCTGGCCGCCGCTCTTGCCCTTGTGCTTCGCCGCGCTGTGTGTGCGGAAATGCATCCCGGTGGTGTTGTACCACATGAAGAACGGTGTGCCATTCTTGTGTGCTTTGTCGATGAAGCTCAGGGCGTGCTGGGTGACTTCTTCATCGATTGTCTCCATGCGTTTTTTCGTCAGCGGACCGGTGTCTTCGATCTTCTGGCCTCCCTTACCGTCGGACCAGCTGTGCAGCACGCCACGCGGACCAAAATGCTGCTTGAATTTCGGGTCCTTAGGATAGTCCGGATCCTCGGGTTCCTCCTCGGCATTGAGGTGGTAGAGATTGCCGAAGAACTCATCGAAACCATGCAGCGTCGGAAGGAATTGGTCCTTGTCCCCGAGATGATTCTTGCCAAACTGACCGGTGGCGTAGCCGAGCGGCTTTAGCAACTCGGCGATCGTCGGGTCTTCCGCGTGGAGACCGACATCGGCCCCGGGCATTCCGACCTTGGTCAAGCCGGTGCGGATCGGGTTCTGGCCCGTTATGAACGCCGCACGGCCTGCAGTGCAACTCTGTTGGCCATAGTAGTCGGTGAATGTCGCCCCTTCGTTGCCAATTCGGTCGATGTTGGGGGTCCGATACCCCATCTGGCCCCGATTGTTGTAGCTGATATTCCACCAGCCGATGTCATCGCCCCAAAGAATGAGGATGTTCGGTCTGTCAGTCTTAGCCATTTCAAATCTCCTCCTGTTGGCATTGCAGTTTCAGGCGTAGTTGAGAGGTATGACTCCGCGCATTATGGTCGCTCTGCTGTCGACGGCGGCGCGCTCGTTGGGGTGTAGCCTTTGCGCTGCTTACCGCGGAACATCCAGTAGACGACCGCCGTGTAGGCCCCGATCACCGGCAGCACGAACAGTCCGGCCCCCCAAAACAGGAAAGACAAGGAAGCCTCAGGCGCAGCCGCAGCGGCCACCGTGACGCTGTAGGGGATCATGTAGGGCCAGAACATCACCGCGAGCGAGAGAAAGGCGGCGACAAAGAGCACGACCGTCATGGCGAACGGCCATGAATCGCGAAGCTGACGCGCGCCCGAAAAAATGCCAACGATCGCGACGATGCCGATCAGCGGAAAGACAAAGCCCCAGGAACGGTCGAGAAAGAGGCTTCCAGTCATGCGAGCCCGATCGACGAACGCCATCACGGCGGCAGCGCACAGGACCGCAACAACCGCGCCGGCAAGCATCGGTATGCGACTGCGCGCCCAGCTACGGAGCGGATCTTCGGACTTGAGGACCAACCAGCCCGCGCCAAGCAGGGCATAGGCAAGCACGAGGCCGATCCCACACAGGAACGGAAGCCCTGCGACCCAGTCGAACGAGCCCCCGGAAAACTGGCCGTTCACGACCGGTACTCCGCGGATCATGGCTCCGACCGCAGCCCCTTGGACAAAGGCCGCAACGAGCGAGCCGGCAGCGAAACTTCGATCCCAGAATCCTTGTGCAGTGCCCCGAGCGCGGAATTCGAACGCGACGCCGCGGAATATCAGTCCCAAGAGGAGCAGCAGCACCGGGATGTAAAAGGCACCCAGGAACACTGCGTAGACGACAGGGAACGCTGCGAACAACGTCGCGCCCACGATGATCAGCCAGGTTTCGTTTCCGTCCCAAAATGGAGAGATCGAGGCGATCATTTCATCGCGCAGCGCCTCGTCTTTAGTTGCGCCAAAAAGGATTCCGACGCCGAGGTCAAAGCCGTCCAGGACGACATAGGCGAGAATCGCCACGCCGATCACGGCGACCCAGAACAGGGCAAGCGCTGAGGGGTCCGCTGCACTCATCGGGGATCCTCCGAGGATGACTGCATGGCAACAGCCAGAGGCCGAGCCGGAGTCATTTTCGAGCGGTCCGACGCATCGCGCCCGGGGCCATCGCGCAAGAGTCGGTAAATGAAAACGAAACCAAAGCTGTATATGATCGCGTAGGCGATGACGTAGCACGCCAGCGAAAACAACACGTCACCCGTCGTCAACGACGGTGTTACGGCATCCTTCGTGCGCAGAAGGCCGTAGACGACCCAGGGCTGCCGGCCGACTTCGGCGGTAAACCATCCCGCCAGCACGGCGATGAAACCGCTCGGGAAGGACAGGAACGCCACCCACAGAAACCAGCGAGTGCTCTCCAGCCGGCCGCGCCAGCGCAGAAAGTTTCCAAACCAGGATACCCCGAGCATGATCAGGCCCATTCCCACCATGATGCGGAACGCGAAGAAGGGAATGATCACCGGGGGGCGGTCTTCGGGCGGGAAGGTCTCCAACCCAATCTCGCGCGCGGTCCAATTGCCGGAGGCGATGAAGCTGCCGAGCCGGGGGATCTCAATCGCAAGGAGATTCCGTTCCTCGAATGGATCGGGCAAAGCGATAAGCACCTCACTTGCCGGCTGCTGGGTCTTCCAGCGCGCCTCGATTGCAGCAAACTTGGCGGGCTGATGCTGAAGCACATAGAGACCGGTCAAATGGCCGAAGAACAGTTGGATCGGAATCATGACGGCAACGAGCGCGAGCCCCCAGTGCAGCATGGCGCGCGACTCCGGCATGTCCCTGTCACGGAGCAGGTACCAAGCGCCGGTGGCCGCCACGCACATGCCGGTGGTCAGGAAGGCGGCCAGCAGCATGTGCGGCCATCGAACCCGCACGATGGGCCCGGTGGTGATGGCCCACCAGTCACCCGGCTCGATCCTGCCGTTGACAATGACATGGCCGATCGGCACTTGCATCCAACTGTTGTTCGCGAGGATCCAGAAGGACGAGAACATGGTGCCGAGCGAGACCATGCAACAGGAGAGAAAGTAGAACCATGGCGGCACGCGGCCGCGACCGAGGAGCACGACGCCGAAGAACGTTGCTTCCAACATGAAGGCAGTGAAGGTCTCGTAGCCCAGCAACGGCCCCTGGATCGAGCCGGTGCGCTCGGCGAGTACGCTCCAGTTGGTGCCGAACTGGAAGGCCATCACGATGCCAGTGACCACGCCCATGCCGAACGACAGGGCAAATACCTTGAGCCAGAAGTCGAAGATGCGCCGATAGAGCTCATTGCCGGTCCACAACCGCACGCCTTCGAGAGTTGCAAGCCATGCGGCGAGCCCAATGGTGAAGGCTGGGAAAATGATATGGAAGCCGATGAGGAAGGCGAACTGCACACGCGACAGCAGAACGGGATCAAACTCCATGACCAAGCTCCTCATTGGCTCGCGCAGCGGCCGCCGCCGTTGGCTGCTTCAGTTGCCCTCGACGCCCAGGATCGAGATTTTCGCTCTCCTGATTTCGGCAGGAAAGGCGGGAGATACGTAGCCGGTTGCCACCGCGACTTTTTGGGCGCCGTTGGCTGTATAGGTGATCACTCCGCCACCGATCGCGCCGCCGATCTTCTTGCCCCACAGCTTCTGGCCGGTCGCCGCGTCAAGCGCATAGAAATTGCCGCCCACGTCGCCAAAGAACACAAGGCCCCCCGCGGTCGGCGTCACGGCGCCGATGATCGGATAATTGGACTTCAGCCTCCACTTCCACACCCCCGTGTCGGCGTCGGTGCCATGAAGCCATCCCGCCCAGACGCCGTCGGCGCGCGTGAACTTTCCGAACACGTTGGCCGGATTGAGAGACTTCTCTCCCGTCCATAATTGTCCGACCGAGCTCGCCACAACTTCTTCCCTGCTCTGCAACCTCACCGTTACGCACCAGTCGACTTCGCCGGTGAAGATCAGATTGGTCGGAGGGTCGTAAGCCGGGCTGTTCCATTCCTCGCCGCCCCCGGCGCCCGGACAAAAATGGACGTCCTTATCGACAGCGAAGGGCTCTTCCACATTCTCGATTCTTGTCACCGGCGTGCGGTACAAGAGCTTGTTGTCGGCAAGATCAAAGCCGTAAAGGTGTCCGTCCTTCGGCGCCACCGCCATGAGCCTCTTGCCCCCCCTCGTCTTGATCAGAGCCGGCGGGTTGGAGACGTCCCAGTCGTGCCAATCCCTGGGCACAAGCTGGAAATGGTTCTTGTACGCGCCGGTCTTGGCGTCGAGGACAACGATGGAGCCGGTGAAGAGATTGTCCCCCTGGCGGACGCCGTTGTCGTAGTCAGGCGCGGGATTGCCGACGGGCACATACAAGAGCCCGGAAGCCGGGTCCAAGGTCGTAGAAGTCCAGGCTCCTCCGCCGCTGATCGGAGCGCCAGGCACGTTTTTCCAGGTCGAATTGTCGAGCGGCGAAGCGCCCTCAGGCCCGCGAACAATATCGCCCTCGACCTTGGGCACGAGGAAGAATTGCCACACAATCTTGCCGGTCTTGGCGTCGAGCGCATACATGTGCCCTTTGGCGCCCTTGAAGTCTCCGCCGGCGTTGCCGACGAAGACGAGGCCCTGCCAGGCGATCGGCGCCGCCGGCACGTCTTCGGCCTTTTTCGCGTCCCCGATCGTCGCCTCCCAGAGCCGCTTGCCAGTTTTGAAGTCATAGGCCAACACGCGCCCGTCCTGGGTCCCACGGAACAACATGCCGTCGAGGTAGGCCGCGCCCCGATTGGTCGGCAGAATGTAGGACGGATATTCCTCGTGCACGCGCCAGTTCTCGGCGCAGGTCGCCGGGTTTATCGAGAAAATATCGAATTCAGTCGTACCGATGAGCGCGCCTTCGACCATCAGAAGACCGGTCTCCATGGCGGTCAATCGCCCGGTGTCGTAGGTACACAGCACCTTGAGCTTGGCGACGTTCTTCGTGTTGATCTGGCTGAGGTCGGAGAAGCGCTCGGAAGTCAGCGTCTTGTTGTAGCTCGGCCAGTCCGCGGCGGCCGGCGAAGGAGGAGCCGCCGGCGCAGGCGCCGGCGCCCCAGCGCCCTTGTAATTCGGGTTCGTTTCCGTCGCTACGACACCCCGACGCGCAAAAAGCGACAGGATTTCGCCGCGCACATCGCCGAGGTCCACCTCGACTCCGGCCTCGTCCGCAAGCGCGGAGGTGACTCCTCCGCTCATCACGCCGGCGGTTAGCGCAAAGAGCACGATGCTGAAGAGTTCGAGTCTGCGATTCATTTGCGCCTCTCCTGTTTTGCTGACAAGCAGGTTTTCTACTGTCGGGGGGCAACGCCCTTCGAGGGTAAGAGCTTCGGCTTCACGCTCATGCCGATGAACTTTTCTACGGTGGTCGGGCTTGATCGGTCATTGCGAAACCCCCTTCACTCGCGTTTCCGGCGGCTACACAAGGCGCAGCAGCACGGCAAAGAACGCAAACAAGCCGATGCCGATGAGGAGGACGGCGATGACGATCACCGGCGCCTGCACCCCCTCCCTTGTCGGTCCGGCAATTGGAGCGAACGATCCACCCCAAAGGTAACGAATGATCCACAAGTACTGCCAAACCGCGATGAGTAGCGCCAGGACACCACATCCGATCAGGGCCAGCCCGAGGTCGCGCGCTGCACCTGGATAAGCAGCAGGTCGGACTCCGGGCATCTGTTCCAAGCGCTCGAAGAACTGGACGATCGCGAAGCCGAAGCCGATCAGCGCGGTTGCTGTCCGTATCCACGACATCATCGTGCGCTCGATGCTCAGGCGAGTACGGATCCAGCTGAAGTGGCTGTCCGAGGTTACTCTTACCTCGAACCTGCCTGCACTTGGGGAAGAGCCTGGGTTTGCCATGCTGGATTCCCTATTGCTGACGATTCATGTCGGTGCCCTCACCGCGCGGTCCGCGGATACGTGACCGCGCAACGCGCAAAACGAGGCCTCGGATGATCAGGTACGGGACAAATGCGAGCAGTAACGCAATGACGAGCGCCTCATTCGGATAGAATGTCTTGAGCACGATGAGCTGATAGATCACGTCCATCACCAACCCCAGAAGGATGATTCTGGCGGTCGCGTTCAATCCCTCGCGCAGCCGTCCGACGCGTTCCTGCGGATTGCGCAGCACCGTCATGAAATATGGAGAGCGACCGGCCCGCGCGTCCTCTCGTCCATCGTGGATAGCGGCGAACGCAGCCATCAACGGCTGCAGGACAAAGCGGAATCGCATCGGCGCGTCCGGCCGCTCGACCAGGTCGTGCCAGAATCGTCGCCAAGCGTCGCCCGTAACGCCGTGCCACACCACGCCGGCGACGATCAGCACGACAGCGAGCACGAGGACCAGCTTGGCCAGGATGCCCAGTTCCTGCGGAGTGGCGTCGCTCATCACGCTGCCCCTGCCTGCCTCATGATGCAGCGGAACCCCACATGGCTGGTCGAGGTGTCCACTGGTTCTGGATGACGCGCGGCCGGGCGGTAGCGGCGGCAGTAATTTGGCGCACACAGATGCGAACCGCCCTTGAGCACCTTGCGAGGAATCCTGATCGCGGGCAGGCATCCGTCGCAGCTCGCGTCCTCGCGGCCGCCACGCGGATTCACCGGGATACAGCAGGCCTTGGGAGCATCGGCCTCGTGTTTCGGTGAATACCAATCGCTGGTCCATTCCCACACGTTGCCGATCATGTCGTAGATGCCATAGCCGTTCGCCGGGAAGGCGGTCACCGGCGACGTGCGTTCGTAGCCGTCATGCCTGAGGTTCTCGTGCGGGAACGCTCCCTGCCAGGTGTTTGCCAACTGGCTGCCGCCCGGCGTAAGCTCATTGCCCCATGCGAACTCCGCGCCGTCAATGCCGCCGCGGGCCGCAAACTCCCACTCTGCCTCGGTCGGCAGATCCTTGCCGGCCCATTTGGCGTAGGCCATGGCGTCGCTGTAGGCGACGTGAACGACGGGATGATCTTCGAGCCCGCCGATCGAGCTCCGTCGTCCATAAGGTCGCTTCCAGTTGGCGCCAAATGTAAACGTCCACCACTGGCTCCAGTCGCGCAAATCGACCGGATACTTCGGCGGATTGAAAACCAGCGACCCCGCCCTCAACATATGGGGCAGAGCGCCCGGATAGTCCTTCGGATCTGGCGCGATCTCGGCGTAGGTCACATAGCCCGTCGCATTCACGAACTTGCGAAATTGGCGGTTTGTGACCGGGGTGCGATCGACCCAGAAGCCGTCGACCGTCACGCGGTGGACCGGCGCCTCTTCGGCGTAGTGGCTGTCCGACCCCATGCGGAAAGTACCGCCGGAGATCCAGACCATGTCAGAGTGACAGGACATCTCGGAGGCCGGACTTTGCGCACGGACTAGCGTAGCGGTGTGGAACTCTTGCATCGTCTGGTCCTTCCCATCGCCGCGCCCGCAACGCAATTTGGAACGCCACGCCGTCGAACGCGACGCAGTGTGAGGAAAGCGCTCGGCGTTGACTATGCAGTTTCGGCCGAACGCGGAGGCGATTTGGCAGGCGCCGATTATCCGACGCTCTGCGCAAAGACGTCGATGACATCTTGAGATCATCGGACCGGATGCGTCTGACTATGCAAAAACGGTCGTTCGCGTTTCTATTTCAAATCGTGACGGCCAGCGCCGCGTCCACGACGTTGGGTCTAACCAGAGCGACCACCAAGACGCAATCAACACTTTTGCCGAAATGGCATAGCGCGACGACCGGATTGGAATATCTTTCCGAATTGACTTAGGGACGTCACCATCGACTGGCACTAATATTTATACGAGGCCTATACCAGCTGGGGTTTCCGCAGAACATCAATGGAGCACCCAAATGACACACATGACGCGAGTGTGTTCAATGCTAATTGCGGCGGCGCTGGGACTGGTAGCTGCAGCGGCGCCCGCACTTTCCCAAAACGCTGCTCAGTGCGTAGTGTCGGGATCAGCACCAGCGGGCTGGGGCTCTAACTCGATAGGCTATATCGAGATCGCTTCCGGCGGGAGTTGCCTGTTTACCGTCAATATTACCGGCGAAATATTGAGTTCGAGCGTTTCGCAGAATCCCGCACACGGCGCGCTGCAACAGCTCAATGTATCTTCTTTCACATACTCATCGCAGGCTGGATATCGAGGTAGCGATACTTTTTCCATTCAGGCGAACGGCAAGAGTCCGACGAGTTCTGGCACCTCAGTAATCACCATCAACGCAACCCTACAATAGCTTTTGCTCTGACTCTCCATTAGGTAACGACCCACCCACTGCGCTGGCGTAACAGCTAAAGATCGGCCTTGCGCGGCATGTCTCCTGCGAGGAGTCACCACTCGGGAGGCCGAACCGTCGGTCCGATGTCTCCCGGAGAAGGAAGACCCGGAGCCGGCGGTTGGGGCTGTCCGGCCGGCGGCAACAGCTCGCCCCAGTTGGTCCGTGCTCGCATTTGGTCACGTGTCGCGGCCGTGACGAAATAACTGTCTTCTCGTATCTGCCAGCCACCTCCGAGCGCGCGATAGATCGCGGTCGCACTGAGCGCGACATTGGCCGAGGCTGTCGCCACACTGCTTTCCGCCTGAAACAGATTCTGCTCGGCAGTCAGAACGGTCGTGAAATCTGTAGCCCCTTGCTCGTACTGTTCCGTCCCAATTCTCAAGGCGCCGCGCGCAGCGTCCGCACTCCTGCGCAGGTATCCGACCTGGACCCGCGACTGCAGAAAGGCGGAAATGCCGTCGTCCACCTGCTGCTGCGCCTTGAGAACGGTGTTTTGATAATCGACCAAGAGCTGCTGCAGCTTCGCGTCCTGCAGACGGACGTTGTTGGTGATCTGCCCGTAGTTCAGGATATTCCATTGGAACGACGGACCGGCGGCATAGGTTATGCCCCTGGAACTGACGATCTGTCCGAGGTTGTGGCCGTTCGCGGTGCTGGCTGCACCTCCGAACGAGCCGGTGATGCTGATGGCCGGATAGAGCTGCGCCTCGGCCAGGCCGATCTGCGCGTTCTGCGCCAGAGCGGCAAGCTCAGCAGCACGAACGTCCGGCCGGCGGCGGAGCAGATCCGCCGGGATTCCGACTGCGATCATGCTGGGCGGCACGGGTATGCTGCCTGTCGATCGGGCAAGCAGGGCCGCTAGCGAGACAGGCGGGATGCCGAGCAGCACGCAGAGCGCGTGCTGTCCTTGTTGCAATTGGATGGTCAATTGCGGAATCGCCGCCTGCGTCTGTTCAAGGACGTTAGTGGCTTGAAAGACGTCACGTTCGCTGGAGCCGCCGCCCTTGTACTTGGCCTTTGCGATCTCCAAGGCTTGCTGTTGCTTGCCGATATTGGAACGGGCGATCGCGATCAACTGCTCGGTGGTGCGGACGCCGATATAGGTGACCGCGACATCGCCGAGAAGCGTGACCAGAACGTCGTCGTAGCTCGCGATCGAAGAAAGATAGGCGCCATCGGCGGATTCAACGCCACGTCGAAACCTGCCCCAGAAGTCTAGTTCCCAGGCAGCCTGCGCGGCAAGCGAATCGGTCCAGAATTGAGTGGGTGTTGCGTTTGGAAGGGCGAGCGGCGTCGCAGCGCTGGGCTGGGTGTAGATCAATGATCCTGTGCCCTGCTGCACCTGCGGATAAAACGAGCCGATGGCGATGCCCAGCGCTGCCCGGGCCTGCAGCACGCGAGTCCCTGCGCTCAACAAAGTGAGGTTCTGGTTATAGGCAATCTGGACAAGCTGGTTGAGCGTAGGATCGCGGAAAGCCCTCCACCAATCGCGATAATCTTGGTGACCCGACCTGATCGAACGGCTGTTCGCGACGAGAAATTTGTCGGTGATCGGGGCCGCAGGCGGAACGAAGTCGGGGCCGACGGCGCAGGCTGTCAGCAGCAGAGCCAGTGCCGCCAAAAGGGAACGACGCGCGGCTCTGCGTTGGACAATCCCCATTGACGCAACCTCCCCCCGAATTTCGCAGAAGTGCATGTTCTACGGATCAATTTTGAAGCTGTCCGCGCCATGGCTCCAGAGCGTTGAACACAAAGATGCTGGCTGCGGCATTAATGTCACATGCAAATTCGGCAAAGCCATCCAGAGCCAACCGGGCTAGCCGCTGGCCACGCTTGGCACGACGTACAGCAACCACTTCTTCATCCGCATCGCGACCTTGGAGATGATGTGGGTCGGCTTGCCCACCTGGGTGTAGATGGCGGCACTTCCCCCCGAGCCGATGGACAGCTTGCGCGTGATGGTCGGATCATCGAACAGGATCTTGACCGCATAGGCGCCGGTCGATCCGACCTTCGCAGCGGTCGGAATGTCTCCGCTGGTGGTGAATTGGCCTCCGCCCGAGGCGGGGATCACGGCATCCACCCTTCCGGTGAATAGTCGACCCGGATAGGGGTCGAGCACCAGCTCCACGTCGTCTCCCGGCATCACATGCATGAGCCAATTCTGAGGAAACACCGCACCAACGGCGATGCTGGACGTGTCAACGAAGGTCCCAGCCGCCGCGAGCGGCGCAGGCACCAGCATGGTGCCCACCTGGACCTGCCAATTCACGACGTAGCCGTCGGCAGGCGCGGTCATCCAGCACTGCGCAAGGTTGAAGCGGGCGTCTCCCAGTTGGGCTTCGACGGCCGGCACGCCGCTCTGGGCCGCCACAACGGCGAAGGCCGCCTGGCGCGCGGCGGCTTCGGCCTGCTGCAGGGTGGACTGCGCAGCGGCCAATGCTGCCACAGCCTGTTGCTCCCCAGCCTGCGTCTGCGTGATACTCGCCGCGGCCTGCTGGACGGCGGCGTCCGCCTCCGCACGCTGTTGCCTGGCTTCGGCCACTTTGAGCTGGCTGATCGCGGCGATGTCGGCCCGCTGGATGTTCAAGGCGATCTGCTCCTGCGTCTTGGCCAGGTCGTCTGCCGCCTTTGCCTTGTTGAGAGCAGCCTGCGCGCTGACGACGGTCGCTTTGGCCTGATCGACCACAGCTTGTGCCTGACCGACTCCGTCCTTCGCCTTCGTCACATTTGCGTCTGCCGCTTGCGCGCCGGCCTGCGCCTGCTCGACGTTCGCTTTCGATACCTTGAGCTGGGCCTCGAGTTGATCGACCGTATACTGGTAGGGCGCCGGGTCGATTTCGAGCAGCAAGGCGCCCTTCTTCATCGGCTGGTTGGCCTCGGCATGCACGGCCTTGACCTGTCCCTTCACATAGGGAACGAGCTGAACCACGTACTGGGTCGTCACCAGCTGCGCCGTTAGCGGCGCGGACTGCGTCCACGCCACGACCACCCCGCCGATCATGAGAACGCCGGCGAGGATCATGCACGCGATGAGGTACGGCCGTGGCTTCAGGTGAAGCACCTTGAAGAGCACAAGGACGACGGCGGAATAGACGATGATCAGAAATGCGATCATGGCCGCATCCCCTCATCGACTGAAGCCTTGCGCAACGGGGCTTGCTGCTTGGTGGTCCCGGCTTCAGTCTCGTCCCGTCCAAGCCGATCATTTCCGCTGCTCGACGATCCTGATGGAGTGATGAAGGCCCAGATCAATGCCAGCGGCCACAGCAAACCGCCCGTCGCAATGCCGATCCAGCCGGCGACGTTGACCGCGGAGGCCTGCGGATGACCCCATTTCCGCGCGAGGCGGCCGGGCAATTGCCCCAGGCTCACAATGGCAATCATACCCACCGCGATGAGAACGGCAAATACCACAAATGCAAACGCATCCAGGACGCCAAATTTGGAATCCATTGTTGGTCCACTTTCTCCAGCGACACGGTCCACAGCGGACGAGCGGTTCTCCAGTTGCCCTTCGAGGTGAGAAGTGAGTTAGCCTCGAATGCACGACTCTTTAATGAGGTGGGCTAGCAAATCCCGTCTATCGCCGTTTAGAATGCTTTCCTGAGCGCGAAGGCCGTGTCTATGCGGATTCGGCAGGTTGGGCCAAAGGGCTGGTAGAAGCCGTTGCAGATGCGGAAAGGCTGTACTTCAATGACAAACGCGACGTCGCGCCAAACTCATCGTCTTTTTCGACCTAAATGGAGCTGAGCCATGAAATGGAGCAAGCTGTCGTTTGCCGTCGTCTCCGTACTCTTCGCAGTGCCCCTGTCGTTGAGTATTGGAACACTCAATGCGCGCGACGCCGACCTCGCCTTTCGTACTTTCGCGGCCACTCAGACGGCTAAACCGCAGTGCATGAGTGCCTGTCGTGCACGATATCGCGACTGCCGTCGTCTGAACCAGTTGCCATCATTCGAGTGTCGCGGTGTTTATCAGGACTGTACCCGATACACTTGCACTGGTTTAGGACCGGGATGACCGACGTGCCATTTGCCGCCGTCAGCGGCGACGCCAGCGCTCGACCTCTCCATCCCTCCAGGATCTGCTGACGCGCGCCGACGAAGTGAACGAATGATGCTGAGCCGCTTGAGTCCGGATGTGGCGTATCGCGAGCAGTCCGGCAGGACTTGTTAGAGTTTCCTTTCGAAGGCAGAGCTGACGTGATTCGTCTGCCGCGAGTATTCCTGCTCGTGACCCTGGCTGTGTGAAAACGCGGCAGCGCTGTTATGATTCTCCCATGAATCTGGGGGGAATTGATGAGGCGCTTCGTTGAGGAGGCGGATCGTGGGCAATGGACGCTATTGCCCGGATGCCTCGATGATCGCGGCGCCGCTTTATTTGCAGGTGCGCGATCTGCTTCAGGGGCGCTGCAGACGTGATTGCGCTGCCACCGCGTCAGCGGCTCGCCGCCCGGATGACGCGCCTCGCGCAGGTAGAGGAGCAAGGCGGAAAATTCGTGCTATCGCTCAGCCAGTGCTGGATCATTTTTTGGATCTCCGGTGACGCGGCGTTTCGTCACTTCGCTTCTTCTGACGTCTTCTAGAGATAGGCCACGTAAGAACTGATCCACACCAGAATGGATGCCAGCAGGCCAATGACGCCCGCGTTGGGTGAGAACGCAGTGGCACTGCCCGACATTCCGAGCTAACAGTCTGCTGAAAAACCCCTCGCCAGGGAGGGGACTTGATGATTCACTTTATCATCTCGAATCGGCGGAGACGATCATGCGCGGCAGGTTTACGG
>NZ_JBEPTH010000030.1:0-21358 GCF_040549385.1 Bradyrhizobium sp. LB11.1 | reverse complement strand
CTACCCGCATCTACCGACCTTAAGGCTAGCCTTAAAGCCACATGCTTCCTCGGAAGCCGGTCACCGAACAAGACGGTCTCCGCCGGAGGGATACGGCCCTCATGGGCAACAAAGCAAAGCGTCGTGCCTGGGCGTGTCGTGTGATGTCGGATCCACGGATGACCGATACCCACCGGCAACTCGCTCTTACAATCGCTGACATGGATCGCCGCGGGTTCACGTTCTGCGAGTTGGATGGTGAACTCTTTTTCGAGCCGAAACAGCAGTATGCGGCAGCGAATACTGCTGCTGGCGTTGTCTATCTCTAACCGTTTGTATTAGGAGATTTTGGGTGAGGATTACTAATGTGCGTCCCGGTTGGGATGCCAAGCACGTTGCAAAAATAGATATAGAGATTGCCCCCGGTGTCCGAGCCGTAGATGTCTCGGTTATCCGCAAGCAGGATGGCTCCATGCGCGTGTTTGGCGCTGGCGTCCGCTTTGATAGAGCCGTTGCTGATGACCTTGCACGCGCGGCTGTGGCCGCTGGAGGGCGTGGCCATGGTGGACGATAAGCCTAAGCCGCGCACAGCTGAGCCGGCGTCCCTTCTATCGCAGTGGTGGACCATGGGCAGGATTGCCGCCGACAGGCGCACCACCGGCCGGCATATGAAGGCTGGGTGGGTAATCATCAACTCATACTGGCAGAAGCACGGCAATGGCCGCGCCAGTCTATCGTATATTCAGCAAGCCACCGGCCTAGACCGAAAAGCCGCCGTCAAAGCATGCCGAGAGCTTGACGAATGGGGTCACGCCACGCGCGTACCAGGCACCGGAACTCGGCCATCGGAATACGTACCGCATTGGGTGACATCGGCTAGTGGTGTGCAAACGACCACCACTAACGATGATGCTCCTAGTGGTGTGCAAACGACCACCCCCCTAGTGGTCGAATCGACACCACTAGATGACGCTAGTGGTGTGCAAACGACCACCCAAACCTACTTACGTACACCGGCCTACAGGCCGGCTGTACAGGAAGTAGAATCAAGTTCTGACGGCGCGGCTACGCCGCCCCCGCCTGGGGATGGCCTTGCGGCCACCCCGGCTGGGGAAACGCCGCCAGGGGCGCGCGCTACAGTTCCAAATTCCCAGGCCGGTGGTTTCGACGAGCTATGGGCGGCGTACGGGTTCAAGCATGACCGGGCCAAGGCCAAGGCGGCATATGGAAAGCTGGATCCTTCGCCGGAGCTTCACGCCGAACTGTGTGCGGGCGCTGCGGCATGGGCGGACCATTACGAGACGAACAACACCGAGCCGCGCTGGCGAGTCCGTCTGCACAATTGGATTGGTGGCGAGAAATACCTTGAGGACGTGCCTCAGGTTTACACCGACGCCAAGAGTGCAGCCATCAGCAAGGTGCGCGGCTCGGCCAGGCCTGTTTCGCAGAAATCTGCAGAACGGGCCAAGCCCCGCCCGCCAGCCGCTCCGATAACGGCCCGAGTTGGCTCAAGCGCGATTGTCAAAGTCGGCAACGGCTCCGAGCTACGCTTCACAGCCACCGACGCGAATGGCGTGGAGCACGAGCGCGCCATCGTGTTGGAACATGACGACATGGAAACGCAGTTTGCAGGCCAGAAGCTTTTTGCAGGCCTTGTCCGCGCTGCCGGCCTTGAGCAAGTTGAAGACTCCAGCGAATTGCATGGCCGCACCATCGTGATAACGGGCGATGGCTTCATCGCACCGACAACCCGGCCCGATGATGAGCCGCCGCTGCCCGTGAAACCCGAGCCGGTGCGATACGCAAACCCGCCACCATCAAAGCCAATGACTGAGGCCGAGATAGAGGCGTTGAGGGCGCGCATTGCAGCCTTCCCGCCGATGCCGCGCCGGAAGGATTTCACGATAACGGACGAAGAGCGTGAGGCGTGGACGGCAGATGAGGATGACGATGGAGACTGGCCTGACGATGTGGATGACGCAGCATGACCGGGTAGGGGCGGCGGGGGGGCAAAAGCCTACAGCGTCGCGCCTGCCGACCGGCCTTCTAAGTTTCCTGCCATAATCGCCCCCAAAAAACGTTCGAGGCCGGGACCATGCAAAAGCCTGGCCGAACATCTTCGCTAACCGGCCCCATCGAGGAGCAACTCAAAAGCATAACAAAAAAAGCATCTGGGTCGGGGGGTGCCGCAAAGTCTGGACCGACCGTTTCCCGCAAACCAGCCGTCCTCTCTTGTGTAATTTTTTTCGATTCGCCTGATTATTAAAATCAAAAGGCCCTTTGAAAATAGGGGTTTTGCCACTTTGATTATCGGCCTCGCGCCGAAAGCCCAGGAGCCGCAACAAGACGGCCGATATCAGCACAGCACCCCGTCGAGGACTAAAATGCACCACGCAAACGACAACGACCAACCCATCGCAGCCGACCGCATTGTCGAGATGCGCCCGCGTCCTGACGAGCTAAACCGCATATTGCATCGCCGGTTTCCGGGCTATGGGCCGGCCTACGGTGCCCAGCTCGACGCGGCGGCCAGGGCGACGTTTAACGCGGATATGTCGCAATGGCTTGGACTGGATGGCCGCTGGCATCCTTGCGGAGAGTATTATCGCCAGCCAAAAGGCAAGCGCCGTTAGCCCAAAGCAAATGCAAAGTCAGCTTCGCATTTGGACGATGCCGAAGCCGCCACCAAACCCATGCGCGATGGGTGGATGTTAACCGAGGCCGTGGCCTGCCGGTGGCGCGAATACGCTCCGGCCGTTGCTGAAGGCGCGGAATTCTTAGCTGGCCGCACGAGCCCGGCTACAAGCGGCAGCCGGCTCATGCAGTTTGGTGCCGTTGAGGACGCTATGATCCGGGCGATCGACGCGAAGCGTCTGCTGGCCGCTAATGACAATGTGCCGACGGAAATTCGCCGAAACCGGCCGCGCCTAAGGCAGGCTGCGTAAATCCAGATTTCGCCATAGTTGGGAACGTATCACGTTGAAGGCCGCAGCGATGCTGCCCGACGTGACGTGCAAAAACTAGCGCCGGTTTTGGCCGGCGTTCTTTTCGGCCATCAATCTCAAAATTTCCAAAACACAGGATATCAAATGCGCAAATCACGGGTCTGCGACCTGTTGGCCCGCAGGCTTGGCTTGCGAGAGAATAGGATCACTTCATTGGCGCAGCGGCTAGCCGAGGCCGGGCTGTTACCGACCGCAAGCGGACCGCCGTACCCGGATCTTTCTCCGGTTGAGGTCGCGCGAATGCTGATCGTTGGAGTTACCGACGAGGGACTTGGCGCGGCTCCAAAGACGACCACGAAATACGGAGGCCTCATCGGGCCAAGCGCGACCCTTGAGGAAGTATTGGCGCACGCGCTCAGTCGGCCCGAGTCGATCGCGCCATGTCGTTCCAGCCTTGAGATCCACCAGAGCGACGAGCCGTACGCGGTTCTAACGACGGCTCAGCCTGACGGCCCGCGCACTCTAGTGTTCGGCAAACTGGCTGACACGGAAACCGTCGACAGGCTTGTGACCGTGCCCGGTAGCGCGTTGTTCGCCATCGCGTCGGAGATCAACGGCGTGTCTGCGGCAGATGTGGACGCGCTGCTCGAAGGTGTAGGGCAGCAGCAGTCGAGCGAAGCCGCCTAATCTACGGAGAAAACCAAATGGCAATTGGCAGGCTTGTCCGGTTCAACACCGAGCGCGGCTTTGGATTTGTCGAGTTGGACTACCCGCCCGGCGCGGACGTTTTCATTCATGGCGTAGTCCTTCGCCGTGCGGGTATCGTGGCTCCGAAGAATGGCCAAGCTCTCGCGTTTGAAGTCGATGACTATAACGGCAAGCAGCGCGTGAAAAGCTGCGAGGCGATTAAGAGCTATGCGGACTCTGCCGCGACCAGCGACGACTAACCCACCATCCAACAACCAACATCGCGCCATCACGGGCGCAGGAGAAACACACATTGGCTAAAATTACGAAGCAACAGACGACGCAGATCGAGCGCATCCGCGCGGTGCACCCCGGATATGCCGCGCTGCTCGAGAAGAACGCGCAACTGTATGCGCGACACGAAGAAGTTATCGCGGAGATCAAACCGCTAGCCGAAGAGTCGCGGCGCTCGCAGGTGAGTTGGGTGGCGCAGTCGCCGAAGCCGAAGCCGAAGCCAGTAGTCCGGCATTCTGGAGCTGTCGAGCTTCTCGGAAACTTGCTGCCTGAGCAAACAACTGAGGAACTCGATCCGCCACCGCCGCGACCGGCATGGCCCGGAGAGCATATCCTGCGTGCGCTAGGGGAAGAGAGCGAGGCCATTACCGAGGCAATCAAGTTACTGGCCCCGGAAATTATCCGCGCGAAACGAGAGTACTCGCGGAAGGTGGCCGAGCAGCGCGGCCCGGAATATCGGGCGATCGTCTCAACGTTGGTCGATAGCGCAAAATCTCTAGCTGATGCCGTCCTCGCGCATCACGAGTTCATCGATCAGCAGCGGCGCGATAGCGTTTCGTGGGCTCACTTTCGCCCGGTAAATCTCAACGCGTTCGGTGACCTGAATGACGATGGCTCCCCACTGCGCCGACTGATTTTAGATGCAATAGAGCAGGCTCATGTTGACGCCAGCAAGGCACCAGATTGGCGCATGACCGATTTGTTGCGGCTGCAGAACGGGGGGTGAAACGATGACAAAGAAGCATACGGTAGAACTGACCGACGCTGAAATTCGCCAAATTACCAAGCTTGCCGTCGCCGAGGAGGCGCGCCAGGCGCAAGCCGTTGCCGCGAAGCACAAAGCACGGGCCAAGCCTGCAAAGCCCAAAACGCGCGCTGGCCGTGGCGCTGCCCTGCGCCGAGTTGAAGCTGAGATCGCGGCCTCGAAGCCTGATAGCCGGCTGGTCTACCGCGGCATGCGCACCGGTTAGGTTTGCACGCGCCGCTCCCGCGCGTTGCGAACCGGCTGGCACTGTACGGGAACAGCAGTGCCAGCCATCAATTCAGCGGTAGGGGTAGGGGGTCGAGTCAAAGTCTAGGCCGGACGCCCTTGCGCACCGGGTTTGGCCTAGACTTCACGCATTTCCATTTCAAAAGTTGGGGGCAATTTTGCCACGACCACGAATTCCCAAAGCACGCGCCCTTATTGAGGGCCGCGATCTCGTCCACCCCGAGCGTCATCGCAACCGCAATGAACCCACCGCTCAGCCTCTTGGCAAGCCGCCTAAATGGATGACGCCGGAACAATCTGCGGTCTGGCGGACCTTCGAGGGTGAGGCGCCGTGGCTGAATTATAGCCATCGAGGTCTGATTGAAATCGCGAGCGTCGTGCGTGCGCGTCTAGCGGCCGGCGAAGATGTCGGCGTGCAGGCGATGGGCTTGTTGCGCCTCTGTCTCGGCTCAATGGGGTTGACACCAGCCGACGCAAGCAAGGTGTCCTGGGGGGCCGAAGAGTCGGAAGACGACGATTTGCTCGATTAGTTTGGCTTGGTGTAGGCCGCTTCAATTATCGCTGATGGCCCAGGCCGAAACCGAGATGCAACGCCTTCTGACGTAGCGCGCCTTCGGTTCGCTTGGTCATCTTCGATATCTTCGCGACCGGAGTGCGCGCCCTTGAGTGGGCTTTCAATTCCTTCACATCCCCCGGTGTCCACTCACGGCGAACGGTCTTTTTCTTCTTAGCCAACTAGCGCTCCTTCAATTCTTCGAGCGCGATGTAGCACAACAAACGTGGTGTGCAAACCCCCGTACTATTTTCAACGACAGTGAGTTTTCATGAATTTGACGATTGAGGAGACCGGCGCGCAGGCCGGAAAGAAAGCTGCGGAGATCTACAAAGCGCGAGAGCAGGATGGCACGCACGAGGACATCCGGCGCGCTCTTCCCGATGCGGTGAAGGCCGCCAGTGCTGAGGCAGCAAGATATCAAGATAGCGACTCAGAGCACGAGCGCGCGAACGCCATCTATTGGGCGAGTTACGCTGAGTTCTTTGAATTGGGGATCAAGAATTAATGGCACTCAATTCCTACTCCACCGGCACTGTCACGATTGCCGCGAACGGCACCAGCGTTACTGGCGCCGGCACGATCTGGTCTGGCGTAAACGTTCGGCCCGGCGATATTCTCCAGGTCGGCGATTTCCAGACTGTCATTACTGACGTCACTGACACCGCAACGCTGGTTATCCCGCCGTGGGGAGGAGGAGCGCAGGCTGGCGCCAGCTATGTCGTGTGGCAGGTGTCGCCGCAGCGCTTCGCTGGCGCGCAGGCGATGGCTGACGTTTCGACGTTGGTGGCCGGGCTGAATACTGACGGATTCTATGTGTTCGTTGGCCCGACGCTGACTGTGCCAGATCCATCCTACGGCAACGATGGGCAGTATGCGTTCCAGGCCAGCACGGGCAAGCTGTGGATCAAGACCGGCGGCGCATGGTCGTTCATTGGCGTCTATAAGGGTTTCGGCATTCCCGCGCCATATGACAATGCGCACACCTACTCTATCAACGACGTAGCCACGTCGAGCGGATCGTCCTACGTCTGGATTAATTCGACTCCAGGATCGGGGCATGCGCCGCCGAACGCGACCTATTGGGCTGTTCTGGCATCGAAGGGCGACGCCGCAACCGTCACGGTGGGGACCACCACGACGGGCGCGGGTGGCAGCTCAGCATCGGTCGCGAACTCCGGCACGTCGTCAGCGGCTGTGTTCGATTTCACCATCCCGGCCGGAAAGACCTACGGCGGCACGTCGACCACCAGCCTGGCAATCGGCACCGGCTCGAAGGCGTTCACGACGCAGGCTGGCCTAGCTTACACCAACGGCGCGCGGGTGCGGGCCAGCTCGGCGGCCAATACATCCAATTGGATGGAAGGCTTGGTGACGTATAGCGGCACGACGCTCACCATGACAGTCGACAAGACCAACGGCAGCGGCACGCTTGCAGACTGGAATTTGAATATTGTCGGTCAGCCCAGCGCGGGCGACCTCACCAGCACTAACAACCTCTCCGATGTTTCGAGCGCGATCACTGCGCATGACAATCTTATCAAGCGCGGTGCCGACATTGCATCGGCGGCAACGCTCAATCTCGACACAGCCACCGGCGAGATTGTTAACGTAACAGGAACGACCAATATCACGGCCATGACGCTGACTGATGGGCACAGGCGGCTGACGCGATTCCTTGGTATTTTGACGATTACTGCGGGCGCTTCGATAGTGTTGCCTTACGGCTTGGCGACATACACCACGGCGGTTGGCGACATCATCGAGTGGGCGAGTTACGGCAGCACCGCGACAGCCATCGCATTTTACCCAGCAACGCAAGCCGCTCAACGAAACGCCATCGGATTGAATGGGACGTTTGTTCAAGTTTCTGGACTAGGGCCGACTGGAACATCTTCCTCAGCCGGTGCCCATATGGGAGTCGGTGCAGCTTGCCAATTGGTAGCACCGACAACCGGCAGGATTGAATTTGAATTTTACGGTCAAATGACTTCAACTAACATCGCATCAGGAACAGTTCAGATGCGATATGGAGCCGTTCCTAGTGTATCACCACCGTCAAACGGCGCGACAACGTTAGTAGGAACAAGCGTTGGCAGCCCTGCTGTCGGAACGGTTGGAGGGGCAGGCTATAACGTTCCGTTCAAAAACGGTGCGATCATCAGCGGTTTGACGCAGGGGACAACTTATTGGTTTGATCTCGTCGTTTCGACTGGATCAGGTTTGGTGATCACGCTGCCGAACCTGCAATTCAAAGCAAAAGGGTTTTAGTAGATGGCTAACGACCTTGTGGTTCAGCTCGGCGCAAAGCTGGACCAATTCCAAAGCGCAGTGTTCGCTCTTAACGTGCAATCCTCTGCACGGGTGAATTCCGGTAGTTGTACGGAGTACATTTTCGGAACGGGGTGTTCTACTGTGTGAACATCCGACGAGATTTGAGTACGAGCTAATTTATGGTTTGTCGGGATGGGCCGCAGTGGGGCTGGGACCGCACTGCGGCTTTTCCGTCTGTAAGCCGGTCATTCGGGCGGCGTGCTCGCAGCACTAGGGTCCTGCGTGACCAGCTTACGCCATCGTTTCGCTGGAACTATTGGGTTCCCAACTGGTTGAGTGAGCGCCCGCCGGGGCTGGTGTGGGCAGGCGCTCTTCCCAAGCACAAGGCCATGTGTGTTCCCCACGGCCCCGTCCTGTAAGCACCGTGGGCTTGAATTCCGACCAAAGTCTATACTTCACCGCTGATCTTGAGGCTTAGCCCTAACGGGCTACGATACAACTTATATTAGAATTTGTATTTGGAGCTACTCATTGCCAACATCCATAGAATCGATCGTTTCCGCTTATGTACGTTCGAAGAACCGGCAAGCCCTGGAAAATATGCGAGACCTTCGCCACCACTTGCTGGAAATACTACAGACCAGAGCTAGCATCGACCCGGCTCAATCTCGGAATTCTATACGCGAGGATCTCCGAGTGATCGAGGGTGGACTGGAGCAGCTGCGGTCGCCACCGCTCGGTTGAGACAGTGATAAGTGGGCCGCCGGTTCACACTGGCGGGCTTCTCTAACTGCGGCCGACGAGGATGCCAATAAGGCAGCCAATGAAGATGCCGATCCCATATGCAGCCAATGATTCAGCCCCCCATAACCGGTTCGCCTGCCAACCAACACCAAACGCCAAAAGAATGAGCAGCCCGAACCCAACCAGCTCGTCCATAAATTTCCCTCTGCGGCACTCAAAGTGAGCCAGCTAACTTCCCGACCAGCACCAGCGCCACGATGACCACCATTGCGTAGACCGTCCTGCGTCCGATCCGGTTCATTCGAGAACCTCATATTCAAACGCCACGCCCTCAGGGTCGTTTTCCTCAAACCATGTCTCGGCCGCGTCGGTGCTTGCAAATATCTTGATGTGGTCGACGTCGCCGACCTGCTTGGCGGTGTTCACATAGACGAAGACGGTCATTGATCCCTCTTCAGCTTGCGTGCTGCCGTCGGGCAGGAGGATCGGCTCATCGAAAGCACGGGACCAACTCATCCGCACTTGTGGTTCTTCGTGTGCAGCGCTGTTCGATCCCCGGTAAGCTGTTCGGCATAATCGTCGATCGCGCTCCGCAGCTTCTCAGCATCGGCGCGCCGCTTGAAGATCAGATAGTGCCTCAGGCGGTCGAGTTCGACAAGGTCTGCCGCGATATCCGCGGCGCGCGCCTCTTCATCGATCTTGCGCATCCGTTCCTGGTGGTAGGCCTTCGCGGCCGCGCGTTTTTCCGCCTTGGTCATCGTGAGAGGATAGGAGCGAGTCGGGCGATTGGCCAGCCGCTGGGGATTGCGAGGCGCGAACGGGCGAGCCCAAGGGGTTGGTCAATAGGGTGACGCCAGCCGAATTGCGCATACTGTTCATCGCCGCAAGGTTCTGTATGAAGCGAAGCATTTAGGGGCGGGGCATGGTGGAGACAGAAAATCAAGTCTGACTTAGTCAGACTTGAACCATCCAGGTCGCTTCACGAAGGAGACGGCCAAAGTAAGCGGAAAGAGCGAGCGGGTGCGCAAATTCACATTGTGTATTATAGTTGACATTCGCCCGAAGACTGTTTACTTAAGTGGACAATGATAGATGTCCGCCAAACCGACGTTTTCACACGCTGGATCGGCGGCATAGAAGCGAACGCAAAAGCCCGAATTCTCGCCCGGATTCGCCGTCTTGGAATGGGTAACGCCGGAGATTCTAAGACCTTTGGAAGCGTCGGAGAAATGCGGATCGACTACGGTCCCGGCTATCGGGTTTATTTCACGCGCAAGGGGCGAACAATTTTTGTCCTACTGTGTGGCGGCGACAAGAGAACCCAGCCCCGGGACATCAGAGTGGCCCAGCGAATGGCCAAGGAGGTTTGACGTGATCAAAACTACCAAATTCGATGTGCTCGATCACCTTAAAACACCCGCCGAGCAAATCGCCTATCTTGAAGCGGCGTTTGAAAGTGACGATCCTGGATTTATAGCTGTCGCCATTGGCGACATCGCACGAGCCCGGGGCGTTGTTAGATTTGCCAAGGCAACCGGCCTAAGCCGCGCGGCGATCTATAAAGGCTTCCGTCTGGGCGGCAACCCAACAATCGGATCTGTCAACAAGGCTACCCGCGCACTCGGAATGAAGTTGCTGCTTGCACCAGTAGGGCGGCCCGAGAAGAAACCGGCAAGAAAGGCAGTGAGGGCTGCCTAAGGCCAGCGCTCTAGACTTGCTGACTACCCACATTCTGGCGGCATTTTTTTGTACAGCCTCTTGGCGCCGGCTAGGTTCATATCCTCATTTTTCAGTTCTCTCAGAACTGTAAATGTCTGCACCCGGAGCCTGTTGGCAGTCATAAGTCTGGAAAATTCACTGCCCTTGAAATGCACCATGCCGATTGATTTATCGATTGGAGTCGGTAGCTGCATTTCTTCGGGTGGGTACTCGTCCATGCGTACTGTAAATCCCTCAACGCCGCCGCGCCCGTGGTACGAAATGTAAAGCTGGCCTGGGCTCATTTGAATCCATGGCTTTCCAGTAGGGGATATCACGCACGAAGTCTTGCTGCTAAACCCGTCCTTTATGACACGCAACTCCCATCCGCCATCGATTGCCGCGACATCCTTGCCCTTGGCAGTACTTGGTGTCGGTGGGAGTTTCTGGGCATTCGGTTTGGGTGCGGCTTCCCTGTCAAAACAATTTAGTCGCGCGGTGGCATCGGCAATAGATTTACAGTCAGCTGCATTGGCGGAATTGGCGCACACCAGCAGCGCCAGCGCCGCGAAAAACATCTTCATGAAATGACTCCCCAGACCCGCTGCCACCATAGATCGAGCCAGCCGGAGGGGGCAACTAGCCTTTGGGCTTGGCCTTCAACGACTGCCGCATCAGTGTCCTAATTGCCTCTGGCCGCGTTGGAGAAGCCTCCTGCTCCGCAATCCAGTTGTCGACTGCTGAAAGGTCGTCGGGATGTAAGCGCACCTGGATCTGCGTGCCCTTGCCGGTTGAAGGAGGGCCTCGCTTTTTCCGTACTTTCACGGCTTTGCGCTTCATAGAATCTGTGGTACCACAGTTTCGGGGCCGGTCCAATGCACCGGACGATGCAGGGGCGTATCACGCCATGAAGCAATACAAAAGTCATACAAAAACCAGCACTAACACTGAACTTTCCACAAACGTCTTTTCTCTGCCGTCTGACGTTACTGCAGCTGAACTCGGCAAGTTGGTTGCACATTCCAGTGGGAATGTCGGCGTATTCCTCGGTTGGGAGAAGTTTGACAGCGTCCACCACAGCGCCGACCAACTCACAAAGTTAGCCCGCGTTGAGCGGGGCGGCCGACACGAAGCCTGCCTGCTGATCGGCGGTCTTTCCAGCCCAAGCACGATCGATGATCTGGCGCGCGTCTACCGGTCGAGTATTGAATTTTACGACCATTCGGCGCAGCGCGACGAGCGGCTGGACTCGGAAACTGAGGACTTAATACAGCGCGCACGTCCGGACGCTTACGATCTGGCGCGCTCGTGCGTTCAGCGCATTCGCGATCTGAACGAGCCCGACCACATCGATAGCATCGCCGCCTGCCTCGACTTCATGGAGCGAGAGGGTGAGTCCGCTCGGGCGATCAAGCGCCAGCGCGCCGCGTTGGCTGCGGCAAGGGAACGTCGGCGCGTTGCGATGGGGTTTGAGCCGTTCTGTGCCGAGACGTACTTTAGGAGGGCGCACGAGTTCGGTGACGAGCCGTCTGTCTACGCGAATGATGACGGCAGTATTGGTATCGGCTGGTATCTCTACGGCGAGAAAAATGACGAGGCTAACCGCAACAGAGATTGGGCGTTTTACGAAGATCCAGACATGGATCTTCAGGCCGCGTACGCGCGTTCCGTGCTGGCCGCCCAACCGGCGAGTGATGGGCGACGCGTGCTGTTAGGTGTTTAAATAATCCTGTTCGGTGGGACCGGCCGCGACCCCAGCCCGCTCCTGAAAAGGGGCGGGCTTTCACTTCGGCGAGACCTCACCTGTCCACCCTACAAACATCGCCCGGCGCGAGATTCAATTCCTCGAACATCTGTTGCTGCTTGGGCGTCAGCTCAACCTCCAACACTTTCGCAGTCCAACCTTTCGGGACAGCGGCGAGGACCAAGGTCAACGCTTGACGCGGCTTGGCGAGCGCAAGCCAAACTTGGGTCTTCTCGTCATCCCCAGTCACTTCAACAACGGTGAATTTATTTCCGAAAGATTCCGCCATGGCCGGCTGAGCATGCTGTATCAATCCGGCGGTCGCAATCCCGGCGATGTCAGCCATTCGGTCAGATGCGTTCCGATCTCGGCTTGTCGCGCCTTGCGGAGCAGGATTTCTCGCTCGGCTCCTGGAGGCAGATTCTTGGCTTCCTCCTTCAACCGTTCGGCCTCTTTGGCAAGCCGTTGCTCAAGCGGTTCGGTCTGTTTGAACCGGCGACGTTTCATGGCGGTCCTCCATTTTCACGATGGCTATAATTCTGAAAGCCACCGCGGAGTTCCGTCTATACAATTCTGAATAAATCGGCTCCGACCGTGACCCCAGTCCCCTTGGGCGCCGCCGGAGCCCGCTCTAGCGCAAGCCGGGCGGGCTATTGCCAACTAGGGCTTGCCAGCACAATAGGCCGCCCACACCCCCATAAGTTCCTTCCTCCGCTTGAGTGCATCGCCCCTGCGATAGGCGCGTTCGGTCTCGTCTCCGACCAGATGGGCGAGGGCGGCCTCGGCCAATTCCCTCGGGAAGTCGGTAGCGTCGCCCGCCCAATCGCGGAAACTGGACCGGAAGCCATGCACGGTGGCGTCAACCTCCAGCCGGCGCAGCACCGCAGATAGGGACATCCGAAACTTCATCTCTCAGTGTGCAGCAGCTTACGCGACAGGAAAACTCGAAGCATCTTGGCCCGAGCCCCCAAAATCATTGAAGGCCCGCATTAAGGGCTCTGGCGGCAACGTCGCATGGTTGAGCGCGCAACCGGCTCGCCAAAGCTTTTTTCATAGAGCTTACTGCCGCCTAATCGGCAAGGAAGTTGCCTTTGAACAAGTGTGGTCATCTGCAAAGTCCAAATCAAAATGATGGACCAATTGCCGCCTGAATTGACATCAGCGGATCACCGCTCCTCCAAACCGGACTGACCAAGGCATTGGATGATCTGCAATTTCCGACACTCGGCCCGGGGCTTGCGCGAGTAGCTACGGTGACAAGCTACAATCACCCGCCGTTTGTGACCACGCCCGAGCCGAGGGGGCAGGGACTTCGCAGTCCGCCCAATCGGATGAACGCTTTCGATAACGTCCGATTATCGAGATCTAGGACTGGGTTCGGCGCAGGGCGGGTCCGGTCAATCTTCAATTTCGGATGCCGCGCAACGCTACGTCGCGATGGGCCACCAGGCGAAACCTCGAGCCGCGATAACAGACCGCAACGAGCTCCAATCTAAGAGAAAATGAAGTGCAGAAGGTACAGCGAGTACCCGATGACGAAGGCGCCCAGGGCCACTGAAAGCCATAATAGGAGTTTGTCATCGGACATGGGTGACCTAATGGCGAAATCCCGAATCGTGGAACCATCATTTAGCCGAAGTCGACGAAGATCGCTCGATAAAGCCTTTTGCGAGCGCGTGATAGATACCCTCCTCGCAGATCATTCGCGAGACGAAATGCGCGATCAGCGCAGCTGCCATCAACGGCACGACCATGCCATGATTGTCGGTCATCTCGGTCACGATCACGAAGGCGGTAATCGGCGCCTGCACGACACCGGCGAAATACGAGACCATGCCGAGCAACATGACCGCACCGAGCGGCGCGTCGTGGAACAGTGCCGCGATGTTGCTGCCGATACCAGCCCCGACGGCCAGCGACGGGGAGAAGATGCCGCCTGGTATGCCGCTGATCGCGGCAAAGGTGGTGGCCAGGAGCTTGAGAACGCCGAAGTCTTGCGGCAGCGGCGTGCCGTGATCCAACGCCTCCTCCACCTGCACATAGCCCGTGCCATAGATCGTATCGCCGGAGACAAGGCCGCAAATTGCGACAGCAAGGCCGCAGGCAAATGCGAACCAGAGTGGATGGCCCTTGATTACGCGTCCGAGCGGGTTCTTGATGCCGCGCGCCATGACGATGACAACGCGGCTGAACAGGCCGCCCGCGATGCCTCCGGCCACGCCGCAAAGCGGAACGGCCAGCCAGTCGGTGCCACGCGCCAGCGACATCGCGCTGCTGCCGAAATAGGCGTAATTGCCGGCCAGTGCGAGCGACGTCAGGCCAGCCGCGATGACGGCTGCGATGATGAGGCTGGATGTGCGGGTCTCGAAAGCGCGGCTCATTTCCTCGATGCCGAAGACGATGCCCGCGAGCGGCGTGTTGAAGGCCGCGGCAACGCCGGCGGCGGCACCGGCCAGAATCAGCCCGGGCTGACGGCGTGGCGAGACGCGGCCAAGCGCGAACATGATGGAGGCGCCGACCTGAACGGTCGGCCCTTCCCGCCCGACCGAGCCACCGCAGAGGAGCCCGAACAGAGTGAGGATCATCTTGCCGATCGCGATCCTGATCGATATCAGGCTCTCGCGCGCCGCCTGATCGCTCAGATGCCGCGCAGCGATCGCCTGCGGAATGCCGCTGCCTTGCGCGTTCGGGAACATGCGGATGGTCAGATAGGCCGACAGCATGAAGCCAAGCGGCGTCACCGCCAACACGGCATAGCGCGACTTGGCCAGAAGGAGCAAAAAGGCGTGTTGCGCGAGATCTGCAAGCTGTGCCAGCGCCACCGCCGCAGTGCCGACCCCGATCCCGCCAAGCAGGAAGATCGCCCGCCGCTGCCATCGCGCGGAGGTGATTTTGAATATCCGCTTTTGGCGATTCGAGAGCAGCGTCATGAGCGCAGAAACCTCGGTGGGATCAAAATCGAAATTAATTGGCTCGTTGGAGCCGTCGCTTAAGAGTGCCTTAGACTTCGGTCATATTGGTTTATGTTGGGTTCGGCTTAAGATCACCTTATGCGGGGAATGATCCTAGTTACGATAGGCTTTTTGGCTCTGGCGCTTTGCTGCTCACGAACGCATCGATTCGTGATCCAGCCAACGAAGCCGCTGCCTGCTGTAAATACACTCGCCGACTGAGGCGGCGTCACTCTGTCGACAAGTTTAAGCGCATTCTGTCGGACAGTGTGATTTAGCGGATTTTATGGTCTTCGAAGCTTCGAATTTGGATTCGAAGTTCGGTTGCTGATTTGAGGAATCTTCGCCAAGTCCGTCCACATTCAAAATCCTACAAGCTGGGTAGTATGACAATCTCCGGCTCCGGGCCACAAGCTTTCATTGCTTGGCTTTTCGCTGCCGCTGGGCATATTCAAATCCCCATCCGAGACCGAGTGTCACGGAGATCAGCGAGCCGAGCAGCACGCCGAATTTTGACGCGTCCCGTAGCCTGTCGTCGTTAAACGCTAACATGGCGATGAAGATGGACATGGTGAAGCCGATGCCAGCCAGAAGCCCGATGAGGCAGACGCCGGCCCACGACACACCGGCGGCCAACCGGCATCCCCCCAAACGCACGGCGAGCCAGGTTGCACCGATCACACCGATCGGTTTTCCTGCGCAAAGCGCAAGTCCGATGCCCAGCGCCACGAACTGCGCGCCACCACCAAACTCGATGCCCCTCAGATCGACGCCAGCATTCGCCAGCGCGAACAGAGGCATGATTGCGTAGGCGACCCAGGGATGCAGCGCCGCCTCAACTCGGACGACGGGCGGCACCGTCTCTGGACCAGTCGAGCGGACCGGTGTGACCAGGCCGAGCACGATGCCCGCCAGGGTCGGATGCACGCCAGCGATGAAGAGGCCGGCCCAGACGATAAAAGCTGGTAGGATGTAGACGAACGCAGACCGGAAACCGAGCCGTTGCAGGCCGAACGCCACGAGAACGCCGACAGCTGCGACGATGAAACCGTTGGGTTGGAGCCCGCTGCTGTAGAATAGCGCAATTATGAGAACCGCGATGATGTCGTCGATGATGGCAAGCGCCAGCAGAAAGACCCGAACGTTGCCTGGAATTGATTTTCCGAGCAACGCCAGCACGCCGACGGCGAACGCAATGTCGGTCGCGGTCGGTATCGCCCAGCCATGGTCGCGCTCCGGAGCGGCGTTGAAGCTCAGATAGATCAGCGCAGGAACGACGACCCCGCCAAAGGCCGCCAGCACCGGCAGAATGGCCTGATCGAATGTGCTCAGCGCGCCTTCATGGATTTCACGGCGGATCTCCATGCCGACGACGAGAAAGAATACCGTCATCAGCGCGTCGTTAATCCAGAAATGCAACGGCCTATCGAAGCTAAACCCGTTGAAGTGAAGCGGAATCGGCAGGCGCCAGACGTCATGATAGGAATGGGCAATCGGTGAGTTGGCCCATAGCAATGCCGTTGCCGCAGCCACGAGCAGCACGATGCCGCTGACGGCCTCGACACGCAGGAACTGCTGGAGTGCCGCGAAAGCCCGCTCGACAGGAGGTTGGGTGTTCGGCAGGTCTTTGCTTGGCAAATCCTCGCCGGGAAACCGATCGTTCATAGGCGCACACGCTCCGCGTGGCGGCCCGACCATCGCTTAGCCTGTCACTGCCTCATGCAGCGAACACCCAAAGCCCTTCTACAGAACGGGGCCGAGAACGCAACCGCGACGTTTGCAATGAGGCAAACGACGCGGCTGATATGCGCTAACGAGTCCGATGCCGTCATTGCGGTAATGCCTAATTATCAGAACCTAGAGAGCCGTTTGCCGATCCACTGATTGGTCATGCACACTTTTGGGTTGAAGGGGGCTTGTGCGGTGGAATCGACTGTGAATCAATCAGGGTCATGGTCCGAGCTCTCACCATTACGATCGTCGCCGCTGGGGCAGTGCTGCCCTGGAAGGCTCTGCTTCTCGCGAGCTTAATGCTGCCTTGCTGGATCGTGGCACTCGCGGTTGCCTCCTATGCCTCAGGCTATCGCCACGGTCGCGCTGGAGCGGGTCGTGGCAACGGTGCGCCGCAATTTTTGATGAGCGCGTCGGCGAATAGCGCTTTGATGCTGCATGTTCAAACCGAACGCTTTACCGACCATTACAGGTCTTCCCGCAAACCCTTAAAGAACGGGTGCCGCACCTTGCCCTCGGCAGACTTTGCGCGGTACTCGATCTCGGCGAGCAGCTTCGGTTCGACCCAGATGCCTTTGTGCGCGATCCGTTTGGCGTAGGGTTGCGTCTTGCGGACGAGCGGCTCCAAGCGCCGGCGCAGCTCGGCCGCCGAAGTCTTGTCGAAGCCATGGTCAACCTTGCCAGCATAGACCAGGTCGTCGCCCTTGCGGCGGGCGAGATACATGCCGTCCCATTTGCCCTCGTCGAGCGCGAAGCCGGCGATGGTCAGCGTCTCGCGTTGCGCGCAGGTTTTCTTGACCCAGTTGTTGCTGCGGCCGACCGGGTAGGCGCTGTCTCGCACCTTTGAGAGAACGCCCTCGAGGCCGACCTTGCAGGCATGGGTAAAGAGCTCCGGACCGTCGATCTCGAAGCTTTCGCTGAACTGGACGTCCGTGGCCGCGATGATCTTGTTCAGCTCGGCCTTGCGCTGCATCAGGGACAATTGTCGAATGTCCCTACCGTTGAGATAAAGCAGATCGAAGGCGACCAGGACGATCTTGGTCGAGGCGCCCTTCAACTCATTCTGCAACACGGAGAAATCGGTGGTGCCATCTTCGGCCGGAACGACGATCTCGCCATCGATGATCGCCGAGCTCGCCTTGATGTGCCAGGCGTCGGCGGCGACCTTCTTAAAGCGGCGGGTCCAGTCGTGACCGCGTCGCGTGTAGATTTTGACGGTTTTATTGGCGAGATGAACCTGGACGCGGTAGCCATCGAACTTGATCTCGTGGATCCACCGCTCGCCGGCCGGCACCCGCTCGATCGACGTCGCCAACGCGGGTGGGATGAAGCCGGGCAGCGGCGACTTGACACCGAGTGCCTCCGGCTTTTTCCGCTGGAAGGCCATCGCTCAAACCAGGCGCATGCTGAACTGCCGCATGTCCTGAGCGGCGTGGCGATCGACAAATTCTTGCAGATACGAGGGAACGTCGGTCAGTTGCAAATTGCAGCGATGCTGGATTTCGCGGGCGACGTCTTCGGAGACGTCCTCCGACCAGCGCTCTGCGGTGTTGAAGGCGATGATCCGGACCGGGTCGCTGTACTCGCCAGCCATCAGGTCGGCGATGACGGTCTCGAGGTCCGTCGTCTCAGCGTCGGCTTCCCGCCAAACGGCGCCGAGCCGGCCGAGATCGTCCTTCACCAGGTAGACTGTCTGATCGTCGCCGGCTGGCACGATCGAGGGCGAGGTACGCATACGCAGACTCCACATGGCCCAATCGCGAGTACTGGCCGATGGTTCCCCATCAGGCGCAGCGCATCAATGTCACCGGCGGCGCTGCACCAGCACATCGGGCGGCAATGCCTGAGGTTTGGGCGCTGGCCTGTTTCCGACCTCAGTGGCCTAGTTTAATTTTGGCAGTGATCTGTTTTGACCAGACGAGCCGCGCCCCAGTTACCGCGTGGAATTCACCGCAGACGAGTGCCGGGAAAAGGCAGCTGAAAAGCTGGCGCAGGCTGAGCGCAATGTTGGCCGTCGCAGGCACCGACTTCAAGATGCGGCCGCCGCGTGGCTGTTGCTGGCAAGCAGGATAGAGGAATGCTCAAAAGAATAAGGCCGCCTCAGTTGTGGGCCTTCTCTCATTCGGGAACATCATCACGGTCTGCGCGCCGCCAGCCGAGAGATTGCTCCGGCCTCGCGTTTTTTTGGCACCATGTGCGGGTCACTGCATTCCAACGTAATGAGCGAAGCTGATTTTGCGAGATATTTGCAACAAGCCAAGACTTGCCTCATCGAGGCACGGAAGGCGATTCGCGAGGTCGACAAGGCGGCGTGGCTTGAGCTCGCGGAAGACTGGATGGCCATGGCAACCAAAGCCCAACGGACACTGGCTGCCAAAGGCAGCCGAAAGCGCCAAGACTGAGACCGAGTTCAAATTTAGGAACCAAATGCGCCTGCCAGGGTTGGCGAGTCGTTTTTTAAACGCCTCCAAGGAAGGCGGCATGCCGGAGCGACGCAGAGTTAAACAAACCCGGTCCCTCGAAGAACGGGTGGCTGAGCAGACGGCCAAACTCAAAGCAAAAGCCAGTCAGTTGCCTGCCGGGCCCGAACGCGAGGCCCTGCTTCGCCGCGCGCGGATCGCTGAGACCGGGGCACATTTGAGCGACTGGTTGACTTCGCCCGGCCTGCGGTCACCAGACTAAGCGCTACCGGCCGTTAGGAACGTTTCATATTCGTGCCGAAAGGCCAACGCGAGGCTTGGAACACCATGGCCGACAAAGACACGCACAAGCAGCCTTCCCCGCCTTCCAAACCATCGCGTGAGGAGGAAGCCCGGCAGGTCGTGCAAGAGTACATCGACGACCAGCGCGAGCTTCAGCGGAAGCTTGCCAACAGATGAGTTAAGGCGGGCCTGAGGCCGCCCTTAGGAACGGTCTTAGGCTGCTAGTCATTTCAGAGCGAAGCTCAGTCAGTAGCGGCGGTAGTATCGGTGGGCATACGGGCGACGAACGACGACGACGCCGCGGCGATAAGCCGGACGTGTTCGGACGCATCCGTGCCGCCCGCAAACCAACGCCACGGTCTCAGCGTTCGCTATGTCCGATTGTCCCAGCGGAGCGATCGGCATTGCCGATGCCGTTGCAATCGAAAATGCAGTCCCGCCGAGAACGGTCAGTGCGGCAAGAGCAAGTCTGAATTTCATGCCTGATACTCCAGCGGAGCCTAATCCCCGCCCAGTGACCTTGGACGTTCCTTCCTGAACCTGAGATGACCACGCGGCGCCCAGATGCTCTCCGCGTTCCGAACAGTCACGCGCGACCCGTGCGGATTGTCCCATCAGTGCCGCCATCCATCCTTGTCGACCTCGGTCTTGAAGCCAGCCGGCATCCGCGGCGGTTCGCCGTCGGCTGGAACGTTGCAGTACGGGCAGGGCGCGCCGGCGGCCCCGCACGTGCAGGCGCGGGGGCCTCCCCATGGCCGGCCGGAATGGGTCTCGCAGACCCAGCCGATGTCGTCACGGATATCGCATTTCATTGTCGACCCCTCGGCGGAGAGACGGCCCCGGTTCGTGGCTTGGGGGCATGTAAACCGGGGTCGCTCCGCCCAGCATCGGCAGCGGTGCTGGGCATCCATCAAGCTGCCTGCTTCCACGCTGGTTCCAACTGATTAATGCAACCGTAGATTTTCGTGGACTTCCGCCGGCAAGGATCTAATCTGACGGCATATTTCGCGTTTCGGAGGAAAACCCGATGCGCCTTGCGTTGCCGTATCTGGGAATTGGTCTGTGTGCGTCGCTGGCGGCGTGGATGTGGGTGATGCTGCTTTACTGACGAGGGAACAGCTCGGCGCCTGGCGGCAGCAGCCGCACATAGGTGCCGCTCTCGTGCAGCTCGAGCCAGCCTTTCTCGATCGCATACCTGATGCCGGCGCCGAACTCCGGGCCGTTCGCAGTGCATCCTGCCTTCGAGAGAAACGGACCGTTGATCTTCTCGATGTGGATGCGGTCGTTGATTGGCTCGACACCGGAGGCGAGTTCGAGGAGCTTGCGCGCGGCGGCTTCCGGATCTGCGTAGGGGCGGACTTCGGCGTGTTTCACCAGCGAACCTTTCCGGCGGCCTGCGAGGCATAGATGTGGGCGCGATGCGGGTAGCTCTCGTCGGGCTTCCACTCGTCGAACGTCTCGCCGCAGACGCAACGCCTCAACGTGCTGTGGATCTCGCTATCGAGCTTCTCGCCGCGGGCCCGCTTGGCCTTCATCTCGGCGCGCCAATCGCGATCGTGCCGCCATTCCGCAAAGGCGTCGTCAGGGATGGCCGGGAGCAGCTCGGACCATGCGGCCTCGAAGCCCGCGCGGGCTTCCTCGAAGGTCTCGGTCGTACCGGTTCGGTGCTGGCCCGGGTGAAGGCCGGGATAAAAGCCACACGACCAGCCCCATTGTTCGACGTCGACTGGCACGCCGGCGCGCTCGCCGATGGTGCCGACGCGAACGTCGTCAAGGTAGATGTGCCAGGTCTCCCGGTGGGGATTGTCGCTGCGGCGGCGGGTGAGGGCGGTCATGACGCGGATAAAAGCGCAAGCCGCGGCCGCCGTGTTCCAGATATTGTGGCGGTCGAAGTTCTCGACCCGCTAAGGCCAGCGAATGTGGACAACTGCCTGCGCTCTGGACCCGAAAAGAACGATAATCCCCAATTATCGTATGCGTCCGGTTCTTGCACGTCAGTCAGGCCTTGACATGAATCTCTGGTTTCCAAACCCACGGCAGCAGTTCGTCGAGACGCTTGATCGGA
>NZ_JBEPTH010000029.1:0-23195 GCF_040549385.1 Bradyrhizobium sp. LB11.1 | reverse complement strand
AGCTAGAAATTACATCCAACTCTACCGCGCCGCTCCAAAAACGATCGGCGGAAATATGAAAATTCTCCATTTCAAGGTTTTTCAGCAGACTGCTAAAGCATATCACGGTTCATGTCGCAGGGAATCGAGATCATCGCCGGAAACGTCGTCCCGCCGCCAAAGGTGCTCGTCCTGGCAAGCGTCCCTGACACAGCAGGAATGGCCGTGATCTGACCCGATACGTTCGGCGTCACCTCGACCAACCGCCCAGTGATAGTCGGATGGAGAGGCCGAGGAAGGTCGCGAGTATCAATGCTCAACCAATGCCGCAACGGAACCAGATGCCCAACCCCAGCGCACCAGCTTGAACTTTGAGAAGATTGCAGAGAGGGCGACAATAAAGGCAAGAATTATGAGCATGGCATCTCTATCGCTGGGTGGCCGGCGAGAGTCGAGCTCTCGCTCCACCGTGCGCGCTATGCAGTTTCGGCATGGTCTCGAGCACGCGCAATTTCCACTCCGCAAGGAGCATACGGGCTGGCACTGTTGAGCGCCCCCAAACGGATCAGGCTTCCAGGCGCTGATCGCTCTGCAATATCTGCCGGATTCGCATAGGCGGCAAGCGGTCCCGCGCCGCAACATTGCTCGACCGCGCCGCGATTATTCGACGCCCTCACTTGTCGGAATCAGATCGGTTCTGATGGAGGTCTATTAATGAAGAGCCAGTTATCATGCTCGCCGCCGCAGCCCTCGGATTGACCGGGTGTTTGCCTGGGTCAGCGTTTTCGTGATTCGAATCATATATGCAGCATCCGAAATAGCCGCATTTTTCGGCTCATATCTTCAATATTGCCACTGAGTGGTTTCATGGAAGCGGTCGTCTAGTCATCCCGTTCTTTCGCGCGGACCGATCCCTTGCCGTCCAGGAACGACACGCCGGTCAAGCAGGCCATCATCGATTTTCGTCGGCCGCGTCACCAGGGCCGACAGCTCCGATTAGTCGACATGAAGCGCAACTGGAAGATCAAGTTTCCGTTCCAACAACAGTAAGTGGTAGTGACATAACTCAACCAGCAAGCGAGCCCGGCCAGTATCGCCACTTGCGTCCAGCATTGATTTACATCAAGCCGCAGGTCAAAAATCTATCGATTTACCAAAGGTAATAGCAAGACTAGAATACAACCGTATTATGGGCTGCCCTCGTTGTGCTGCCTGTTTCGCTCTTGCGGTCTTGAGTAGTTCTCCTGACGTCCCGTCGCCGCAGCACCTTTTGTTTTGATCAAAGGGTAGTTTCTGTTTTGGGGGAGAATAGAAGTGGCGTTGAGTAGAGTTTTTAGTTTTGCTGATCCGTCAGCGTGCCAGACAGCTATTCGGTTTGCCGACCTGGCGCTATATCCCACGGCAAAAGGAAGTTTTCATGCCGAGATTACCCAGATCGGCATGAGCCGGCTTTGGATGCAGCGTTTCCATGTATCCCTGCCGCTGGTCAATACTGTCGCGGTCAAGCCCGGCCGTAGATCGATCGGTTTTCTGACCGAACTTGATTCGTCACCGCTCCTGCACTGCGGCCTGGAAGTCTTGCCTGGCGATGTCGTCGTGAACCGGTTCGACGTCGTACATCAACGATCTGAAGCTAACCTCCGTTATGGCACGATCTCTCTTTCCATCGATGACCTGGATGCTGCTGCTGAAACAATAATCGGGTGTGAACTGAAAACGCCGCCGAAGCGAATCATTCGCCCAGATTCTGCGGCGATGCTCCGACTACTAAGACTGCACAGAGGCATCGGACAGCTTGCTCATGACAGTCAGGATATTCTGGAGTTGCCGCAGGTGCTTCGGGCGCTGGAGAATGAGCTCATTCATGTCATGGTGAGGTGCCTTGCCGAAGGCGCCGCCGTGGAGCCGACCGCGGGCAGCCGTCATCATGACACTATCCTCGCGCGGTTTGAGGAGTTCCTGGAGACAAATCCCGATCGGCCGCTCTATCTCACCGAAATTTGCGCAGCGATCGGCGTCGCCGAGCGAACGCTTCGCGCCAGCTGCGAACAGCACCTGGGCATGGGGCCTATCCGCTATCTCACCTTGCGCCGAATGCACCTCGTACAGCGCGCGCTCCTGCGTTCCGATCCCTCCAACGCAACCGTCACGCAGATTGTTACCGACCACGGCTTTTGGGAGCTTGGACGCTTTTCAGTCGCTTACCGCACACTGTTCGGGGAGTCGCCATCGGAGACATTGCGGCGACCCGCGGAGTGGACTGCGATCGACCTCAATCGTCCGTCCTCCCTTACAGCGGAATAGGCGTCGGGCCAACTAAGTCGGCCTCATCGAGTGTTTGGACCGGCAAGAAACGACGTTGGGCATTCCGCATGCCGTCGAGATTCGAATTTGGGTCCCCACACCAAGGTCTGGGTAAACACTTGCTGACGACCGCTGCGACCCGGCCATCGCAATCGACCACCGGTGCTCCCGAGGCGTCGTGACCGATGACGAGGCGGTTCTCGCCTTCATACATTTCCAGGAGCGCCATGCCGGCGAGCTTCCCGTCATCTCCGAACTGAACGAACCGTCCGCCCACGAGATGAGGGCGGCCGGCAGGATAGGCGAGCGGCATGACCTGCTCCTCCGGCACGGGCGGTTTCTTCCGGATCGCGATACTCCGCGCGTCGGAAACGGCGCGTTGGAGTTCGATGACAGCCAGCTTTTTCCGCTGGCCCCCCGCCAGGCGCAGGACGCCGGTGCGCGCAGCGCCTGGTCGAGATCACCTGTCAGCTTGCCGGAATTGCATATTCGTCACATTCCACCCATCAGGGTCGAACTTTCCGAACCTGCATAGCCGACGCCGATCAGTTACTTAATACTGCGTGCGGTGAGACCAATAAATCAACAGGTCGCAAGAATTGTCCGCCGGTCCGACCGGACGAGGCATATGGCAGAGACTCGCATACTTACCTTTGCCGATCCCGATGGTTACGTAGCTGGATTCGCTGATGCACGTCTCAATCTCACGATAACAGGTGCCGGAGATTTCAAGGCACGGCTGATACGGCTGAAACTGCAAGATCTCGAAGTCTCTCTGTGTTGCGAAAGCCTCGCGCGGATTGCCCATGTCTTGTTGCCCCCCGAGCAGATATTCCTGTCGTTCCCGATCGGTACGCAATCTCTCATATCCGACGGATTTGCTTTGCGAAACGGCGACATGGTTTTGCACGGTCGCGGCGAGAGCACACATCAACGATCCGACGGCGCATGCCAATGGGGCTTGATATCATTATCGCCCGAGCGATTCGAGAGCTACAGCAAAGCAGTGACAGGAAGAGAGATCGCACCGCCGCGCCCAAGCCGAATACTTCATCCTGCACGCGCGGATGTAACAAGATTTCGGCGTCTCTTTAAGGAAGCTTGCCAACTTGCGGAAGCCAAACGGAAATTGATCGAGTGCCGTGAAGTAGCAAGAGCGCTTGAGCAGGAAATGCTTCACGCGATCATCAATTGCGTTTCCGCCAACGAGGCGGAAGACAACCAAACACGGCACCGTCACGCCGTTATCATGGCGCGCTTCGAAGAAGTGTTGAGTCAACGCATTGATAAAAAACTTAACATGCCCGCGCTTTGTGTAGAGATTGGCGTGCCGGAGCGAACGCTGCGGCTGTGTTGCGCCGAATTCCTCGGCGTAAGTCCCACGCGATATGTCTTGTTGCGACGATTGAACAAGGCTCGCTCGGCCCTGCGACGTGCCGATCCTTCGATGGCCACCGTCGCGGAGGTGGCCCGAGACTATCAGTTCCTGGAGCTTGGGCGCTTTGCGGTGACGTATCGCACCACCTTCGGTGAGTCGCCTTCCATTACGCTGCAACGCGATCCGCAAATCTAACCTGCCGAACGCGCATAGTCAGCTCTGCGAACCCGACATTAGCTTCAGGTTGTATGTGAAGGGCGTCGACCCTTCCTCCCGGTTTGAGGACTACAGGCCTGATCTTAGCGGTGCGGTGACTTCGCCTGCGCCACGTTCTCACAGGGAGATTCCTGTTGGTGCCCGCCGAGCGACAACCAAGCGAACGTTGCAGACACATCGTTCACGAGGTGGAGGAGATCGCACGAACCTTTGCGGGCAAACCGCTAAGCCTCTCCGATATCTACAGGGAAGCTTCGGTCCGTCCCGGGATGATACGCTTCGCGTTTCGTGCGGTGCACGGTTGCCCGCCGCGCCGTTTTCTCTACGACCGACGCCTGCGAGCAGTGCGTGCTGAACTCCGTCGCGCAACACCCGGGTTGACCGTGACGCAGGTCGCGACGAGCCACGGCTTTGTCGAGCTCGGACGCTTCGCCATTCAATACCGCGCGGCGTTCGGCGAAAGCCCGTCAGTGACGCTACGACGCGCGCTGATACGGTATGCAGCCAAGGACGGAGCGTCGAAGAGGGGCGCTTAAACGGTCGGGGCGCGCATCCGTGACGTTTCTCGTTACGACAGATTGGGGACTGCCGTCCTCCGGCGGCGGCAGTCCGTCGCAGCGACGAGGTCAAAATCCTCCGAACTTGTAATTGATGCCGGCGCGAACGATGTTCACATGATCGACGCTGGCGCCGGTGCCTGCGGCAGCGACGTAAAGATATTCGGCCTTCGCAGTCCAGTTCGACGCAAACCCCCACTCGGCGCCGCCGCCGATAGCGAGGCCCGGCCGCCAATGCGATTCGGAGCAGCCTGGTAGCACGCCCGCTGTGCCGCAGGGCACGCCGGCGATTGTAGTGCCGTTCGCCGTCTCCTTGATAAAGGCCGCGCCTCCGGTACCATAGATCAACCAGTTGTTGATAGCGACGCCGGCCCGCGCCCGCGCGGTAGCGATGGCCTCGATCTTCGTGGTCACATTTAACGTCGCCCCAATGGGAACACCGACAATCGTGGGAACGGTAACGCCTCGTCCAGTGATATCGGCCCAATCGATGTCAGTTTCGAAACCAAGTACGATAGCGCCTTGCTGGATTTGCGCGCCGAAAGTGCCGCCGACCAGTCCGCCGTTGATATTGAAGCTTGAGCGATCGAAGCGATTGTCGATCAGGTTGAGTGGGTCCTGCCGGCCCCAGCCCCAGCCCCCGTTCACACCGATGTAAAGCCCCGTCCAATTGTAGACAGCGGCTGGTACCGGCGCAGGAGGGGCCTTGACGGCAAGGTCCGCCGCGTGCGCAGCAAGCGGGCTAAGCAACATCGCAACGCCGGCGAGAAATCCTAGACGATGTTTCATGTGATCACCTCGATCGACAACATGCCCTGCTCGCAGAGAACAGGGTTCGAGGGCATGGAATAGCTTGAAGTTCGTACCGACTATGCAGATACGTCAATCACGACAAAAGATGCGCCGATGTTGCACTTGCGCAACTATCCTAGGCGGACGCCAGGCACACTCCGGACGTAGCTTCGCGATCTTGATAATCACAGTGTCGAGCGTGGCGAACCCGAAATCATCAATTGCCGGAAGCTTGGCGCTTTGCGTGACGTAATGCACCGCCTTTGGTGAATCAATCTCGGTCACCCTGCAGCGCCATCAATTCCTCAATCAATCTGCCGAAGGCGCATAGCGCTTCCAGGACGTTTCGACCAACTTCCCCCCGCCGATTGCCCAAAAACATGACCCCGGTATGGATCGGCAAAGGCAAAGTTCGACTGGTGTTGGGCGAAGGCTGCGGCCCGGGCTTCGGCAGCCGACATCGAGGAGGGCAACCATGAGCGGTACACGCCAAGACAAGAGCGCCCCAAATTGGTCAGAAAGGAGTTGCTCATGACCATGAAAAATCGAACTGGCTGCATAATCATCGCCTTCCTGCTCTGCGGGACGGCGCCGGCGCTGGCTCAGACGACGCCTGCGACGCCGCCGCACATGCCGCTGGAGAAGACGATCGGCCAAGTCGGCCCGGATATCGTGCCGTCGTTGATCGTGATGAACGCTCGCGGCGCCAGCCTGCAGGGCGGCAAGCTGACACTCACCGGCGTGTCGCCCAACTCGATCGTTTTCGCAGACCGCCCGGTGCGGGCGGCAGGGCACACACTTACGACGCACCTCTTGGAGGAATGGGCGCCGAACAATGAAAGCGATGAGAGCTTTACCAAGGATCCGCCGAACGGCACCGTCTCGGTGTTCAACACGGACGGATCGAAAATCCGCGATGCTGTCGTCACACTGAAGACGGCGAAGCTCGAGGGCGACAAGCTGACCTTCGACGTGGATGTGCTCGAAGGTGAGCTCACGGGCGGCGACGGGCCGGCCGCACTCTTCATCGACCGCTTCGGCTTCGGCGGCTTCCACGCCGGCGGCTTCCATGCCGGCGGCTTCGGTGGTTTCCATGCCGGCGGCTTCCGCGCCGGCGGCTTTGATCGAGGCGGGTACGGCCGCGTCGGCTACCATCCCTACGTCGCGCACGGTGCCTGGTATCGCGGGGCTCCATATGCAGCCGCTGCGGTCGGTGGGGCCGCGCTGGGTGCGGCGGCGGTCGGTGCCGCGGCGGCGAACGCATATCCGTACTGCGGCTATTACCCCTACCCGCCTTGCTACTGAGGCGACGCGAATGCCGCGAGCTCTATGGACCACGGTCCAATAGAGCTCGCAGATCGGCGAAGCCGGGTCCGCGACAGGTTTGGAGGATCGATCATGAACGATCCGAGAAACGTGTTTCTCGGACTGTTCGCGGCGCTCGCAGCCGCAACGGCAAATCGTTGCGCCGGCATCCGCGCACCAGAAGCCCAATATCCTCGTCATCATGGGCGACCACATCGAAGGAGGCGAGCATGCTACCGATCGTTCCTTCCTCCCCCATCAACCGCCGCACCCTGCTCTCGACTCTGGCGGTGCTTCCAGTTCTGTCAGCGCTCAGGCCCGGTTCCGCGCTGGCGCAAGCGCCGGGCGGGCAACTGCCGTCATGGAACGATGGCGCTGCGAAGCAGGCAATCCTCGACTTCGTGCGCACCACCACAGATCAGGCCGGCTCGAATTTCGTGCCGCCGGAGGACCGCATTGCGGTGTTCGAGCAGGACGGCACGCTGTGGGTCGAGCATCCGATGTACATGCAAGTTCTCTATTGTCTGGACCGTGTCCCGGCGGTGGTGGCAAAAAAGCCGGAACTCAAGGACGTCGCGCCGTTCAAGACCGTGCTCTCGGGTGACCGGGAGGCGATCGCCAGGCTTTCTTTGCGGGACCTCGAGGAAATCCTGGCTGCGACGCTGACCGGCATGTCGGTCGAGGAGTTCAACGCCGAAGCGAAGAAGTGGATCGAAACCGCGCGGCATCCGCGTTGGAAACGCCCGTATACCGAGCTCGTTTATCAGCCAATGCTCGAAGTGCTGCGGTTCCTGCGCGACCACGGCTACAAGACCTATATCGTGACCGGCGGAGGGCAGGACTTCGTGCGCGTCTACGCCCAGCGGGTCTATGGTATCCCGCCCGAGCAGGTGGTCGGCACCGCGGGCGGAACGAAATACGGCTACGGCAAGGACGGCAAGCCGTTTCTGACCAAGGAGCTGAAGCTTCTCCTGAACGACAACGACGCCGGCAAGCCCGAAGGGATTCACCTCATGATCGGCCGCCGGCCGTATGCCGCGTTCGGCAATTCGACGGGCGATCACGAGATGCTGGAGTGGACCGGTACGGGTGCCGGCGCGCGGCTCAAGATGCTGGTGCTGCATGACGATGCCGTGCGTGAGTACGCCTACGGACCGGCGCAAGGTCTGCCCGACAGCAAGGTCGGCACTTTCACCTCCGCGCTCTATGACGAAGCAACGAAGGACGGCTGGACGGTGATCAGCATGAAGGACGATTGGAAGCGACTGTTCGCGTTCGAGCAGTAGCAGCGACTCCACGGGAGAGCGGGCCATGCTCATGTCATTTGGGATGCTCCATCGCCTTCGCGTGCCAGGGATTTGCATACGCGCGTTCGCGCGCTGCAGCTTCATGCAAGCGCCAGCGGCAACGCATCGGATTTGTGCTTGCGCCGTTCATGCTGCTCTGTTGCTCGACCGGGCAAAGCTACGGCGCCGAAAATCTCGAATGTCCAGAAATCGGCTCGGGGTCGGTTCCCGATCTCATCGGCGACGCTTCTGGTGGCCGGCTGTTCACGACCGACAGCCGCGTCGACCTCTCCAACGAGATCAACGAGTCGATCAACAGGCTGCAAATCGCTAGCCCCACTATTTCTTGGACCGACGTGCAGAATGTCCTGATCGCTGCCTATTGTCGTGTCGTGGCCCGCAAGTCCGGGCTCACCGCCACCGAGAAATGGGACCGCATGCGGCAGTTCGAAAATATCCTGGAACGGCAGATCGCGGCGAACATGATGCCGGCAGGTACGCTGATCATTGCCAATGTTCCTCTCCCTCCCGACGTCTATCGGGAGCTCAGGAGGCAGGCCGTTGTCTCCAGCCAGACGACGTCCGAATTAATGACGGCCATCCTGACACGTGCGGCAGGGAAATGGCCGTTCGTTAGACAATAGCCGCTTCGAGATCATCCTCCCTGACACTTCAGCTTGGCGAGGTCGACGTTGACGCTGCACTGCTCCGCGATCGTCTTGACAGCTCGCGAGAAATGGGGTCGCGCAGCAAGCCCTGGTAGCTCATCCCACCGACGGCCGCTCTTGAGGGTTGCAACAGGTTGAGGACAAGCGCGACTGCGTTCAGCGCGCTGAGCAAACACAACAGCGCAATCAAAACAATCTCGGTTCTGTTTGACATTACTGATCTCCCACTTCACACCGCGGTCTGAGAGCATCGCTCCGCCGAGCCTGCTCGCTGCCTGAGCAGGCATGGTAATACCCGACATGTCTGCCGATAGCGCCCTCAGGGCCAAGCTGGAATCCGCTCGCTCGTCTCCGCAGCTTCAGTCACGAACAAACCGGACCGCTTGGGCTGGGGTGCGATTTGCTCTCCCGGCCGTACTGTTGCTTGCTATGGCGTCACGATCTTGAACCAGAAATACTGGTTCAGATCGACGAGGTAGCTCATGAACTCCACGAACTTCGCGGGGTTGCCGGTGAATTTGACTAGCCCGGTCTTGACCGCGTCCTCGAACGACAGCTGCTTGGTCAGGACCTTGGTCAATGTAGCTCGTTCAACGGTTACGGTGACATCGGCTTTGGCGTCAGTGTAATCGGGCCAGTGATTGAGCACAGAGTTCTCGAGGAAGAGCGCGTGCTTCTCGTTGATGTCCGGGAATATCCAGTTGATCGCAAGCATCTTGCCATCCGCCTTCTCGGCGTCTAGCTGCACGCCCATGTAACCGAACAGCAAGTCCGTCGACATATTGGCAATAATGTCGGCGCTCGCGGGATTGCCTGTCGCCAGCTTTGTGACTCCATGTCGGAGCTCGTCGGCGCCGGTCAAATAGAAGCCGCGCCAGGGGCCGGATTCCGCCTGATAACCCATCTGTTCCAGGATATCTGCCTGAAGGTTTTTCGCCTCCTGATTTTCGGGCTGAGCAAACACCAGATGGTTCACTACTTCGGCGCCCCAGCGATAGTCACCCTTCTGGAGTGCCTCGCGGCCCAGCTTCATGACGGCGTCGGGACCGCCCAGGGCTGCTACATACTTGCTGCCGATTTCAACAGGTGGCAGCGGGTTCAAAGTCGCCGGGTTGCCGTCGAAATATCCCAGGTAGAAGTTGTAAACTGCCCGCACATCGTGGCTCTGGGTGCCGTAATAGCCCCGGCTCGCCCACTGGCTTGCAAGCGACTGCGGAAGCGTCACGAGGCCTGGCAGTTCGTCCATGGTGTAACCCATATTCGCGTAGTGCAGGGTTTGGTCATGCATGAACTTGTAGGTATCGCGCTGCACCTTGATCAGCTGGGTAATCTCGGCATTCCCCCAGGTGGGCCAGTGGTGCATCGTGATCTGCACCGCGTAATGGTCGCCCCACATCTGAATGGCCTGGTTCAGATACATCGGCCACAAGCGAGCGTCGCGAGTCTTGGCGCCACGCAACGTGTAGAGATTGTGCATTGTATGCGTGGCGTCCTCGGCCGTATTGATCAGCTTCAATTTCGGCAGATACCACATCATCTCGGATGGAGCCTCCGATCCCGGCGCCATCAGGAACTCATACTCGATGCCGTCGATGACGCGTTTCTCGCCCGTTTTGGTGATGAGGTCGGTCGGCGGAATCAGGGTGACCGTCCCGTTGGACGTCGTGACCCCGAGGCCAGCGGTAACCGTCCCCTGCGGGCCTGGAGCAAGCAGATTGCCGTACATGTAGGCGGCCCGGCGCCCCATTGCGGTGCCTGCGAAGAGATTCTCGGCAACGAAATTCTCGAGAAAACCCTCTGGCGCATAGATTTTGACCTTGCCCGACTTCACATCCGCCTCGTCCACGACGCCTCGGACGCCCCCAGCATGATCGATATGCGAATGCGAATAGATCACAGCCACGACGGGTTTCCTGGGCCGGTTCTGGTAGTAAAGTTCGAGCGCTGCGCGCGCCGTTTCCGCGGAAATCAATGGGTCGTAGATTGTAATACCCTGCCCGCCCTCGACAATGGTCAGGTTCGACAAGTCTGCCCCACGCACCTGGTAGACACCGGGAACTACTTCATACAGGCCGGCATCCATCAGCAACTGCGACATACGCCAGAGACTCGGGTTGACGGTGTCGGGAGCGGCCGCGCCATCCTGGATGAAACCGGTGTACCTGGAGAGGTCCCAAACGACCCTGCCACTTTTGTCCTTGATGACGCCGTTGTCCGGCAGTCGTGCAATCAAGCCGCGGTTGGCGTTTGCGAAATCCACCTTGTCCGACCATGGCAGTGAGGCCGTCGAGTTCTTATTGAACTCCAGGGTGGCTGGCGAGGCCGGCTTGGGTTCGCCCGCAGCCTGCGCGTGGGCGACAGTCGCCGCTAGCGCCAACGCCAGCCCTGCTGCCGTGAAGCTGAATAGACACCGGGTGGAGGCATCCAGCAGCGATTGCCGGTTTGGAAGGGTCAGATGTGTCAATGTGTGCCCTCCTGTCGCAATGAGCTGCAATTGAGCTCGTAAGAGTTAGGCAGGCGCCTCGCAACCTGGCACTTGGGCCACGGTCCGGGTCATCTCGTCTTTCAGTTCGATTATTGCGAACCGGCGAGCTCGCGCTATGCAACATCGGCAGTATCGCAATTTGACTCGATCAGAGTGGACCGGAGCGTGGTCAAGAGTGGCTTCCTGGCAGCGCGGCGCGGCGCTTCAGGAAATACTCGGCACGATTTTCGCGCAACTACACTCTGGTGTAACCAAATTATTTCGAACGTACACCAGCCGGAAACGCATAGCGCGCCAACAAGGTCGCCCCCAAAAAGGCTTGATCACAATCGTGAACGGGAGGCTTGTACTGGACCAGGAACTTCACCAACGGGAGTTACACTATGTCACTCATCAAAGATCTTCTTGAGCACCCGGGCGACCAGTCAATCACATCAAAATACACGGTATTGAACGGCGTGATCTATTTAGGGATCGGAGCCCTGGTACTTATTTGGCCCGGCGTAGTGCAGACCATCTTCAGGGACGCGGCGTTCGTTGGAAACGAGGCAGCACTCATTCGCGTAATAGGTATGACCGTGATGGTCATCGGCTGGCTCTATCTATTCGGTGGCCTATCTGGCGGCAGGCGGATCGTCGCCGCTAGCGTATTGGACAGAGTAGTGCTCGTTCCGTTGGTGCTCGTACCCTTGGCCATCGCGGGTGTTTTTCCTCATTTTCTGCTCGCGTTTGCGGTTCTCGACCCGACGCTCGGCATTGGCGCCTGGCTGCTTCTCAGTCGATCGGACCGCCCTGGATTTCACTCGACCGCCGGTACGCCACAGCTGTAGCTCTAGGAACTGCGAAGTCCGGCGAGTGCCGATATTGCGGCCAGGAGATCGGATATGATCAACCCGACTCTGCCATCGTTCCGCTACCGCTTGGAACAGCAACCGCCGCACACCAGCTGCGGCGGTCTCGTACGGGGCGCATCTGTCCGGCAGTTCCCTGTTAGCCAGGGCATCGCCGGCGCCTCTATGTGCTTGCAACCCGGTTGCCTGCGCGAACTGCATTGGCACACGACTGCTGCCGAGTTGGGTTACGTCGTGTCTGGCAGTTGCCGCACCACTGTATTGAGCCCCGACGGAGCGGCGACCGATACGTTCGGGCCGGGCGACATTTGGTATTTCCCTCGCGGCTGGGGTCATGCCATCCAGGGGACCGGGCCAAGCGAGTGCCATTTCATTCTGATGTTCGACAACGGCGCCTTCGCCGAGGATCATACACTTAGCATTTCTGATTGGTTATCCCATACGTCGCCTGCTGTCGTCTCACAGAACCTCGGCCTCGGTATGGAGTGGGCGGCCAAGCTTCCGAAGGGAGAGACTTACTTTGCGGAGGGGGCCGTTCCCCATGCCTCCTTCGCACGTGCTACGCCCTGGGCGAAGCCGACCCATTTAACAACGCATCGCTATCCATTAGGCGCCCGGCAGCCGCGGCGCGTGCCGGGCGGAGCGCAGTGGACGGCTACCGCGGATGAGTTTCCTATCTCTACCACAATGTCCGTCTCCGTGCTGGAGATCGAGCCGGGCGCCATGCGTGAGCTTCACTGGCATCCCCACGCCGATGAGTGGCAATACTATCTTGAGGGTGCGGCTGAGATGGCTGTTTATTGGGGGATCGGTCACGCAGTAGCCGAACAATTCGTTGCGGGTGACATCGGTTACGTGCCGATGGGCGCCGGACACTATATCCGCAACACCGGTAGTGGCATCTTGCGCCTGCTGATCGGATTCAACAACGGGCACTATCATTCCCACGACCTGAGCGCATGGGTAGCCTCGAATCCGCCCGATCTGTTAGCTGCCAATTTAAGCCTCCCACGGACGGTCGCGGAAGCGCTTCCAAAGGAGACCCTCTTTATCGCACGATCCCCGGATGCACGATGATAAGCCGTTGCTCAATGAGGTCGAAATTCCCGACGACCAACAGGCCCAAGACCGATGGTCGAAGTCCACAAGCAAACAAGGTCAGCGACGCCGATCATCTGAAAGTCTTCGCAACCGTGGACGCCGCCGAGACATGGTTCGAGGAGAATGGCATCGAAAGCACGGCGTTTGAGTTGATGCGAAGCGCTGCCAATCCGATCGGCTTTGCCAGCATCTGGTCGCGCCGAATTGCCCGGCTGCTATGATCCGATCTTCGGCGGGCGAATTGGATGCCCGAGCGACTGCTCCACCAGCTCATAGGTATCGAGAAGAACGCGAATGTTGAGCAGCCGGTCGGCTTTAAATTGCGCGAAATGAGCGAGCCGCAGGTTAATCGGCTTGTTCGAGTCGAGCGCCGTTAGCGAATAGCGCATCATCGATGCAGCCGTATCCTCGCCCAGCATGACTGACTCGCGATCGAAGCGGTGGACCCGCACGTTTTCCGAGATCTGCCAGCAAACCTTGAGCACGGTAGCCTTACCGCGGCGCGCGCCGAGAAACGGAAACAATTCGATCGGGCCATGAATCACCCAATCGACGTCGTCATCGATCAGGGTCTCGAGAACCTCGGGCTGGCGTTCCTTGATCGCGCTATGCAACGCGCGTGAGAAACGCCAAAGACTATGCTCTGCCATGGTGTTGGATTTCCTGAACTGGATCTGCAATGAGCAATCGGCGCTGATGGCCAGCATCGGAAGCGCCTGGATGCTTACACTTTTTTCCCGTCGTATCTTATTACTATGTGTTAATAGATGGACCGTAGACGCTGCGTTTGATCGCAAATGGGTATCGACGGTAAAGAGATCAAACCGTCTCGCTATCTATAACCACGCGCTCGCCCAACGAGACGCTCCGAGAAAGTGGTTCAGGCCGTGACTTTGCATCTCCGGCCGAAAAAGTGGCCGGCCGTTGGGGTCGTTATTGGTACGCGCTTCTTCTCATAAACTTGGCTGGTGCTCAAAAACTGCGACCTTCGGTCGATTAACGCCGAACTGCGAGCGCGCTCCAACGCAACGACTCTGCGATAGGCAAGGCGTCAGTTGAAATAGTCGCGATACACGCGACGCTGACATAACGGATGCGGCGAGCAAGACAATTTTCGCGACTTGGGAAAAATACGCAAGAATCCCGTCTCCTGGCCGAGAACACGGTAAGGTTCGTCATTCTGGTCAAGCCGACAGAGCCATAGAAAATCTGACGCACTACCCGTTACTCGTGTTCGCGGCGGCCTTCGTGGCGTTGTGGTTCGCTTCAGCGGCGGGCTCCCTCCTGCGTAGGCGCTACCCGAACGCCTGCGCTTGCTCATTTTCTTTCATTCTAAGAGCGGACGACCCGGATGCACTGATGAAGGCCCAGATCAAAGCCAGTGGCCACAGCAAGCCGCCGGTCGCCACGCCAATCCAACCGGCAACGTTAACCGCGGAAGCCTGCGGATGTCCCCATTTTCGCGCGAGGCGGCCGGGCAATTGCCCCAAGCTGACAACAGCGATCACCGCCACCGCGATGAGAACGGCAAACACCGCAAATGCAAATGCGTCCAACACCCCAAATGAAGCATCCATTGTTGATCCACTTTCTGCCGCGATACGACGCTTAGCTGACGAATGGCACTTAAGACGTCCTTCGGCGTGAGCAGCGCACTAGCTCCTGTGCTTGCTACGGTTCCGAAGGATAACAATACGCTCTGCATCGACGCGCGCGGAAGGCGCCCAGCTGCAAAGCGGGCTCAACGTCTCTATTCTGAAGTTCGCCGAAGGTAGGGGCTATGCAATTTCGGCAAATTCGTTCCCGACGCCCCCTCCGATGGCCAGACAGCGCATGGCAAGTCATCCGATCAACGTGGCACCCGTTGCGCGGCGGGCGTTGCAATTCATGACGTTGCTGCCGGTTGCGCTGACGCGCGTTGGGGACCACGTTGCCGCCGATGTGACGATCCCTAACCGCGCCAAAGGCGATCGAGGACCACAGCCCTGACAACGTTTGCAAGATCGCTTGCAAGACTACCAAGACGCGATCTGGTGTTCAAAATGTCGACGGATTCGCCACCAGAACTCGCCACGAAGATCTTTCGAGCTTTCATAAATTGCCAGGTCAGCGGATTTCGCTTCTGAAAAATCGCCTCAACGTCGTGTTGCAAGTATCCGGACAGGACGATGGGCGGCCGAGCAAACACCTCCGGCAACGTCGAGGACAGATTGCTATCGCTCAGAACCTTCCATCGCGAGTGGCCGCCCATGACCGGTGACCGCAAGCTGAACACCACTCGTCCGATCCTGGTTTCGCGGATGGCATAGGAACACATCGCACAAGGCTCAACGGTTGAATAGAGCGTGCAATCATCAAGGCTTGTCGCGCGGAGCTTCTTCTGGGCCGAAGCAATTACAACCATTTCGGCGTGTCGCGTAACGTCTCCTTCGACCCTGACCATATTGAGGGATTCGCAAATGAATTCGCCTCGTCGAGCGATGACGGCCGCAAATGGGTACTCCCCGCTTTTGCCCGCGGACTGGGCGAGAGCAACGCAGCGACGCATCATGATCGCATCTGGCTCTGGATCAGGTATGCGCATGGCTGCAACAAACTCTTGAGCGATCCGAAATGTGCGCGACGCTCGTTCGGTTGTTGCGCGATCGCACTAGGAAGGCTCCGGCCCTTGATTGCATAATGGCCTCAAGAATCGTGTCAGGACAATTTTCCTTCCGATGAGCCATGCAAAGCTAATGTTTGGTTCGTAGTGCTGACTATGCAGATTCGCGGAGACCGGCAGCAAGCGGGCGGATTCGCGAGGAAGCCGCGCGAGCCGTTGAGCAGAAGTTCGTGAAGAGCGCGAATTCTGCCGGAAACGCATAGCCAGGTACACGCTGCCGCCGACAATGCCGGCCGGATTGCGGTCCTATTTCCTCGCGCGAAACCAAAGGTGGGAATCGACATGCAAGTTGGCGGGGCGCAAGGCCGGCTGTGCGGTCAGCCATTGCAGGTCGGCGTGATTGGCCAAGTTCCAAGGCGCCGCGAAAAACCATGAGCATGTACAGGGCCGCTGTTCAAAGCTTGCAGTTCTAGGAAAGGAGAATGAGCAATGTTGCGTAAGGCTTTGATTGGCTTTGCAGCCACCGTCCTTGTAGGCGCCCCCCTAATCCCCGACGACGCGCTCGCTCGTGGTGGTTTCCGCGGTGGCGGTTTCCATGGTGGAGGCTTTCATGGCGGCGCGGCACATTTCCGAGGGGGCGCTGTAGCGGGACGTGGCGTAGCTTATCGCGGTGGCGACTATCGCGGGGCGGCTTATCGTGGAGCGGCCTATCGAGGCGCCGCTTGGCGCGGAGGATACTATCCCTACCGTGGAGCGGCGGTTGGCGCGGCGGTTGGGGCCGCAGCGGTGGGTGCGGCGGCTACCGGTTACTACGGCTCCTACGGGTACAACAGCGGCTGTTATCGTAACGCCTACGGCGCTTGGGTCTGCCCAAATCAATACTAACGCGCACACAAAGCGTTTGGGACGGCGGCACGCGCGATCGGGTTTGCCGCCTTCGGTCGTTTGAGTCGTCGCAACACATTGTGGGCCTGTTTGATACCTATCTAAGATAGGCGAGATCATCTTGGTTGTCGCCAAGGGATGGTATCCTCGCCGGAACGGACCGGGAGGCAGGACATCAAAGCCTGGTTATCCTCGCTCGGCTTGTCCAAGTATACCGAATCCATGATGGCGCGGCTTATCGGCCCCGAATAACCGCGTCGTACGCAGTGTTGTGTGAGGCACTCTTACTTGTGTGTCGGTTCGAACCTACATTGAAGGCGATTGAGGGCTCTCGATCTGTAGCGTCAACGGTGAGAGATTTTTTGAAGGCGGAATTCCATCGACTGAAGCCTCGGGCACTGCTTCTCGGCAATGCATCAAATGCTGAAGCCGATGTGCAATCCTTGCTCAAACGGCGCTTGCGATTGCGCAAGCCAAGACCCGAGCCAGTTGTAATTGAGAGCCGCGCGGGACATCGCGGGCATCTGGCGCGGTCAAGGTAGGCACACCGAAGCCTCAACCCGGGCGCTCTACGCGATGTATCCCGTGCAGGTGCGGCTTTGGATCGCTCGTCACGGCGGGTTGACTCCGCGATCAATCTTCCTCCGAGGCAAGCAGCTGCAGGCGATGTATCGCTCCTGCTAACTTGACGCAGAGGTCTCTGTGCCGGGCTGAGCAAGCCAGGGATTGGTTCTGAGACGAGGGGCACATTCTTAATGTGCCGTCGCCTCTCGCTGGCCTGGAGCAAAGCGGACGAAGTCTGCTGTCTTGGCGCTTTGCGCGCGAAATCGTGGTCGCGCATCTCGAATGCAGCACCTCGTCGCTCTGAATTCAGCCGAGATTGCATAACCCGTCTGCGACGTTTCGCCAGCTTTCAGCAATTAGCTGTCCAGTCATGAGGAGACGATCATGCATTGGTTGTTGCGCTATCACGCCAACCGACGGGTTCTACTTTCAGCTCTGACGCTGTTGCCCGCCTTATCCGGACCGATCCTGACAGTCCCGGCGCTGGCGCAGACGACCCCATTAGGCGGCCTATTGCCTTCGTGGAACGACGGTGCCGCCAAGCAGGCGATCCTCGACTTCGTGCGGGCCACAACCGACACAGCAAGCCCGAACCACGTGCCGCCTGAGGATCGGATTGTCGTCTTTGACCAGGATGGCACGCTCTGGGTCGAGCAGCCGATGTACACGGCTCGCCTCGGCCGTTCGGGTCATGTCGCACAGCCTTTCAAATTCGGCATCCGGACGATTGCGACACCCTGTTGGCCCTCGTCACGTTCAGCCGCGATTCCGGAAACATCGGCGCCGCCCTCGAATACGCTGAGCGGCTCTCTCGCCTCGTCCCGAATGATCGTGAATTGACTCGCCTCACCGACGATGTTCGCGCACGGTTGAAGTGATGTAGGTGCTCAGTTCGTCAGAATAGCGGATTCGCCCCAGCGCTTCTATTTCGTGAACCTCGGCCTCGAGGGCGTAGCCGGCGTTGGCGCCGTAGGCTGAAGATTGAACGTCAGCCAGACGTTCCAGCCCGCTGGCCGATTTTCATTGGCGAATTCTCCGTAAGCCTTCAGGTTCAGATATCCCTGCATGTCTCCGACCGGGAAAATGTAGCCGACCTGCGGACCAACGCCGACGACCCGCGACCGGAAGCAGCCGACGCGATCGCCGTTGCTGAGCGCGAAAAGCAGCAGCGGGCTCGTCCGCAACCGCAATAACGGCGGCTCGACACAGAGGCCATTTTAGTGAGGCTCACATGTTTGGCACATCCTCGTCACGCCGTACCTCGGCCTATTTTGAAAGTCTGGCGCGAACCGGCCAACGAATCAAGGCGGCGGCAAGGTGGGTGGCGTTCGCGCTCGTCGCCGCGCTCGTTGCTGCAAGTTTGAACGCCACGTTTGGAGATACGCCGGCCGCGCGAAGCTTTTCGCAACCGGGCCTTCAGCGGATCGGTGATTATCTACGACATGAGATCGCGATCGGTAAAATTCCCGGCGCGATCCTGTTGATCCAGCAGCACGGAAAGCCAGTCTATTATGAAAAATTCGGCCTGCGCGACGTCGCAACCAAGGTACCGATGTCGGATGACACCATCTTTCGGTTCTATTCGATGTCGAAGCCGATCACATCGGTTGCCGCGCTGATGCTGGTCGACGACGGCAAGCTGTCGCTCGATGACCCCCTCTCCAAATACATTCCGGCCTTTGCCGACGTAAAGGTCGGCGAGGAAAAGCCTAACGCGACTGGAAAGCCAGTGTTTACGCTGGAGCCGCTCAAGCGCCCGATCACCATACTCGATCTGATGCGACAAACTTCGGGTATCACCTACGGGTTTTACGGCGACGGCCCCGTGCAAAAACTTTATCGGCAGGCCGACCTTTACGGCGGCGATTTTGACAACGCCGAGTTCGCTGCGCGCCTAGCGAACCTGCCGCTCGCCGAGCAGCCGGGCACGACGTGGACCTATAGCCATTCCGTTGATGTGCTCGGGAGGGTGATCGAGGTGGTTTCGGGACAATCGCTATTTCAGTTCGAGAAGGAGCGGCTGCTGGATCCCCTTGGCATGAGCCATACCGCGTTTTTTGTCGCGGACGAGGCGAAGCGCCCGCTGGTTGCCCAGTTCCTGCCGGATGATCTGATAGACCCGCCCATTGCCGGAATCAGGGACCCGATGGTGCATAGGCGCTGGGAATCCGGTGGTGCCGGAATGGTAGGGACGACCGGCGACTACGCGCGCTTTGTGCAGATGCTCCTGAATGGCGGCACGCTTGACGGACGACGCTATCTGAAGCCGGAGACGGTGGCCCCGATGACGTCGGACCAAATCGGTCCCGAGAGCGGAATCGCACGCGCCAATGTCTATTTTCTTGCAGTCCACGCCGGATTCGGACTGGGCGTTGCCGTGCTCACATCGCCGCAGCCGAAGAGGCCGTGGCCGCCAGGCATATATGGATGGGATGGCGTGGCCGGCGCCTTTTTCTTTGTTGACCCGAATGACGATCTGTTCGCGCTCTGCATGATGCAGTCACCATCGCACCGCGGCCGGATCGAGACGGAGTTGGCGCCGCTGATTTTCGATGCGATGGTGAGGTAGGCTGCCAAAGCTTGATCGACTTCACGGACCGATCGCGATTGCCGTTAGCCCGCATTGCATTCGGCTCCTAACGCGCGACGCACGTTTGGCAGTGTGATTCCCACGCCGTCGAGTTGCCCGCGTCACTCCTTGGCCGCCCCGACAAGGTGATCGAATAGGCTTCCCTTTGCGTTGAACGAGTCCGGATTGGCCCAACGCGGATGTCCTGCGGGGTCCGCTTTCGCGCCGCTATCCCGACGAATTTAGGAAATCGTGGAGCATCGCCTTTGGCATTTCGGGGCCGGAATGGGTGATCTTGGTGGCACTTTCTGAGGTGCACCCCAATGCTGGCCTTCGCGCCGACGCGCTCGCTGCGGCTTGGCGTCCACCGATCCTATGTCACTGCGATGTCCAGGTGGCTAAAGGAGCGAGGTCTCTTGCGATTATCATTTTCGTACGACCCAAACGCGATGTGGCTCTGGCTGACTGAGAGCGCGAGCAGTCAGGTTCCGTATTAGCTGCCGAGTCCCGGTGACACCTCCAACTCGGCAAGGTCATGATGCGAGTAGGGTACAGTTCAACCGTGACCTCTACCTGGCTGCTAAATTAGCCATGCAAAAGTGAATCGCAGCGATTGCAAATCGCGACTACCTCGTCCCCCCGGCAAGACCCGCGCCGCCGCAGCATCCTATCAATTCACGATCTGACTCGTCCACGGCGGAGCACTCCACAAGCGGCACAAAGTCGGCTTCATTCCAATTAACGCAAAGCCCCCGGCGGTTTCCCGCCGGGGGCTCTCTATCGATCGATAGATCGATCTTAGAACGTGCGCTGAGCGCGGAGCATCAGGGTCAGGGAGTTCTGATCCTTCAGCTCATACACCGCAGCCGGCTTGGCAGCGGTGCCAAGGAGCGCCGGAGCCGTGACCGTGCCGGAGAACTTCTGGTCCAGCATCGAATAGCTCAGGTCCGCCGTGAAGGCCAAGTTCTTGACCGGGGTCCAGACGGTGTTGACGCCGACGACGCCGAAGTTGAAGTCCGGGTTACAAGTCGCCCCGGGGTTCGCAATGCTGGCGAAGACGCCGCAGATCAGGGCTTTGCTGTTCGTGCCGTAGCTCAGAGCACCATAGCCACCGTAAATGCCGGTCACCCAGTTGGGGCTCCAGTTGTGGGTATAGCCGCCACGGACGCCCCAGGTCTTCACGGTCTCGATGCTGGTGCCAGCGCCGAAGACGCCGTCAGCAATGCCAGCCAAACCGACGCTCTGGTATGCACCAGGCACGCCCGTGCCGCTGAACATGAAGAAGGTTGCCGGGAACAGGACCTGGAAGTTCTCCTTGCTCATGCCATCGGTGTAGACGGCCTGCAAGTTGATCGAGTCACCCGCACCAGTCGGGATGTTCTTGATCGACAACGAACCCTGGACAGCCCAACCCCACTTGTCGGAAGGATGACCGGTGGGTTCCGTCGTGCCGAAGTAGGCAGCATGAAGATTATGTGCAGCAGCCGAGAACTGGGCAAGACCCCAAGCCTGGTCAACACGGATGGCACCGACGATGTCGGGGGAGCGCGTTCCACCCCAATTGCTGGAGCCGTAAGAACTACCGTTAATCAACGCAGTGGCAGCAGCGAGCGGTGAAGCGAAGCCGGAGGTGTTCCAGAGATTGCCCTGACCGTTCGACTGAGTGGTGGGCTCTTCCAAGGCGATCGAACCGGTGATGCCCTGGCCGAAGTCAGCGGTATAAGCGAGCTGATTGATACCGGTGACATGGTTGGAGCCGCCCGGAATGGTATCGGGACCGCCAGCCGGATAGCTCTGCCACGGGGCATCGAAGATCGAGACCGTGCGGCCCATGGTGAAGCCAGCGAACTGGATGAACGCATGGTAGAGGCCGAGCGACGGGTTGCCGGCCGAGAACGCCGACGGGGCGCTGCCGGTGACGTTGGCCGTGTCATAGCTGAAGATCATGTCAGCGTAGGTACGAACAACGCCGTATTCGGTCGCCGTGCGGGTATCGACGGTGAGGTCCATACGAGCGCGGGTGTAGTAGTAGTTGGTCAGACGGTTGTTCGAACCACCGTTCGCCGCAGCGGTGCTGTAGTTGAAACCGTAGTCGCCGGAGCCGCCGAAGATGGCGTCAGCGCGAAGGTAACCACCCAGCTTGATGCAAGTGTCGGTGCCCGGCATGTAGTAGAAACCCGCACCGTAAAGCGAACAGATCTTCACGTATTCGACCGCCTTGGCCTTCACGGGGAGATCGGCTGCTTGAGCTCCGCCCACGGCGAGCAGACCCGCCACTGAGCCGAGCAAAAGGCTCTTAAAGTTCATGTTAAACCTCCAAGTTGCTCTTCAGGGAAGGTCACTGACCCGAACGGCCAATTCCCCAACCCCCTTTAAATCACCGCCTTGGCCACCTTCGCGTCTTCGGACACACCCGCATGAACGCGAGGGACTTAAGCGAAAGACCTAAACGGGACGACCTTGGGATGCCCCCCTCCGTCGCCCGATCACCATGATCGATGGCCATTGCACACACAACAAGAGAACGCTCCGAATCGGGCCTATGAAGTGTGTTTTCCGACGGGTGTTGCACAAAAATCACGCAACAGTGACCATGCCAGAAGATATTCAACCCCTTGGTTTTTCTCGAATAATCTCTGTTCACAGGGGTGTGACTCCCCGATAACAGGTTGGAACAACCCGAGAGGCGCAAACGTCGCAAGGCCTGGTCTGGGACCTGCGCAGTGGAAAAGCCGAATCGAGTCAACTAAAAAGCGTTGTGTGCATGCGTTCAGATGGGGCGTCCCGAAATGTCGGACAATAAGAAAATTTCGGCAGCCCCAAGCTGGCTTGGACTGAGCGAGGATCGCGAATGCTACTTGTTCATTCCCGAACGCGCCGAAGTCGTGAGGCGCATCTTTGAGTTGGCGATCGGCGGAATGGGCAGCTACGCCATTGCCAATTACCTCGATGAGAAAAAGGTGCCAACCTTCACGCAATCCGAAACATGGGATCACACCACGATCGATTACATGCTGAGAAACCGTGCGACCTACGGAGAGTACCAACCCAAGAGTTTTGCGGGCGGTCACAAGAAGGGCATCCCGAACGGGCCACCGGTTCCAAACCACTATCCAGCCGTCATTGACAGAAACACCTATGAAACCGCGCAGATCGCTCGCAAGCAGAACCTCGCGAACCGCGGTCGCAAAGGAAATGAACTCGCGAACATCTTTGCAGGTCTCACAACGTGCGCCTATTGCGGCAACGAGGTCGTACTGCACCGTGTCACAAATATTCAGGTGCTGGCGTGCGAGCAGGATTTAATTGGTGTCGGATGCAGTCGCACCGCTTGGACATATCGAGACTTCGAAATTACCCTCTTAGCATTTTTTGCACACCCCGCTCTGGCGGAAAGGCTTCAAGGCGGGCAAAAAGACAAGCTAACTAAGCTCATCGATAAGATCGTAGATCTCTCCACAAACCAAGAGCGCTCCTATGCGGTGCGGGTCGATATTGCCGTTCTGCTGAAGGAGATTGTAACGAAGCTTATCGTTCACCTTGCCGGCGACGTCTCAACGTAACCATGCGCGGTAGGCCGCAAGCGCGCTGATCTGTCCAGTTAACGGTTAGACCTCGTCGGACTCTTCGGTTTTCGGCTTGATCATCGCAGC
>NZ_JBEPTH010000028.1:0-25658 GCF_040549385.1 Bradyrhizobium sp. LB11.1 | reverse complement strand
GGTCGATGCTTGCATCAGACGCTCCGTGGGTTCGAGTGTGGAAACCCAAACCTAACGGATAGGGCCCGCTCACCGCCCCATGGAATCTACGAGAGCTTCGCTCGTCGGCTATAGCTTTCTCAGGAACACAAACTCCGTGTCGTCATAAGCCCGCCGCTCCAATTCCTCAAAACCTTCCGGCGTCGCGAACTGGGCGGCCTTCGCCTCTTCCACCACCAGCAGCGCGCCCGGCGTCAGCCAGTCGCCGTCGCGAAGGCTCGCAAGTGCCTTTTCGGCAAAGCCTTGATTATAAGGTGGATCGAGAAATACCAGCGAGAACGGCTCGACGGGATGCGCGGGGCCGAGATCAGTCGCGTCGCGGCGATAGACCTTGGTGACACCGCCGAGGCCGAGCGACTCGACGTTGTTTCGGAGCAGCGCACGCGCCTCCGCGCCGTTGTCCACGAACAGCGTGAACTTCGCGCCGCGCGAGGACGCCTCGATCCCAAGCGCGCCGGTGCCGGCGAAAAGATCGAGCACGCGCGCATCGTCGATCGGATCGTCATAGGCGTGCACGAGAATGTTGAAGACGGACTCGCGCAAGCGGTCCGCCGTGGGACGGATGTCGCGCGAAGACGGTGAGGCGAGATTGCGCCCCTTCAAGCGACCGCCAACCACGCGCATCCTATTCGTCCCGCGGCGTCAGATCGCGCTTGCCGTGATAGCCGCGCTTGGGACGGCGCGGCGGGCCGTAACCGTTGGCCTGATCCTCGTTGCGCTCGCGAGCTTCGTCGCTACCCGTGCGCTGCACCAGCACGCGGCGGCCCTTGCGGTCGGCGATCACGTCGCGCTTGGACGCCTTCTTCTCGCCGGACGCATCGCCCTCGCTCGACGACGATTTCTGCGGCACGTCGAACTGCGCACCAGACTTGTCGATCACCTTGTCGCCGAGCTGCTCACGCAACACGCGCGCGCGGATCTCCTCGACCTGACCCTCGGGGACCTCGCCGAGTTGGAACGGACCGTAGGAGACGCGGATCAACCGGTTCACCTCGAGCCCGAGATGGGCGCAGACATTGCGCACCTCGCGGTTCTTGCCTTCGCGGATCGCGAACACCAGCCAGACATTGGCGCCCTGGTCGCGCTCCAGCGTCGCTTCGATCGGACCGTACTTCACGCCCTCGACCTCGATGCCTGCCTTCAGCTGGTCGAGTTGCGCCTGGGTGACGTCACCATGGGCGCGGACGCGGTAGCGGCGCAGCCAGCCAGTATCGGGCAGTTCGAGCGTGCGTGCGAGGCCACCGTCATTGGTCAGCAGCAGCAGGCCTTCGGTGTTGAAGTCGAGCCGGCCGACGCTGATCAGCCGCGGCAGGCCTTCCGGCAGATTGTCGAACACGGTCGGACGCCCCTCGGGGTCGTCGTGCGTCGTCATCAACCCGCGCGGCTTGTGGTAGAGGAACAGCCGCGTGCGCTCGCGCTCCGGCAACGGCTTGCCGTCGACAGTGACGACATCGTTTTGCGTGATGTCGAGCGCCGGCGAGTTGATCACGCGGCCGTTGACGGTGACGCGCCCTTGCGTGACCATCTCCTCGGCATCGCGGCGCGAGGCGAGGCCTGCACGCGCGAGCGCCTTTGCGATGCGCTCGCCGGTCTTCTTCGGCTTGGGTGCCTCGTCCCGACGCGGCCGTCCCTCGAAATCCCGCTCGCGCGCGCGATAGGCGCCGCGGCCTCCGAAGGCGGGACGCTTCTCGAAGATCCTGCTGTCATCCTCGTTTTCACGTCGCGGACGGTCACCGAAACGACCTTCACTGCGCGGATGTTCGTGCCAGTCCGAGCGGCCCTCGGACCGCTCGCGCGGACGATCAAATTTCGGGCGGTCACCACCGCGCCCGCCGCGTTCGCCATCGCCGTCACGACGGGGCCGATCGAATTTTGGACGATCCTCACGCGGGCGATCGAACTTGGGACGATCGCGGAAAGGACGATCACCTGATGCGCGATCGTCGCGTGAGCGCGAGAAGCGCGGACGGTCGTCGCCGCCCTCGCGCTTCTGCCAGGGTTTGTCCGCGCCGCGATCGCGGTCGCCAAAATCCTTGCGCGGACCTTTGCTAAAGTCCTTGCGCGGCGGCCGATCGCCGCGGGGACCCGCGTCGCGCTTCTGCCACGGCTTTGAATCGCTGCGCTCGCCACGATCGCGATCCGGCGCACCTCGCGAGAACTTTCGCTCGCCGTCGAATTTTCGCTCCGGGCGATCGCCACGCGGCGCGTAGGGCCGTTTCTCGCCGAACTTCTTGTCGCCGAAGCGGCCCGCCGGACGCGAGTCGTCGCGATCCCGGCTGCGCGGCGGACGGTCGTCGCGGCCAAAGGACGGACGATCACCACGCGGCTTGAACGGGCGCTTGTCGCCATCGCGCGAGGAGCGATCGGAAAACGGACGGTCTTCACGCGGCTTGAAGGGACGGTCGCCGCGGGGCTTGAAGCTGCGCTCGCCGCGATCGGAGTTCGGACGATCGCCGCGGGGCTTGAACGGCCGGTCGCCGCGATCCTCGCGCGGGCGGTCATCGCGCTTGAACCGGGGCTTGTCGCTGAAATCACGGCGCGGTGCATCACCCTCTTCGCGGCGGCGGACCGGACGGCTGTCACGGTCACCGCGGGGCGGACGATCGTCGCTCTTGCCGCCCGGGCCGCGCTTGGCAAACTTCTTCTCAGGCCCACGCGGTTTGCCGGAACGACCCTTGGGCGGGCCGCGATCTCGCCGGCCGCGGGAATCGTTGTCTTTGTCGCTGTCGCGAGGCATGAATAATCTCACTCAGGGGGTGGCCGGAAAGCATTGTGCGCGCTCGTTCCGAGCCGCATGCTCAGGCAAAATCAGTAAGCACTTCTGCTGAAGGCGCAGCTACTAGCAGGTTTCTTCGGATGATACGAGGCTTGAAAGCCCCCTCTTTCATGGATTTGGCGCTCAAAACGGCCGAAAACGCCGGAAAAGCGGGCGAGGTCCCTATCGGATGCGTGGTGGTGCGCAATTACGAGGTCATCGCCACCGCCGCCAACCGGACGCTGACCGACTATGACCCTACGGGCCATGCCGAGATCATTGCGCTGCGCGAGGCGGCGAAAAAGATCGGCAGCGAGCGCCTGGTCGACTGCGACCTCTACGTGACGCTGGAGCCCTGCACCATGTGTGCGGGCGCGATCTCCTTTGCAAGGGTCCGCAGGCTCTATTACGGCGCGGCCGACCCCAAGGGCGGCGCGGTCGAATCCGGCGTCCGGTTCTTTGCATCGCCCACCTGCCACCACGCGCCGGACGTCTATTCCGGGGTCGGAGAAAGCGAGTCGGCGCGGCTGCTCAAGGAGTTCTTTCGCGAGCGGCGTTAACCGCGTGCGAAAAACGCACGCATCGCCTTCGCGGTGATTTCGGGGTTCTCCTCCGTGAGGAAGTGGCCGGAATCCACCGGCTGTCCCTCGACATTGGTCGCCCACTGCTTCCAGATGTCGAGCGGCGTCGCTGCGGCCTGGGCGATGCCGACGCCACCCCACAGCGCCAGCATGGGAACGGTGATCTTCTTGCCGGACTCGAAATCGGCCTTGTCGAGGTCGTAGTCGATAGTGGCGCCGGCGCGGTAATCCTCGCACATCGCATGCACGCGGGCGGGATCGCGGAACGGGGCGATGTAGTGCGCGAGCGCGCGCGTGTCGATCGCGTCCAGCGTCTTCGACTTGGTCTGGCTCGCCATCTTGAAGCGCAGGAAGAATTCGCCCTGGCCCGCGATCAGCGTCTCCGGCAGCGGCGCGGGCTGGGCGAGAAACGTCCAGTGATAGATCTTCAGCGCATAGGCGCGGTTCATCCGCTCCCAGTAATCCAGGGTCGGCAGGATATCGAGCACCGCGAGCTTCGACAGCCGGCCGGGATGATCAAGCGCCAAACGATACGACACGCGGCCGCCGCGATCATGGCCGGCGAGCGCGAAGTGGACGTGGCCGAGCTGCTCCATCACCTCCACCATGGCCTTGGCCATCGCGCGCTTGCTGTAGGGCATGTGCAGCGCGTCGCTCTCGGGCATGTCGGACCAGCCATAGCCCGGAAGGTCGGCGATGATCAGCGTGAACCGGTCGGCCAGCTGCGGCGCGACGCGGTGCCACATCACATGCGTCTCGGAGAAGCCGTGCAGCAGCAGCAGCGGCGGCCCCTTGCCGCCGACGCGGGCGAAGATGCGGCCGAACGAGGTGTTGATCCATTCGGAGGCGAAGCCGGGATAGAGGTCGGCGAGATCGGACATCTTCTGCATCCTTATCTGGTCAGTCGCGAGAGCGCCTCGACATGAAGGTCGAAAACAACCCCATGCACAGTAGCTAAGTTCAAGCCCTGCCTGCATATTTCTGGAGTGGCGACGGGCAACGCCTGTTCCTGCGCGCCGGGCGGCAAAAACCCTGTCAGCCCCGGGCCTTCTCGGCCTCCACCGCCTGCCAGCCGATGTCGCGGCGGCAGAAGCCCTCCGGCCAGTTGATGCGGTCGACGGCCTGATAGGCGCGGCCTTGCGCTTCGGTCACATCAGCCCCGAGCGCGCAGACATTGAGCACGCGGCCGCCATTGGCGAGGATGGCGCCGTCCTTCGCGACCGTACCGGCGTGGAAGATCTCGACCGTCTCGACCTTGGCCGCGTCGTCGAGCCCTTCGATCCGCGTGCCCTTCTGATAGTCGCCGGGATAGCCCTTCGCCGCCATCACCACCGTGAGCGCGGATTCCGGATACCAGCGCAGGTCGAAATTCCTGAGCTGCCCATCGCAGGCAGCGAGGAACGCCGGCACGATGTCCGACATCATGCGCAGCATCAGCACCTGGCACTCGGGATCGCCGAAGCGGACGTTGAACTCGAACAGCTTTGGGCCCTGCGTCGTCAGCATGATCCCCGCATAGAGAATGCCGCGGAACGGCGTGCCGCGCTTTTTCATGCCGGCGACCGTCGGCAGAATGATTTTCGCCATGATCGCGTCGTGGATCGCAGGCGTCACCAGCGGCGTCGGCGAATAGGCGCCCATGCCGCCGGTGTTCGGGCCGACGTCGTGGTCGAACACGCGCTTGTGGTCCTGGGCGGAGGCCAGCGGAATGGCGGTCTCGCCGTCGCAGAGCGCGAAGAAGCTGATCTCGCGGCCCGGCAGAAACTCCTCGATCACCACCTCAGCGCCGGCTTCGCCAAACGCGCCCTCGAACATCATGGCGATGGCGTCCTCGGCCTCGCGCACGGTTTTTGCGACGACGACGCCCTTACCGGCGGCAAGCCCGTCGGCCTTCACGACGATCGGCGCGCCCTGGCTGTTGACGTAGTCGCGCGCGTCCTGGGCATTGGTGAATCGCTTGTAGGCGCCGGTCGGAATGCCGAATTCAGTGCAGAGCGCCTTGGTGAAACCCTTGGAGCTTTCGAGCTGGGCGGGGATCTTGTTCGGCCCGAACGCCTTGATGCCGGCGGCGGTGAGATCATCGACGATGCCGGCCGCCAGCGGCGTCTCCGGGCCGACCACCACGAGCTCGACCGCATTGGTCTTGCAGAAGGCGATCACGGCGGCATGGTCGGCGACATCGAGCGCCACGCACTCCGCCTCGCGCGCGATACCGGCATTGCCGGGCGCGCACCAGAGTTTGGTCACCAGGGGAGAGGCCGCGATTTTCCACGCCAGGGCATGTTCGCGGCCGCCGGAACCAAGCAGGAGAATGTGCATCGAACGCTCGAAATGAGGGGTTTTGCTGGGGCGGAGGTCGCACGAATCGGGGCGGGTCTCAAGGGGAAACGCCCACCCTCCCCGTCAGCCTGGGGCGTGGCGAGCTCCGCTTCATTCCCCTTGCGGAAAGTCAATACCGGGAATCTCCAACTTTGCGTTCAGATTTTTCTACCACAGGTGGCCGAGGTCCGTTGCGAAACCGCGAAATCGTGGTATCGCGATTATGGTGCTGCAGGACCGGGGCGGGGTGATACTGTGGAAGAGTTCCTGAAGGAACTCGCTGCTACTGATGGTGACGACGCGCTGCTTGACCTTTGCCGCAGGTGCAGCCTGCACGGCACGCCGAAGGTCTTTGCCGGCGATGAGGGCCGCTACTATCACTTCCGCAAGCGGATAGCTCAGAAGTTCGACATCAGCTTCCACGAGGTTTTCATTACTGGCTCGGCGAAACTCGGCTTCAGCCCGCACAAGAGCAAAGTCTTCGATTACGACTCCGACATCGATGTGGCGCTCATTTCGAGCGCACTGTACGAGCGGATTATGTCATTTATCCACGACTACCAGATGCAACTGCGGGAAAATCGAAAAGCTGTATCCAGTCGGGAGCTGTCGGACTATCACCGGTTTCTCGAATACGGCGCCATCGGATGGATGCGCCCTGACCTGCTGCCGACGTCATTTCGCGGGCGCGACTTGAAGAGAGACTGGTTCGACTTCTTCGATTCGATCTCGCACGGGAAAAGCGAGGTCGGAAACTTCAAAGTCACTGCGGGCGCCTTCAAGAGCTACTCGCATTTGGAGCGCTACACTGTCTGCGGTCTACGAGCCCTGAAATCGTCTCTGCAAGTAGGAGCACTGAATGCCGCGGCAAATTAAGCCTAGCGTCACGAATCCAACAATCGCCGACGTTTATCAGGAGATAGACCAAAGTAAGCTGGTTCTGCAGCCCGACTTTCAGAGGAAGTTCGTTTGGACTCATGAACACCAAGAGGCCTTCATTGACACCATTTTGAGCGGCCTTCCGTTCCCGGAAATCTACGTGTGCGAGGGCGATGTCGACGTGCAAAAGCTTCGCACAACACGCCTCGTAATTGATGGGCAGCAACGGCTAACCACGATCCGCAACTACATCGAAGGAAAGCATGAGCATCCGTTGCTGAAGGTTCCGACATACGATGATTTGACCATCGATCAGAAGAAAGATTTTGCGAGCTATCAAATCGTGATGCGCGATTTAGGGAAGGTCGACGAAGAAACCACGAGAGAGATTTTCCGGCGCATCAATCTGACCAAATTCAAGTTGGACGACATTGAAATTCACAACGCGGTCTATGACGGCCAATTCATTCAGGCGGCTAAGTACGTACTCGAAAACATCAATCTCGAACAGTACGGTGTGCTGAGAGAGTCCGAGTTCACTCGAATGGCCGACTTACACTTCATCTTGCTCGTAATGTCCACATTGGAAAACGGAGGTTATTTTGCGCAAGATCGGGAGGTTGAACCAAAGGTCGCGGCGTTCAACGATGAATATCCGAACCGTGATCACATGATTGCACTGCTCATTAAGACTTTCGCTATCGTCAAAGATTTGGAGCTGCCTTGGGAATCGATGTGGTTTAGAAAGTCAAATTTCTTCACTTTGGTCGTCGAGATTGCGACGCACATCGGAAACCTGCCGAAAGAACTTCGAGCGATGCTTCTAGCGCTTGAAGTGAACGTCATGGCCAACCGTAACGACACAAATTCGGAATTTTACCGGTACTACTCCTACATGTACCAAGCGACCCATGGTCGGCAGGCCCGTGTTGTTCGCGCTGAGTTCTTCCGAAAATACTGCCTTTAGACTGAATTCAGGCATTTAACGTCAATGGGTGAGCTGAAACCTTATCGCGTGAAGTCTGACGCACCGTTGACCGGTGGTGCGCGCTTCATTCGAGGCTTCACCCGGATCGGCGCGGTCGTTGCCGTGCTGACACTGTTGACCGGGATTGCAATCACAATCTTTGTTGGTGTCGATCGATACAATTCCGATGTTCGCAAACACGAAGACGCCATGTGCGTAACGCGCCTCGCGCGCGCTGGTTGGACCTTCAAAAAGAAATACGACTACAGCAGCGACCTCGACTACAGCGTCGGTGGTTGTTCGGGATGGAGTCTTTCGTACCAGTCGCTCAATGATGTAATCGCCATGGCGGACGCGCCGGCGCCGATGTTTCTGTCAAGCGAAGCCAGTTCCATCCTCGGGTGGGGGCTCGTAATCACCGGCGGGCTCGCGGTCGTGGCCTATCTGGCCTTCTGGTGTATCGGCTGGGTGTTCGCCGGATTTACAAGGGACGCATGAGGCCGCAACTTGCATATTCTCCCCTTGTGGGACCCGTAAGGGGAGAGGGCGCAGCAATCGGCACCACCGTCGCTAGACCTGCTTCCCCGCAATGATCTCCTGCAGCGTCGCAACATGCCGCGCAAAGGCGCCGCGACCAGCCGCCGTGGCTGTCACGGTCGTCTGCGGCTTGAATTACGGTGACAGTGCACTAAATTCCAAAGCCAAAGACATCAGTTGCCACCGTTTAGTGCACTGTCACCGTAATCCCAGCGCCATCCATTCACGATCGATGCCATCGTGGTGCTGCCTGACCACCTTCACACTGTGTGGACGTTACCAGAAGGCGATGCCGGTTTTGCAATGCGCTGGCAGTTGATCAAATCCACCTTTTCGCGCGGTCTGCCGCGCGACGAGAGGATATCCCGAAGCCGCTCGGCCAGAGGTGAACGGGGCATCTGGCAACGCAGATATTGGGAGCATACCATTCGCGACAAAGTCGATTTCGCGCGACATGTGGACTATGTTCATATCACCCCAGTCAAGCACGGGCTCGTCGACCGAGTACGTGACTGGGTCCCGTCCTCGTTTCATCGCCACGTAAAGCTTGGCAATTACCCGGCCGATTGGGCCGGCGATCAGTCGGATGACGGCCGCGACTACGGTGAACGGGGATAGAGGAGCGATGGGTTTCGCAAGGGCTCAACCCATCCTACTGTCCAGTCTTGCCGACGGCCCCTACCCCTGCCCCCCGCAATGATCTCCTGCAACGTCGCCACATGCCGCGCAAACGCGCCGCGGCCGGCCGCAGTCGCGGTCACGGTCGCTTGCGGCTTCTTGCCGACAAACGCCTTCTCTACCGAGACGTAGCCGGCTTTGGCCAGGGTCTCGATGTGCGCGCCGAGATTGCCGTCGGTGAGCTTCTTGAGGCGGGAGAATTCAAGTCCAGCAGCGGTGGCCGGCAGCGAATTCAGCGCGGCCATGATCTTGAGGCGCAGCGGCTGGTGGATGATATCGTCGAGCTCGGCCATGGCGCTAGCTCCGTCGCATCCAGAGGCCGCCGACGATCAGGCCGCCGCCGTTGACGACGGCCATCCACGGCAGGAAGGCATCGCCGGTGACGAAGAAATAGCCGACCAGCGTCAATGCGATAATCCCTGGCGCGATGACGACGAAGGCAGTGCCGAACTACAGCCCAATTGCGGCGACAGTGCACGAAATTCCCAGTCAAGTGGTGCGTAAATGCACAACCGATGTCGAGGATTCTGGAATCCTATTTGGCCGAGCCATTCCTAGTTAACTCCCGGACGAGGCGTTGGCCCGCGCGAAGAGGCGGGCTGAAGCGAACGAACGGTGAGCGAGAGCGCGGCTGACCGTTCATCGCGCCTACGTCGACGATCAAGAACGGGAATATTGAAATGTACGAAGCAATCAAATGGCCGGAAGACATGACTCCCAGTCGGTCCCCGATCCATTTCACAAATGAGTTGATCGTCGCAGCATCCGTTGAAACGATCTGGTCCCTGCTTGTGGACCATACTGCGTGGCCCAGCTTCTACCCGGGCGTTGAGCACGTGGAATTGCTCGACGGGCACGCCTCACTTCAGCTTGGCACACGGTTCCAGACTAACTTGGCTGGACAAGACGTCTACGCGTCAGTTCAGGAATTCGAGCCGATGACACGCATCGCTTGGGGCGGTGGCCCCAAATCATCGCTGGAATCGAAAGCCTATCACGCCTGGATCATCACGCCGGTGTCCGAGGGGACTCACCTCTGGACCGAAGAAACGATGCAGGGGCCGCTTTGGATTGAGTTGGCCAAGCAAGCTCCCGACGTGTTCTGGCGCACGCATCAAAAGCTTCTGGAAGATCTCGCGAAGGTTGCCACTCAGCGGAGCGGATCCCCCACGAAATAAGCCCGCGCCGTTGGAGGCCGGGCAATCAACATCAACACAGATCGGAGAAGCATTATGAGCCATGCGATTGCAGGATTCGGTGCGGTGGGCCAGGCCCTCGCCCACGCCTTCGCCCGCAAAAACATCGAGGTGAGCGTCGCGAGCCGCCGGCCGCCCGAGGCATTGGCGCCGCAGGCTCGGGCGATTGGACCCACGATAGTCGCCAAGGTCGGACGCAGTTGATCTTCCAGGATCTGTTCAAGAAGGAGCAGTGATCGATGTACGATCATGTAATTTGGCCCGAGAAGTACGATCCCGCAACGTCAGCCATCTATGCCCTCAACGACATTGATGTGAAGGCACCCGCCGAAGCGGTATGGCGGCTGCTGGTCGATGCCGAGAACTGGTGGAGCTATTTCCCTCCTGAAGATCAGGTAAAAATCCTCAGCGGTGAAAGGGAACTCGCGCGCGGCGCCAAATACAGCCGGGTGACGGTTGGATTCCCGATGAGCTTAGTCGTTACCGAGTGCGAGCCCTTTCGCCGACTTGCCTGGGCGACGACAGTCGATGGCGATGAAACCGGCTCTAGCGCGTATCACGGCTGGGTCATCACTCCCACTGATGATGGCTGCCACGTGCTGACCGAGGAGACGCAGCAGGGCCCGTGGTTCATGGAGGAGCTTGGACGAAAGCATCCCGGAGCGCTCTACCGCTATCACCAGGAGTGGGTTGAACGCCTCGCCCGCGCGGCGGAAGCAACCGTCAGGACAGGCTGATCCCGGGACGCCCTTTCCCCGGCTAGACATCAACGCATTGAGCAAAGAGATGGCCACGCTGGCCAAGATTGGAGACGAATGACATGAATATTGATCTCAAAGGCAAAAAGGCGATCGTCACCGGGTCAACGGCAGGCATCGGCCGCGCCACCGCAGAGGGTTTGGCTCGTGCCGGGGCGGCGGTCGTCATTAGTGGCCGTGGGAATGCCCGGGTCGACGAGGCCATACAGCAAATTCAGAAGGCCGTCCCCGGCAGCGAAGTCACCGGCGTTGCCGCAGACCTGGCGACCGCGGAGGGTGTCGAGGCCTTTATCGCGCAGGTGCCGGACGCCGATATCCTTGTGAACAACGTGGGTACGGCTCACATTCGGAGCTATAACGGCATCGAAGACATTGCGAAGATTTCTGACGAAGACTGGCTTGGCCTGTTCCAGTTGAACGTCATGAGCGGCGTGCGCATGACACGTCATTATCTCCCGCGCATGGTGGGGAAAGGCTGGGGCCGCGTCGTGTTTGTCAGCAGCGAGTCCGCTGTGAACATCCCCAAGGAGATGCTGGACTACGGCATGACCAAGACCGCGCAACTCGCCGTCTCGCGCGGGCTTGCCGAGGCGGTCTCGGGCACGGGCGTCACCGTCAACGCTGTCCTGCCGGGACCCACGCGGTCGGAGATCCTGGGCGACTTCATGGCGAAGCAGGCCGAGGCGAATGGCATCACACAGGAGGAGGCTGAACAAGGCTTCCTGAAGGCGCTGCGTCCGACCACCCTTATTCGCCGTTTCGCGACCACGGATGAGGTAGCCAGCATGATCATCTACGCATGCTCGGAGCAGGCTTCGGCGACAACCGGTGCGGCTCTCCGTGTTGATGGTGGTGTGGTCCGTTACGTTGCGTAGCAATGGATTGCGATCCAATGCCCGAAATCGACGTCGTCGGCGTGGACAAGACCTCCTTCGTCCGCATCCGTGACGAGGAGTCGACGCTCTCGTTGAGCGGATCCCGGTCGGGCGCGTCGGTGGTTGGATGAGATCGCGGACGTTGTTGCTTTTCTCGCCAGTCCTTCAGCGAATTGCATTACAGGCGCCAATTTACGCATGGACGGCGGCATGTTTCCGTACGCGTGATGGGCCTACCCCTGCTTCCCCGAAATGATCTCCTGCAACGTCGCCACATGCCGCGCAAACGCACCTCGGCCTGCCCCCGTCGCGGTCACCGTTGTCTGCGGCTTCTTGCCAACGAAAGCCTTCTCCACCGAGACGTAGCCCGCCTTCGCCAACGTCTCGATATGCGCACCGAGATTGCCGTCGGTGGCGCCGGTGAGCTTCTTGAGGCGGGAAAATTCGAGACCCGCGGCGGTTACCGGCAGCGAATTCAGCGCGGCCATGATCTTGAGCCGCAGCGGCTGGTGGATGATGTCGTCGAACTCGGCCATGGCGCTAATGCGGAATGGGATTGAGTTGGATCAACGGGCCGCGGGCTTGGTGCACCTCTCCCGCTTGCGGGAGAGGTCGGCGCAATGCGCCGGGTGAGGGTTCTCTCCTCTGGGAGGTTCTCGATTGCGGAGACACCCTCTCCCATAGCCGATGCTGCGCATCGGCGTCTGCTCTAAGGACGGCGGCCGAAGGCCGTCGGTGCCTCCCCCGCAAGCGGGGGAGGGAGCGCACCTCCTTCGTGGTAGCACTTGAACCTAGTCTCATCATGTTTTAGCTCCGTCGCATCCAGAGGCCACCGACGATCGGGCCGCCGCCATTGACGACGGCCATCCACGGCAGGAAGGCATCGCCGGTGACGAAGAAATAGCCGATCAGCGTCAGTGCGGTGATCCCTAGCGCGATGACGACGAAGGCAGTGCCGAACCACAGGCCTGCCAGCGCATAGAACAGCATGACATAGATGGTCCAGAACGCGCCTTGCTGGCGCGGCGTGAAGTGGCCGAGCACGTGGGCGCAGAGGAAGCCGAAGGCGACGAACATCAGGAAGGCGAGCAGCACGCGCATGTCGAAGCTGCGAACGCCCGTCGAGGCCTGGTTCGAAGCGCTGATCGCAAACGAGCCGGCGATGCCGAGGACGTAGACCGCGAGCCAGTCGTAATAGGCTCCGTGCGGCCACAGCCAGGTCGCGATGTTGGCAGCGAACACCAGCACGCCCCATAGGATCATCATCTGGCTGGCAAGATCATAGATGCGCGACTGCCGCACGCGCTGGACGATATCGTCGATATCGGCCAGCGCCTCGGCTGCCTGCTTGCTGTCGATCATGTCGTCCCTCTCAGTCCCAGGGCTATCGCATATGACTCTCGGTGAAACCTGAACGCACGCCTCGTCCTTCGAGACGACCGCGGAGCCTGTCATCGGGCCGCGCTTTGCGCGGACCCGGTGGCGGTCTCCTCCGGATGAGGCTAAGCGGCAGCTTGGCCTCTGATGAGCTGCCGCGCATTCGGTCCTCATCCTGAGGGCCCGCCAACGGCGGGCGTCTCGAAGGATGGCCGCGAACGAGTTTCCAACCACGTTTTGCTCATATGCGATTGCCTCCCTCAACCCGGCATCATCGCGGAATCGTGCAGGCGCTCGACGGCCCGCCTGCGGCGCGCAGCACCGATGGTGCGCATGAATGCGTAACCGATCAGGAACATCGCGGCCTTGCTGACGATGCCATAGATCGACATGACTACCGACCAGGTCGCGACGTCGACATTGAGAGCGACGATCACGTTCAGCGCCGCCGAAAAGAACATCAAGCCCGACCAGGCGTAGCCGACGATGATGGCGATGTCAGGCACCAACTCGATCGCGATCGGCGGTAGATAGCGATTCATCCATCCGCGCTTCAGCATCACGATTCCGACGATGACGTAGATCACGCTCGGCTTGATCATCACGAAGCGCGGATCGTTGGTGAGCAGCGTGACGGTGCCGGCGCCGAGCACCAGAAACAGGCTCATCCATTGCATGGTGTCGATCGGCTTGCGGCGCGCGACTTGCCAGCCGATCTGGGCGACGCCCAGCGCCATGCCGAGCACGACCGAGAGGGTGACGTTATGGGTCAGCAGATAGAGCGCGAGAAAGAGCAGCGTCGCCGCCATGTCGAGCAGCAGCAATTTTGCAGCCTGGAACAGGTTTTTCATGGACGTCTCCACGGCTTGTCAGCAACGGCAGGGCAATCGCGTCTGATGTTTTGGATGGGCCTGAGCAAGCGCCTCGTCCTTCGAGACGACCGCTTCGCGGTCTCCTCAGGATGAGGCTTCGTGGTAGCAGCGCTCGTGAAACTGCTTCTGCATACTCTGCCCTCATGATGAGGGCCCGCCGAAGGCGGGCGTCTCGAAGGATGGCTGCGGGCGAGCTCCTCGCTACGTTTGTATGCGATGGCCCTGCCAGCAACGAGCCGCATCATGACTGCCCCGCCCCTCTGGTCGCCACGTCCTCGGCGATCGCATTCACCGCCTTCGGATTGGTGACCATGCCCATGTGGTTGACGCCCTCGATCAGCTTGACGTCGACGGAGGGTTTGATGGCCTGCACGGTCTCGGCGTATTTGTCGGAGATCATCATCTCGTCCTCGGCGCCGCCGAAGATCGTCATCGGATGCGTCACCGAGGCGAGATCGAGGCGATAGCCATGCGTGGCGAAATTGCGCATCAGGCGGTCGGAATAGGTCGCCGTCAAAATCCGTTCCGAATTCGCGGGCACCGCGAAGGCGAGCACCGGCAGTTGCGCGCAGCAGTCGATGCCGAGCTTGCGCAAGGCTGCGAGCCCGAGGAAGCGCGGAATGTCGGCATTGGCCCAGCCGCCGGAATGCGGCTTGTTGGTCGGTGCGTCATAGCCGAGATAGGGCGCGACCAGCACGGTGCGGACGAACAGATCCTGGATGATCGGCGTCGCGGCGACGCGCAGCGAGAAACCGCCGCCGGCGGAATGGCCGACCAAAGTGAGCGGCAGATCCGGCGCGCTCTTGCGGACATGGGCGACGAAATCGACGAGGTCGTCCTCGAGCTGGCCGACATAGCCGATGTCGCCGCGCGTGCCCGAAGCCCCGTGGCCGCGCGTGTCGAGCGCCCAAGTCTCGACGCCGTGCGCCGCGATCGCGCCCGAGAGCGCATGGTTGACCGTGCCGGAGGAGCCGGACGAGCCGTGGATGAAGATCGCACCGCGGCCGGTGTCGGCGCCGCTTGCCGCGTAATGGCGATAGCCGAGCCAGGTGCCGTCACGGGCCTGGAATCGCTCCAGCGCCGGCAGGGTCGTCATGTCGACGCCCTTGCGGGAGTCGGAGACCGAATGCAGCTCCGCCGGCCGCTGCAGCGGCGTCGCGATCAAGGCCAGGACAATCAGCGCCACGGCGCCCACCGCGCACAGACCCCATTTCAGCAGGCTCAAGGTGCCTCGCAGCAACTGCATCGCCTAAACTCCCTGACTGGATCATATATAGAGAACTCTATAATACAGAGTACTCTTGCGATCAAATCCGGGATTGGCGCCGCCCTGCGAAAATCCTTAACGTCGGGTCAGACCCCAAAATGCCGAATCGTTTGCCGATGCCGCCTGCGGAACAACTGAACAACGCGCCCGAATTCACCGTGTCCGAGCTCTCGCAGTCCCTGAAGCGGACGGTGGAGGACACCTATGGCCATGTCCGGGTCCGCGGCGAGATCTCCGGGTTCCGCGGCGCCCACTCCTCCGGCCATTGCTATTTCGCGCTCAAGGACGAGAGCGCCAAGATCGAGGCGGTGATCTGGAAGGGCGTGCACGGCCGCATGCGCTTCAAGCCCCAGGAGGGGCTCGAGGTCATCGCCACCGGCAAGCTCACGACCTATCCGGGCTCCTCCAAGTATCAGATCGTGATCGAGGCGCTGGAGCCGGCCGGCATCGGCGCGCTGATGGCGCTGATGGAAGAGCGCAAGAAGAAGCTCGCAGCCGAAGGCCTGTTCGACGAAGCGCGCAAGCAGTTGCTGCCCTGGCTGCCGGAGGTGATCGGCGTCGTGACCTCGCCGACCGGCGCCGTGATCCGCGACATCCTGCACCGGCTCGAGGATCGCTTCCCTCGCCACGTGCTGGTGTGGCCGGTGAAGGTTCAGGGCGAAGGCTCGGCCGAACAGGTCGCAGCCGCGATCCGCGGCTTCAACGCGATTGCCCCGGGCGGCAAGATTCCACGGCCCGACGTGCTCATCGTCGCGCGCGGCGGTGGTTCGCTGGAGGATCTCTGGTCGTTCAACGAGGAGATCGTGGTCCGCGCAGCCGCCGAGAGCATGATCCCGCTGATCTCGGCGGTCGGCCACGAGACCGATATTACGCTGATCGATTTCGTCGCCGACAAGCGCGCGCCGACGCCGACGGCGGCCGCCGAAATGGCGGTGCCGGTGCGCAGCGATCTCTTTGTCGAGGTCGCCGATCTCGCGCGGCGCACCCGCGCCTATTGGCAGCGTGCCCACGAAAGCCGCCGCAGCGAATTGCGTGCCGCCGCGCGCGCGCTGCCGGCGGCCGGCGATCTGCTCGCGATCCCGCGGCAGCGGCTGGATTCGGCAGGCAGCGCCCTGCCCCGCGGATTGAAGGCCAACACGCATGCGCATTTCCGCAGGTTTACCGCGGCCAGTGCAAAGCTGACCCTGCGGGTGCTTCACGGCCAGATCTCGCAGGCCGGGCACCGGCTCACCGTGTGCGGCGAACGGCTCGGCCTGTCCGCGCGCTCGCTGCTTCGGCGGCGGCGCGATCGCTTCGCCGGGCTTGAGGTGCGGTTGCGCGCTTCAAAACTCTCCAACGCGCAGGCGCAGCGCAATGCGATTGCCCGCCAGCGCGAGCGCACGCATCGCCTCGCCGAACGCGCCAACCGCGCGCTCGTCACGCTGCTGCAGCGGTTCGATGCCCGCGTCGAGAACAGCGGCAAGCTGCTCTCCGCGCTGTCCTATCGCGGCGTGCTCGCCCGCGGCTTCGCGCTGGTGCGCGACGAAGCCGGGCATCCGCTGCATTCGGCAGACAGCGTCGGACCCGGCGCACGCGTCGAGATCGAGTTTGCGGATGGACGTGTAGGCGCAACCGCGGACGCGGATCGGCCAGAGCCTGTGGCCAAGCGCGCGCCGGCCCAGCCGAAGGCGGCGGCGCAGGACGCGAAGCCCGCGCCGAAGCGCGTGGGCAAGCCGGTGGATCAGGGCACGTTGTTCTGAGGGGGAGCGCGCCTCTGCTCTCGCAGCGCCCAGCCCGTCATCCTGAGGTGCGAGGCTTGCGATGCAACGCATCGCAAGGTGAGCCTCGAAGGATGAACAGCCGAGATGCAGCCGGGCCGTCGCCCTTCGAGGCTCGCCGAAGAGGCGAGCACCTCAGGGTGACGGTGATAGATTAGTCCGCCTACCGGCAGGACAATCCCGCGTCGATCGTGGTCCAGAAGCCGCAATGTTCCGGCGTGGGCTGGGGCGCTCCGGCGTGGGCTTCGAACAGGAAGATCACCACGGTGAAGACGGCCAGTGCCGACGAGAAGATGACGATGCGGTTGCGCATGAGAGATGCGTTCAGCCGACATCATGGTCGAACTAAGGCGCCGACATCCGCTGAAACCGGCTTGAGGCGCGATCCGTAGTTTTCCGGTCGGCCATATTAGTCCGTGCAGGGCGGTGGTCGATGCGGGCTGTCCGTCTCACGCTGTTCCTCGGGCGGCCCCGCCTTCGCTCTACCGAGCTACGGCGCGGCAGGCCCGCTCGTCGCCTCTACCGCGCCAACCACTCCGCGACTTCCTTCTGCGATTCTGCGCGCGCCCCGACATCGGTGCTGGCGGCCGCCGCGTGCAGCGGCGTGTTGGCGCGGTCGAAATCGTGATCGGCGCCGGGATAGACCACGATGCGCGCGAGCGCGCTGCGGCCGTGCGCGCCGTCCACCATCTGGCGGCAGGCCGGCGGCGACGAGACGTCGTCATCGGCGCCGATCAGCACCAGTGTCGGCACCCGCGTGCTCCAGCCGAGACCGGCGGAGATCCGGCAATCCGGATAGAATGCGATCGCGGCGCGGAAATCCGGTCCCGCTCCACGCGCCGCGCTCTGCGGACGCACCGCCCAGAGCAGCGCGCTGGCGCCGTTGGCCCAGCCGATCAGGCTGACGCGGTTGCGCGCCACCCAGCTCTGCTTCATCAGCCAGGCGCGCGATGCCGCGATGTCGGTAACGCGCTCGCGCCGCGCCTTGACGTGCATCTCCTTGACGCCGCATTGCGGCCCGAGTTCGCGCGAGCCGTAGCTGTCGGGCAGCAGCACGGCATTACCGGCTTTCAGCAGGCGCTCGGCCCAGTCGCGATAGCGCGGCAGCACTGGATCGGAATGACCACCGAGGCCGCCACAACCGTGCAGCGCGATCACGGTCGGGAACGGCCCCTCGCCCTCGGGCTTGAACAGCTGCGCATGCAGAACGCCGGACGACAGTGGAATATCGACCTGCGCAGGCGCCGGCGCGGCATGCGCGGCCGACATCAAGAGCATTGGGAACAGGGCGGTCAGTCGAAGGCGCATCGGATTCCGTCGCAGGAGGTGCCGCACGGCCTCAAGCACTATCATGCGGTAACGGCGGCAAAACATCACAAACCGGTGGGTTTAACGGGCGGACAAGCCACCCTATTTATGCTACATCCAGTCCAACACATCGTGCCCTCCAGGGTTTTCCAGGGAGAGCCCTTCCACGGAGACTTTCGACCGTGCTGAACAAGTTCGGCCCCTCGGGCCATGGCGAAGCGCAAGTGCAATATCTCGACGGCGATTTCCGCGTGATCTCGCCGGGGACCTTCGTGCGCTGCGCCATCACCGACACGCGGATTCCGCTCGATGAGTTGAAGTACTGGAGCGTGGATCTGCAAGAGGCCTACGCCACGCCCGGCGCCGTGCTGCAGCGGCATTTCCCCAACGCGCCGAAGCCGTGATCGTGATCCTTCGACTCTCGCAACTCTCGTAGGGTGGGCAAAGGCGCAAAGCGCCGTGCCCACGATCTCTGCATGATCATGAGAAACAGCGTGGGCACGCTCCGCTTTGCCCACTCTACGAGACCGAGTTCGTGGCATCATCGCGCTATTGCTGCTCGGGGCCATCCGCGCCCACGCAGGTCTTGATCGCACTCTTCCGCGCTTCGCCGACGACCTTCTGATCGATCGCCTGCTTCAGGCAATCGAGCCGCGCCTGCGCCATGCAGAGCTGCATCTGGTCGCGCTTGTCCTGCCCCTTCAGATTTTGCGTCGAGCTGAGACACGTCACGCGCCTGGTCGCAGGAACCGGCACCGCGGCGCCTGGAGCAGCGGGAGCCGGCGTCGTCTGTGCAAACACCGGCGCAACCATCAGACACACAAGGCTGGCGGCCAGGGCCGTGAAGGGAAGTTTCATCGCATTCTCCAGGATCGCATATGATCGATAGAGGTTTGCGATGAATGTCGCCTGAATGGCGGTGCCGTAGGGTGGGCAAAGCGCAAGCGTGCCCACCACCTGTCTCCGAACGCGAACAGATCGTGGGCATGGCGCTATGCGCCTTTGCCCACCCTACGAGACCGTCGCCTGCTACGAGATCATTGCGTGCTGAAGCGCCGCTCGCGCGCTTTGTAGAGATGATCGCTGATCAATTGCTTGAGCTTGGCCGGATCGCCGAACTCGAGCTGGACCGCGAACGGCACGATGCCATCGGGCACATCTTCACGGCCACGCAGGCGCGCGAGGTCTTTCTCCGTCGTCACCAGGACGAGCTGCTCGCGCTGGGCGTCGGCTGCAAGCGCCAAGAGCTCGGGCTGCGAGAACATGTGGTGGTCGGCGAAGGGACGCGTGCGGGCGACCTCGATGCCGCCGGCGCGCAAGCTGCGGAAGAATCGCTCGGGGTCGCCGATGCCGGCAAAAGCGAACACCTGCTTGCCAAAGAGCTGCGCGACCGCGACCGCGTCCGGCTTCAGCCGCGCGCGCAGCACCGGCTTGTCGCGCGCGGAAATCTCGGCCGCGACATGATCCGCGGCATGGCCGTCGCCGATCAGCACCAGCGCGTCGGTGCGCGCAAGTTGCGCCTTCAGCGGCGCACGCAGCGGACCTGCCGGAAACACCTTGCCGTTGCCGAGGCCCCGCTCGCTGTCGATCACGATCAGCGAGGCGTCCTTCAACAGATGCGGGTTCTGGAAGCCGTCGTCCATCAGGATCACGGTGGCGCCTTGCGACTTCGCCAACGCGACGCCGTCGAGGCGGTCGCGCGCGACGGCGACGGGCACGTCGCGCACCATCATCAGCGGCTCGTCACCGATGTCGGCCGCGGTGTGACGTTCGCGATCGACCATCACCGGGCCGTGCAAGCGTCCGCCATAGCCGCGGCTGAGCACGACGGGCGTCTCGCCGAGCTCGCGCAACAGTTTCGTCAGGGCCAGCACCGTCGGCGTCTTGCCGGCGCCGCCGACATGATAGTTGCCGACGCAGAGCACGGGGATGCCGGCGTCAAATCCCTGGCGCGCCATGCGGCGCGCGGTGATGGCGCCATAGAGCGCGCCCAACGGGCTGAGGAGATACGACTTCGGGGAACGCGGCCGGTACCAGAAGGCCGGCTCACGCATTGGCGGCTCCCATCTCGATCCGCAACTGCATCAGGTACGGCTCGAGCGCCGTCATGGTGCGATCGAGCGCGCCGCCGAGCTCTTCGACCACGCTTGAGCCTGCGCGCTGCAGCTTGTCACGCACGGTCGGCTCGGCCAGCAACAGACCGAGCTGCTTGACCAGCGCCTCCTGGGTGTCGGCCTGGCGCGCCCCGCCGCGGCCATCGAGCGCCTCATAGACATCGGCGAAGTTGAAGACGTGCGGACCATGGACGATGGCCGCACCGAGCTTGATCGCTTCGATCGGATTCTGCCCGCCATGGCGGATCAGCGATCCGCCCATGAACACGATCGGCGAGAGGCGGTAGAACAGGCCGAGCTCGCCCATGGTGTCGGCGACATAAACGTCGGTGGTGGCCGTCGGCAGCTCTTCGCGCGAGCGCAAGGCCGGCTTCAGCCCTGACGCCGTGATCATGCCCGATATCGAGGAGCCGCGATCCGGATGACGCGGCACGATCACCGTCAGAAGCTGCGGGAAGAAGCCCACGAGGTTGCGATGCGCGGCGACCAGCATCTCGTCCTCGCCCGGATGGGTCGAGGCCGCGACGATGATCGGCCGCCCGCGCGTCATCGCCATCAGCCGTTCGAGTTTTGCGGGATCGGCCGGCGGCGCCGGCACGTCGAGCTTGAGATTGCCCGTGGTGACGACGTCGCGGCCGCCCAGCGCGGAGAAACGTTCGGCGTCGGTCTTCGACTGCGCAAGGCAGATGTCGAAGCGCGACAGCAGCGCCGAGATCGTGCCGTGCATCCGGCGCCAGCGCGGGAACGAGCGCGGCGACATCCGCCCGTTGATCAGCACCATCGGCACCCGGCGCGCGGCGCCCGCCAGAATCAGGTTCGGCCACAGGTCGGATTCGATGAACAGCGCCAGCGACGGCTTCCAGTGATCGAGGAAGCGCGCGACGTAGCGCGGGGAATCATACGGCACGTATTGATGGATGACGTCGGGTGGAAAGCGCTTTGCCACGACGGCAGCCGAGGTGACCGTGCCCGAGGTGAGCAGGATGCGCAAATTGAGGTCGCGCAGCCGCTCGATCAGCGCCGCCGCGGCCAGCACCTCGCCGACGCTGGCGCCGTGGATCCAGACCAGCGGGCCATGCGGCCGGACGTCCTGGCTGAGCCCCCGCCGCTCGCCGACGCGTTCCGGGTCTTCCTTGCCCTGCTTCAGCCGCCGCTTGATCAGCGCAGGCGCGAGCGGCACCAGGCTGGTCGCCAGGCGCCGATACATCCGCAGCGTCATCGGCAGGGACTTGGGCAGCGCATGGGGCAGCGAATTAGCCATCTGCAGGTCCCGGGCGGCCGAGCTGCGCATAGGCGCGGCGGGTGGCTTCGTTCAGGGTGTCTTCCAGCTCCTGCCGCAGCGCTTCCATGGTGGCGGCATCGGCATCCGGCGGCACGTGGATTTCCTTGATGCCGACCAGAGCGCCCCGCCCGAACGGCAGGTTGATAGTGGTGCGGTCCCAGTTCTTGAGCCGGATGAAGCGGCTGGTCGCCATTGCGAAAGGCATGATCGGCCGCCCCGATTCCCGTGCCAGCATGATGATGCCGAGCCCGGCCACGCGCGCGCGCTTGGGGACATCGGCGGTCAGGGCGACATTACAACCGTCTTGCAGCGTCCGCACCATCTCCTTGAAGGCGCCGACGCCACCTTTCCGGTGGAAAGCGCTGCCATGATCGCCGGACCCGCGGATGAGACCGATGCCGAGCCGCTCCACCGCGATGGCGTTGAACTCGCCGTCGCGATGCCGGGAGATCAGGACCTTGGCGCGGTAGGACTCCTTGTTCTTGATGAACGGGGTGAGGAAATGCTGGCCATGCCAGAACGCGAAGATCGCCGGAATCTGCGGCTCGACGATGTCGTAGACGCCGGGCGGATCGAACGTGAACGTGTTGGTCCGCCAGACCAGACGCAGATATTCGGCCGCCAGGACCCCGACGGCACGCTGAAACCAGCTGCTTCGCAGCGTATTGCGAAGCAGTTTTTTCAACGCGCCGGTTCTTGATTCGGGTCGAGCAGCCGGTGGAGATGGACGATGAAATAGCGCATCTGCGCGTTGTCGACCGTGCTCTGCGCCTTGGCGCGCCAGGCGACGTGCGCCGCCGCATAGTTCGGATAGAGGCCGACGATTTCGACGTCGTCGAGATTCTTGAAGGTGTTGTGCTCGAGATCGAGCAGCTCACCGCCAATGACGAGATGAAGCAGTTGTTGCGGGGCACTATCTGACATGGGTTCTGTTCCTAAGAGCTGCCCGGCAAAGCAGTGTTCGACAAGCACGACGACAGCGCTCAGGGCAAGGGACGGTTTCGAAAATGCGCGACAATGCTCGCATGACGATCGCGCCCCGCTGCCACCAGCACCCCGTGCGTCACTTCCCGACGATTATAAAGGATGGGATCTCCGGAGAGGTCGCTCATCCTACCATCCGCTTCCTGCACGATCAAATCGGCCGCCGCAAGGTCCCAATCATGACTATTGCCGCCCGCGAAAGCCGCATCCAGCCCGCCATTGGCGACCCGGCACAGGCGGAGCGCGAGCGAACCGATTCGCGGGTGCAGCTTGATCTCGCCGCCGCTTGTATTGAGCCGCTCGACCATCGGCTTCGGGCCGGCGACCCGGGCGAAGTCGAGCGTGGTCCCGGGCGTCGCCCGCACCGGCCTCCCGTTGAGCAGCGTGCCCTGGCCGCGGGCGGCGAAAAAGAACTCGCCGCAAGTCGGCGCGAACACCGCGGCCAGCACCGGCGATGCATCCTCGACCAGCGCGACGCTGACGCACCATTCGTCATGGCCATTGAGATAGTTGCGGGTGCCGTCGATGGGATCGACGATCCAGGTCAGCCGCCGCGACAGCCGGGTCGCGTCGTCGGCGCTCTCCTCCGACAGCCAGCCATAGTCCGGCGTGGCGCCGCGCAGCCGTGCTTCCAACAGGTCATTGACGGCGATGTCGGCTTCCGAGACCGGCGAGGACGCGCCCTTGGTCCACTTCTTCAGGTCGGTGCGGAACATCGACTGCGCGAGGCTGCCTGCCTCCCGCACCGTGTCTTGCAGCAGTGCCGCGTCGCGTGTCAGAATATTTACGTCGAGACTGTCAGCGTCCGCCAAGCGTCAATCCCTCGATGCGCACCGTCGGCGAATTGATGCCGTAGCGGAACTCGAGATTGTTCGCGGGCTGCATCGACTTGAAGATCTCGAACAGATGCCCGGCGATCGTCACCTCGCTCACCGCATAGGTCAGCTCGCCATTCTCGATCCAGAAGCCGGAAGCGCCGCGGCTGTAATCACCGGTGACGCCGTTCACGCCCGAGCCGATCAGATCGGTGACGTAAAAGCCCTGCTTGATGTCAGCGATCAGCTCGGCCGGCGTCGGTATGCCGGGTTCGAGATGCAGATTGTACGGTCCGGGCGACGGCGAGGACGAGACGCCGCGATGGGCGTGGCCGGTGGTGGTGAGGCCGAGTTCGCGCGCGGTCGCGCAATCAAGCAGCCAGGTCGTCAGCACGCCTTCGTCGATCAGCGCGGTCTTCTTCACCGCGACGCCCTCGGCGTCGAAGGTCTGCGAGCGCAGTCCGCGCTTGCGCAGGGGATCGTCGATGATGCGGATGTTTTTCGCGAACAGCTGCTGGCCGAGCTTGTCCTTCAGGAAGCTGGTCTTGCGCGCGATCGAGGCACCGTTGATGGCGCCGACGACATGGCCGACCAGCGAGCCCGCGACGCGCGGATCGAACACGACGGGCACCTTGCAGGTCTCGACCTTGCGCGGATTGTAGCGCGCCACGGTGCGCTCGCCGGCGGAGCGACCGACAACTTCCGGCGACAACAGATCGGCGCCATGCGGCGCCGCGGTGAAGTCGTAGTCGCGCTCCATGCCGGTGCCTTCGCCGACGATCGCGGTCGCGGAGATGCCCTGGCTGGAGCGCAGATAGGAGCCGTGAAAGCCGGTAGAGGTGACGAGCACCATGCCGCCCATGCCGGCGGAGGCCGAAGCGCCGCCGGATTTCGACACGCCCTTCACGGCAAGCGCGGCGGCTTCGGCTTCGAGCGCGCGGCGCTCGAGCTCGGCCGTTGCGGGCACATCGGGATCGAGCAGATCGAGATCGGGGAAATCGCGCGCAAGCAGCGCGGGATCGGCGAGGCCGACATATTTGTCTGAAGGAGCGACCCTGGCCATCGCGACTGCGCGCTCGGCCAACTTGGTGACGGCATCGCCGCTCGCGTCATTGGTCGAGACCACGGCCTGGCGCTGACCGACCAGAACGCGCAGGCCGACATCGTCGCCCTCGGACCGCTCGGATTCCTCGACGCGGCCGTCGCGCACCTCGACCCCTTGCGCGATGCCGCGCACCGCGACCGCATCGGCCGCATCCGCGCCGGCGCGCTTCGCCGCCTCGACCAGACGCTGCGCAAGATCAGACAGCGCGGACTGATCAAACAGATCGGACTTGGCCCGCGACGAATTATGGGTCGAAAGCGTCGAGCTTGGTGAAGGGTTCACAAACGAAATCCTGTTGGGGCGCGCGGGAGGTTTCGGGGCGATAGGGGCCCTGAACACCAGATGTGCCCTAATGGTGCGGACTTCAAGCGTTTTCAGCCCGGCAAAAGCTCAGATTCGCGAGACCTGTGCAACGTCTCGTCAATCATCCGCGCCAAGGTCTTGTCAATCATGGTGGGCGGTGACGCCGGATTAACCAGCCTTTTTAAGCGGTTTCGGAAAGGCCCGCGCTAAGGTCCTCGCATCGACCGGGAACATAATCCTGGCGGGGAGAACTAAAGCCGTGAGGCGTCAAACAGCAACATGCGGGGCCAACCCCGCCGGGTCGAGCCGCTCGCTGCGGCTCGACCCTCTTTCCCTTCCGGTCCGCTTCGATGCGCATGATCCGCGCGCCGACGGCTACACAAGGCAAATCGAGCTTCATCGCGAACGTGTCGTGCTGCGTCGTGCCGTCCGCGGCATGCAGATGGCGATCAACGTGCGCGTCAGCGACTTCACCGGCGTCGCGCTGCGCGGCAATGACGAGGCGCAGACCCTCGTCCTGGTGCATCGCGATCCCTCACTCTCCGTTCCGCTGCTGGTCAGCGCCGATGGCGACGATCTCGCCGAGGCCTGGGCGATCTGGAGCGAGATCTTTGCGCTGCCGCAGCTCGACGAAGGTGCCCGCAAGCCGGCGCCGCGCCGCCGCCGCGCCAACGCGATCCGCGCCCGCCGTCCGAAATTCCTGATGCGCCGGCGCACCGCCATGACGCGCGAGCTGCCGGTCCATCGCGAAGAACGCGAGATCGTTGCAAGGAACTAGGCGGCAAGCACAGGTGCCGTAGATTCCATGGGGCGGTGAGCGGGCCCTATCCGTTAGGTTTGGGTTTCCACACTCGAACCCACGGAGCGTCTGATGCAAGCATCGACCGAGA
>NZ_JBEPTH010000027.1:0-33555 GCF_040549385.1 Bradyrhizobium sp. LB11.1 | reverse complement strand
CCAAGCTAGAAATTACATCCAACTCTACCGCGCCGCTCCAAAAACGATCGGCGGAAATATGAAAATTCTCCATTTCAAGGTTTTTCAGCAGACTGTTAGACCCTGATGATCCAGCATTCCGTTTGTTCACGATCCGACTCCGCTCCGTTCTCAAAGCACGAATCGGCACCCCAAAAATCGACAGCGGCCAAGTCTTAACGCAGCGTTTCACGCGCGCGAGTTAGTCGTGCATTCAGCGTCGCGAGCGCAGGCCTAAGCCTGTACGCATCGATCGCGGCGTTCGAGAGCAGCAATCTACGCCGCTCCCTCCGCAGCATCATGCGGTCGATCCTGTTCAGGATGAAGCGGGCTGAATCCTTGTGCTCGCCCATGAGCAGACCGGACCGGACCGGTCAAGATATTTCCAGGCGATCTCGAAAGACTGCGCGCGCAATTCGGGGTCTGTCATTTCCGGCCAACGTCGACACGAAACAGACGTTCCTATCCGCCCTCCAGCCGCAGCGACCAGCCGCGCGACGAATTTCGAGGCGGTGTGGAACGAGATTCAGACCACGCGGTTGGATCGAACGAAACAGAGTGGTGCCGACCTGCCTGCCCGGTCGGCTTTGAAGCGCCCCGTGCTTGTCCCCCGAGCACGGGGCTTTCTCATGACTGGTGCCAAGACCCGAACTGGGCGAACGTGTCTGTTAGACGAAAAATCAGCCCCTTCGCTCGTCGTCGCGCCGATCGCGAGCGAGCCGATGCCAGGCCAGCGCCAGCTCGATGAGCCGTTGCCGGTCGGGGCCTTCGGACGCCGCAGCGCGCTTCATCGCCGCCTCGGCTTCATGCTGTGGGTCGTACCTGGTACACATGTGACCAAGTTTAGCCAGCCGATCTGGACAAGTGCGTGGCAATTTCGTCCGTATGATTGCGGAGGTCGAAAGTCACATCGGAGCGGGCTTCCGCACGATGTTACCGCGACGAATTTGACGCGCGACCGGGCACCCGCGAGCTCCATTTTGGCTGACGACGTCAGGTCAGACGCGCCAGACCTGATCGCACTGGTCATCGTGTTCTGAGCGCCCTGCGCCACAAACCGGCCGGTTTTGATTCTGGCGATCTGTGAATTGCATCACAGCAGAGTTCCGGCGCGTTCGCTAAACAGTGCCTTACGCGCCGCAAGAACGCGACACGGGAAGGATGGCTGTTCGCCTCATGACACAAAAGGCCGAAGCCGCAGCACAGGCTGAGGCATCATCGCGCAAGACCGACCCGTTAGGTCTCGTGCTTCTCGCCACCATCGTCCTGGTGATGACGGCATGGATCGGCGGCCTGGTCTGGGCCGCGATGGCGTTCCTGACTTGGCTCGTCTCCTGAGCGCAACGCGATCGCACGCGCTAAAACAGGTAGTGCACCAGTTGCGCCGCCTTGATCCCTCCGCAGACGATCATGGCCCAAAGCGCCAGGCTGATCTGGATCGCATCCAGCATGTTCCAATCCCCGCGACTCACGTCTCCGTTTTATGTTTGATCAAGGCGCGTTGCGGCAGCGAGCGCCACAGAAAAGTTGGGGCAGTTGTCGTGCGTCGCCGCAACGTTGTCAGATTGCGTCTCCACACAGCAGCCAACGCAAATGAGGCGGGCACCGGGCCCGCCTCATGTCGGATGCCGCTTTGAGCGGTTCAGTAGCAGGCGCGCGGGTCGGCCTGCACATATTGGCCGCTCGGATAGCGGTAATAGCAATTGCCCTGGGCCAGATAGTAGCCCGGGCGCGAAGCGGCGGTGGCGCCGGCGATCGCTCCGGTGGCCCCACCGATCACGGCACCTGCGGCCGCACCCGTGGCATTGCCGGAAATCAGGCCGCCAAGCACGCCGCCAACGATGGCCCCGCCGAGCGCGCTCGCACCGGGATCCGCCGGCGGAGGTGGAGGCGGCGGTTCATAGGCGACCGGCGGACCCGGCGGTGCATAGGCCACCGGCACGTCGTCGATATAGTCTTCTGAGATGTAGGCCGGCGGACCGTCCATTCGCTGCGGATAATAGTACCAGACGCCGCCGACGTCCCACCACCAGCCGGGGCGGCCATTGTGGACCTCGTGGCGCCAGCGTCCACCGTCCCAGGCGAGATTGCCGCGATAGGCGTGCCCGCCCCAATCGCGGGCCGGCGCGGGGCCGCGTACCATGTGGCGACCGGGTCCGGGCGGCGGACCACCGGCATTACGCGGGCCGGGACCATGCGGGCCGGGGCCTGCTCCCGGAGCCACGTGGGCCTGACCGCCCGGCTGAGGCCCGGGTCGCGCTGCCTGCTGCGGTGGCGGGCCCTTGCGCATGTTCTGATTGGCCGGAGGCGGCGCGCCGGCGCCCTGCCCGGGCGGATGGCCTTCGTGCCTTGGCGGCCCTGCGTCCTGCGCCTGCGCAGACAGCGCCAGCAACGACATGGCCGAAACCATGGGAATGATGATCTTCATGCGGCTGGACGCACTCATTGGTGCCTACCCCTCAACGTTCGCAATTGCCGTGGTCCATGCGCGATAGACGATTCGGGTCGCGCTTGGCTGATGTCGGCTGGCATAACTGACCTGCCAAAGTGATCGGCCAGGCGAGCTATGTCCCGTTACAAATGATTAAGATCACGGCAATTTTTCGTCTGGACGTGCCGCGAGATATGTCTAGCGGGCCGGCTCGATCACATTGCAATTGCTCCGCCCGGACATCACGCAATCCTGCATCTTGCTGGCGGCGGTGAGGTCACGCGCGAGCCACAGCCCGACGCCGAGCATGACGGCGGCAATGATCAGGCCCGCGATCGCGCCGCGACGACTGTCGCCGGATTGGGGTTTTGGCGGCGCGCTGGGCTTGTTGGTAGGACCCGGAGGCTTGGACTCAGGCTTGGACATGGGGACCTTGTCGCTTGGTGAGGCCCTTTATCACCTCCGCGACGTCGCGTCACATCCGCTCGGCCCGCCGCCGCTCAGCCCTTGGTCGGCCTCAGCGCCACCTTGCGCGAGGTCTCGACCGCCGGGACTGCCCGCTGCACGCGCGGCGCGCAGCTTGTCAGGATGAACGCCGTCTGGGTGCACTCCCACGCGGCCCCCAGAACGGTGCTCTCGATGGGCTGCGGGCGGGCGGCCAACAGCACCGCGCCCGCGACAGCCACTGTTGCGACTGTGATTGCAAGGGCCTTCAGGCTCAGCCGGAAAAAGATCATGCCCGTGCTCCGTCTCGTATCGGGGCGGACGCTAGGCGCCGCCGCTGGGTGCCCTTATGAGGGGCATCACAATTCGGCAGTTTTTCCGGGCTACGAAGGATCGGCTGGTCCAGCGATTTTCGTTGACCTGATCGGCTGCGATTATGGGTGGCTTCGCGACGCGCGCCGATGTACACGCATGTTGCGTCGCGTGGTGCCTGCTTGTGCCCAGCCGACGTACCAACGGGCTTTGATGTAGGATTGAAAGCGAGGAAGACAAGGTACGTCGATGAGTGGATTCAGGGAACCAGGATTCTCCGACCGGCAAAAGGCCGCGCAGGAAGCACGCAAAAATCTTTTGAATAAATTCAAGTCGCAGCCGGGGCATGACGATCCCGCTGTCGCGGCGAAGCGCGCCGAGCGCGAGGCCCTTGCGGCCAAGCGGGCCGAGGCGAAGGCTTCGCGCGAGGCGGAAAAGGCCGAGCAGAAGCGCCGCGATGAAGAAGCCGCAGCGCTCGAAACCGCGCGGATCGCCCGCGAGGCGGAAGAAATCGCGGCAAAGGCAGCTGAGCACGAGGCCGATCAAAAGGCCAAACGCGACGCCCGCTATGCCGCTCGCAAGGCCAAGCGGAAGTAGCGCTCAAATCAAATTGAACTGAGGTACGCCTCGGCTCATTCGCCATTCTGGAAATGGTCCCACCGGGGCGCGCTTGACTGCGCGGCCCCGATGGTCGGCTGAGAACGAAATCCGATTCGTGACGATTGGCGGAAGATCAGTTCTTCTTCTTCATGCCGTCGTCTTTCTTCATGCCATCCTTCGACATCGTGTCCTTCTTCATGCCGTCGTCCTTCGACATGGTGTCTTTCTTCATGCCGTCCTTGGACATCGTGTCCTTTTTCATCATGCCGTCGTCCTTGCCCATCTTGTCCTGGGCGAAAGCGGCCGGCGACAGCGCGAGGCCAAGCGAGAGAGCGGCAGCCGAGACGCCGAGCACGATGCGGGTGCGAATGGTCATGAGAAATCTTCCCTTCGAGATGATGTTTGTCAGCGACGGACGCCGCTACCTCATCTCGACGGATTGCGAGCCCGCGTTGTTACACTGCCGTCGATAAATTCCTGCGGGTCTGCCGACCTCGACCATTCGGAGGAGCTTCGCGCGGCCTGATGGGCACCGGAAGTGTGCAGCGCAACAAGGCCGGCCCTTGCCGCGGCATTGGGTCTCGAACTATGAGACTAGAGAAGTTCGGGTGAAAGACCGGCTAGGATGGGCCTCCGCGCCGGTCTCAAAGACCTACCCAGATCACACCAACAAGAACCTCCAAAGAACCGTTCAAGGGGATCAAGTCATGTTCACGCGTCGTCACCTGCTCGCGACCGCCGTCGCCGCACCCGCCATTCTCCGCTTCGGTATCGGCACCGCGCATGCCGCAACCACGCTGAAGATCTCGCACCAATTCCCCGGCGGCACCATCGACAAGGGTGATTTCCGCGATCGGCTGTGCCGCATGTTCGCCGCCGAAGTCGCCAAGCGCAGCAATGGCGACATCGCGGCTGAAATCTATCCGAACTCGTCGCTGATCAAGACCAACGCGCAGTTCTCCGCGATGCGCAAGGGCGCGCTCGACATCTCGCTCTATCCGATGCCCTATGCCGGCGGCGAATTGCCGGAGACCAATATCGGCCTGATGCCCGGCCTCGTCACGACCTACGACCAGGGCATGCGCTGGAAGAAGGAGCCGGTCGGCAAGGCCCTGACCGACTTCCTCGCTGACAAGGGCATCATCCTTTTGAGCTGGGTGTGGCAGGCCGGCGGCGTCGCCAGCCGCTCCAAGCCGATCGTGTCGCCGGAAGATGCCAAGGGCATGAAGGTGCGCGGCGGCTCGCGCGAGATGGACATGGTACTGCAGACTGCCGGCGCCTCGGTGCTGTCGGTGCCCTCGAACGAAATCTACGCGGCGATGCAGACCGGGGCGTGCGACGCCGGCATCACCTCCTCCACCAGCCTGATCTCGTTCCGCCTCGAAGAGGTCGCGAAGTCGCTGACCTCGGGCGCGGGCGCGTCCTACTGGTTCATGCTCGAGCCGCTGATGATGTCGAAGGCGATTTTCGACAAACTGCCGAAGAACCAGCAGGACATCCTGCTCGCCGTCGGCCAAGAGCTCGAGGCCTTCGGCCGCAAGGGCGCGCAGGATGACGATGTCGAAGTCGCCAAGGTCTATGAGAAGGCCGGCGCCAAGGTCTCGGCGCTCGATGCCGCGACCGTCGGCAAGTGGCGCGACATCGCCCGCGACACCGCGTGGAAGGATTACGGCGCCAAGACCGCGACCGCCGCGAACCTTTTGAAGCTCGCCACCGACGTCGCTGCATGAGCCACGGTCCGCTGAGGGATCGTGACGACACGGCGAATGCTGCCGCAAGGACCGGCCTTGCGGCGGCGCTCGATCGTGGCCTCGCCCTCCTCAACCGCATCATCGTCGTATTCGCCGCGATGGCACTGGTCGCGGCCTGCGCCATCCTGAGCTACAGCGTGTTGAGCCGCGCGTTGTTCAAGGCCGCCAATTACTGGCAGGACGAGGCCGCGGTGTTCCTGCTGGTCGGCGCTACCTTCATGACCGCGGCCTATGTGCAGCAGAACCGCGGCCATATCGGCATCGAGGCGTTCGTCGGCCTGCTGTCACCGCTGGCGAACCGGATCAGGCTCTGGTTCGTCGATGTCGTGACGTTCCTGTTCTGCGTGTTCTTCGCCTGGAAATCGTGGACGCTGGCCCATGAAGCCTATGTCGACGGCCAGGTTTCGAACTCGATGTGGTCGCCGCCCCTCGCCATTCCCTATTCGCTGATGGCGCTGGGCATGAGCCTGCTCTGTGTCCAGATCCTCGTGCAGCTTGCGCTGCCCTTCGCTGGAGCCAAGCGTCCATGAGCGTTTTCGGTGTCGGCCTCGCTTACGGGATCGCGACGCTGGTCGTGATGTTTTCGGGCATGCCGATTGCGTTCGCGCTCGGCGCCGTCGCGGTCGTGTTCATGGGCATCTACATGCCGACAGCGTCGCTGGATACGGTGACGCAGAACGTCTACGAGGAGATGGCCTCGATCACGCTGCTGTCGATCCCGCTCTTCATCCTGAAGGGCGCCGCGATCGGCAAGTCGCGCGCCGGCCAGGATCTCTATTCGGCGCTTCATGCCTGGCTGCATCGGGTGCCCGGTGGCCTCGGCGTCGCCAACGTCTTCGCCTGTGCGCTGTTTGCGGCGATGGCGGGCTCATCGCCCGCGACTTGTTCTGCGATCGGCTCGGCAGGCATCCCCGAGATGCGCAAGCGCGGCTATTCCGGCGGCTTTGCTGCCGGCATCATCGCCGCCGGCGGCACACTCGGCATTCTGCTTCCGCCTTCGATCACCATGATCCTGTTCGCGGTCGCGGCAGAGAAGTCGCTGGGACGCCTGTTCCTCGCCGGAATCGGCCCCGGCCTGCTGCTGGTCTCGCTGTTCGGCACCTATGCCGTGATCCGCTTCCGTCGGGAGTATGCCGCGGCTGAAGCGATCTACAAGAACGGCGGCCCGGAAGCGGCCATCCTCGCTCGCGACGAGTATACGCTCGCCGAGCGCTTCAACGTGTTGCCCCGCGTGATGCCGTTCGTGCTACTGCTCACTGGCGTCATGGCCGCGCTCTATGGCGGCTACGCCACGCCGTCGGAGACGGCCGGCCTCGGTGGCCTGCTGGCCTTGGCGCTGATCGCGGCGATCTACGGCGTGTGGCGGCCGGAAGACCTCGGCCCGATCATGAAATCGACGATCCGGGAATCGACCATGCTGATGATGATCATCGGCATGTCGCTGCTCTATTCCTACGTGATGAGCTATCTGCACATCTCGCAGTCGGCGGCCGAATCCGTCGTCGCGATGCATTTGCCGCGCTGGGGGCTGCTGTTTGCGATCCTCGTCATGGTCGTCGTGCTCGGCTTCTTCCTGCCGCCTGTCTCGATTATTCTCATGACCGCGCCGATCATCCTGCCGCCGCTCCGCGCCGCCAATTTCGACATCATCTGGTTCGGCGTCGTCATGACCATCGTGATGGAGATGGGGCTGATCCATCCCCCCGTCGGCCTCAACATCTTCGTCATCCGCAACGTCGCGCCGGACATTTCGTTGAGCGAAGTGATCTGGGGCACGCTGCCCTTCGTGCTGCTGATGATGGCCGCAGTGCTGCTGCTGTGTTTGGTTCCGGATATCTCGACTTGGTTGCCGAATTTGGTGATGGGACCGGACGGGAGCAGGTAGCGGCAATCGCAGCTGCCGTAGGGTGGGCAAAGCGCAGCGTGCCCACGCATTTTTCGCGATCGAAAGAGATGGTGGGCACGGCGCTGGTGCGCCTTTGCCCACCCTACGAGACCGCCCGCTTCTTTTTTGCATTCAACGCGGATGCAACACGGCTCACCGGCGGCTTGCCCAGCACGCCGCTCATCGCGTTCGTCGCCGCCAGCAGCTTCTCCATATCGACCCCAGTCTTCACTCCCATGCCCTCGAGCATATAGACGACGTCCTCGGTTGCGACATTCCCTGTCGCACCCGGCGCGTAGGGACACCCGCCCAATCCGCCAGCGGCGGCATCGATGACGCGGACGCCCTCTTCCAGGCCGGCATAGAGATTGCCAAGCGCCTGGCCATAGGTGTCGTGGAAATGCATCGCGAGCTTTGCGGCGGGAATGTTGGCGGCAACCGCGCGCAGCATCTCCTTCGCCTTGACGGGCGTGCCGACGCCGATGGTGTCGCCGAGCGAGATCTCGTAGCAGCCGAGGTCCCAGAGCGTGTTGGCAAGATCGGCGACCGCCTTCGGCTTGATCTCGCCGTCAAAGGGACAGCCGAGCACGCAGGAGATATAGCCGCGCACCTTCACGCCATCGGCCCTGGCGCGCGCCAGCACCGGCTTGAACCTTTCGATGGACTCCGCGACCGTGCAATTGATGTTGGCGCGCGAAAAGCCTTCGGAAGCGGCGGCGAACACGGAGACCACTTTCGCACCCGCCGCGCGCGCAGCGTCATAGCCCTTCTCGTTCGGCACCAGCACATGGAATTCGGCGCCCTGCACATGGCTCACGCCGCGCAGCACGGCATCCGAGCTTGCCATTTGCGGGATCGCCTTGGGTGACACGAAGGCGCCGATCTCGACCGTATCGAGTCCGGCTCCGACCAGCGCCTCGATGAAGCTGATGCGGGCATCGGCGCTCACGGGCGTCTTCTCGTTCTGGAGGCCGTCGCGCGGCCCCATTTCAATGATGCGGACGGGATCGCCCATGTTACTCTCCCGACGGTTCGACCACGGCGAGCTCGACGCCTTCCTGAACGATGTCGCCAACCTTGCATTTGATCGACTTCAGCACGCCGGCATAGGGCGCGCGCAGCGTCTGCTCCATCTTCATCACTTCCAGCGTGAGGATCGGCGCGCCCTTCTCGAGCGTCGCCCCCTCCTCGGCCAGCACCGCGACGACCGTGCCCGGCAACGGTGCTGCGATCTTGTCCGCGCCGGCCTGCTCCTCGCTCTCGCCACCGAACGGATCGACCCAGTGGAGGTCGAAACGGCCATTGCGTGTGCGCAAATAGAGTTCGTGGCCGTCGATCACGGCGGCGACGAAGGATTTGACGCCGTTGAGCGTCAGATCAAAGCCGCCATCCTTCGGCGTCATCGTGAACGCCAGCTCGCGTTCGCCCACGACGATTGTCGACGGACCGCTACCATAGTTCAGAATGATCTCCTGCTCGGGACCATGGCCGACCCGGAAGGCAAAACTGCGCTGACGTCGCCCGACCGGCATCCAGCCAAAGGTCTGCCAAGGAGAATTTAGAGGCGAATTCGCCTCCCCTTGCGCGGCTTGCCGCTCGTCGTTGACGATCGCGGCCACTGCGGCGCACAGCTCGAGCTCGCCGGGAGCCGGCGCCGTTGAGGTCAGGGCCGCCAGCTCGCGCTCGATGAAGCCCGTGTCGATCGCATTCGCCCGCACCTTCGGATGCGTGATCAGCGCCGACAGGAACGGGATGTTGGTGACGATGCCGCGGACGTCTGAGTCTTCCAGCCCGCGGTTGAGCCGGTCGATCGCAACATCGCGCGTCGGCGCCCAGGCGATCATCTTTGCCAGCATGGCGTCGTAATACGGCGAGACACTATCGCCCTCGCGATAGCCGGCGTCGATGCGCAAGCCGCCAGTCTCGGCCGGAAGTCGCCAGGTCGAGATTTTGCCGACCGAGGGCATGAAATTCCTGGTCGGGTTCTCGGCATAGACGCGGGCCTCAACGGCGTGGCCGTTGAGCTTGATCTCGTCCTGCTTCAGCGGCAGCGCCTCGCCGAAGGCGACGCGCAGCTGCCATTCCACGAGGTCGATGCCGGTGATCAGCTCGGTCACGGGGTGCTCGACCTGGAGGCGCGTGTTCATCTCGATGAAGAACACGTCTTTGCCGTCGGAGACGAACTCGATGGTGCCGGCACCCACGTAGTTCACCGCGCCCGCTGCCTTTCGCGCGGCGGCGCAGACCGTCTCGCGCTGAGCGGCATTGAGCGTCGGCGACGGCGCCTCCTCGATCACCTTCTGGTGCCGACGCTGCAGCGTGCATTCGCGCTCGAACAGCGATAGCAGATTGCCGTGGCTGTCGCCGATGATCTGCACTTCGATGTGGCGGGGGTTGTCGACGTACTTTTCAATCAGCATACGGTCGTCGCCGAACGCGGCCTTGGCTTCGCGTTTGGCGCTGACGATCGCAGGCCCGAGCTCTTCCGCGGACCGCACGACGCGCATGCCGCGGCCACCGCCGCCGGCTGACGCTTTCACCAGCACGGGAAAACCGACCTTCTCGGCCGCCTTCGCCAGCGTCGCCTCGTCCTGGGCCTCACCGTGATAGCCCGGCACCAGCGGCACGCCCGCCTTTTCCATCAGCGCCTTCGAGCCGGACTTCGAGCCCATCGCATTCATCATCTCCGCGGTCGGGCCGACGAAGACGAGCCCCGCATCGAAGCAGGCTTGCGCGAATTCGGCATTTTCCGACAGGAAGCCGTAGCCGGGATGCACGGCCTCGGCGCCGGTCTTGCGGGCGGCCTCGATCAAGCGCTCGACACTGAGATAACTGTCGCGGGCGCGCGCAGGCCCAAGCAGCACGGCCTCATCGGCAAGCGCGACATGCATCGCGTCGCGGTCGGCCTCGGAATAGACCGCGACGGTGCGCAGCCCCATGGCGCGCGCGGTGCGGATGACGCGGCAGGCGATCTCACCGCGGTTGGCGATCAGGAGCGTGCGAAAACGGCGGTAGAGCTTTGAACGGTCCATCGCATCACATCCTGAACAGGCCGAATTTCGTCGGTTCGATCGGTGCGTTTGACGCCGCCGAGAGGCCAAGGCCGAGCACGAGGCGCGTGTCAGCCGGGTCGATCACGCCGTCGTCCCAGAGGCGCGCGGTCGCGTAATACGGATGCCCCTGGCTCTCATATTGGTCGCGGATCGGTTTGCGGAATGTGTCTTCCTCCTCCTTCGACCAGCTATCGCCCTTGGCCTCGATATTGTCGCGCCGGACCTGGCTCAGCACCATCGAAGCCTGCTCGCCACCCATCACCGAGATGCGCGCGTTCGGCCACATCCAGAGGAAGCGGGGTGAATAGGCGCGGCCGCACATGCCGTAATTGCCGGCACCATAGGAGCCACCGATCACCATGGTGAACTTTGGCACCGAGGCGGTCGCAACCGCCGTCACCAGCTTTGCGCCGTCGCGCGCGATGCCGCCGGCCTCGTATTTCTTGCCGACCATGAAGCCGGTGATGTTCTGCAGGAAAACAAGCGGAATGCCGCGCTGGCAGCACAGCTCGATGAAATGCGCACCCTTCAGCGAACTCTCGCTGAAAAGAATGCCGTTGTTGGCGATGATGCCGACCGGATAGCCCCAGATATGGGCGAAGCCGCACACCAGCGTCGTGCCATAAAGCTTCTTGAACTCGTCGAATTCGGAACCGTCGACCACGCGCGCGATGATGTCCCGTACATCGAACGGCTTGCGGCCGTCGACAGGCACCACGCCGTAAATCTCCTCCGCTGCAAACAGCGGATCGCGCGGCGCATGCATATTGAGGTTCGGCCGCGTCGACGGCTTCAGCGTGCCGACGATGCGCCGGGCGATGCCGATCGCGTGCGCATCGTTCTGGGCGTAGTGATCTGTCACGCCCGACTGCCGCGAATGCACATCGGCGCCGCCAAGCTCCTCGGCGCTCACGACCTCGCCGGTCGCGGCCTTCACCAGCGGCGGGCCGCCGAGGAAGATGGTGCCCTGATTGCGCACGATGATGCTCTCGTCCGACATCGCCGGAACATAGGCGCCGCCGGCGGTGCAGGATCCCATCACGATCGCGACCTGCGGAATGCCTTGCGACGACATCTGCGCCTGGTTGTAGAAGATCCGGCCGAAATGGCGCTCGTCCGGAAAGATCTCGTCCTGCAGCGGCAGGAAGGCGCCGCCGGAATCGACCATGTAGACGCAGGGAAGATTGTTCTGCCGCGCGATGTCCTGCGCGCGCAGATGCTTCTTCACGGTCATGGGATAATAGGTGCCGCCCTTGATGGTCGCGTCGTTGGCGACGATCACGCATTCGCGGCCGGAGATGCGTCCCACGCCGGTGACGATGCTCGCCGAATGCACGTCGCCGCCATAGAGCCCGTGGGCCGCCAGCGGCGACAGCTCCAGGAACGAGGTGCCGGGATCGACCAGCAGATCGACCCGCTCACGCGCCAGCATCTTGCCGCGCGACGTGTGTCGGTTGCGCGAGGCCTCGCCGCCGCCACCGGCAACCTGGCTGAGCTTTTCGCGCAAGTCCGCGACGAGCGCGCGCATGGATTCGCTGTTGCGCGCAAAATCAGATGAAGACGGATCGATACTGGAATGGAGCGGCATGTGGTCCCGCGTTTCTTCTGACGTGGTTGCGTGGAGGGTTTAAGCCGTTTCCGCCATCAGCTCGCGGCCGATCAGCATGCGCCGCACTTCGGACGTCCCCGCGCCGATCTCGTAAAGCTTGGCGTCGCGCCAGAGGCGGCCGACCGGAAATTCGCTGGTGTAGCCGACACCGCCGAGCGCCTGGATCGCCTCGCCTGCCATCCACGTCGCCTTTTCCGCGGAATAGAGGATCGCAGCGGCCGAATCCTTGCGCAGCGTGCGCGCGTGATCCGCGCGGTCGCAGGCGCGCCCCACAGCGTAGACATAGGCGCGCGTGGCCTGCCAGGTCGAATACATATCGGCGAGCTTGCCCTGCATCAGCTGGAAGTCGCCGATCGGCTGGCCGAACTGCTTGCGCTCGTGCATGTAGGGCACCACCGCGTCCATGCAGGCCGCCATGATCCCGAGCGGGCCGCCGGAGAGCACCGCGCGCTCATAATCGAGGCCGGACATCAGCACCTTGGTGCCCTCGCCCACCTTGCCGAGCACGTTCTCCTCCGGCACCTCGCAGTCGTCGAAGAACAGCGGATAGGTGTTGGAGCCGCGCATGCCGAGCTTGTCGAGATGCTGGCCATGGGTGAAACCCTTGAAGCCTTTTTCGATCAGGAAAGCCGTCATGCCGCGCGGTCCGGCCTCCGGATCGGTCTTGGCGTAGACGACGAGCACGTCGGCATCGCCGCCATTGGTGATCCACATCTTCGAGCCGTTCAGCACATAGCGGTCGCCGCGCTTGTCGGCGCGCAGCTTCATCGACACGACGTCGGACCCAGCGCCCGGCTCGGACATCGCGAGCGCGCCGACATATTCGCCGGAGATCAGCTTTGGCAGATAGCGCTCACGCTGCGCATCGTTGCCGTTGCGGCGGATCTGGTTGACGCAGAGGTTGGAATGGGCGCCGTAGGAGAGCCCAACGGCGGCCGAGCCACGCGAAATCTCCTCCATGGCGACGACGTGGGCGAGATAGCCCATGTCGGAACCGCCATATTGCTCCGGCGCTGTCATGCCGAGCAGGCCGAGGTCGCCAAAACGCTTCCAGAGATCGGCCGGGAACAGATTGGCCTTCTCGACCTCAGCAGCGCGCGGGGCGACCTCTGCTTCCACGAAGGCGCGCACGGTGTCGCGCAGCATGCTGACGTCTTCGCCCAGATCGAAATCGATGCTCGGGATGTTCAAGGCGATTCCTCCAGATTCCCTGCGAATTCTTATCTGCCCCGAACCTACCTCCGCCCGAGGTCCGTGGCGGTCGAAAAGGTTGCATTTTCCGCCAAGTTTGGCGAGGATTTTCCAAAGGACTTTCGATGCCTTTCCAAGCCGCGACCGCCACGCCCCGCCGCGCCATGACCCCCGCCGCCTTCGTCCGCGGCGTGGTCGCGGCCTATGCCCGCTACGGACGGGATCCGGCTGAGGCGCTCAGCAAGGGCCAGGTCCTGTCCGACCTGATCGGATCGACCGACGGGCGGGTCACGGCGGCGCAGTTCGAGGCGCTGGCGGGCCACGCAATGCGCGAGCTCGACGACGAGGCGCTCGGCTGGTTTTCGCGGAAGCTGCCTTGGGGCACTTACGGCATGCTGTGCCGTGCCTCGATCACCGCGCCCACCCTCGAGGTCGCGCTAAAGCGCTGGTGCCGGCATCATCGCCTGCTGACGGAAGACGTGCTGTTCGAGCTTGCGGTCAGCGGCGAGACCGCGACCATTTCCATTCGCGAGCAGCGCGATCTCGGGCCGCTGCGCGAGTTCTGCCTCGTCACCCTGCTCCGCTATGTGCTCGGCTTCTCCTGCTGGGCGGTCGATTCCGCGATCGCACTGCGCGCAGCGGAGTTTCCCTATCCCGAGCCTGGACACGTCTCGGTCTATCCGACCATCTTCTGCAAGCACGTCCGCTTCGACGCAGGCGATGCCCGCATCATCTTCGACAAGCATTATCTCTCGCTGCCGCTCACCCGCAGCGCCGCCGATCTCGACAGCATGCTCAAGGGCGCGCTGCGGCTGACCGTGCTGCCCTATCGCCGCGATCGTTTGCTGGTCGAGCGTGTCAGGCGCGTGCTCCGCGAGGCGCGCGGCCGCATTCTCGGCGCGGAGGATGTCGCAAGCGAACTCGCGCTCTCCACCCGCACCATGCACCGCCGCCTGCGCGAAGAGGCCACCTCGCTGCGCGACCTCAAGGAGGAAGCAAAGCTCGAGCTTGCCAAGCAGGAGCTGATGCGCGGCCGTACCCCGATCAAGCGGATCGCGGAGATCGCCGGCTTCCGCAACGAGAAGAGTTTTTCGCGGGCTTTTCGCAGCTGGACCGGCGCCAGCCCGCGCGAGTTTCGCGGGCGGTATCGTTGAAACGCGCAGACGCGCAGCCCTTATCCTGCCGACGCAGCCGCGAGCTCCTCCAGCGGCAGCGGCACGTCCTTCGCAACGCCCAGTACGGGAAAGCTGCGGACGTTCTTCACGTTTGGCATCGCGGCGAAATGCAGGAGCTGCTGGCGCATGCTCTCGACGCTCGGCGCCACGCATTTCAAGAGGTAGTCGGTGTCGCCCGAAATGCGCCAGCATTGCTGGATGCGCGGGATCGCAGCGATCGAACCCTCGAACGCCTCCAACACCGGCTGGGCCTGGCTGCCAAGCTGGATCGAGACGAACGACACCACCTCATAGCCGAGCAGCCGCTCGTCGATGACGGCGCGCACCGCGCGGATCACGCCGCGACTGAACAGCGATTTCAGCCGTCGCAGGCAGTTGGGCGCAGACACACCGACGCGCAGCGCCAGCTCGTTGTTGCGAACCCGCCCATCCTGCTGCAGCTCGGAGAGTATCTTCAGATCGATGCCGTCGAGCTGGTCACGCCCGGCCATCCCCCCACCTCGTCATGGTCCCATCATGCGGGCCAGCGAAGCACGCGGCGATTTTGATGCCAAGGGCTGGTCAGAAGGACGGCCGAAGGGAAACCCTTAATGCGTCCAGGGCTCGCCGCGGCGAAAGGAGAAATTGTCGGCATACGCGACCTGGCGGTGCAGCGATTCCTTCGGCTCGATCACCTGGTAGGCGATGCCCTTGCGCTCGCAATAGGCGACCGCCTCGTCCTTGGTGTGGAAGCGCAGCGTGATCTGCTGCTTCATGTCGCCGGACGAGGTCCATCCCATCAGCGGCTCGACCGCGCGCGGCTGCTCCGGCTCGTAGTCGAGCTGCCATTCCTTGGTCTTGGACCGGCCGGATTGCATCGCGTTCTTGGCAGGCTTGAAAATGCGTGCGGTCATTGGCGGTCCGGCCTCTTGGTCTTTTCGTTCGATTTTAATGCGTCACGGTAGCGATTGGTGGAAACCGCGGGCATAGTATAAAGACACCTTTCGGGAACTGATCGGTGATTCCGGGTCCCCCGGGGTGCCTCACCGACGGGTATAGTCATTATGCTGCACTGTGACAATCGCGTACCCGCATTCCGCCCGGGAATCCCGCCCGGCGGCCAAGCCTTGCCAACATTTGCCTCGCCGACATCAGCGTATCCGTCCTCTTCGAGAGCTCCCGTCGCATGGCCTTCCTGAACATCAATGCCACGCTCCCCGAGAAGGGCCGCGACCTCAGGCTCGACCTGTTTCGCGGCATCGCCAACTGGGCGATCTTCCTCGACCACATCCCCGACAACGTCGTGAACTGGATCACGACACGGAATTACGGCTTTTCCGACGCCGCTGATCTGTTCGTCTTCATCTCCGGCTACACCGCGTCGTTCGTCTATGCCCGGATGATGCTGGAGCGCGGCTTCATCGTCGGCGCCACCCGCCTCACCAAGCGGGTCTGGCAGCTCTATGTCGCCCATATCATCCTGTTCGTGATCTACATCGCCTCGATCAGTTACCTGGCGCTGCGCTTCGGCGATTCCGAGATGATCAACGAGTTCAACGTCGCCGGCCTCGTCGACAACGCCACCGAGACGCTGCGCCAGGGGCTGTTCCTGCGCTTCAAGCCGCTCAATCTCGATGTGCTGCCGCTCTACATCGTGCTGATGGGCCTGTTTCCGCCGGTGCTGTGGTTCATGCTGCGCAAGCCCGATCTAACGATGGTGGTGTCCATCATCCTGTGGCTGACCGCGCGTCATTTCAGCTTGAACCTGAACGCCTATCCGGCCGGCCAGTGGTATTTCAACCCTTATTGCTGGCAGGTGCTGTTCGTGTTCGGAGCCTGGTGCGCGATGGGCGGCGCGCGCCGATCCAGCAAGCTGATCAACTCGCCGATCACAATATGGTTCTGCTTCGCTTATCTGGCGTTCGCGCTGGTCATGACCATGGCCGGCCGCTTCCCGACCCTTGGCGGCATGTTGCCGGAATGGCTGTTCTCGGCCTTCAATCCCAACGACAAGACCAATCTCGCGCCCTACCGCTTCATCCACTTCGTCGTGATCGTGATCCTGGTGATCCGCTTCCTGCCCAAGGACTGGCCGGGGCTGGAGTGGAAGATCTTCGATCCGGTGATCGTCTGCGGGCAGCAATCGCTCGCGGTGTTCTGCGTCGGCGTGTTCCTGTCCTTCGTCGGCCATTTCGAGCTGTCGATGAGTTCGGGCTCGCTGTTCGCGCAGCTCTTCGTCTCCATCGCGGGCATCGCGATCATGACGACGGTCGCCTATTACATCTCCTGGTCGAAGCGGCAGGACAAGCCGCTGAAGCCGCCGCCGGCGAAACCCGCGGCCACCCCGGCCGCCAAAGCTGCCTAAAGAAGGCTGCTGCCTAAGGAAGGCTGCCTGAGACGCGTGGCGGCGGAAGCCTCAGGCGGCCGCCTCGCCGTCGTATTCGGTGAACTTCTTGTAGATCCAGTCACGGCCGTCGTGACGGCGCCAGACCTTGCCGTAGACGAGCTGCCCATTGATTGAGCGGCGCGGCACGATCACGGTCCAGAGGTGCCACATCTCGGTCGAGTTCGATCGTTGGCTGGATGTTTTGGAGGTGAGATCGAAAGTCATGGCGGACAACTCGCGCGAAACGAAACGCCGCGACGAATGTGATCTCGTGCGAGCCGCTGATGGCCCGTCGTCGCGTGCCGGAATGGTTTGATACCAGTCGTCAAAATGACCGCAACGACAGCTCACGCTTAACCTAACCGATCAACCTTACTTGCCGGCAGGCAGCCGCCTTGCCGGTTGAAACGCCTGCCTATCTTTCCTAAGATGTGTGCGCGATTTGAGAATGAGTGCGCCCTTCCAAGGGCGCGCTTGGTCGATTTTAGGCTCGACTGAATTTTTCCAACGACTGACGGCGCAGGTCGATGATCGTGAATTTGGAATTTGCTTCTTTGCATCTGGCGATGATTTCGTCGCCGCCGGCACCGCTCGCCAGGCCGGCCCATGACAGGTCGCCGAGGGCCGTCAACGACAATTATCCGGTCTGGCCGCTGATCCCGTTTCCGGCGGGCTGGTACGCCTCGGGCTGAGCCCTAAAAAGCGCAACGCCGCGCAAGCGGAATATCATCGCTTGGCGGCGTCCGTTTAGGTATTGGGCGCTGAAATCCCCAACACTGATATGTCTGCGGCGATGGCCAAAGGTTCGATGAAGCTTTGGTAATACTGCGCCCTCTAACCTGTTTTGATTCCAGCAAAAATCGCGCAGAAATAGTGGCCTGCGAACAACAAACGCCAAGCGTTCGGCGTCGCGCTTGACTGTACTTTTGGCCCCGCAGTCGATCGCGGCTCAAATCCCGCTGCTCGCAGCCGAAGCGCCGTTGGCGCTGGAGCTCAGCGCGCCCTTCGAATTGTAGGTCTGTCCTGGCTGGTTGCCCTGGCAGGCCTGCGAGCTGGCGGGAGTTGTCTCCACCTCGGTCGTGCCGTCGGAATAGGTGATCCGTTCACGTGCGCGAAAAAAGCGCCGATGCTTTCGCATCTCGGCTTCCCTGGCCGCAACGAATCGCCGCGCCATGAGCTGCAGGTTCTTCCCTCCTGTCCAGCTGGCCCGCGACCATCTCGCTATCGGCTCTCGCTCGTTATGAATGGACAGTCATCCCCTCTCACGTCCGTGTGAGTTGGAGCGCGGCCGGTGAATTTTCGCGAACGAACGAAGACCAATGAACAGCAGGCCGTTGGCCAGGGGGATGCTGTGAGCCAAGTTGATTCGACCGAGAAACTGTCCGAGGCCGAAGAGCCCCGGACGTCGCTGTTTGCACTGTGCTGGCTCGGAATCGCTGCGATCGCGATGGTGGGCTGGATCTGCGCGCTGGGCTGGCTGGCCTGGCGTGTGGTCGACTGGCTGTTGTCCTAGGCCCGAACGGACCGCCGCGATCGCAGCGGCCGCCCCCTCCCCATTCCGTCAGAAGTGATAGTTCACGCCCACGGTCGCGGTGTGAATCGTATCCTTGAGTTCGTGAACGGTCACGGCGTTGACGGGACCGGTCAGCAGGATCGGACCCTTCGCGCCGAAGTCGTGGTAGTTGTATTCGACATTGGCCGACCAATTCCGCGCGAACGCCCATTCCACCCCGGCTCCCGCCGTCCAGCCGGTGCGCGCGACCGTTGCCGCCGGATCGGTCAGGACGCCGACCACCGGGCCTACGAACGCGTCGTCGATCTTCTCGCGAGTCCAGGCCGCGCCGCCCCGCGCATAGACCAGCCAGCGCTCCGAATAGACATAGCCGAGCCGTGCGGTGGCCGTTGCGAGAAAGTCATTCTTGACGCCGAACTGGGAGGGCACGACGAGGCCGCCGAGCGCGGGAAAAAGGACGCTGGCGGCATGGTGATTGGAAAGGCTCGACCATGCGGCGCGTCCCTCGGCGCCAAGGACCCAGTTGGACGCGAATTGATAGTTGCAGCCGATCTGTCCGCCGCCGACAAAGCCGGTCGAGCTGAAATCAACACTCGCTCCAGCGATGCTGGTGGTACGATCCTCGCTCACGGCACCGCCAAGATGACCGCCGATATAGCATCCGGTCCAGGTGAATTTGACCGGGGCCAGCGGAGGCGCCTTCAGCGCAAGGTCGGCCGCAGATGCCGTCGTCGCGACGAGTGCAAGAGCCGCCGCGACGCAAAGTGCTTTCAACATATCTGACCTTCCCCCATTCCCGCTGAGCGGCATAGCACATGGCGCTGACGCAGAGATTGCATCGGGGCAACATATCGCCGGGAATTGCACGGCCACGCTGGGCGCTGACCATGACCGCGGAGCGCAGGGGCCGGAGGTCCGCTGTACGTCAGAATTAGAAAGAATGATGTCGGGAATTGACGTCGGGACTGGTCGGGGCAGCTGGATTCGAACCAACGACCTGCAGTACCCAAAACTGCCGCGCTACCAGGCTGCGCTATACCCCGAATGTCCGGTGAGCCCCGTCGATACACGCTTCCTCAGGCGCCAGCAAGCTTACGAAGCGCCAGCAAGTGTCCCAAACCGCCGAAACCGCCGCCCTCGGCCCAATTTGCGGATCTATTTGCTGCCGAACAGCGGGTGGCCGACGCGATCACCGGGCCGGATGCCGTATTTCTGCGCTGTTCCAGCCACCACCTCGAGGACGGCCCGGGCGGGACCTCTCGACGAAATGATTTTGGTCGAGAGGGGCTCGGTATTCTCGGCGATGCGCAGGATGCGGCCATCGGCACGAATGAAGATCATGTCGAGCGAGACATAGGTGTTCTTCATCCACATCGAGACTTCCTGCTCGGGATTGAAGTCGAACAGCATGCCTTTGCCGTCGGCCAACTCCTTGCGGTACATCAGCCCGGTCTGCTTCTCCTCGTCCGTGGTCGCCATCTCCACCGAGAACACCTGCACGCCGTTCTTGGTGACGATCTCGAGCGGCTGGAAGCTGGCCGCGCGAACGGACCCGCTTGCGACGGCAAAGCCGACAACGACGAGGATGGCGGCAAGCCAGCCCCGGGCAACTGACCGGGCGGCCTTTCGATCAAAGCTCATGGAAATGTACTCATTGGCGTGACGGCGAGGAACTGGGCCTGACGGCGAGCGACTGGGCCTGCGGCGTGGGACTGCGACATCCTTACGCGGCGATCATGACGAAAGCCAGAAGCGTGCGACCCCAGGGGCCGCGCGCTTCTCCTCACGAATGCGAAATGGCAAGCCGCTAGTGGGATTGAAGTCCCGGCGATCCGGTCTCGGGATGGATCTCCGCCGCCATCATGCCCTTGGAGCCAGGCCCGAAGCGGACCAACACATACTGGCCCGGCCGCAGCTCCGTCATGCCGAAACGACGCAGCGTCTCCATGTGCACGAAGATGTCGGGGGTGCCCTCGCCGCAGGTCAGGAAGCCGAAGCCGCGCAGCCGGTTGAACCATTTGACCTGGGCCCGCTCAAGCCCGCTGGTCGCGGTCACCGTGACATGGGTACGCGGCGGCAGCATCTGCGCGGGATGGATCGCGGTCGACTCGTCCATCGAGACCACGCGGAAGGCCTGATAGCCCTTCGCGCGCTGGATGCACTCGACGACGATCCGGGCACCCTCGTACGCGGTCTGGAAGCCGTCGCGCCTAAGCACGGTAACGTGCAGGAGCACGTCGGGCCATCCATTGTCGGGAACAATGAAGCCGTAGCCCTTTGAGGCGTCGAACCATTTGATGACGCCATGGACCTCGACTAGGTTGGCGCTGCCCTCACCTAGCCCGGTGAAGGGACTGAGCGCGTTATCGAGACCGGCGCCGTGCTCGCCCGACCCGGGAACTCCCAGCTTCTTGGACTCAAATCCGTCCGACCCCATAACCCCGGACCCCACACATTCCATGCAACCCGCCCTCAGCGGCGGTGTCGAATCACGCGTCCTTAGAGAACCTTCAGAGAATCTTCTCAACTCGACGCGACGCGAATCTTTCGAATCAAAAGATAACACTCCCGGTTGCGAGGCAAAGACAAAAAAGAGATTCGCTGGAACCTATGAACAGCTTGCACAGGCGCGAATCAAACTGATGCCTCAATTACCGACAAAGGGCCCGAGTGCGTCGCCGATGTCGTGAGGGATGACGAGGTCGGCGATATCGTCCTGTTCAGTCGGCTCGCGATTGATGATCACCAAACCTGCACCGGCGTTCTTCGCCATCATCGGAAAGCCCGCCGCTGGCCACACCACGAGCGAGGAACCGATCGCGATGAAGAGATCGCAGGCCTGCGACAGCTCTGTCGCGCGCTGCATTTCGTCCTCGGGCATCGGCTGACCGAAGGAGATCGTTGCGGTTTTCACCGGCTCGTCGCACGCGGTGCAGTTGGGCGCGGCGCCATCCTGGTCGAAGCGGCGCTTCACCCAGTCGAGCTGATAGGCCTGCCCACATCCGATGCAGCGCGCGTAAGTGGTATTGCCGTGAAGTTCAATCACACAATCGGCGGCGAAGCCCGAGGCCTGGTGCAGGTTGTCGATGTTCTGGGTGATGACCGCGGGAATCTTGCCGGCGCGATACAGCGACGCGAGCGCGCGGTGGCCGCGGCCGGGCTTCGCTGCAGCGAACACCTCCTCCATCGCAAAGCGGCGGCGCCATGATTCATCGCGCGCCTCCCGGCTGGCGACAAACTCGTCGAACTGAATCGGACGGTTGCGGGTCCAAATTCCGCCTGGCGATCGGAAGTCCGGGATGCCGCATTCGGTCGAGATGCCGGCGCCGGTGAACGGCACGATGATCCTGGCGCTCGCGATCATGTCGCCGAGCCGTTCGATACCGCTCTGAAGGTCCGATGCAATCACTCGCCGCCTCCCGATTCATTGTCGCGCTAGCTGCAACATCGGCAAGCGACAAGATTGTTGACGCTCTTATCCACTGTCGCGCAAGTCGCGAGCGGCGATAGGGCGGCAGTTTTTTCCGACCTTCGCTTTATCACAATCCTGCAATGCCTCCTCCCCATTGACGCCCCAATCAGAAGCGCCAATGCATGTGTTGACGCGACTCAACGTGATTGCGGCGGCAGTGCTTGAGTTCAGAAATGCGCACGTACTCAAGTGGAGTGGGGAAATTGACATGACCGAAGACGAACAACGCAAAATCCGCGAACGCGAAGAGATTGCCGCCCGTGTCGCCGCCTTCCGTGCCACGCAGGAAAAATTCAAGCGCGAGCGTGACGAGTATTTCGTGTCGACGCTCGAGAACGCCCGCAAGGTTGAACGGCCCTCGCTCTGGCCGTAACGATATCGCGCAGGACGTGCGCATACGAAAAAGCCCGGAGCAGCGCTCCGGGCTTTTCGATTCTTCAGGCGTTACCAGCGACGGTAGTAACGGTGGTGACGATAGTACGGGCCGCCGTAGGCGTACGGGCCGGGACCGTAGGCGTAGGCCGGTCGACCATAGTAACCTCCACCATAGTAACCGTAGCCGGGGCCATAACCGTAACCATAGGGATGGGACGCAGCCACCGCGCCTGCGGTGATCGCACCGGCGGCGAGACCGAACGCGAGACCCGGGCCGATGCCACGCGCCTCAGCGGGCGCCGGCGCGGCAATCGCGGTCGCGCCGATAGCCGCGACGGTAGCAACAACTGCAAATGTCTTCCTCATCACGCTTCTCCTTCGCATCTGGGAAGGTAACGCGGACCGTTCGGGATGGTTCACCGCTCATGGAACCGCAGAGCGCAGAAAAAATCTCGTGGCAAGCGGAACGATATCGGGAAGCTCGGATTGGACTTGCGAGTGCGGAAGCCTCCGCCATCCGGGTCGAGGCGACAGCACGAAGACCCCGTCAGCATCTCCGCGGTGCTGGCGGGGTTTTCAGTTTCGAAAGACAAAATGGCAGCAGACATCGATCGCTGCCGACGGGGCGGAGATCGAGGAGGAGAGAGTGCCGATACCCACGCTGGGGCGGCGGCTCGATCCGACCTCGCCGCTCAGAGCGGCGTTTCTTCTGCAAGTCTTCTCTTCTGCAAGTCTTCTTCGCAGCAAAACTACTGGCAAGCCGGGAACAAGTGCGCCCGGCACACGTTGAGGTAGTCTTCTCGCAAGAAGGGGCGCGTCATGCCTGCCTGGCTCGAAGTATTGCTCAACCTGTCCGGCTATGCTGGCTTTGTCGCGCTCGCAACGCGCGGCGCCGCGTGCCGGCAGGATGCCGCCGACGATGAGGTCTGCGGCAACAAGCGCTAGTTCGCGTGCGGCGGGCTAGTTTGCCTGCGGAGGCTGTCCTGCCGTGCGCACCAGCCGGTCGGCCTTGACCGCGACGCGCGTGTCGTCGGCCTGCGGCCGCAGCGAAAAGCTGATCACCACGAAGGCGAGACAGAACAGCGTGCCGACGACGGCGACGCGGCGGTAGGTCTGGCGGTCGCCCTGATAAAATGACGGTTCTAGAAATGGTGTCATTGGCAAAATCGGTTTTCTTGTTGCCTTTGCCAGACACCTATCCCAACGCGCGGCAAGCGCAACGCGATTGGGCTTTTAACCTAACCGAATAGGGTTATCGCGATCCGCGCAAGCTTTCGTTAGGAGACAGCGGAGCGCCTCAGGCCTCGGTCAACCATTTCAACGTCGCGCGGAAGCCGAGGCTGCGATAGCCCGCGACCAGCACGGTGCCGTACACCTCGGCCCCCTCCTCGCTGAACGTCCCGGAGAAGCCGCTGGTCGCCTCGGCGCCGGCGAAGAGCGGCCGGACCAGCGGATCGGCGAATGGCGAATGCTGGTTGGTGGAAAGCTCGCCCTTCCAGGTGCCATCGCCGAATATGTAGGAGCCGCGCGACCAGAAGTAGGGACCGCCGCCGAGCAGCACGCCGTCGCGCAGGATCAACACGCCGCTGTCGCGGCCCTTCACGCCGTCGAGCATGTGGATATGGATGGAGTACAGTCCGTTCTTCATGGGGGCGCCCACCGTCGCCGGCGACGATAGCGCGGCGAGTCGGGGGCGTCGACCGGCTTTGTTCGGGCTTCACCGCCATTTCGTTCTCGAAGAACGAATCGGAATCGGCGAAATCGGCGCGACGCAATTCTTAACAATTCGTTTGTGCGCGAACAAGCCCGACATCACGACGAATGCGCGATCGCACCGCGCGCTCACATGAAGGTCGTTATCGCCTCGAACCGAGAACGCTCAGGCCGCGCGCTTCGCGTTGCCCTTCTCCGAAAAGCATTCCAGTATCTGGATGCGAAGCTCTTCCGCGGCCGGGCCCTCGACCTTCCTGAGCTGATTCCAGAGACGGATCACTTCGCGCTGTTTCTCGACAGTCATGAGTCACCTCCAAAGCGGCTGACTCACTAGAACAAAATAAGAACAGAAAGTCCAGCCTTTGCGCGAAATTTCCTGTGATGTCGCGTTGAACCTTTTCGGTACGGCCGGGACCTATGGGAGCTGTGGATTTCATCGCCCAGTCAAACGGCAGCGCCGCTGACGAACATACTCCGTCACCGCTGCGCTGTTGTTTTTTGGATTTTCAACCTTAAGTTAATAGCATAGCTGACGGCCAGGCGCTGAATCCCAATGCCGTCAGCAAGAGAGCCCCGTGCGCAAGCGCGGGGTTTTTCTTTTTGGAATGCCCGCTGACTGGCGAACTTGGCCGTGAACTTTTTCAGCGCTGGCGCGTCTTATTGGATGAAGCTTCCCCCAGGCTTCACCCCCATCAGAAAACCCCGCTCCCCCAAGCGGGGTTTTCCCCTTTTTGTCGACATCACGTCGCCGGTCCGCGCACCCTCAGGCCGCGCACGACGCTGGGATCAGACCGAGTCCTTGGCCACCTTCAGCGGCGAGGCCTTCACCGACTTGCTCGCCGGCTTCGCAGCGAACTGCATCGGCTCCTTGGTGAAGGGATTGACGCCCATGCGGGCTTCGGTCGCAGGCTTGTTGACGACCGACATCTTCACGAAACCGGGAATAACGAACTCACCGGACTCGTTGAGCTCCTTGTAGCCGACGGTGGCCATGTGTTCGATGACCGACTTCACGTCGTTCTTCGCAAGCTGCGTGCCTTCCGCAATTGCATCGATCAATTGGGTCTTGGTCATCTTCGCCATGTCTGGATTTCCTCTGAATTGGGTGCGCGCGAACGGCGACTTAGCTTTGTCCGGGAAGCGGTAAAACTACGCGGGCTGCGCGTCTGTTCATGCCTGTCGGCCACGAAGCAGCCGGGCTTAGAACCCATTGAGGCCGAAAACGCAAGCAGCAGTTCGACCTGAGTTCCATCATGTTTTCGCCGAACGGTCGTGTCTGTGGCGACGACAAATCGAATTCCACAGCATCCCTAGAGAGTTCGCCTACCCTGCGGACTCACCCGCGCTTGCATGCGACGACGTCTCCCGAGCAATACTGCTCAGGTATTTGGCCGGTGGCTTTCCCAGCGCCTTTCTGAACATCGTGATGAAGGCTGTGACTGATTCATAGCCGAGATCGGCCGAGACCTGCTGCACGCTCGCACCCGAGGCAAGCTCTCGGATCGCGACGATCAGATGCAGTTGCTGACGCCAGCGCCCGAATGTCAGGCCAGTCTCCTTCGCGACGAGACGCGCAAGACTGCTCTCGCTCAGCGCGACGTGATCGGCCCATTCCGCCAAGGTGCGGCGGTCCGCGGGATTGTCCGCCAACGCTGTGGCAATGCGCTTCAGTCGCGGCTCGCGCGAGAGCGGCAGATGCAATTGCTGCACAGGCATGCGCGGCAACTCGCCGAGCAGCACGCCGATCATGCGCTCCCGCCTCGCCTCGTCATGCTGCTCGCCGCCGGATAGTTCGATGATCAATTCGCGCAGCAATGGCGAGATCGAAATGGTGCAGCAGCGATCCGGCAGATCGACCAGCTCCGCTTCGATGTAGACGAAGAACAGCCGCGCATTCGCCGTGGCGCGATTGCTGTGCGGCATGTTGCTTGGGATCCAGACCGCGCAAAGCGGCGGCACCATCCACAGCCCGCTCGGAACGCGGCAGGTGACGCCGCCGCCGAGCGATACCACAAGCTGTCCCTTGCGATGCCTGTGGTCGGGCACCTCGCCTTTCGTGCCGTCGGCATCGACGCGCACGGCAATGACCGGCGCGGAGGCGTCGTCCACATCCAGGTCGAGCCAGGGATAACGAAGAGGGTAATGACGCTTCTGTCTGATCATTGACGGTTTTTGGCGATTGATTGGAATTATGCATAAATTCATCCATCGGGAAAGTCGATAGATATCGCCTCGCCCTCAAATAAGGAGTTGCGACCGTGCATGGCGCGATGATCTCCAAGGCAGCCCAACTGGGTCGAACCATTCGCACGCAAGCAGGTCTCGTGCGCGGCGAGGCGCGAAACGAAAGCGGCGTGCTCGCGTTCAAAGGCATACCCTACGCAGCGCCTCCGGTCGGGCGGCTGCGCTGGCGCGCACCGCAGCCACCGACGTCGTGGACGGATGTGCGCGATGCGCTGGCCTTCGGCCCAGCGTGTCTCTCGTCGCTCGAAAATGATCCCCGGCCGGGGCCGCGCAGTGAGGATTGTCTCACGCTCAATGTCTGGACCGCAGCGAGAGAGGCCGACGAGAAGCGGCCCGTGATGGTATGGGTTCACGGCGGCGGCTTTCAGTTCGGCTCCTCCGCCAATCCCGCCACCGACGGCAGCCAATTGGCAGCCAAGGGCGTTGTCGTCGTCAGCTTCAACTATCGCCTCGGCATTTTTGGCTTTCTCGCCCATCCCGCGCTCGATGCCGAAGCGCCGTCCGGCAATTATGGCCTGCAGGATCAACTCGCGGCGCTGCGCTGGGTCCAGGCCAACATCGCCGCGTTCGGCGGTGACCCCGATAGCGTCACCCTGTTCGGCGAATCCGCCGGCGCCATGGCCGTCGGCATTCTCATGGCCTCGCCGCTCGCACGAAAACTGTTCCACAAGGCCATTGGCGAGAGCGGCGCCTTCTGGGATGGCCGGCACGGCCCTCTGCAAAGTCTTGAGGAAGCTCGCGCGCGCGGCCTCGACTTCGCACGCCGGCAAGACGATGCGTCGATTGCTGCGTTGCGCGCGATGCCGGCCGAACAATTGAATGCGACCGCGCCATGGAGCCTCGCGCGCGATCACGTCACGCAGGCGTTCTCGCCGAGCATTGATCGTTACGTGGTGCCTGACGTGCCCGCGCGCCGCTTCTTGCGCGGCGACCAGATGCAGATCCCCCTGCTCGCCGGCTGGAACAGCGCGGAGGGATTTCCCTTCATGTCGCAATCCCTCCCCCATCCATCGGCGCGCGCCTTTCGTACTGCTGCCGAAGAGATGTTCGGCAGGGAGCGCCTGGCGGATTTCCAAGAACTTTATCCCGCCGACACCGACGCGCAGGCCAGGGCGTCCGCTGCCGCGCTCACGGGCGACATCGTGGTCGGCGAGCAGTGCTGGCAGTGGCTGCGGCTGCATCGGGCAAGCACCCGCGCGCCCGTCTACGGCTACCACTTCACCTATACCTCTCCCTACACGCCGATCGCCTCGCACGTCACCGAGATCCCCTTCGTGTTCGGCACGCTGACGCCGCAACGGGTGATCGGCAGCACCAGGCCGCCGGCGGAAGCCGACCGCGCTCTCGCGCAGACCATGATGGACTATTGGGTAAACTTTGCGACGCGTGGTGATCCCAACGGGCCCGGCCTGCCGCCCTGGCCGGCCTATGACGCGAGCGATGTCGTGCAGATCCTCGGCAGCACCATTGAAGCCCGCCCCAATCCGTGCGCTGACCGCTTCGGCTTCCTCGGCAGCTTCAGAGAGGACGGCGTCCTTCCGGCGCGCTGGCGAAGCGACGGCAAAGCGGGGTTGTCCACATGATACGTCACCTCATCGTGAAACTTGCAACTCGATGGAGGTTGTTCAGACTCTGGTAACCCAACGCCGCCACTCTCTTCATCAGTATCGTTGCGTTGGAGTACCCAAAAGTGCTGGATTTTGACGAGCTGCGTGAACTCGCAGCCGATGTTCGTGTGTTTGTCGATGTCGCCGAAGACAAGGCCGAGGCGCTCAGGGCCGTCATCGGCGCCTATGACGTGGTGCTGGCGATCTTCCCGTCCGGAGACGGCATGGGCCTCCACGTCATCAAGGGCAAAGAGATCCTGGACGGAATCGCAAAGTCACGCTCGCACGCGATCTACAGCCACACGGCGATCGCGGTGCCCGACCTCGAGCATGCACAGATGCTGAAGATTCTCACGACCCCCGCGGAACAACGGATCGCAGCTTAGGTGCGGGCGGCGACGCTGTCGGCCTCGGCCGTCAGGCCGGGTCAACCTACTCATCATGAGCGTCAAATAGCTCGCCTGCAGGTTAAGGCTTCATCCTGAGGGCCCGCCGCAGGGTTTTGTAGAAACCCATCGCACCAAGCTGCGTTGTCCAATGCACTGCCGGGTGACAACCGGACGCAACAGGGATGTTGGACGCGGAGCATTTTTCCGGTTTCTGCCCGCGACATCAACGCATCGGTACGCGCTGACAACTAACCTGTTCCCGGCAGTTGCACCTTGGGCAGGGTCAATCTTGTAAGACAATCTTGTAAGGATGGCGCAGGAACGGTCCGCTCTCACGCGAATTGTCGCATCTCCAGGTAAGGAGATTGCAATGAGCGTTGAAGGTAAAGCGAAAGAGGCCGCCGGTTACGTCAAGGAAGAGATGAACGAACACGGCAAGTCCCCCGAGAGCCAGAAGAAGGCCCAGGAGGGTCGTGACCTCCGCAACGAAGGCCGCGTCGAAGACGGCAAGGCGCCGAAGACGACGAAGCCCGGCACGGGTCACTAGATTTTCCGGAACCACACGAAACCGCCCTGGCGATGCCATGGACGGTTTTCGCGTTTCTAGCGCGGCGGTACCAGCGGCACGCCAGGACGAGGAAGAACAGGACGCGACGAGATCCAGGACCCGCGCGATCGTCGACGCTGCCCCGAACATGCGCAATGCGATGGCAGCGTGACGCGCTTCACACACGAACCGGCCAATCGGTCGTAAGCTCGGACTGCAATACGGGAGTGCGGAGTGCTCGACCATGTCAGGCAAATCACATAGCGCCAGAAGGGAATGGAAAAACCATAGGGCCGCGCATAAGGCGATCATGCGCCGCACCTTCGGCATCGACCTCTACGTGATGGTGAGCGGGCTGCTCGGCCTGCTTGGCGCCTCCTACGGCATCTGGATCGTGCTGTCTCAAGCCTACAGCTGACGAGCCTGCGCGCCTGAATGGCCTCGTCAGGGCTTGAGTAAACCTGTCAGGGCTTGTGGAGGCCGAAGGCCCGGGGAACTCAGCCAGTTGTCGATCGTCGAAGCCGTCTCTGCTTGACGCGCGCGCCTCAGATACAATTCCCGCTGGGGGCCAGGTGGCGATTTCTCTGCCGCCTCCTTGAAGCTTTGGGCTTCCAAAGCCAGGCGTTCCTGGAAGGACTTCTCGTGTTTGATACGGCGACGCTTCATGACTCTACTCCCTCTCGGCGCAGGTGTTCTCCATGTTCCTGCGGAATGAGCAAAAAATATTTCGGCCGTTCTAAAAATCAAGACATTTTCTTCAGGCTTTGTTCGCAGCTTTTCGGCGGCGAAGAGTGGATACTCGCCCCCGGGCTTCACAGCGGCCCGCCACCTGCAGCTTGCGGCTTCGCCTCATCTCCGTGGTGCAGTCGCTCATCACCGCGAACATTTCTTTTGTCTTCGCCGGCATTGGACTGCGTTAATTGATGCACTGCCACCGTAATTCCGGCATAGTGCCGGCATGGCTAAAGCAAAAGTGACCTTCAAAACCGTCCGGATGTCTGACAGCGACTGGAAAATATTGGCGGACTACCCAGACCACGAACAGCGCGAGATTACTGGATTTTCCAGCAAGGCAGATTGCGACGACTGGATCAACGGAGATCGCAAGATCGCATGGCTCCGTTCTCAGGGCTACGCCAAGTGACGTAGCTCAAATTGTTTGGGGCCGCGCTTGCGGTTCAATCCAGCAGGCCCATCGGCCTTCCGCGCCTTGATCCCGTCATGCCGCGTTGGGGAGCCGCTTCTGCCACGCGATCCAGCCGACGACCATTGATAGTGTCGCCGCGATAAGCGGCGGCACCCCGTGCCCGTATTCGCCGTGGTGGGTGACGGTCGCGAGCGCCGCCAACATCACGGCGCAGCCGAGCGCCGAGCCCCACAGCCGCGTCCGTGCCTGCGCCAGCAGAACGGCGGTCGTGAGCTCCAGCGATCCGGTCACGAAATGAAACCAGTGCGGGTATCCCCACCGCAGATATTCCTCGTAGATGGACCCAGGGGCGAAGATGTTGCTGAGGGATCCGACGACGAAGAAAGCTGCAAGTGCCAAGGCCGAGACCTGGTGCCAGGAGACTTGGTGCCAGGAAATCTTAGACATTTGTCCATCCTTGTCTGATGAGACCGCCGCGCAGGACCAGTATGGCCACCTGGTCGGGAAGCCGGCCGATCTCCGCTGATTGCTGTGGCTCGAAGAACCGATCTACGGGACAAGGCGTCACCACAGGATGACCGGTGTCCGCCTCAACCAAGTGTTGGTCGTCAGTTGATCGACGACGAACGGGGCGACATCGGCGCGAGCTATCTTGCCACCATTGATGGTTGTGAGGTCGATGACGGCCCTGACGCTGCCTTGAGCTGGGGCATCGATGAGCATGCCGGGCCGGACGATGACCCAATCGAGTGAACTGGCGCGGATCGCGGCTTCCTGACGGTTCTTGTCCTTGTAAGCTTGGCTGAGCAGCAAAGGCTGAAAGAGCCGGTCGAACACGAAGCCGCCGTGGCCGCGGCTGTCCCCGACCCCCAGAGCGGAGATGCAGACGATGCGGCGCACGCCGCTGCGCGTCATCGCCGAAACCAGCGCGCCTGTCGCTTCGGTCAGCAGGCTGACCTTGCGGAAGCCGATGCCGGTGCCCAACGCGCTGATGACGGCTTCACAGTCGTCCATGGCGCGCCCGAGGGTGGTCTCATTGCGGGCGTCGCCCTCGATCAATTCTGCTCCCGGCAGATCGGCGCCTGCCGTCGAGCGAACCAGAGCCACGACGGAATGGCCTTTCGCCACGGCGTCGCTGACGATCAGCCGTCCCGTTCCGCCCGTTGCACCCAAAACAAGAATCTTCATGTTTAACCTCGATCTTTTCTTAGTATTGGCGCCGCAGTTCACATCGACCGGGCCATTTCAAACTCTCTGCCAGGATCGCGATGTACATCAGGTGCCGGTTGCGCCACTCCGGAAGGCCGGCCGCGACGCATTCATTCCAAAGGAGATGCGAACGCCCGGAGCAGGTCTGAAAGTCGCATCTCATCGCTGATCTACGGACCTACGCCGGGGCGGCCTTTCGGGCCGCCGCGAAGACATCGCGGGGAGACGTTGTGCCGGCGACGTGCTCCGTGCCGGCGACGCCGAGGTCCATCCAGCCCGCGTTGACGGCCTCGAACATCGCTTCAGCCGGTCCGGTTTGGCCCTTCGGAATGCCGAGCTGCTCGAGCGCTGCCGGCCACCCAGCTCGCGGAACAGCGAAGGCCTTGACGTCGCGCTGCATGACATCGCCCAGTTGCGCTGCGACTTCATCCGCACTGACCATCGAACCAAGTTCGATGACGCGATGCCCCGACCACGCCGACCCGGTCAGCAGCATCGCCACCTCGGCCCCGATGTCGTTCGTCGCGACCATCGTCGATTTCCGGCTGGTCGGATTGTAGTAAACCGGGAGCGTGCCGCCCTGGGCGACGTGCAGGCCGTAAAGGAAGTTCTCGAAGAACCCGCCGGCGCGCACGACAGCGACCGGCGACGCCAGGTCGCGCAAGCCTTGCTCCAGCAGCGACAGGGCGGTGATCATTCCCACCCCGCTGGTCCGGTTCGCCCCCATCGACGAGAGCGCGACCACACGCGGCGGCGCGGCTTTGGTCAGCGCCTCGACATAGTTCGCGATGACGCCCTTGGCTTCCCCAAAATCCGGCGATGGGGCCCAGACTGCGGGCAGCATGACGAAGGCGCCGTCGACGCCGTCGAGCGCCCGCTTGATCGCTGCCGTGTCGGACCAGTCGCCATCCACCAGTTCCACGCCCTGGTCCATCCAGGCCGCCGCCTTCTCGCGGCTGCGGACCAGCGCGCGTACCCTCTTGCCGTGGGCCAACAGATGCCTGGCCGTTGCGCCGCCGACTTGTCCCGTAACTCCCGTAACTAGAAACATGCCTATTCTCCTGTTGCTGGATGGTCTATATTTTAGGGTAGGTCTCATATAAAGACCTTAGACCTGCGCCGTAAGAAGGCAGTTTTTTGTAACCAGGAGAGAAAAAGGGAACCCGCATGAGCGACGCATTGAGCGCGATCGCGCGATTCAGCCGATATCAATCGGACGACGCCCAATCAGCAGAAGCCTTACATTGCCCGGTGCGCGACGTGCTCGACCGCATCGGCGACAAATGGAGCATCCTCATGGTGATGACGCTCGCGACGCGACCGCATCGCTTCGGCGAGCTTCACCGAGCCATCCGCGACATCTCCAAGCGCATGCTCACCCAGACGCTGCGCGACCTGGAGCGCGACGGACTGATCACCCGCCAGGTCTTTCCGACCAAGCCGCCGAGCGTCGAATATTGTCTTTCGCCGCTAGGCCAATCCCTGCTGGACCCGATGGCGAGCCTCATCGATTGGGCCGACCGTCGTTATTCCGATATCCATGCCGCGCGCGTCCGCTTTGACGGAGCGCCCTGCGATGTCCCGCGCGAATGATCTGAAACAGAAGTTTGCAGCGTCGCATGTGTGAAGTCTGGTGGCGTGCTTCAGATGGAGCACGGTGACGGTGCATTAAACTCACGCCATCAACACGCGCTAAGCTCTCCGGCTTCGATCTCGCTTCCAGGGATAACCTTGTCACAGAAATTACCGTGTCTCACTTGCGGGGTGCAGTCCACAGCACTATCACCGGAATTCCGCAATTCTACTTGTGGTTTTATTCAAGCTGATTATCGTAACGCCGCTTCAAAAGGAGATTTCATGAAAAAGTTATTCACTATTTCTGCCGCACTTTGCTCACTGCTCAGCGTCCCCGCCTACGCCGCCTCAAACAGCAGTCCGCACGCGCTCGACTGTATGGCCAAGAACGGCTTCACACATGACATGTGGGTCGCGAAGAGAGCCGGCACCAATGCGCAAGTGCAATCGTACATCGCCTGCCGCGACGGCGTTTCGCTCAAGCGGGCGCGAGATATCGGCAAGAACGATGGCAACTTCGACACTTGGAATCCCAAAAAGCACTGAAGTCAGCGCGAGCCCGGATTCCTATTGGAGGTCTCGGCTCAAGCCCTTCACCTTGTCCGGTTGTCCGGAATTACGGTGCACTAATTTCATTCGTCACTCCAGCCGAGCGAGCTCAGCGGCCCTGGGCTATGCTCGGCGGACAACCTCAATTGAGTGCACAGTCACCGTAATCCCGTTTCTCACTTAGGGGTGCAGTCCAGCACCGTCACCGGAATTCCGGTGGCGGCATCTCCGAGACTTTGCTCTGGTATTCGCCCGAATCCACGGCGCTGTGGCAGCGGAACTACATCCTGAGCTGGTCCCGGTTGTCTGAACAGCATCTCCGCATCGATAAGTGGAGGCTCTGCCGGGGTTAGGCTGCCGTGCGGAGCGGCAGCGGGGTGA
>NZ_JBEPTH010000026.1:0-43826 GCF_040549385.1 Bradyrhizobium sp. LB11.1 | reverse complement strand
ACCACGGCTCATCCCACGTTCGTGACGATCGCGATACGCCCCTCTGACCGGGATGAGGTGCAGGATATCTACTGTAAATCAGAAATTCGGTAAAGCGGAATATTTTTGCCGACGCGGATTGACCCGTCGCTAGCGTGTTTTGCCCGACAGGCAACGCAAGCAGTCGTGGCCCCGATGGAGCGCAGTGCAATCCGGGGCTTTCGAACCCGCGGTGACGAACCCGGATTGTGCTTCGTCCCGTCCGGGCAGCGCGGCCTCGATAAATCAGATGATTTCGCCGCAAGACCTAACTGCGTCATCGGTCGGTCAGATATGATTCGGAGGTTTGCTCGATCTGCGCCGGATATTCGCCGCTCAACAGCTTGTCCGCAGCATATCCACAGGCGCGACCGAGCGGATTTGCGTCAACGCCGCAAAGCACTTGCTGCGCACAAATCCACAGGAGGCTCAACCGCCGGCCTGGTCGAACACGGTGCGGCAAGCTTCGCTCAAGCTTGAGCGGTTACGGCGCAGGCACGCCGTGATGGCGCGGACGTTGGGGATTTCGCCGGCACAGAGCCGGTAGACGTCGGGCGTGCAGGCCCTGCGCTGCTCCGGCGTGCCCTGCTGCGCCTGGGCGGCACTCGCCAACAGGGTCAGGAACAGGCCGACCGTCGAGGCGCGGCGCGCTCGGCTTCTTACACCCGCAAACCGCAAGAACCTCGTCTTCATGACCAGTCTCCTGTCCGCCCTGCTCGTCCGGCCCGTGTGTCGGCCGCCGTGTGAAGAGGTAGGAGGAATAAATCGCGGGGGATGTGATCTCTTTCACACTGGCCGCTGCCGGGAGACGCCTAGGTTCCCTTCGAGTCTCCTGGGGGTTTTCTGGAGATTTCTTGGGGACTTTTCAGGAATCACTAACCATTCGGATCTCGATCGGCCGATCGTTAAAATGCGAACGATCAGGTCAATCGGGAAACAAACCGGCTTTGCGACAGTGCGCCATCCGCGTTCCGGAGGGTGTGATGAGCGAAGCCGAATTCAACTTGCTGCTGGATACCGTCCGCGACGCCATGAGCAATGAAGATTTTGCGCCCGCGCCGGAGGAGGAATTTGTGCCCCGCTCGTGGAGCTTCTACGCGACGCCCAAGGCCGCGAATGACAATGAGGGTGCGTGGCCCCTGCTGCCCTTTCCGGACGGCTGGTACGCCGCATGCTGAGACCGCTGAGCACGAGGTGACGGCGCGTACGCGCGACCACGGGCCTCCGATCAATTCTTGACGCTGTCCTCGTTATCTTGCGGCGTTTGATCGGGCGCGGCAGACGGGAAGATGCTGTCATAGATCGCGCGCGCTTCGCGAATGAGGCGAGCCCGCTCCAGCTCTGATTTCGGGATAAATCGGACGATCTCGCCCACGTGCTCTCCTGCGCTCGACTGTTGGGACTGTTTCACCCGACTCATGCGAACTCTATGCCAGCGGGCATGAATCGGGGGGTTCCAACCACCCCCGGGCAAACCCGGTGGGTGCGCATCGGCAGGTCCCATCGCGGCGTGGATGAAACCGGTGCCAAATCCATTTTTTTCTGAGATATCAGGGAGTTGTGATGGAGGCCACGTCGGGACTCGAACCCGAGTAAACGGTTTTGCAGACCGGCGCGTAACCACTCCGCCACGTGGCCCCAACGAGGGCGGAGCAATATAGGGGATCAACGGTTTAGGCAACCGCCTTCATCTCATCTGCCCGCCGCAGCGTCGCAAACGGATTGGCTCTCGTCAGCCATGCGAACGCAGTGCCGCGCACGCCGTCCCCGGTCCAGATCGCGGGCGCGAGGAAGAAGACGAATTGCAGGCCGCTCACGATCGCCGAGCCGATGTCGCGGAAGCGCGCACCGAGCATGCTGAGCGCGACCGAGCCGCCAAGCAGCACGACCAGCAGGATCGCGCGATCATCTGCAGCACGTGCAAGCAACCCTACGGACGAGGTAGGCTTGACTCAGGACCGTTTGCCGCGGCGGGCACCGCGTCGGCGGTCCTTGGCCACCGGCTTGGGCGCCAGTTCCGGCATCTCGGCCTGAACCTCGCGGTAGCGCGCCAGCATGCGTTCAAAGCTCGCGTTCAGCGTCGCGCCGATGTCGGGGCGCCGCTCCAGCCCCGCCAGCAGTGTCGCGGCGGCCTCGATGGTCGACAGTCCGTCCTTGCGCGGCTCGCGGCGAAGGCGGCCGTAGCGCGACGGGTGCGCCGGGTTGAGGATCACGCGCTGGCATTTCAGCATCCAGGGATTACGCCACCACAGCGCCTTGGCCTGGCTCCAGGTACCGTCGAGCAGCACCACGCCTTCGAGCTTGCCAAGGATGGCGCGCTGGTTCTCGGCAACCTCGCCCTTGCGGTTGAGCGCGACAATCTCGCCCTCCACGTCGAGGTCGGCCGCGCGGGCCGAGCCGAGATAGAGCACGGCCCAGTGCGAAGCATTCTCAATCTGGTGGCCGAGCGTCTTGGACAGGCTCGGCCATGACAGGCCGACCCGCAGGGTCGCATCGGCAAAGTGCCTCGCCAGCAGCCGCGCCGTGCCGAGTGCCCTGTCCTGCTCCTGCGGATGCTGAAGGATCAGGAGCTCGAGACGATTTTCGATCGGCGTGACACTGTCGCAGATGCAGAGCGGCATCGGCTTCTGACAGTGCGGACATTCGGGAACGGGCTCGGGCGCTACGGCCGTGGTCTCGGCTGGGTTCGACATGATCGCCGCTATACGCTTCGTCCGGCGGTTCAACAACCTATTCCGCCGGGGCCGCCAGCGCGTGCGGCTCGGATCGCCGGCGCAGGCGGTCGATCAAGAGATAAATCACGGGCGTGGTGTAGAGCGTCAGGATCTGCGAGACGAACAAGCCGCCGATGATGGTGATGCCGAGCGGGCGCCGCAGCTCGGTGCCCGGTCCGGTCGCAACGACCAGCGGAATGCCGGCGAACAGCGCCGCCATAGTCGTCATCAGGATCGGACGGAAGCGCGCCTGGCACGCCTCGAAGATCGCCTCCGCCGAGGACAGGCCGCGCTGGCGCTCCGCATCGAGCGCGAAGTCGACCATCATGATTCCGTTCTTCTTGACGATGCCGATCAGGAGAATGATGCCGACAAAGGCAATCACCGTCAGCGGCGTGTTGGTGATCTGCAGCGCGAGCAGCGCGCCGAGGCCGGCCGAGGGCAGCGTCGAGATGATCGTGAGCGGATGGGCGAGGCTCTCATAGAGCACGCCGAGCACGATATACATCGCCACCAGCGCGCCGAGGATGAGCAACGGCTGCCGGCTGCTGGTCTTGGCGAAATCGCGGGCATTGCCGTCAAAACTGCCGCGGATGCCTACGGGCATGTGCAATTCGTCGACCGCGCGCTGGATGTTCTGCGTGGCGGCCTGGAGCTGTACGTCCGGCAAGGTGTTGAACGATACCGTGGTCGAGGGCACCGACTGCGAATGATAGACCGCGAGCGCGGCAAGCCCGCGCGTCGCGTGCACCACGGCGGATAGCGGCACCTGCACGTCGCCCGCGCCGGCGACGTAAATGCGATCGAGATTGGACGGATCGACCTGGAATTTCGGATCGATCTCGAGCACGGTCATGTACTGGTTGCGCTGGGTGTAGATGATCGATATCTGACGCTGCGAGAAGGCGTTGTTCAGGGCGTTGTCGATGTCCTGCACCCTGACGCCGAGCGCCGCTGCCTTCTGGCGATCGATGTTCAATGTCAGTTGAAGTCCGCCGGGATCGCGGTCGCTGGAAATGTCGGTGATGCCCTCGACCGTCTCCATCCGCTTGGCCACGATCGGTGCCCACTTCTGCAGCAGGTCGAGGTCGGTGCTCGATAGCGTATACTGGTAATTGGAATCGCTCTGCCGGCCGCCGGCGCGGACATCCTGCGCGGCGAACATGAAGAGGCGGATGCCGGGCACGGGGAACAGTGCCTTCCGCAACCGGTCGATCACGACCTGCGTCGAAACGTAGTCGCGTTCTTCCGGCGGCTTCAGACTGATGTACATGACGCCGCGGTTCGAGGTCGCGCCCCCCGGCCCGCCTCCACCGCCGACGGTCGAGCCGATGCCGGCCACGGCCGGATCCTGCATCACGATGTCGGCGAGCCGCTGCTGCAGCGTCAGCATCGACTGGAACGAGATGTCGGCCGAGGCGCGCGTCGCGCCGATGACGAAGCCTGAATCATCCGTCGGGAAATAGCCCTTGGGCACCTTGATGTAGAGCATCACCGTCAGGCCAATGGTGGCGAAGAAAACCAGCAGCGTCAGCAGCGGGAATTCCAGTACGGCGCGAAGAGTGCGGGTGTAGAACGAAACGACGCGCGACAGCGAGCCTTCGATCAGGCGGTCGAACAGCGTCGCGGAGTCCGACGTGGTCTGCCGGATGTAATGGGCACAGATCATCGGCGTGACCGTCAGCGACACCAGGGTCGAGACCACGATCGCGAAGGTCAGTGTCAGCGAGAATTCGCGCAGCAGACGGCCGACGATGCCGTCCATGAAGATCAGCGGGGTGAACGCTGCAATCAGCGACAGGCTGATCGAGACCACGGTGAAGCCGATCTGCTTGGCGCCTTCCAGCGCCGCCTGCATCGGTCGCATGCCGTGCTCGAGATTGCGGAACATGTTCTCGATCATGACGATGGCATCGTCGACCACGAAGCCGACCGAGATCGCCAGCGCCATCAGCGACAGATTGTCGATCGAAAAGTCGGCGACCCACATCCCGGCGCAGGTGCCGGCCAGCGCCAGCGGCACCGAGATGCCGGCCGCGATCGTCGGCGTCATGCGTCGCAGGAATACGAAGACCACGACCATCACGAGAATAGCGGTCGCGAGCAGCGTCCACTGCATGTCCATCACGCTGGCGCGGATGGTGCTGGTGCGATCGACCAGGGTGGAGACGTCGACGCCGGCCGGGATCCATTGCTTCAGCGCGGGGATCAGCGCCTTCACACGGTCGACGGTGTCGATGACGTTGGCGTCGCCCTGTTTGGTGATCTGGATCAGCACCGCCGGCTGCTTGTTGAACCAGGCGATCGAGCGCGCATTGCGAACGCCGTCCTCGATATCGGCGACGTCGGCGAGACGCACGAAATTGCCACCTGAGCTCTTGATGACGATGTCGCGGAACTCCGCGGCCGTGCGCATCTGCCGGTTCAGCGACAGGGTCTCGCTCTGGCGCTCGCCGTTGAAGATGCCGACGGGACCGAGCGGGTTGGCGTTGATGATCGCGGTCCGGACGTCGTCGGTCGCGATTCCCGCATTCGACAGCGCCACCGGGTTGAGCTGGATCCGCACCGCCGGCTGGTCGGCGCCCGAAACCGTTACATCGCCGACGCCCGGCACCTGCGAGATGCGCTGCGCCAGCACGGTATCGGCGACGTCGTACATGGCGCTGGCGGACAGCGTCTTGGAGGTCAGCGCCAGCACGAACACGGGAGCGCCGGCCGTATTGGCCTTGCGGAATCGCGGCAGCGCCGGCAAATCGCTCGGGAGATCGATCAGGGCGGCGTTGATCGCGGCCTGCACGTCACGCGCGGCCTTGTCGATGTTGCGGCCGATGTCGAACTGGAGCTGAATGTTCGCCGTGCCGAGAGAGCTCGTCGACGTGATCTGGTTGATGCCTGCGATTTCGCCGAGCCGCCGTTCCAGCGGCGCGGCCACGGTAGCGGCCATCACCGAGGGATCGGCGCCGGGGCGGCTGGCCGAAACAAAGATGGCGGGGAAGTCGACATTGGGGACCGAAGCGACCGGCAGGAACTCGTAGGCGACGCCCCCCAGCAGGAACAGCCCGATCGACAGAAGCGTGGTCGCGACCGGACGGCGGATGAAGGGCTCCGAGATCGATGCCATCACTGCATCCCCTCGGTCGCGCCAGCGGTGGGCGGCGCGTCCGGTTCCGGCGGCGGCAACGCCTGCTCGAGGCGGCGGTTGATGCGGTCGAGCGCGAGGTAGATCACAGGCGTGGTGTAGAGCGTCAGCAGCTGGCTCAGCAGCAGGCCGCCGATGATGGAGATGCCGAGCGGAAAGCGGAGCTCGGCGCCGGTGCCGCTTTCGACCGCCAGCGGCAGCGCGCCGAACAGCGCAGCCAGCGTCGTCATCATGATCGGGCGGAAGCGCAACAGACACGCCTGCACAATCGCTTCATGCGGCGGCATGCCCTGCCCGCGCTCGGCCTCCAGCGCGAAGTCGATCATCATGATCGCGTTCTTCTTGACGATGCCCATCAGCAGGATGATACCGATCAGGCCGATCACCGAGAGATCCTGTCCGCACAGGATCAGCGCCAGGATGGCGCCGACGCCGGCTGAGGGCAGCGTCGAGAGGATCGTGATCGGGTGGATGTAGCTCTCGTAGAGCACACCCAGCACGATGTAGATCGTGATCACGGCGGCGAGCAGCAGCCAGGGCTGGCCGGCGAGCGCCTTGGCGAATTCGGCGGCATCGCCGGCATAGACGCCGACGATGCTGTTGGGCATCTCGATCCGGGTCTCGATGGTCTTCACCGCCTCGACGGCGTCGCCGAGCGCTGCACCCGGTGCGAGGTTGAAGCTCAGCGAGATCGCCGGGAATTGCGCCTGGTGCGAGATCGCGAGCGGCGCCGTGGTGCGCTTTAAAGTCGCCACTGCGTCGAGCGGCACCTGGGCGTTGGGCGCACCGACGGTCGCGCTCGCGCCGCCCGGCAGATAGAGTTTTGACAGGATTGAGGGATCGCGCTGGTACATCGGCAGCGCCTCCAGCACCACGCGATACTGGTTGGCCTGGCCGTAGATGGTCGAGATCTGGCGCTGCGCAAACGCATCATTCAGCGTGTCGGTGATCGCCTGGAGGCTGACACCGAGCTGGCCGGCGCGGGTGCGATCGACGTCGAGCTGCGCGCGCAGGCCGCCTTCCTGGGCTTCCGAGGAAACGTCCCGGAACAAGGGATCGTGCCGCATCTCGTCGACGAGCTTCTTCGCCCATTCCGACACCAGCGTCGCATCGGTGCCGGTCAGCGTGTACTGGTATTGCGAGCGGCTCGACTGGGTCGAGATCTGTACGTCCTGCACCGGCTGGAAATAGACGGTCATGCCGGGGATGCCGGAGACCTTCTCCTTCAGTCGCGTGATGACCGCGCTGACATCGTCGTGCCGCTCGCCGCGCGGCTTCAGCGTCATGACGAGACGACCGACATTGGTGGTCGGGTTGACCGAGCCGGCACCGATCACGGAGACCACGCCGGTCACGTCAGGATCGGCCTTGATGGCGTCGGCGGCGGCGGCCTGCCGCTTCTGCATCTCAGCAAAGGAGACGTCCGCCCCCGCTTCGGTCACGGCCGTAATCGATGCGGTGTCCTGCAGCGGCAGAAAACCCTTTGGCGCAACGACATAGAGCACCAGGGTCGCGACCAGCGTCGCAAAGGTCACGACCAGCGTGGTGCGCTGGTGCCGCAGAACCACGAGCAGCGTGCGGTGATAGAGCTCGACGGTGCGGTCGATGAAGCGGCTGACGGCGGCCAGCCCCGGCACCGCCAGCTCCTCATGGGCATGCTTGAGCAGCCGCGAGCACATCATCGGCGTCAGCGTCAGCGACACCACCGCCGAGGTCACGACCGCGATGGTCAGCGTCAGCGCGAATTCGCGGAACATGCGGCCAACCAGTCCCGACATGAACAACAGCGGGATGAACACCGCGATCAGCGACACCGTCAGCGAGATCACGGTAAAGCCGATTTCGCTGGCACCTTTCAGCGAGGCGCTCATCGCGCTGTCGCCATTCTCCATATGGCGCACGATGTTCTCGATCATGACGATGGCGTCGTCGACGACAAAGCCGGTGCCGATGGTGAGCGCCATCAGCGACAGATTGTCGAGGCTGAAGCCGGCAAAATACATGATGCCGAAGCTCGTGATCAGCGACAGCGGCAGCGCCACGCCCGCGATCAGCGTCGCGCGCAGCGAGCGCAGGAACAGCAGCACCACCAGTGTCACCAAGACGACGCTGAGGATCAGCGTGAATTGCACGTCGTGGACCGAGGCGCGAATTGTGACGGTGCGGTCGGACACGATGGTCAGATGCACGCCGGCCGGAATCGCGCGCTGCACTTTCGGGATCTCGGCGCGAATCTGGCTGACGACGTCGATGACATTGGCACCGGGCTGCCGCTGAATGTCGATGATGACGGCCGGCGTGCCCTGATACCAGCCGCCGGTGCGATCGTTTTCAAGCCCGTCGACGATCTGGGCGACGTCGCCGATCGTGACCGGCGAGCCGTTGCGATAGGCGATGATGATCGGCCTATAGGCGTCGGCGGCAGCGATCTGGTCGTTGGCCGCGATGATGTAGGACTGCTGGGCGCCATCGAGCGAGCCCTTGGGACCGGAGACGTTGGCGTTGGCGATGGCGGCCCGTAAGTCTTCCATGGCGATGCCGTAGGCAGCTAACCGCGCCAGATCCGCCTGGATGCGCACGGCCGGCTTCAGCCCGCCGAGCACGGACACGCGCCCGACGCCGGAAATCTGGCTCAGCCGCTGCGCCAGCAGCGTGTCGGCGATGTCGCTCATCGCGCGCAACGAGATCGTGTCCGAGCGCAGCGCCAGCGTCATGACCGGCGCATCCGCCGGGTTCACCTTGGCGTAAGTCGGCGGATAAGGCAGCGTCTTCGGCAGCACCCCGGCGGCGGCATTGATCGCGGCCTGCACGTCCTGGGTGGCGCCGTCGATGTCGCGGTTGAGATCGAACTGCAGCGATATCTGGCTGACGCCGAACGAACTGGTCGAGTTCATCGCCGTCAGCGAGGGAATCTGGCCGAGCTGCCGCTCCAGGGGCGCGGTGATCAGCGAGGCGATCACGTCGGGGCTCGCGCCCGGCAGCTGCGTCGACACCTGCACGGTCGGGAAGTCGACCTGCGGCAGCGCGGAGACCGGCAGCGCGAAATAGCCGAGCGCACCGCCGATCAGCAGTGCAATGCCGAGCAGTGAGGTCGCGATCGGCCGGCGAATGAAGGGTTCTGAGACACCCATGAGATGCGCCTGCCGCTCAGGCGGCTGTTGCCGGGATCATGGCTGCTTGGCTCCAGGTCCCGATGGTTGAGCCCCCTGTGCCGGCGCCGGTCCAGTCTGGCCCTTCTGGTCGCCCTCACTGCTCTTCCGCTTCGCGCGGAAATCGCCGTCCTTGCCTTGACCGTCTTTGGCTTGCCCGTCCTTCTTCTGGCCATCCGGCGCACGCGTGCGCTTGCGCGGAGCGAGGTCGGCCGACGGCGTCTGCTCGTCGCGGCCGATAATCACCTTGGAGCCATCGGACAGATTGGCGAAGCCGGTGGTGACGACCCGGTCGTTTGGCGACAGGCCGCTGGCGATCACTGCATCATGCTCGTTCTGCTGAGTCACCGTCACGGGCTTGGCCGAGGCGACGTTGTCCTCGCCGATGACATAACTGAACGTGCCGATCGGCCCGCGCTGCACCGCCGACGTCGGAACCACCAGCGCCTGCGTCAAGGTCTCGACCTTGAGGCGGACGTTGACGAACTGGCCCGGCCAGAGCTGATAATTGGCGTTGGGGAATTCGGCCTTGAGCTTGAGCGTGCCGGTGGTCTGGTCGACCTGGTTGTCGATGCCGGTGAGCTTGCCGGTGTCGATCACGGTGACGCCGTCGTTGCCGAAGACGTCCACCGGCAGCGCGCCTTTGGCGGCGGCCGCATTAACGCGCATGATCTGCTGCTGCGGCAGGCTGAACCACACCGCGATCGGCTGCAATTGCGTGATAACGACGAGGCCGGTGGTGTCGGAGGCGTGGATGATGTTGCCCTGGTCGACCTGACGCAGGCCGACGCGGCCCGTCAGCGGCGCCACGATCTTGGTGTAGCTCAGCGTCGCCGCCGCATTGTCGATCGCGGCCTGGTCGGCCTTGACCAGCGCCTCCGTCTGCGCAACGGCGGCGCGCTGCGTGTCGGCCTGCTGCTTCGAGCCGGCATTGGAGGCCGCGAGCTGCTCGTAGCGCGTCAGGTCGATGCGTTGGTTGGCGAGTTGGGCTTCGTCCTGGGCCTTCTTGGCGACGGCCTGGTCATAGGTCGCCTGGTAGAGTGCCGGGTCGATCTCGCCGAGCACGTCGCCCTTCTTGACGTCCTGGCCGTCGGTAAACTTCACAGCGATCAGCTTGCCGTCGACCTGCGAGCGCACGGTGACCGTGTTGAGCGCACGGATCGCCCCGACGCCGTCGAGATAAACCGGCACGTCCTGGACCTTGGGAGTAGCCGCCAGCACCGGCACCGGCAGATCAGGCCGCTGTTGGTTGCGACCGCCGCTTGCTTGCTGCGGCTGCTGATGCATGACCGTCCAGCCGAGATAGCCGAGGGCGCCGAGGATCGCGAGCGTGATCAGGGTCATGACGAAGCCGCGGCCGCGCCGCTTTTTCGCCGTCCCCTCTTTCGCGCTGTCCTTCGTATCCGGCTTAAAGAGCATTGACCGGTTTCTCCATTCGCGGCTCCCAGCCGCCGCCGAGAGCCTGATACAGGCTGACAATTGCAAGAAGGCGGGCGAGTTGCGCCTGCGCCAGCGTGTCCTCGGCCTGGAACAGCGTCAGCTGGGTGTTGAGCACGGTCACGATATCGGCCGTGCCCGCGCGCAGCTGCTGCTCGGCGAGGTCGAAGGCGCGCCGCGAGGCGTTGACGACATCGCGCTGCAATTGCAGCTTGATCGTGGTCTGCTTGATCGAGAACAACGCATTGTCGACGTCGGTAAAGGCCTGGACGATGGTCTTGCGGTAGGTCTGGAGCAATTCATCCTGCCGCGCCTTGGCGTATTCGAAATTGCCCAGGATCTTGCCACCGTCGAAGATCGGCTGCGTCGCGCTGCCGACCAACTGGAAGAACGCCGCGTGCGGCTGGAACAGCGAGACCAGCGCCGAGCTCTGATAACCGCCATTGCCGGTGAGCTGGATGGTCGGGAAGAACTGCGCCCGAGCGTTGCCGATGTTCGCAGTCGCCGAGGCGAGCTGCGCCTCCTGCCGGCGGATGTCCGGCCGCTGCGTCAGGAGCTCCGACGGCAGGCCGGGCGTGACGCGCGGGATCGCAATCCGGTCCAGCGAGCCGCCCGCGACTCGCACGCTCTCCGGCGGGCGCGACACAAGCACCGCAAGCGCATTGGAGTTCTGGTCGAGGGTCTGTCGCAGTGGCGGCACCAGCGCCTTCTGGTTGGCCAGCACGCTCTCCTGCTGGGCGACGTCGAGATCGGTGCCCGTCCCGGCCTTGCGGCGCTCCCGGATGGCATCGAGGATGCGCTGCGCGCTCGCGATATTGCGCTGGGCGGTGCGGAGACGGTCCTGCGAGGACAGCACCTGGAAATAAGCATTGGCGACGGCTGCAAGCGTCGTCAACGCGACGGTGTCGCGGTCGAAGCGGCTGGCATGGGCGGTCTCCTCCGCCGTTTGCAGCGCGTCGCGGTTCTGGCCCCAGAAATCGAGCTGGTAGCTGGCGCTCAGCGACGCCTGGTAGTTGACGACCTCACGGCCGCCATTGGTCAGCCCCGAAGCCGAAGAGCCGGAGGTGCGCGAATAAGCCTCCTGTCCCGTTCCTGACAGGCTCGGCAACAGCGCCGCACCCGCCTGCCGCGCCTGGGCATCAGCCTCGACGATGCGCGAGACTGCGGCAGCGATGTCGAGGTTGACGGTATGCGCCTCTTCCATCAGTTGCGTCAGTTCCGACGACCGGAAGCCGCGCCACCAATCCAGCGTCGGCGGCGCGTCCGCCTTCCCTGCGTATTTGTATTGCGTGGGGACATCGAGCGCGGAATCGGGAAGATCCTGGGTCAGCACGCAGGCGCCCGAGTTCGACGCCAGGCACACCACCGCAACAGCACGCAACGTCCGGGACGCAGACCCAAGGAATTGCCGCATGGCGACGGCCGGAACCCGCTGTGTCACATCCACCCCCTGCCGGGCAGATCGCGCCGCCACCGCGCGGCTGGATTAGCCGATTCGCTGGCGGACTGCCGGAGGCCTTTGTGTAGCGCGTTCACACCGTGATGCTTCCTGCGAAACCTGAAATCCATCCTAGCCGGGCGCGGAACTGCGGGACAGTCCCGCACCTGCGAAACGCACAGCCCGACGCACCCCGCTCTGAACGACAAAAATACAAAAAGCCACTGTCTTGCAGGAGTTTTTTGATTTGTCGCGCCATTCCGAAGCGCGTTCAAGCTTACCAAGATTTCATGTGATATTGCGGCCACACTGGCCGCCAGACCAGCGAGCGCCCTTGCTCCACTGAAACCTGCGCCGCAACGCACCGTAGCTTGTCCAGCACGAGGCAACTTACGCATGCGCATCGCGGTCATCGGAACGGGCATCGCCGGCAATTCGGCGGCCTGGACGCTTTCACAGCGCTATCCGGTGACGGTCTATGACCGCGAGCTGCGCCCCGGCGGCCACGGCCACACCGTCACCATCGATTATCAGGGCACGCCAGTCGCGGTCGACATCGGCTTCATCGTCTACAACGAGCTCAACTATCCCGACCTGACCGCAATGTTCGCCCATCTCGGGGTCGAGACGGTCGCAAGCTGCATGAGCTTTGCCGTTTCTGCCGATGGCGGCCGTTTTGAATGGCGCGGCGGCGGCAATGATTGGCGGACGACGGCGGCCGGCTTATTCGCCCAACCGAGCAACCTGCTCTCCCCGTCCTACCTTAGGATGCTCACGGAGATCCCAAAATTCGGCCGGCAAAGTGTCGACGATCTCCGCAACGGCCGCCTAAGCGGACTGACGCTCGGCGATTACTTCCAGCAACGGCAGTTCTCCAAACGCCTGCTCACCGACTATCTCGCGCCGATGGGCGCTGCGATCTGGTCAGCGCCGGCGAACGAGATCCTCGACTTCCCGGCCGAGAATTTTGTCACTTTCTTCGACAATCATCGCTTGCTGCACTATGACCGGCCGGTCTGGCGCACGGTCAAGGGCGGCAGCCAGCGCTATGTCGCGCGGCTCCAGGCCGCATTCAAGGACAGCGTCCGGCTTGGTTGTGCAGTAACATCGATCGAGCGAACCGCGCATGGCGTCACTGTGCATGACAGCCACGGCGGGCGCGAGACATTCGATCACGTGGTGATCGCCGCCCACAGCGACCAGGCACTCGCCATGCTGTCCGACGCAGACCCGCGCGAGCGCGACATCCTCGGCGCCATCGGCTATTCACCGAACAAGGTCTATCTGCATCGCGACGCCAGGCTGATGCCGAAGCGGCGACACGCCTGGGCGTCGTGGAATTTCCTGCGCTGGCAGCGCGAGGGAGATGCGATGAACGACGTTGCGGTGACCTATTGGATGAACCAGCTCCAGGGCATCGACCCCGACAAGCCTCTGTTCGTCAGCCTCAATCCACCTTTCGAACCTGCGCCGGAGCTCACTTTCGGCCAATATCTCTGCGAACATCCGCAGTACAATGCGGCGGCCTTTGCCGCGCAGAAGCGGCTGGGCGAAATCCAGGGGCGGCGGCACGTTTGGTTCTGCGGCGCCTGGACCGGCCATGGCTTTCACGAGGATGGCCTGCGCTCAGGCCTGGCCGTCGCTGAGGCACTCGGGGCGACCGCACCCTGGCGCACGGCACCGGTCGAGCTGGCGGTGGCCGCGGAGTAGCACGATGGTGACGACAGCCCTCTCCGTGACCGATTCCGCCTCGCTCTATTTCGGCGATGTCATGCATGCGCGGTTGAAGCCAATTGGCCATCGCTTTAGCTACCGCGTCATGAGCCTCCTGATCGACCTCGACCGGCTGGGCGACGCCGATCGGCAGTCTGCGCTGTTCGGCGTCAACCGCGCCGCGCTCTATAGTTTCCACGAGAAGGACCACGGCCCGCGTGACGGCTCCTCGCTGCGCGCCTATGCGCAGCGCTGCGCTGCGGCGCACGGCATCGATCTTCGCGGCGGCCGGGTCGAGCTGCTCTGCTATCCCCGCCTGCTCGGTTACGGCTTCAGTCCGCTCTCGGTCTATTTTTGCCATGGCGCAGGCGGCGAGCTGGCGCTGGCGATCTACGAGGTGCGCAACACCTTTGGCGAAATTCATTCGTACGTCCTGCCGGTGGGGTCTGGCGAATGGAGCGATGCGGGCCTGCGCCAGCAGCAGGAAAAATTATTCTACGTCTCGCCCTTCATGCCGATGGCAATGCGCTACCATTTCCGCGTCCTTCCGCCGTCCGACACGGTGAAGCTGCGCATCCTGGAGACCGACCGCGACGGCCCGCTGCTCGTGGCGACCTTCAACGGCCGTCGCCGCGCGCTAACCTCGCGTGCCCTGCTGCGATCCTTCTTCGGCCTGCCGCTCGTGAGCCTCAAGGTGATGGCGGCGATCAATTGGGAAGCACTGCGGCTTTGGCTCAAGGGCGCGCGGCTGGTGCCACGACCGAATGCCGCAGCACGCCCTGGTGCCGAAACCACCTTGGCGCCGGGCGAAACATCCACTTATATTATCCGTCGCTGACCACATGCGGAGCGCGCTCGGATCAGGCGAAATGGAGAGTTGGGCGCATCTGGCTGGTGGTCGAACTTTACCGGTTCAGGTGATGGATACGCCGATGTCGACGATTGTCTCGGTGACGCCCGACAACGTGGAGACAGCGTTCGCTGACTTGCCGCGCATCGTGCGCCTTGCGGTCACCTTCGGTTCACAGCTGCGGCGCGGGACGCTGCACGTCACGCTGCCGGACGGTCGCGTGATCCGTCTCGGCGGGCAGGAGCCGGGCCCGAACGCAGTGATGCGGCTGCACAATTACGGCTTCGCCGCTCGCCTGATCAATGGCGGCGACATCGGCGTTGCGGAAGCATATCTCGCCGGCGATTGGGATACGCCCGACCTCACCCAGTTTCTTTATCTGTTTTGCGTCAATCACGATCTCATTCAGGCCATGCTGCGCGACAAGCCGCTGATGCGGTTTCTGCAGATGCTGCAGCACTGGTTCAATCGCAACACGCGCCGCCAGGCGCGGCGCAACATCCACGCCCATTACGACATCGGCAATGCGTTCTACTCGGCCTGGCTCGATCCCAGCATGACCTATTCGTCGGCGCTGTATGACGAGAGCACCACCGATCTCACGGCCGCGCAAACCAACAAATATCGCCGCCTCGCCGAGGCGCTCGATCTCAGGCCCGGCCAGAAGTTGCTCGAGATCGGCTGCGGCTGGGGCGGCTTCGCCGAATTCGCCGCCAAGACCTATGGCACCCGCGTGGTGGGGTTGACCATCTCGACCGAGCAGCGCGACTTTGCGCAGAAGCGCGTCCACGAGGCAGGCCTTGCCGAAAAGGTCGAAATCCGCCTGCAGGACTATCGCGATGAGCGTGACCGATACGACCGGATCGCGTCGATCGAGATGATCGAAGCGGTCGGCGAGCAGTTCTGGCCGCGCTATTTCGCCCAGTTGCGCGACCGGCTGCTGCCGGGCGGACTGGCCGGCATCCAGGCCATTACGATCCAGGACAAGCTATTCCAGAGTTACCGGCGCGAGGTCGACTTCATCCAGCGCTACGTCTTCCCCGGCGGCATGCTGCCCTCGCCCGCCGCGTTGACGTCGCTCGGCGAGAGGTTCGGCGTTCCTGTCATCCGCGAACGCATCTTCGGGCAAGATTATGCCAAGACGCTGGCCACCTGGCGAAATAACTTCCGCGCCGCCTGGCCGGACCTCGTCCCGCTCGGCTTCGACGACCGGTTCCGGCGGCTGTGGGAGTACTATCTCGCCTATTGCGAGGCCGGATTCCTGTCCGGCAATATCGACGTCCGGCAAGTCATCTTCGCAAAGCAGCAATAAGAGTTTGCGCCCTCGCCTTGCAAGGGTTCGGCTTGTAAGGCTGGCGACCCTACTTTAGGGTCGCGCCCATCTCGTGAACCAGCCGGTAATTGCCTGACATGACCATCAAAAACGACGTTGTCGAAGCCATCGGCAACACCCCGCTCATCAAGCTCAAGCGCGCCTCCGAACTGACCGGCTGCACCATCCTTGGGAAGGCCGAGTTCATGAATCCGGGCCAGTCGGTCAAGGACCGCGCCGGCAAATGGATGATCCAGGAAGCCGAGAAGCGCGGCGAGCTGAAACCGGGCGGCCTCGTGGTGGAAGCGACCGCCGGCAATACCGGCATTGGGCTCGCGGTGGTGGCGAGCGCGCGCGGCTATCGCACGCTGATCGTGATCCCGGAGACGCAGAGCCAGGAGAAGAAGGACTTTCTGAAGCTGTGCGGCGCCGAGTTGCTGGAATCGCCGGCACTGCCCTACTCCAATGCGAACAACTACCAGCATGTCGGCCGCCGTCTTGCCGACGAGCTGCGCAAGACCGAGCCGAACGGCGTGCTATTCGCAGATCAGTGGAACAACCTGGACAATGCCAAGGCGCATTACGACTCGACCGGCCCCGAGATCTGGCAGCAGACAGGCGGCAAGGTCGACGGTTTCGTCTGCTCGGTCGGCAGCGGCGGCACGCTCGCCGGCACCAGCCGTTACCTGAAAGAGAAGAACAAGGATATCCGGATTGCCTGCGCCGATCCGCACGGCGCCGGCATGTTTGAATACTTCCGGACCGGCACCGCCAAGGCGACTCCCGGCGACTCCATTACGGAGGGCATCGGGCTCGGCCGCGCCACCGCGATCGTCGAGAGCGCGAAGGTCGATGACGCCTATCTGATCCCCGATGCCGAAGCCGTTACGGTGATCTACGAGCTGCTCCAGCACGAAGGCCTGTGCCTCGGCGGCTCCACCGGCATCAACATTGTCGGCGCGATGCGCCTCGGCAAGCAGCTCGGGCCGGGCAAGACGATCGTCACCATTCTGTGCGATTCCGGCAGCCGCTATCAGTCAAAGCTGTTCAACGCCGACTTCATGCGCGCCAAGAACCTGCCGGTGCCGGAATGGCTGGAGAAGCGCAGCAACATCAAGCTGCCGTTCGTCTAGCGCCGGGCGGGTCCGTCAACTCCAGGTCGAACGCGCCGTGCCTTGCGACACGCGCGCAAGGCGTTGGTCCGATGTCGATGGTTTGCTGAGCGCGCGTGCGGGCGGCTCGAAGGGGTTCGTGTAAGCGCCCTCGCTCTCGGCGCTCGGCCAGAAGGTGAGCGCCAGGAGCAGAACGAGATTGACCAGCCCGCTGACCATCGTGCCCTGATGCTCCTGGCCGATCGCCCAGGCCGGAAACCTGCCTGCCGCTACGTGATCGACGATCATGAGCGCGATCCAGATCGGGATGACGCAAACCGGATCCCAGCCGATGTCGCGGATGCGCATCGACTGCAGCGTGAAGGTCGCAAGCCCGAAGAAGACCATCGCAGCAATGATGGCCCAGTTATGGGTGATATCTTCGGGACGGACCATGCTCGGTGATGTCGTCCGCAGCGTGGCCATCGCAATCGCAAAACAGATTGCGGTCATCACGATAGCCAGCACGACCGTGGCCAGAAAGAAATGCAGGCGCCCGAGACGGGCATTGAGGCCGAACACGAAACCCAGCATTTGACACACCCCCATTAAACGCCAGATGCGCAGAAAGAGCTTTCGGCCGCGTGAAGCGTCGGGGTGTCGTCATCGGTATGGTTTTTAGCCGGCGACGGGATTGCGTAAAATTCTACGCTTCGGCGCCCCGTGCCACGGGTGCCGTAGGATGCGCAAAGGCGCTCTTGCGCCGTGCCTACCATCTCTCAACGATCGCAGGCAGAATGGTGGGCACACACTACGCTTTGCCCACCCTACGAGACCTCCGCCGTCGTTGCGGCACAATAGTCGCGCCAGAACTGGCGATAGCCCGCATCGACCCTGCCCGCGTAAATCTCGACATTACCGGCGGGCGAAGCAGCGATCTGCGCCGGCAGATCCGCGCGCAACTTCGCCAGATGAGCCGGCTGCTCAGCGTATTTGCAGGCGATCGCGGCGTAGCTATCATCGTCCTCGGCGACCCAGTCCTTGAGGCCGACCGCCGACACGATCGAGGCGCCGGCACGCGACGAGGACGCGTTCCCGAGCTTGGCAACGACGGGAACGCCGGCATAGAGCGATTCCCACGTGCTGATGCCGCCATTCTGCGGGAATGGATCGAGCGAAATGTCGACCTGCCCAAAGGCCCGTAGATGCTCGTGGCGCGGCGTCGAGCCCAGACAGGTGATATTCGCTTCGGAAATACCGTGCGCGACAAACCGCGCGACGAGGCGCTCGCGCACCAGGGGATCATCAAGCAGGGTATGCTTGATGATGATCTTCGATCCCGTCACCTCGCGCATCAATTTCGACCACACGCGGATGGCGTCGTCCGAAATCTTGTTGATGCGGTTGAACACGCCGAAGGTCACATAACCGTTGCGGAGCATCGGAAGCTCCGAAGGCGGCACATCCAGGATGGGATCCAATGTGTTCAGGCACGGCAGGTCATAAACCTTTTCAGCCAGGAGATGGCGTGCTGATTCAGGAATGAAGACGGGATCCGCAAGCAAATAGTCCATGGTCTGAAGGCCCGTGCCGGACGCATGTCCAAAGGCAGAGACCTGGATAGGGGCCGGCTTGCGTGCGAAGACCGGCAGCCTGTTGCCGGTGGTATGCCCTGATACGTCGATCAGGATATCGACCTTGTCGGCCTGAATACGATCGGCCAGTTCGTCGTCCGAAAGCTGCCAGGAATCGACCCAGACGTCCGCCAACTGCTTGAATCTGGCGGTGACCTCGTCCTGTGTCGACGAGCACGCATAGCAGACGATTTCGAATTTCGAGCGATCATGATGGCGCAGGATCGGTAACAGCGCGAATGCCGCCGAGTGGTACCAGAACTCGGCAGAGACATAGCCAATGACGATCCGCCTGCCCGGGTCAAGCTGCCTGGGCAACAGCTTCCTTTGCGGCAATCTGGTGCCAATCGCGTCCCACCAATGTTTTCGCGCGGCCTGCTGGACCGCGAAATCGGCGTCGGCGAGAAAATCCAGAAAGAATATCTTTCGCCCGATCAAGCTCGCATCCGGCGCAATGGCCAGCGCAGCGTCAAGAAGTTCGATCGCCGATGCGATCTCTCCCTGGTTTGCAAAACAGGCGCTCAGCAGCGCCATCGCGACCGCGGAGCGCGGATTTTCCTCGAGCAGCGTGGTGCAGGCCATGATCGCCTGCGCCGTATTCCCCATGTTGAGCGAGACTTGTGCTTTCCCTTGCAGAGCCACCTCGAGCTTGGGAGAAAGTGCAAGCGCTGCGTCAAAATCCGCCGCCGCCTGTTCCAACCTCGACAGCTCGAGATTGACCCGTCCGCGGTTCGCCAGGATCTTCGCCGAACCCGGCCTGATCGCGAGCGCTGCCTCAAGCGCGCCTTTCGCCTCGTCGTAGTTCTTGAGTTCGATACTGACCAAACCTTTTCCGACGAGCGCCTCGACGTGGCGCGGCTGAAACAACAAGGTGCGCTCGAAACTTTGTCTGGCGCGGTCAAATTGTTGCAGCGCCAGCTGCGCCAAGCCACGATTACAGAGCGCGTCGACATAGTCAGGCTTCAGCCCGACCGCGCGATCGTACATTTCAATGGCCTGCTCGACGCAGTTCAGATGCAGCAAGGCATTACCGAGATTGGCCAAAGCCATCGGGAAGCCCGGCTTCAGCGCGATGGCCTTCCCAAGGTACGTGCGCGCTTCCTCATATTGCCCAAGCGCGAAATGCGTAGCTCCCAAGTCGGAAAGAGCCTGTGCTGAGCGCGGGTCGATGGTCACGGCCTGCTTGAGAGCCTGTTTCGCTGCCTCGAAGCGCTGACTCGCGAACGCGCACAAGCCAAGCAGGTGCGACGCGCTGAAATGCTCGGGGAGCTCATTCAGGATCTGGCGGCAGAGCGTCTCGCTCTCCGCATAGCGGCCCTGGCCATAGGCCGCGTTCGCGGCGGAGATGATGGCCTCCGCCTGCTTCCTGAATTTCTTCTGCAATCGCGCGTTCTGGAACGCGCGTGCGCCGGCGCTGCTCTGCAAGGTCGCTCTCCCGGGGATGGCCAACGGAGAGTCTAACTGATTCGCATCCCCGACCGGCCGGTCGGCCTCGCCTCCGGGATGTCCCGGGGACCAGCTCAGCTTTGTAGGGTTGGGCAAAGCGTAGCGTGCCCGGCACGTCTCCGCGAGATCGAGAGATGGTGGGCACGGCGCAAGGGCGCCTTTGCCCCCCTCCGAAATCTCGGAGATCAGCGCAGGATCTGGCTCAGGAACAGTTTTGTACGGGCGTGCTTGGGCGTGGCGAAGAATTCATTCGGCGTGTTGGCCTCGATGATCTGGCCGGCATCCATAAACACCACGCGGTTGGCGACTTCCTTCGCAAAACCCATCTCGTGGGTGACGACCAGCATGGTCATGCCTTCCTTGGCGAGGTCGACCATGGTGTCGAGGACTTCCTTGACCATTTCAGGGTCGAGTGCGGAGGTCGGCTCGTCGAACAGCATCACCTTCGGGTTCATGGTCAGGGCGCGGGCGATCGCGACGCGCTGCTGCTGGCCGCCCGACATCTGGCCGGGGAATTTATTGGCCTGATGTGGGATCTTGACCCGCTCCAGGAACTTCATCGCGCTCGCCTCGGCGTCCTTCTTGGGGATGTTGCGCACCCAGATCGGCGCCAGCGTGCAATTGTCGAGCACCGTGAGATGCGGGAACAGATTAAAACTCTGGAACACCATGCCCACTTCGCGGCGCACCGCATCGACATGCTTGAGGTTCGGCCCGAGCTCGATGCCATCAACGACAATCTCGCCCTCCTGGAACTCCTCGAGCGCATTGATGCAGCGGATCAGCGTCGACTTGCCCGAGCCCGAGGGACCGCAGATCACGATGCGCTCGCCCTTGTTGACCTCGAGGTCAATGTCGCGCAGCACGTGAAAATCCCCGTACCATTTGTTGAGGCCGGAAATGTTGACGATGGGATCAGCGGGCATGGCGAGCTCTATCAGTTGCGGCGGTGGGCGTTGAGACGGCGCTCGACGAAGAGCGAGTAGCGCGACATTCCAAAGCAGAAGATGAAGTAGATCATGCCGGCGAAGGCAAAGCCGGTAAACGCCGTCGACGGCGTCGACCATTTCGGGTCCGAGAACGACGCCCGGAGCGAGCCGAGCAGGTCGAACAGCGCCACGATCGAGACCAGCGAGGTGTCCTTGAACAGCGAGATGAAGCTGTTGACGAGGTTCGGAATGACGTGGCGGAGCGCCTGCGGCAACACGATCAGCGACGTGGTCTTCCACCAGGACAGTCCCAGCGCCGCCGCCGCTTCCCCCTGCCCGCGCGGGATCGCAGCGAGGCCGCCGCGGACGTTTTCGGCCTGGTAGGCGCCCGTGAACAACGCGATGCCGATCAGCGCGCGCACCAGGCCATCGACGGTGAAATTGCCCGGCAGGAACAGCGGCAGCATGTAGGTCGCGAAGAACAGCACGGTGATCAGCGGCACACCACGCCAGAACTCGATGAAGGTGATCGAGAAAATCCGGATCAAGGGGATCGAAGCACGCCGGCCGAGCGCCAACGCAATGCCGATCGGCAGCGAGGTGACAATGCCGGTGACGGAGACCACCAGCGTCACCAGGAGGCCACCCCACAGATTGGTGGCAACGATCGGCATGCCGCCGTGGTCGAGCCCGATCAGCTTGATGACGATTGCGATGGCGACAAAGGTTGCGATGCTCGAGGCGAGAGCGCGCCCGCCGTGGCGCACGCCGCCTGCGAGAAAGAAAGCGATCAGCGAGACCAATGCCGCTGTGATGGCGAAATCGACCCAGACCGACTGGCCAGTCCCCTGGATCTGGTCGCGCAACCAGATCAGCGGGAAGATCAGCCAATGGATCGCGGTACCGACCAGCACCACGAGGTTACCGATGACCCAGAGCAGCGGCGCGATGGACGATATCTTGCTCAGGCTGAGCAGGACCTGCCCGGCGCTGATGACGCTGTCCTCGAACAGCTCCAGCAGGCCGGCCGTCCAGCTTAGGCCGAATCCGCTAATGCCGCCGCCGTGCAGCAGGAAGAACGCCACCACTGGAAACGCAAAGAAGAACAGACTGGCGTTGAGCCCCTTTGCCGGCAGGCGCGGAATCAGCAACGGCAACAGCAGGGCCGCCGCCAGGATCAGCGCAAGGTTGACCCGCCAGCGCTCGGCCTCGGGATAGAAGCCGTAGATCAGTTGCGGCAGCTTGGCATGGATGTAGGGCCAGCAGGCGCCCACGGCGAATCCGGCGTTCTCGGTCAGGCACGCGGTCCGATCCTTGCCGCTCCAGACCGCATCGACAATCAGGAATCTGACGGACGGAATGATGGTGAACCAGAGCAGCAAGGCGCCGACGATCGTGAGCAGGATGTTGGTCGGCGAGTTGAACAGGCGGGTGCGCAGCAGGCCGACAAAACCGGTGGTCTTGACCGGCGCTGAGCGCTCGGCGACCAGGTCCTGACGGACGAAGGATGACGCGGTGACGTCGGTCATGCGCCGAGGCTCCGGTTGAGGCGCCCGCCGTAGATGCTCATCACGCCACTGGTGACGAGCGAGATCAGGAGGTAGACGCCCATCGTCATGGTGATGATCTCGATCGCCTGACCGGTCTGGCTCAGCGACGTGCCGGCCCATACCGATACGAGGTCGGGATAGCCGATCGCGACCGCCAGCGAGGAATTCTTGGTGAGGTTGAGGTACTGGTTGGTCAGCGGCGGCACGATCACGCGCATCGCCTGCGGCACCACGATCAACCGCAGCGTGGCGCCACGGCTGAGGCCCAGCGAGGCCCCCGCCTCCATCTGTCCTGCGTGGACAGACAGGATGCCGGCACGCACGATCTCCGCGATGAAGGCGGCGGTGTAAGTCGACAACGCCAGCGCCAGCGCCACGAATTCCGGGATGATGCGCGCGCCGCCGGCGAAATTGAAACCCTTGAGTTGCGGCAGCTCGACGGTGAAGGGCAGACCCAACACCAGCATGGTGGCGAGGGGCAGTCCGACCAAGAGTCCGAGCGCCCAGGGCCAGACGCGGATCATCTGTCCCCGCTGAAACAGCGCGCGCCGCGCGTAGATGCGCAAGGCCAGCGCCGCGACGATGCCGAATCCAAGCACCGCCAGGAACGGCGCCATACCGGCTTGACCGATAGGCTGTGGAATGACGAGGCCGCGATTGCTGATGAAAGCAATGCCGAACAGCGAGATACTCTGCCGCGGATTGGGTAGCGCCGCGAGCACCGCGAGGTACCAGAACAGGATCTGGAACAGCAGCGGCAGGTTGCGGATGATCTCGACATAGATCTCGCCGACGCGCGACACCAGCCAGTTCGGTGACAGCCGGCACAGCGCGACGATGAAACCGATCAATGTGGCGAACACGATGCCCACCACAGAGACCACGAGCGTGTTCAACAGCCCGACCACGAACACCCGCAGGAACGTGTCGGAGCCGGTGTAGGAGATCAGGGTCTGGTTGACGTCGAAGCCGGCATTGTTCCTCAGGAAGCCGAAGCCGGCGGCAATATGCTGGTTTTCGAGGTTGGTACGGGCATTCGAGATGATCTCGTAGGCGATCCAGCCAAGGACCGCCGCGAAGGCAAACTGGATGGCGACGCCGTTCCAGCCTGCCTTGCCACCCAATATCCGCCTGATCTTCAGCGCGATCTGGAGTGGCGGTTTACGAGCCTCGGTGCTCATTGCCGTACGCCGGCCGATCAAGCGGGATCAGCGGATCGGCGGCGCGTATTGAAGACCACCCTTGTTCCAGAGATTGTTGAGTCCACGGTTGATCGCGAGCGGCGAGCCGGCGCCGACGTTGCGGTCGAACACCTCGCCGTAATTGCCGACGGCCTTCACGATCCGCACCACCCAGTCCTTGGTCACGCCGAGCTGTTCACCGAAATTGCCGTCGGTGCCGAGGACGCGCTTCAGTTCCGGATTCTCCATCTTGATTTTTTCGTCGACATTTTTGGACGTCACACCGAGCTCTTCGGCGGTGACCATGGCAAACAGCGTCCATTTCACGAGGTCGAACCACTGGTCGTCGCCGTGGCGCACCATCGGTCCGAGCGGCTCCTTCGAGATGATCTCCGGGAGGACCATGTGATCGTTGGGATTGGCGAGCTTGAGGCGGTTGGCGTAAAGGCCGGACTGGTCGGTGGTGAAGACGTCGCAGCGCCCGGCCTCATAGGCCTTGACGGTTTCGTCGTTGGTGCCGAACGCGATCACCTCGTACTTCATGTTGTTGGCTTTGAAATAGTCGGCGAGGTTCTGCTCGGTGGTGGTGCCGGTCTGCACGCAGACCGAGGCGCTGTTGAGCTCCAGCGCGGAATTCACCTTGAGCGACTTCTTCACCATGAAGCCTTGCCCGTCATAATAAGTCACGCCGGTGAAGTTGGCGCCGAGCGAGGTGTCGCGCGAAATGGTCCAGGTGGTGTTGCGCGAGAGCACGTCGATCTCGCCGGATTGCAGTGCGGTAAAGCGGTCCTTGGCCGAGGTCGGCACGAATTTGACTTTAGTCGGATCGTTGAAGATGGCGGCCGCAATGGCGCGGCAGACGTCGACGTCGAGGCCGGTCCAGTTGCCCTTGTCGTCGGGCGAGGAGAAGCCCGGCAGGCCCTGGCTGACGCCGCAGGACAGCACGCCTCGATCCTTCACGGTCTTGAGCGTTTGCGCGTCGGCGGCTTGGGCAGAGAGGCCGGCGGCGAGAGCAAGAGAGAGAGCCAGGGTTACGCGTTTCATGGGCTTCAAGCCTTTCAAAGTCATCTCAAGATCAGGAACGTTGTCTCTGCCAAGACTTTCCCTGCAGAAAGGGGGCCTTGCAAGAGTCATGCTGGAAAACCTTGCCGAGCACTCGCCTATCCTGAGAGGCCATACCTTAATCCTCGCCGCAGGCGCCCGCCGTTGTGGCTGTGGCGCAAGGTCCGGTCAGACGATGGATCGAAGGTCGCGGCAGGCCCCTCAACATGCGGCGACTGAATAGCACCTGCGCATCACAGAACGACTGGCGAGCCGGGTCAAGGGGTTGACGGGACTCTTCTGTGTTCTGTTATTAACGTGAGCGGCCTTTCGGCCGTCCCAGCCGGGCGATCCGCGCCGGCCGAAACGCTTTTTTGAAAGCAGACGCATGGATTCCTCGCACCCCGCACAGCAGCATGCCGAAACCCGGCTGGTCACCTCCGGCCGCGACACCAAGGCGCAGAAGGGGTTCGTCAATCCGCCGGTGTTTCACGGCTCGACCGTGCTCTATCCAACCGCAGAGGACCTGCATGCCCATCGCGGCGAGTTCACTTATGGCCGCCACGGCACCCCGACCACGCGGGCGTTCCAGGACACGCTGATGGCGCTGGAGGGGCCGCAATGCTCCGGCGTCGGCATCGTGCCCTCCGGCCTGTCGGCGATCTCCACCACCCTGCTCTCGGTGTTGAAGACCGGCGACCATATCCTGGTCTGCGACAACGTTTATCGTCCCACGCGCAATTTCTGCAACGGCTTGCTCGCCCGCCTTGGCATCGAGACCACCTATTTCGATCCGCTGATCGGCGCCGGCATCGAAAAACTGTTCAAGCCCAACACCCGCGCGGTTCTGGTCGAGGCGCCCGGCTCGCAATCGTTCGAGATGCCTGACATCCACGCCATCGCCCACGTTGCCCATGCGCGCGACGCGCTGGTCATCGACGACAACACTTGGGCCACGCCGCTCTATCACCGCTCGCTCGAACAGGGCGTCGACATCAGCATGCAAGCCGCCACCAAATATATCGGCGGCCATTCAGACATTATGTTCGGCACGATCTCGGCCAACGCCAAGGCCTGGCCGCAGATCGCCGAAGGCATCCGCCTGCTCGGCGTCTGCGCCGGCCCCGACGACGTCTTCCTCGCGCTGCGCGGCCTGCGTACGCTGTCAGTCCGGCTCGCGCAGCATCATCGTTCCGGCCTCGACATGGCGCGCTGGCTTGCGGCGAGACCGGAGGTCGCGCGCGTTCTGCACCCAGGGCTCGAGAGCGATCCGGGCCACGCGATCTGGAAACGCGACTTCACCGGCGCCTCGGGTCTGTTCAGCATCGTGCTGAGGCCGGCGCCGCAGAAAGCGGTCGACACCATGCTCAACACGCTCAAGCTGTTCGGCATGGGTTTTTCCTGGGGCGGCTTCGAGAGCCTCGCGATTCCCTTCGATTGCAACGACTATCGCACGGCGACCAAATGGTCGCCCGGCGGCCCGACCCTGCGTCTGCATATCGGACTGGAGAACGTCGACGACCTCAAGGCCGATCTCGATCGCGGCTTCGCGGCTCTGAAGGCGACATCCGGATCCTGACGCAGATTCTTGCGTGGATCCCGGTCGCTATCGACGGATCGCCGGGCTTGACGTATAAGTTGGCGATATTGCGCCCACCCGTAGTAGTTGCCGGCATCTCATGGATTTGAAAGTATGACCGTTCGGGTCGATCGCCGTCTGGCAGCCATCCTCGCGGCCGACGTCGCCGGCTACAGCCGCCTGATGGGTGAGGACGAAGAAGGCACGCTCGCACGGCTGAAGAGCTGCCGCCAGGCGCTCATCGATCCCAAAATCGGTGAACACCGCGGACGGATCGTGAAGACGACCGGAGACGGGATGCTGGTTGAGTTCGGCAGCGCCGTCGATGCCGTGCGTTGCGCGGTCGAGGTGCAGCGGGCCATGGCCAGCAGCTTCGTCGACATGCCGCAGGAGAAGCGTATCCAGTTTCGGATCGGCATTCACGTCGGCGACATTATCATCGACAGCGACGATATCTTTGGCGACGGCGTCAATATCGCGGCGCGCCTGGAGGGGATTGCCGAGCCCGGCGGCATTTGCATCTCGGACGACGCCTATCGTCAGATCAGGGGCAAGACCGAGATCGCCTATGACGACATGGGGCAGCAGTCGCTCAAGAACATCTCCGAGCCAATGCGAGCGTGGCGCGCGCGCCCGGCCCCGGGATCGACGTCCTCGCCCCTGACGTCCGATCGACCGGCGGCTCTGGTGCTGCCGGACAAGCCCTCGATCGCGGTCCTGCCCTTCACCAACATGAGCGGCGATCCCGAGCAGGAGTATTTTGCCGACGGCGTGGTCGAGGACATCATCACTGCCCTGTCTCGCATGACCTGGCTGTTCGTGATCGCCCGCAATTCCAGCTTCACTTATAAGGGTAAGGCCGTCGACATCAAGCAGGTTGGTCGCGAACTGGGCGTGCGTTACGTGCTGGAAGGCAGCGTGCGCAAGGCCGGCAACAAGGTGCGGATCACCGGGCAGTTGATCGACGCTCACAACGGTGCGCATCTCTGGGCGGATCGCTTCGACGGCGCGCTCGAGGACGTGTTTGAACTCCAGGATGAGGTGACGACCAACGTGATCGGCGCGATCGCGCCGAAGCTCGAGCAGGCCGAGATCGAACGGGCCAAGCACAAGCCGACCGACAAGCTCGCCGCCTATGACTATCACCTGCATGGCATGGCGAACATCTATCAGGGAACGAAGGAGGCCAATATCGAGGCCCTTCAGAATTTCCAGCGCGCCACAGAGATCGATCCCAACTTTGCGACCGCCCATGGCATGAGCGCCTATTGCTACGTATGGCGCAAGGCGAACGGCTGGGTCGCCGATCCCGGGCAGGAAACCGCGGCAGCGGAAGCGGCGGCAAGAAAGGCCGCCAGGCTTGGACTTGACGACGCGATCGCGCTCGCACAGGCGGGCTTCGCGCTGGCATTCGTCGCCGCAAATCTGGACGATGGTGCCGCGCTCATTGATCGGGCCTTGAACCTCAATCCCAATCTCGCGGCGGCCTGGCGCTTCAGCGGATATGTCCGGGTTTTTCTCGGGGCCCCCGAGCGCGCCATCGAGCATCTCCAGCGTGCGATACGTCTGAGTCCGCTCGATCCGCTGATCTTCATCGTCCAGAACGGCGTCGTGCTGGCTCACTTCTTTGCCGGACGCTACGAAGAGGCGCTCGACTGGGCTCTCCGCGCTCTCAGGCAGAACCCGAACTATGCCGCTGCCTTGATCATGGCGGCGGTCAGCGGCGCGCTTGCCGGACGCAGCGAAGATCGGGATAAGGCTGTCGGCCGGCTGCGCGAACTCGACCCGCAGGTCAGGATCGCCAATTTTGCGAATGTATGGCCTTTGCGACGCGACGAGGACATGGCCGCTTTCGATAAGGGCCTGCGTTTGACGGGGCTACCTTCATAGCCGGCAGGACGCCTTCGGCGCGGCCGTCCGCTGTGCTAACCCTGCCCGGATGATACCTGCCTGCCGCTGCGTCTGCATATTGGTTGGAGAACGTCGACGACCTCAAGGCCGATCTCGATCGCGGCCTCGCGGCCCTGAAGGCGGCAATGTGAGCCTGCTCACAAGGCATTGCGCCTGCGGAACGTACAACCGCCGCTGGCGTTAACACCGATGCGCCAACAAACGGTTTGATCCGCTGACGTTTGGGGCTAGCCTCACCAATCGACTCTCTATGGACGCGGAGCATGGGAACGTTGGTACTGCTCGATCTGATGGGCGGCGTGGCGCTGCTGCTGTGGGGCCTGCACATGGTCCAAAGCGGCATCCTGCGCGCCTTTGGCCCTGATCTGCGACGCGTGCTCGGCAAGGCGCTTGGCAACCGGTTCAGCGCGTTTGCCGCGGGCCTCGGGCTTACCGCGGCTCTCCAGAGCAGCACTGCGACTGCGCTCCTCACCAGCTCGTTTGCCGCCGAGGGTCTGCTCAGCCTCGTCGCCGCGCTCGCCATCATGTTGGGCGCGAATGTCGGCACGACGCTCATCGTGCAGGCACTTTCGTTCAACATCGCAGCCGCTGCCCCGGTGCTGTTCGTGCTCGGGCTCGTCGCCTTCCGCTCCGGCCCGCGCTCGCGAATCAAGGATATCGGCCGCATTTTGATCGGCCTTGGATTGATGCTGCTGTCGTTGCATATCCTGCTCGACACGCTGGCGCCGGCGGAGAACGCGCCCGGCGTGCGTGTCGTGATGTCGGCGATCACCGGCGACCCCATTCTGTGCATCGTCGTCGCTGCACTCATCACCTGGGCTGTTCATTCGAGCGTCGCCAGCGTGCTGCTGATCATGTCGCTGGCCTATTCGCAGTTCATCACGCCCGATGCGGCGCTGGCGCTGGTGCTCGGGGCCAATCTCGGGAGTGCCGTTAATCCTGTGTTTGAAGGTGCCAAACGCGACGATCCCGCGAGCTATCGCCTGCCGGTCGGCAATCTCGTCAACCGCGTCATCGGCATTGCGCTGGTCCTGCCGTTCCTGGGCACGATCGCTGGCCACATGCATTCCTGGCAGCCCGATCTCGCCAAGATGATTGCGGCCTTCCACATCGCTTTCAACGTCGGCACGGCCATCATCTTCATCGGCCTGCTCGACGCCATGTCGCGCCTGCTGACCCGCCTCCTGCCCGATCGCGTGCAGGAAACCGACCCGGCCCGTCCGCGCTATCTCGACGAGACTGCGCTGGAGACGCCCTCGCTTGCGCTCGCCGACGCCGCCCGCGAGACGCTGCGCATGGGCGACCTCGTCGAGGTCATGCTGCGCAAGGTGATGGCCGCGATGATGACGGGCGACCGCTCGCTGGTCGACCAGGTCTCCAAGACGGACAATGTCGTCGACAGCCTCGACGAGGCCATCAAGCTCTACGTCACCAAGCTGACCCGGGGCAGCCTCGACGAGAGCGAAGGTCGGCGCGCGATGGAGATCATCTCTTTCGCCATCAACCTCGAGCATATCGGCGATATCATCGACAAGAATTTGAGCGAGCTTGCCACCAAGAAGATCAAGCGCCGCTTCCAGTTCTCGGCCGAGGGCGCCGAGGAACTCGCCGCGTTCCACAAGCGCACGATGGACTCGCTGCGGATCGCCTTTGGCGTCTTCATGTCAGGCGATGCCAACGACGCCCGCAAGCTGCTGGTGGAAAAGACCGCGCTGAAGAACACCGAACTCGCCGCCGTCGAGCGCCATCTCGACCGCCTGCGCGAGGGCCGCCCCGAGACCATCGAGACCACGTCGCTGCATCTGGATGTGCTGCGCGATCTGCGCCGCATCCATTCGCACATCTGCTCGGTCGCCTATCCCGTGCTAGATGCGGCGGGCCAACCCTATCGCCAAACCGAGGCGGAAGCCGCCGCCCTGCCCGCCTCGGGTGCCACGGCGTTGCCGCGCTAAAGCCGCGGCGCGACACGCGGTCCGACTTGCGTGATGGCGACGCCGGCGATCGCGAGCAGCCCCCCGACGATCAGTTTTGGCGCCATGCGCTCGCCGAGAAACAGGACGCTCGACAGCAGCGCAAACACCGGAAGCAGCAGGCCGAAGGGTGCGACGCGGGCCATTGAACAACGCCCGATCAGCCAGAACCAGAGGCTGAACCCGACAATGCCACCGATGAAGATCGTGTAGGCGAGCGCCAGCCAGCCACGTCCATCCGCCGTGGCAAGGCTCGCCATCTGTCCATGTTCGAGCAGCAACGACATCACCATGACCTGTGGCACCGTCAGCAGCGACGACCAGCCCATCAGCATCAGGGGATCGAAAGGTCCGTAGCGCTTCGTCAGGACGTTGGACACCGCGAACGCGAAAGCGGCCCCGACCACGAGCAGCAGCGGCAGTGCGTTTCCCGAAAGGCCGGGCCCCACTGCGAGCACGACCACGCCGGCGAAGGCCAGCACCACGCCGGCAGAGGTGATGAGAGACGGCCTCTCCGCGAGCAGCGGCCAGGCCAGCAGCACGGTGAAGGGCGTGGCGAGCTGATAGGCGACGGCCGACATGCTTCCCGAGCCGAGACCAAGGCCGACATAGAACAGGCCAAAGTTCAGCCCGCCAAGGAAGAGCGAGATCGCTGCGATCGGGCCGAGCTGTTGACGCGTCGGCCTTGCGACGAATGGGACCAGCAGCAGCGCGATGACGAGGAAACGCAGCGCGAGGAAGAACAGCGGCGGAAACTCGCTCACGCCCACCTTGATCGCCACAAACTGATAGCCCCACAGCAAGGGAATGGCGACCGCGTAGACGATCTGAATGGCAGACATGGCACAGATCCTTTCAAGACCAATCAGTCCAGATATAGCCGCTCCAATGAGCGGAGCGATCCAGGGGGCCTACCTGACGAAACGGTCGAGCAGCGCGTCGGCGGTAGCTTGCGAACTGGTCCGTGCCGGCGCCGTCTTGCCGGTCACGCGCAGCCCTTCGACGAAACAGACGAGAATTTTGGCGGCGCTCGTGGGTTCCACACCATCGGCCAGCTTGCCCACCGCCTTCGCGCGGGCGAGTGCGTCCGCCACCCTGCTCTCCATCGCTCTAAAAAAGCCGGCGACGCGGCGGCCAACCTCGGCATCCTGGCCTGCCAATTCCATGGCGGTGGCCACCAGCAGGCAACCGCGTCGACCATTGGCCCCGCTGGTGCGCTCGACATAGCCGGTGAGGTAAGTCCGGAGGCCGTCGATGGGATCCTTGAGCGGGTCGAATTCGAACTCCATCCGTGCCAGGGCATCCGCAATGTAGCGATCGAGCGCACGCAGGAAGAGCGAATGCTTGTCGCCAAAGGCGGCGTAAAGGCTGCCGCGCGAGAGCTTCGTCGCCTGAAGCAGGTCCGGCAGCGCCGTGCCGTGATAACCGCGTGACCAGAACACATCCATCGCGCGTTCGACCGCGGCCTCCACGTCGAAGCCTCGGGGCCGCCCGCGCGGCAACTGCACTGGGGATTGGTGGCGCATGGCGGATATATGAACCAATCGGTCTTGAAATTGCAAGAGCTCTCTGGATCACTTTTCGACGGCTTTGGCGCGGGCTGCGGTTTGGTCTGGATCAGCGCTCGAGCGTCTTCGACGTCCGGCCGCGGTTCTTGATGATCAGCATGATGTTGCGGATATAGATGATCGTGGCCAGCGCCTGTCCGAGGATAATGACGGGCTCGCGCTTCACGACGCCGTAGACCAGCGTCATCAGGCCGCCACCCATCGAGCAGAACCAGAACGCCATCGGCACCACGCTGTTGCCTGCACGCTCGCTCGCGATCCATTGCACCAGGAAGCGCGCGGTGAAGAACAATTGCGCGACCAGGCCGAACGCGAGCCAGAAATCGAATTTGGCCACGAAGACGTCGTAGAAATAGTTGTGCAACGCCTGACCAAATTGAATGATCATGCCTTTACCTCGGTCACGTCTGGAGTGGGCTTCTTGCGGCGGATCAGCCACCACACGCCGGCGAGATCCATGATCCCGATCCACAGCCGGTCGAAGAAGCCGTAATTGGACACGCCGGAATGGCGCGGCCGGTCGATCACGTCGACATAGGCGATGTCGAAGCCCTCGCGGCGGACCAGCGCCGGCAGGAAACGATGCAGGCCGTCGAAATAGGGCATCATCAGGAAGACCTCGCGCCGGAACGCCTTCAGCCCGCAGCCGGTGTCACGCGTGCCATCCTGCAGGATCGCATTGCGCACCTTGTTTGCGACGCGCGACTGGAACTTTTTGAAGCCGGTGTCCTTGCGCCCGACACGTTGTCCCGCGACAAGTCCGACATTGGCGCCCTGCTCGACCGCCGCGATCAGGTCCGGCAGAAAGGCGGGATTGTTCTGGCCGTCGCCATCGAGCGTCGCCACGATCGCGCCGCGGGCCGCGCGCACGCCGCTGCGCACCGCCGCCGACTGGCCACCTGATTTTGTATGACGAAGCTGCCGCAGATTGTCCCGCTGCGCCATGATCGCCGCCAGCCGCTCGCCGGTCGCGTCCGTTGAGCCATCGTTGACATAGATGATCTCATAGGCCCAGCGGCCATCGAGCGCGGTCGTGATCTCCTCGATCAGCGGCGCAATGTTGTCGGCTTCGTTGCGCACGGGGACGACAATGGAAACCGAAGGCTGGGACGACGACAAATCTGAGCTCGTTGTTGGAATTGGCCTGCCCCGGGGAACCGGCGACCGGGAGGCAGCCGCTTTTATGAGGCGGATGCCCCGCGGGCAACCCTTTTGAGGCGGTCCGTGATCGCCCCCGGAAGCGGCACGATGGTGCCGTCGGCGCGGATAGCAAAGCCGAGCCGGCGCGCCGCAAACCAATAGCGGACCGCCATCGCGCCGACCATGCCGACCAGAGCACCGGCCGTGACATCACTCGGGTGGTGCGCCAGCAAAACCAGACGCGTCAGCACGATCACGATTGCGTAAGTGAACATGAATACGCGCAGACGTGGCCAGAGCGCCGAGACCGCAAATGCCAAAGCGAACGCCGTCGCCGCATGCCCCGACGGCAGGCTGGCATAAGCGCCCGTGCCCTCCAACGGTATGAAGTTGAACGGATCGGCCTTGCCGCCGACGAACGGACGCCCGCGGCCAATGAGATATTTCAGGATGTCGGTGACGAACGTTGACAGCGCAACGGACAAAAACAGGTATTGCAGCCGGGTGCCGAAGCCGAGCAGCAGCGCGCGGCGTGTGCCGTGCAGGCCTGCCGCAACGAGGGCCACGACAATGAGCGCGGCGCCCAACACCGAGAGCACATTCTCGTCCTTGCCAAAATCGGTGAGGATGCGGATCGGCCAGAGCGCGGGCGTGCCGCGGGCCGGCATCAGCTGGATCTCGGTTTGGTCGAACGCGACCATCAGCACGATGACGAGGGCGGCGCCCGCTGCACTGAGCCACAGCGAATGCCGCGCCAGTTTTCGCGCGGCCTCAGCACGACGCGAATGCGACGGCGCGCGCACGAGCTGCGCCAGCGCATGTCCCGCGCCCGCGAACAGCTGCGCAGAGTAGCTGGCACGGGGCGCGATGGTGGTCGTAACGGGCATCCTATTCGGTGCCCTCGGAGCGGAAGATCGAGATCGAGATCGCGCGTCCCTGCGAGAAATTATAGCCGTCGATGTGTGCGCCGACCTTGTAGCGCAGCCCGATCGCTTCGGCGCGCTGCACGAAGCTGCGCTCCGAGCGCTGCTCGATCAGCGCAAACCGGCAGCTTCCCTGCCCGAGGAAATCGGCGGCGCCCGATCCGTCGGTGAGCAGCGTCTGGGTGCCCGTCAGGAAGACGAGGCTCGGCTCGTGATAGCCGGCTGCGGCCGCCCTCGGCCCGACGCAAGTGACACTGCGCAGCGCGCGCGCGATCTCGATGCTCGGAAACAGCGGCGTCAGCGACGGCAGCACGATGCCGTAAACCACGACCGCCAGCATGAGCGCCGCGACCAGCGCATTGAGCACCGAGCGCTCGGCGCGGTTGTTGTCGTAGAGCCACCAGGCAAACAGGCCGAAGATCAGCGAGGCCGCGATGAACGGCCAGGCCACGAAGGCCGGCTGCCGCGTCAGCACGACGGCGCCGACGACCGCGATGATCGATCCGCCCGCGGGGATCGCGAACCACCAGGCCGAGCCGCGCGCCAGCCAGGAGCGCGACAGCACGTTTCGCTCCAGCGCACCGGCGGTGAGGATCGCAATCGCCGGATAGAGCGGCAGCACGTAATGCGGCAGCTTGGTCAGCACCGCCTCGAACACGATCCAGGACGGGATCAGCCACGCCAGCAGGAATTGCGCGCCGGGTTCACGCCGCGCCCGCCACACCGCAGGTGCCGCCATCGCCGCGAGCGGCGCGCCGGGCCAGAAGGTGATCCAGAACAGCGCCAGATAAACCCCCGGCGGCGCGCCATGGGATTCCTGCGCGCCGATCTTGCTCAGCATGTCGCCGCCGACGGAGTCCGCGAAGAAAGCATCGCCCGCGCGCCAGAAGATCGCGACGAACCAGGGCAGCACCAGCACCAGCATCCACATCAGGCCCCAGACCGGGCGCAACTTCCACAGCCAGGAGGAATCGCGGTCCTGGATCGCGAGCGCGATGATGGTCAGGCCAGCGAACATCAGGATCAGCGGGCCCTTGATCAGGATGCCGACGGCAAGCGCCGTCCAGAAGATCGCGGGCCAGCTCCAGGGCGGATGGGTCTCGTCCTCGGCGCGCTGCCACGACAAATAGGCCCGCCCCATCGCGCCCATCGCGGCGACCACGCAGAACAGCAGCACGGCGTCGGTCTTGGCGAGACGCGCCTCGACACCGAGCAGCACGGAGGCTGACATCAGAAGCCCGGCAAGGACCGCGGCTCGCCGCGTGACGAAGCCGAGCGCTGTCCAATAAGTCATGAGCACCGCGCCGATCGCACCGATCAGCGACGGCAGCCGGTAGACCCAGATCCGTAGCTCGGCCTTCGGCAGCTTCAGCGCTCTCGCAACTTCGACCGCGGCAGATTGCAACCAGTAGATGCCGACCGGCTTCTTGTAGCGCACGTCCTCCTGGAAGCGGATGTCGACATAATCGCCGCTCTCGACCATCTGCTTGGTGGCCTGCGCGAAGCGCGCCTCGTCGCGATCGACCGGCGGAATGGTGAAGAAGCCGGGCAGAAAGAGCAGTAGCGCACACAGCACCAGAAAGCTCACCGCACGGGCGTGGCTTGCGGTGGCAAAGTCGAGCATCAGCACGAGCCGGCTGCCCGGATTCACGGGCGATTTCGGCTCTCGGGGCGCTCCAAAACGAGGCGTGGGGTAGGTCTCGGCCATTGGTTCCGCTTACGCTGAAACCGCCATCGTCACAACCGCTTAAGCCACGCTTATTGAATTCGAATGACAACTGTGTCCGCGGCGCCAGTGGCGTCGATAACGGTCAGCCGAGCAAAGCCCGGGCCGGGCGGATCGATCAGACGCTGGCGTCGCCCATCGATCTCGCCGAGTGAGGTACCGTTGACCATGACAGTCATCGGCAATACCCCGCCGGCCACCTTGACGGGCATGGCGGCGGCCTCGGTTCCGCCAGATCGATCCACGTCAATCCGGGAGCCGTTGAGCGGAAACTGGATGTGGAGCGCCTGATCGCCGCCGGTCCGGACCAGATCTCCGACCGGGCGGAACCGCCTCAAGGGCAACGGCAGCCTCGCATTGCCAGCAACCAGAGTTCCCTTTGGCGGCTTCGGCAGCGGAACCAGCGCCTTGCCTGTCCGCGCGAAGGCATCGAACAGGATGGGCGCGGCGGCGACGCGGCCGATCAGACCGGGAACCGGCGCACCATCGGGCCGGCCGACCCAGACGCCGATGGTCATGCGGCCGTCGAACCCGACCGACCAGGCATCGCGATAGCCGTAGGAGGTGCCGGTCTTGAAAGCGATGCGGTTACGGGCGGCGTTCTCCGGCGGCGGGGTTCCCAGCAGCACGTTGCCGACCTGCCAGGCCGCGACGGGGTCCAGCAGCCGCAGCGGCTCGCGATCGTCCGTCGGCGCCACCACCTCACGCAACGGCTTGGTGGTGCCGAGACGGGCGAACCCCGCATAGAGCTGCGTAAGATCCTGGAGCGTCACGCCGACGCCGCCGAGACCCATCGCGAGCCCCGGTGCCTCGTCTTTGGGCAGAACGAGATTACCGCCGGCCTGCCGTAGCCGTGACGCGAGCCGGCTTGAGCCGACGCGGTCGAGCAACACGATCGCAGGCACATTCAGCGAAAGCTGCAGCGCCTTCTTCACCGGCACCGTGCCCTGGAACGTCATGTCGAAATTTTCCGGTGCGTAGGAGCCGAAGCGAACCGGTCGGTCGTCGATCAAACTGTCGGGGTGAACGAAACCGTCCTCGAAGGCGAGCCCATAGATGAACGGCTTCAGCGTCGAACCCGGTGAGCGGATGGCGCGGGTCATGTCGACCTGCCCTGCCCGGCTCTCGTCGAAATAATCCGCCGAGCCGACACGCGCGAGCACGTCGCCGCTCTCATTGTCGACCACGATGATACCGACCGAAGTGTTTGGCCCCAACGCTATGGCGCGGTCGCGCGCCAGCGGCTCCAGCACCTTCTGGAGATTGGAATCCAGCGTCAGCTTGATGATCGGCGCATCCTTCACCGTCGCCAGCGCGCTGTCGGACGAATGCGGCGCCAGGATCGGCATCGGCTTGCGCAGTTTCGGCACCGGCAGGGCCTTGGCCTGCGTCGCGTCCTCGGTGCTGACCACATGCTCTTCGACCATGCGGTCGAGCACGCGATCGCGAGCAATACGCGCTGCTTCGGGATAGCGGTCGAGCCGGCGTGTCTCCGGCGATTGCGGCAAGGCGACCAAGAGCGCGGCTTCCGCCAGCGACAGCCGCTTCGGCTCCTTGCCGAGATAGGCGATGGAGGCCGCGCGGATGCCTTCCAGATTGCCGCCATAGGGCGCGAGCGCGAGGTAGAGATTGAGGATCTCGTCTTTGCTCAGCGTTCGCTCCAGCTCGATCGCGCGCACGATCTGATGCAGTTTTGCGTAGAGGGAGCGCTGCCGTCGCGGCTCCATCAGGCGGGCGAGCTGCATCGAGATGGTCGAGCCGCCGGACACGATGTGGCCCCGCGTCGAGAGCTGCAACGCAGCGCGGCCCAGCGCCAGCGGATCGATGCCGTCATGGGCATAGAAACGCTGGTCCTCATAGGCGAACAGCAATTTGAGATAGGTTGGATCGACGTTTGCCTTGGCCTCGACCGGCAGACGCCAGCGTCCATCGGCCATGGCATAGGCGCGCAGCAATTTTCCGTTGCGATCGACGACGGTGGTCGAGACCCGGCGCGCTTGGTCGAGCGGCAGCGGGCCGAGCGAGTAGACCCAGGCGACGAAGCCGATAATGGCGAGGATGAACGTGAGCGCTGCCGCCGAAAGGAAGCGACGGCCCATACTCCATGCTCCGTCGTGGCCGGGCTTGTCCCGGCCATCCACGTTCTTACTCAGCGCCTCGCGCATGTCACTGCTCACTTCGCCGCCCGCACCTCGACATTGCCTGTCCCGGTGCGGCCGTAGCGCGAGGGATTGTACATGTCCTCGACATAGGCCTGCGGTAGCACATATTTGCCGGGCGAGACTACGCGTACGACATAGGCGACGGTGAAGACAGCCTTGGAATCCGAGGCGCGATCCACAGCCGCGGTGAAGCGGTCGTCGCGGAACTCGGTATCTTCAGGCTCCTGGCCGTCCTCGATCCAGTCCAGCGTGCCGCTGTCCCCCGACGACACCAGCTTTGGGTTGTCGATCTCCAGACCCGCCGGAAGATAGTCGGACACCATGATGTGGCCATACTCAGGCTTCGCTTCCGTAATCTTCAAGACCACGGCGAAGCGATCGTTCTGCTTGACCTTGCTGATGTCGGCGGGCTTGCCGTCGAGTGTGAAATAGTTCCGCTCGATCTTGAAGCCGTTCGACGCGGCAGGCTCCGGCGTGACCGGAGAGCCCGACACCGAGATCACCGCCTGCACCGGCGCATCGCCGGTGTTGGTGATTTTCAGCGGTTTGTTGGCCAGCGTGTCGGCCTTGTAGCTGCGGTAGAGCGCGGTCCTGACCGGCTGGCCGTCGACCTCGATCGAGAGGTTTTCCTTGGCCAGCGCCCGCGCCGCCAGCACCAGCCACGCGTTTTCCTGCGTGGAGGTGTAGGGCGTGAGCCCGCGCGCCGTCTCGACCCGCGCTACGGCCTGCGTCAGCGTCGCCTTCGGCGCGTTGCCTTCGCTCGCAAGCGAGACGAGAGCCGCGGCATCGCGAAGCTGCGAGCCGTAGTCGGTGCGGCCGAACTCCAGCACCGGCTTTGGCGCGAGCGAGTCTAGCGCGGCACCGTAGACCCGTTCCGCGCGGTTGCGGTCGCCGACCAGGGCCAGCGCCGCCGCAAGCTGCGACTTCGCAATCGGGGTTGCGAGGTTGTTCAGCTTGGTGTCGGCGAGGTAGCGGAGGTCGCCGATCGGCGCCGCGCCGTTGCGGGCGAGCACATAGAGGCCATAGGCGAGATCGCGGCCGCCGTCCTTCTCCGGCTCGTTGCCGTTGACGACGGAGTTGCGGATACGATCCAGCGCGTTCTTGAACAGTACGTCCGGCACCACAAAGCCTTTTTCGCGGGCGCGGGTGAGGAAGTCCGCCACATAGGCGTCCAGCCAGGCATCGTCACCGCCGGCCGACCACAAGCCGAACGAGCCGTTTGAACCCTGCCGCGCCAGGAGCCGCTCGATGGCGTCGCGGATGCGCTGGTCGACCTCGGTGTCCATGGCGAGATGCGCCCCGGCCGCGAGGTCGTTGACGTAGAGCAGAGGCATAGCGCGGCTCGTGATCTGCTCCGAGCAGCCATAGGGATAGCGGTCGAGCGCTTTGAGGATCGTTGCCGCATCGAGCGCGGTCGACAGGCTCGCCGAAACCGAGACGCTGCCGGTGCCCGGCACGAGGTCGGAGAACATGTCCGACGTCAGCGTCAGGCTCTCGCCCTTCGCCAGCGTCCGGATCGAGCGCCGCGCCAAGACTTGCGTCGCCGCCTTGACGTCGAGCGCATAGTGGCGCGCGAGTGCAAGCCCGTTCGGTCCCTTGATATCGACATCGAGCGTCGCCGGCCCCGCCGCCGTCGCGTCGATTGCGAGCGAGAACGAACTGCGCTGCTTGGCTGCGAGCTTGACTGTGGTGGCGGGATTGCCGGTCATCTTCACCGGCCCGCCGGTCTTCACGTTGATGACGAAGTCGCCGGCTTGGCCCTCGACATTGTCGATCTCCAGGTTGACCGTGCCGTGGTCGCCATTGAGCAGGAAGCGCGGCAGGGTCGTGGTCAGCACCACGGGATCGCGTATTACGACGTCCGTGTTAGCGCGGCCGAGTTTGGTCGCGGTCCACGCCACTGCCATGACGCGCGCAGTGCCGGCGAACTCCGGAATGTCAAAACTCACCTCTGCCGTGCCGTCGGCACCAACCGTGACGATGCCCGAATACAGCGCGAGCGGCTTCTGCGCGGGCGGGGAGCCCTGAAGCTCGGCCCCACCGGCGTCACCGCCGGACCTAATCTGGCCGCGCGTGCCCGACATGCCGTCGATCAGCTGCCCATAGAGATCGCGAATCTCCGCGCTCAGCTGGCGCTGGCCGAGATAATAATCATCCGGTGCCGGTGGCTTGTAGTTGGTGAGGTTGAGGATGCCGACATCAACCGCGGCGATGACAATTTTGGCGTCCTCGCCCGGATTGAGCCCATCGAGCTGGACCGGGATCTTCAGCGTCGCATTCGGCCGGATCAGCGCGGGCGGCGCCAGCTTGACCTGGAGCGTGCGGGCCTGCTTGTCGATCCCGAACCATTTCAGTCCGATCGCGCGGCCCGGCATGCGCTGGGCGGCCGCATCGAGCGGACGGCGCAGCGTCGCCACCACATAGGCGCCGGTGCCCCAGTCCTTGCCGACCGGGAGCGTGAGCTGCGCGGTGCCTTCCTTGACGTCGATGGTCTGCGTCGTCAGCAGGCGGTCGCCGAGGACGTTGACCGTGAGTTTGCCGGCGGAGCGGACATTGACTGACACCGTCATGGTGTCGCCGGATGAATATTGCGGCTTGTCGATCGAGGTCTCCAGCAGATCCGGCGTGTCGGCGCTGCCGTCGGAATACCAGCCGACGTCGAACTGTACCGAGGTCAGCGGGCCGTCGGCGTCGTTCGACTTCACGTCGAGCCGGTAGCGGCCGGGCTGGGGGCTAAGCGAAATCCGCGACGGCTTGTCGGCGGCGATGGTGACGTCACCGTCCGCGACGCGCGATGTCGATTTGACCGGCTCGTACTCCCAGTAATTATTCTGGCGGTACCACTGGTAGCGCGACTCCATCTTCAGGAGTTCGTAGCGCAGGCCGTCGCGGGGAAGCGTCTTGCCCCCGGGCGAGACGAACACGATGTCGAACTCGGCCTTGTCGCCTTCGGCGACGTTCTTGTCTGCGAATAGCGGCTTGATGCCGATCAGTGCGTTGGCGGGTGCGACCGGGAGCACCAGCTTGCGCTCGACGGCGCGCCCGCCCGTCTCGACCATGCGGATGAATATCTGCGCCTCCTGCGGGCGCGTCGAGGCCGGCTGCTTCTCCAGCGTCACCGGGAAGGTCGCGACGCCGTTGGCGTCGGCCTCCGGCAAATTCTCCAGCGGCGTGCGCTCGTTCGAGGTCGTCTCCTCGTCGGCAACGCCGAACTGGTAGCCGGCAAAGCCCGGCCGCTCGCTCGCCGGCGCGACCAGCAGGTCGCCCTCGAGCTGGAGGCCCGAGGCGGGCGCGCCATAGAGGAAATGACCGTCCGCCTTAAGCTCCACAGGAGCGTTAGCTTTGATCAGCTTGTCCTTGGCGGACAAGTCGAATTCGATCCGGTCGGGCACGTAGTCCTCGACCATGAAAGTGGTCTCGCCGACCGACGATCCCTTCGGATCGGTGAAGGCGCGCACCCGCCATGTGCCGGTCGGAACGGCCGAGTTGAGCGGCACGGACAACGTGCGACCGCCGGCGCCCTGGTCGGACAGCACAGCACGGCGGAATTCGACGCCGTCAGGGCGCTCGATTACCAGCGTCAGCGGCCCGCCGGTGACGGCATTGCCCTGCCCGTCGCGCAACAGCGCGGTGAGATAGACCGTCTCGCTGGAGCGATAGACGCCGCGCTCGGCATAGACGAAGGCATCGGCGCCAACGGGCACCGCACGGCCCGCAACGCCCCGGTCGGACAGGTCAAAGGCCGAGGTCTTCAGGCTGAGGAAGGCATAGTCGGCCTTCTCACTTGTGACCGTCAGCATCGCCGGCGACAGGCCGCCCTCGCCGCGCGCCAGCCCCGCCTCGAACAGCACGTGGCCGGCATCGTCGGTCTTGCGCGTCGCCAAAATCTCGTTGTTGCGGGCGACCAGCCGCACCTCGGCTTTGCCGACCGGGTCGGTCGAAGCCAGCGAATTGACGAAGACATGAATGCCGTCATTGCCGGAATAGGCGGTCACGCCGAGATCGGAGACGATGAACCATTGCGTGGCTAGCTGGGAATCGTCGTCCGAGCCTGGCCCCTTTGCGGCGGCCGTCATCACGTAGACGCCGGGCTGGAGCTCGCCCAGCGCCTGGTCGACCGGGAAAGCGGTGATGACGTCCTGGTTCAGATTCATCGCGGTCGTGAGCTCGCCGGACCAGACCTTCACACCGCGCTCGCCGCCGAGATCGCCAAGCTGGTACTTCGACAGCGTCTTCTGGAAGTCGTTGTCGACCACGGTGTTGATCAAATTGCGGTCGCCGATCCGGAATACGTTGACGGTGACCGCCGGCGTATTGACGCTGACCACGGGAATGCCGCGCTGCCCGGTCCGCGGCAGCACATAGGCGCGGCTGGTGAAGCGCACGAACGGCTTGCGGTCGCGCACATAGATGTTGAACTCGGCCGATTTCGGCAGGCCTTCCTTCACGGTCGACGGCAGGCCGGCGCGCAGGTTGATGTTGTAACGCTCGCCGTGCTTCAGCCCGTCAACGCAGAGCTGCTTGCCTTCGGCCGAGAGGGCCGGCTTGTCCTGGCCTGCGAGGGCCAGGAACGGCGCGAAGTCGGTGCGCTTGGCGAGCTCTTCCGAGAACTGGAAGCAGGCGCGCGGGCTCGCCGAATCCGAGTCCACGGTGTAGTCGAGCAGCCGGAAACCGTGCTCGTCGCGCATCTTCTCATATTGGCCGCGAACGTCGGCGACTTCGCGCATATCGAGCGACAGCCGCAGCGCGTCCAGCGCCGGCCGCCACAGCTTGCGTTCGGAGAGCGACCTGCCGAGCACGGCGAGCGCATCCGCCTCCTCGCCCGGATTGCCGGCCCGCTGGTAGGCGATGTAGGCGGCGGTCGAGGCGCGCTCCAGCAGGAAGGTCTGCTCGCTCGAGCTCTTCGGCGTGATCTGGAAGATGACTTTTGCAAGCCGCAGCCAGTTGCCGGCGTCATCAGGCGCGGTTGCGGCGATCTGGCCGAGCACCGAGAGCCCGGTGCGGAAATCGTAACGCTTGAAGGCGGCATCCGCATCCGTGCGCAGGGTCGCGCCAGATTTGGCGACCGGCCCCGCCTCGCTCTTGATCTGTGCCTCCAGCTTGATGGCGGAATCACCGAGATCGTCGCGCTTGAACGCTTTGTCTGCGGCATGCGCCGCGCTCAGGCCAAGCGCCAGCGTGGCGCAGAGTGTGACGGCGCGAACGAGACCGATCATGAAGGGACTCCCGGAAATCGCGGACGAACGCCGCGGCGGCGATAAAGTGCGCGGAAAGGTGACGGACTCAAGGCGATGGAACCAAAGGTGCAAAACGTCGCATTCGCCATGGCAAAGCAAGCCCAGAGGAGACCGATCGCGCTATCGCCGCGCACGCCGTCCTGTGGCGCAGCAATACCCGACCCGTCGACCGGCGGCCGTGTCCCGGAAGCTAGCCAGCGTTGCCGGCGACGTGATCCGTCGTCCAGTCCGCTGCCGCTCAACCCGGCACCCTGACACTCCACCGTTCCGCTTTGTCGCGGCTTCGGGGAAAACGGTTCGGTTCAGGCTTGGCTAAACGCCAGATTTTTCATATTGGCATGATATATGAACAGCCAGCCTCCAAACCGGGGCGGCCCAGACGGTCCCGTAGCTCAACTGGATAGAGCATCAGATTTCTACTCTGAGGGTTGCAGGTTCGATTCCTGCCGGGATCGCCAAGCCTCAGTCTTGTCGACGTCTGCCGGCGTTGATGATTAACGCGCCACACATCACCCCATCGCAAACCTGTCAGCTTTCACGAACGCGTGGGTAACCTTGTCGCAGGCTTTGAACCGGACAGACGCGCCCTATCTACGCGCGGCGGGTGAAGTGCGCCCGAGAAGGACTGCCGATGTCGCGAGCCGAATTAACGAGAATGGGAATCGCCTGTGCGGTGGCGATCGTCGCGATGTCGTTTCTGGCGCTCGACGCAGTCGTGGACGTCAACTCCGGCGCGATCGCAAAGCGGATCGAGATGGCGCGGGGGTCCCTCGCGGACGCCGCCATGAGCCAGCATCAGCTCGCCTCCGCCGTTCAGGCCTGGGCACGTCGAGGTCATCAGAAGCAGCTATCCGCGATCGAGTGATTCCAACTTAGCAGTCTGCTGAAAAACCCCTCGCCAGGGAGGGGACTTGATGATTCACTTTATCATCTCGAATCGGCGGAGACGATCATGCGCGGCAGGTTTA
>NZ_JBEPTH010000025.1:0-44097 GCF_040549385.1 Bradyrhizobium sp. LB11.1 | reverse complement strand
CGGTCGATGCTTGCATCAGACGCTCCGTGGGTTCGAGTGTGGAAACCCAAACCTAACGGATAGGGCCCGCTCACCGCCCCATGGAATCTACGAGAGTTTGCGCTTGGCTAGTTGTTGAGCACCACCACGGTGGTGCCGACCCCGACACGGCCGTAGAGGTCGGTGACGTCGTCATTGGTCATGCGGAAGCAACCGGACGACACCGCCTGGCCGATCGTCTCCGGCTCGTTGGAGCCGTGGATGCGGTAGAGCGTCGATCCCAGATACATCGCACGCGCGCCGAGCGGATTCTCGATGCCGCCCTTCATGTGGCGCGGCAGGTCCGGCCGGCGGGCGATCATCTGCGACGGCGGCGTCCATTCCGGCCATTCCTTCTTGGCGGTGATCTTGTGCACCCCGCCCCAGCGGAAGCCGTCGCGGCCGACGCCGATGCCGTAGCGCAGCGCCTGGCCGTTCTGGAGCACCAGATAGAGCCGGCGCTCCGAGGTGTTCACCACGATCGTGCCGGGGGCATAGTTGCCATTGTACATGACGGTGGTGCGGGGGATCGAGCTCGCGCCGCCGCCGAGAAAGCCGGTGGAGCTGGTGCCCGTGAAGTCCATCATCCCCGCTGCGGATGCGTCGACCGCGCCCGCCAGCAGCAGCGCCATTGCGGCAATCGACGCGGCAAAAAACCGGATCATTGGTTCCCCCAGAAAAAATCGATTCAACAAGAGTTAGAGGCCATATTTGCGCGCATTCCGCAAGCCACGGCCGCGTGAGGGGCGCCATGCCCAGCAATTGGCGTTACCAAATCGGCAACTGCGCCAATTTGCCGAAAAGCGTCAGAGCGTTTTCAAGCGAAGTGGATACCGGTTCGCATGAAGAAGACGCGTCAAAACAAGAATCCAATGCCCCGTTCCGACTTCATCGGAACAGGTCATTAGCCAAACCGGCGGGTCCCATGCGGGGCAGGGCCGCGATGCCGGCTATTGCTTTGACGGGGTCCGCGAACAATGATTGATCGCAGGGATCGTTGGAAATGGCCGGTTGCGGGAGCAGACAGAATGAACGGTGCGGAAAGCCTGGTGCGGACGATGGTCAAGGGTGGGGTGGACGTCTGCTTCACCAATCCGGGCACCTCCGAGATGCATTTTGTCGCCGCGCTCGACCGCGTCCCGGGCATGCGCTGTGTGCTCGGCCTGTTCGAAGGCGTGGTGACGGGCGCCGCCGACGGCTATTTCCGCATGAAGGGCACGCCGGCCTCGACGCTGCTGCATCTCGGCCCCGGCCTCGCCAACGGCCTTGCCAATCTGCACAACGCCAAGAAGGCCAATTCCGGCATCGTCAACATCGTCGGCCAGCACGCCGTCTACCACATCGGCTTCAACGCCCCGCTGACCTCCGACATCGAGGGCCTGGCCCGGCCGATGTCGTCCTGGGTCCGCACCTCGCCGGATTCCAAATCGGTCGCCGCTGACGGCGCCGCCGCGATCGCTGCCGCCAGAAGCGCCCCGCCGCAGATCGCGACCCTGATCCTGCCCGCCGACACCGCCTGGAACGAGGCCGACGGCATCGCCGAGGTGCCGGCCGAGCAGCAGCGCGCCAGCTACTCGCCGCAGGCGGTCGAGCAGGCCGCAAAGATTTTGCACGGCGACGGCGAAGGCACGCTGCTGCTGATGACCGGCAGCGCGCTGAGCGAGCAGGGCCTGGCGCTGGCCGAGCGTATCGCCGCCAAGACCGGCTGCACCGTGATGGGCCCGACCTTCCGTCCCCGGATGGCGCGCGGCCGCGGCCGCTATTCGATCGACCGCATCCATTACGTCATCGAGAACGCGCTGCCGATGCTGGCGAAATTCCGTCACATCGTGCTGATCGAGTCCGATGATCCCGTGGCGTTCTTCGCCTATCCGAACAAGCCGAGCATGCTCAAGCCCGAGGGCTGCGATGTCCATCGCATGACGTCCTGGGGCGAGAATTCGGTCGCAGCGCTGGAAGCGCTGGCCGGCGCCGTAAAGGCGAGCGCCAGGGACGTCAAGCCGCAAGCCGCGGCTGAGCTGGTCAAGCCGACCGGCGCGCTCACCTTCGCCTCGATCGCGCAGGCGATCGCATGTGCGATCCCCGAGAACGCGATCATGGTCGACGAATCCCTCACCACCGGCCGCGGCTTCTTCCCGCCGACGGCGGCTGCCGCCCCGCATGACTGGCTGCAGAACATGGGTGGCTCGATCGGATTCTCGACGCCGCTGTCGATCGGCGCCGCGATCGCCTGCCCGGACCGCAAGGTGATCTGCATGGTCGGCGACGGCAGTGCGATGTACACGATCCAGTCGCTCTGGACGCAGGCCCGCGAAAACCTTGACATCGTCACCATCGTGTTCGCCAACCGCATCTACCAGATCCTGCGCGGCGAGTTCGACAATGTCGGCGCCGGCGAGCCCGGCCAGCGTGCCAACGACATGCTGCGGCTCGACCGTCCGACGCTCGATTTCGTCGCGCTGGCCAAGGGCATGGGCGTGCCCGGCCGCGCCGTCACCAATGTCGACGAGTTCAACAAGGCGCTGGCAGAGGCCGTCGCCGAGCCGGGTCCGCGGCTGATCGAAGTCATAATGTAGGTCTGGCCGATTGCGCCGCGAATTCCGGCCTCATGTAGCCCGGATGGAGCCAACGGGTCGGCGCAAAGCGCCGCCCGATGACAGGCTCCGCGTAATCCGGGACGCCGTGCGTTTTGCGAGAACCCGGATTGCGCTACGCTCCATCCGGGCTACTCACGACTGAGCCCGGAGGCAACATGCAGACCGAGCTGAACAAGGTGATCGCGGCGCTCCGGGATTTCTACGCCCAGGAAGGATTTTTGTTCGAGAAGGACATCGGCGAGCGTGCCATCACGCACCGCTTCGCCGTCTATCTCGAGCGGCAGTTTTCGGGCTGGTCGGTCGACTGCAATTACGACCGGCTCGGCGAGCGCACGCTGCATCTGCCGCACGGCACCATCATCTCGACCGACGATCATCTGGGCAAGTCGATCTATCCTGATGTCGTCGTGCATCAGCGCGAGATCCCGAACAATCTGCTCACCGTCGAGATCCGCAAGGCGAGCAATCACACCTCGCTCGAGCACGACCAGCACAAGCTGAAGGCGATGACCGACCCGCATGTCTGGTTCGCCTATTGGATCGGCGTGCTGCTGGTGCTGGACAAGCACAACGTGACGATGTCGGAAGTCTATGTCAGTGGGGTCCTCGATCAGCCGCAGTCACTCTGGTTCGCGGAGCGGCTCGCGGAGAGCGGTCTCGGGACTGCGCATAGAACTGGGGCGTGATAGTTGGGGTCGCATCAAGTTCGACCGCGAACACCGCTCTCTCCGTTCCCTCCCCCCTTTGTGGGGCAGGGCAATCGCATATGGGAGCGATTCCCCCCGTAGCCATCCTTCGAGACGCCCGCCGTTGGCGGGCCCTCAGGATGAGGACCGAGTGTGCGGCCGTCGTTTCGACCAGCACCAATGCCACTTAGCCTCATCCTGAGGAGACCGCGAAGCGGTCGTCTCGAAGGACGAGGCGCGCGCTGCGATCGCGCAAACTGCCATATGCGATTGCCCTACCTTGTGGGGGAGGGAACGCACCCATCGTCGGGGCACGACGCGAGTCACAGCGCACCATGCTCTCCCGCGCGATAACAAGAGGCCGCCCGCGTGACGCGAGCGGCCTAGGCGTCGTCGACCGTCACCGCCCTAATGCAGCGGTGCGCCCTGGCCCAGCGCATAAGCCACGAGATCCTTCAGCTGGAAATTGGGGCCGGTCACCGGCGCCCAATTTGGATCAAGCGACAGCACGGAGGAGGCGTCGCCGAACATCATGCCGAGGAAGACTTCGGCGACGATGCGTCCGCCGACCGGGCCGAGCTGGGGCGTTTTGATGCCGCTCGCCGGCGCGCCGGTGGCGGGGATCGTGACCGAGGTCGGGAACTGGCGTGCTTCCGCGAGGATGTAAGTCCAGAGCGGGCAATTGCCCCTGAACACGCCGTTCGCAATCGACGCGATCGGCACTTGCGGATCGCCTGCCGGGTCGGGGTTGTCGACGGCCCGGCCGATCACGATCTGCTCGTCGGTCAGCGGCGTCAGGTGCATCGCCTTGGCGACCGCCTGGCCCGAGGGCAGGCCAAGCCGCCAGCCGCGTTCGAGATTGCGAAGCGCCAGCGACGACGGATTGGAGGCGACCTCCGGCGGCAGCTTGCGCAGCGGATCGACCAGCGAGGTGTCGATGCGATAGGCGAACTGGAGCCGACGCTTGTTGTCGAGACTGGTGCCGTCACCCTCGACACCATAGGCCCGCGTGTCGATATCGATGAAGCGGCCCCAATCCATAGCGCGTCCCGGACCCATCGCGCGGAAGCCGGTCAGCGCGTTGCTGTCGGGGTTGTTGGGATCGGGGAAGATCTGCAGCAGCATGTTGTCGGCGTCGTTCAGCCGATAGCCGGGCCGGATCATGGAATGCCCGAGCCGGTAGGCCGCGACCGAAAATTCGACCGGCATGAACGGATAAGTCTTCCAGTGATAGTAGGCGAGCCTGCTGCGATCGTAATGGCCGCCGGTCCTGAGATCGTTCAGCACGCCGGCATTGACGATCCGCGGCAGGAAGTCGTTCAGCACGACGTATTGATAGTGGAAGCGGACGCGCTGCTGCACAGCCTCGAAGGATAGCCCTTCATTGTCGTCGACCATGCGGTTGTGGAAGCGCAGCATCAGCCCCTGCAACTGCGAGACGATGCTGTTCTCGTCGTTGCGGGGGTCGCCGATCAATGCGCGGCCCTTGAAGCGCGGCAGGTCGCTTGCGTTGGACACGCCGGTGCCGGTCAAGGGATCGCCGAGGAGAAACTTGCCGCTGTTGTCGTACATGTAGGGCTGATCGTTCGGCCCGCGTCCGTAGACATTGTCCATGTCGAACGAGGGGGTGCGGAAATCGACGAGCCCGTCCGGATCCTGCTGCTTGGTCAGCGAGCTCACGGGATCGAAGGTGATGTCGTGATCGATGAACTGGCCGAAATAGGTGTAGAGCGCGGGAATTCCGCTCTCTTCGGCATCGGGGCTGTCTTTGGGCGCGTCGAAATCGCCGACCATGTTGTCGGCGAGCGCCGCGAGATTTGCGATGTTGTCGGCGTCGTTCGGGCCGAATTTCGCCGGCGTCAGATTGCGGAACATGCGCCCGAAGCGGCCTTGTGACAGCGGTGAACGGGTGGCGTTCAGACCGCGCGGCGTAATGGCGTGACGACTGCTCATAAAGTACCTCCATGAAAAATTACGACGGCAAGCAACTAAAGCTAAAGTTGTTCGTCCTGAAATATGCATCTGAGGCTAGATCGGGGGATTCGGCACCGCAATGCGCTGCTTCACACATCGCGCGGCGCCGCTGCGGTTCCATGAGCAAGCGTTGCGATCAAGCTGCGGATGTGCTTTGCAAATTTCTCCCGCATCGCTGCCGAATAACTTTCTCGTCATCGAAATTTCGACGCGAAGCCGTGTCAGCTTCACCGACCTAATCGGCGACGCGACGTGTCGTAGCAAACATCGTGCTCGCGTAAAAATTGCAAGCCGCGTGCGCACGCCGCCTCGTGGGCTTGCGACGTAGTGCGGGTTGATACCGCAACCTCGTGCGTGCCGGGACTCGCCCGACACGTTGTCGTGCGGGTCTTGGTCTCGGCGCGTGCGCCGCGTTCGACATCGGCCATGATGAGGCGAGCCGTCGTGGACCATGGTGGGCAATGTGATCTCGGCCACAGCTTGCAGCCCGGGTCCCGCCTATCTTCGGTGCACTTGCACGCGTCGATCCCGCGGGACTACGCTTCCGTCATTGGGGATCAGGCATTTTGGAGGTTCTGATGCAAAAATCATACTTACTGGCTGCGACTGCGGCGTTGGCGCTCATCATGCAGACACCGCTCGCGCTGGCGCAGACCACGCCGGCCGCAGGCGGTACGCCACCGGCCGCCGCAGCCACCACGACTCCTGCTGCGACCACTGCGCCGGGCGCAACCTCGACGCCGGCTGCGACCACCGACAATTCGACCCCGCCGGGCGGCTCGAAGAACAGCGCCGAGAAGAAGCCGAAGAAGAAGATGACGCGGCAGCAGGAGATCGATCATTCGGTCGGCAGCGGCACCGTTCCGGCGCGCTATCGCAGCTCCGTGCCGAAGCAGTACCAGCAGTATATTCCGTTCGAGAAGCAGTAACGGATCGTCCCGCGGCGCGACGTGCTCCCGCCTTGCGCCGCGGTGGAACTGGTCGGGCAGCCATGCAGGAGTGATGGCGTGATCTGATGGGCTGACCCTGTGGCGGTCTGCGGTGCCGGTGTTAGACTGGGCCAAGCTTGTGGGGGGAAGCCGTGATGAGTGACGACGCGAAGGATGCTGGCCTTGTGGCCATGATCAGCAGCATCCTGGGAGGCAACAGGCGCGCCGAGGCCCCCAGCCCGCCGCCGCTCGCTGACGTCATGCCGATCGCGCCGGCAGCCGGTCCGGTGCCGGACGTGGCGCAAATCCCGGAAGCGGAGTCTCCGGAGCTCCAGGATGTATCCGATGAAGCGGTGACCGCTGCGAAGCCGGTCGCGCCCGGTCCACCCCTGACGCCGGATGGCAAGCGACGTCTGCCGGCGGAGGCGATTGCCGAGCTCGTGCTCGGCGAGTTGCGCAAGATCGAGGATTTTCCGGCGTCCGGCGTCTCGGTCACGGTCTACGGCTATCGGCACTGGAACGCGATGATCACCTTCGCCCCATTCTCGACCACGTTCCAGAACGCAACCCGGTTCCGTCAGGCCCTGCCCGATCTCGTCTTCAAGCTCCGTCGTTTCGTCGAACTTGAGATATAGTGAGGGACGATGACCGGCGGCCTGGTGCGCTTCATTTCGGTGGATCGCGGTGTGATGGCGCGGTGGTCACTCCAAAACTGTTCGACAGGATTTTCGAATTGAGCGTCGCCTTTACCAAAGAAGAGAGCGCCGAGACCGCCTCCGAGACACTGTTGCCGGATCGCCCGATCTCGCCGCATCCGAACCTCGTGACGGAGACAGGCTTGCAGGCGTTGCAGACACAGCTCCAGCAAGCGCGGCAGGCCTATGAAGCCGCGCAAGCCATCGATGACGTCAACGAAAAGCGCCGGCAGTCGGCGGTGCCCTTGCGCGATGCGCGCTACCTGACCGAACGGCTGCGGACGGCGCAACTGGTTCCCAATCCAGCGTCGAACGCGACGGTCGCCTTTGGCAGCACCGTGACGTTCAGCCGCACGGACGGCCGCGTGCAGACATACCGTATTGTCGGAGAGGACGAAGCCGATCCAAAGGCGGGGTCGATTTCGTTCGTGTCGCCAGTCGCGAAGTCGCTGATGGGGAAGGCCGTTGGCGATGTCGTGGGTGCCGGCGCGCAGGAGATCGAACTCGTCGAGATCGCGTAGGGGATGCGGCCAGAAACTTGAATGGTGGGTGTCAGGCGGCACGCGCGAGTCAAGGAGACGCTGCCTGCGGGGCGGGGAAGGTGCAACCTGCATCTCGCCCCGCTGCAGGCGGGGCGAGATGGTTGCTCCCAGAGCAACTCGCTCAGACGAGGAAGTCGGTCGGGTGCAGGCTCGCGGTGTGGACGCCGTCGAGCGTGACGGTGTCGCTCGCCGACAGATGAATCACGGCATCGCCTGCGGCATTGTCGCTGATCACCTTCGAGAGCGCCGTCCAGTCCGCAAACCCGTAATCGTGCAGGTTGATCAGATCGTGTTCGCTCGCGGTGCTGCCGACCGCCTTGTTTCCTTGATCGAAGTCGGTGATGAGGTCATTGCCGGAGCCGGTGTTGAAGACGAAGGTGTCGCTGTTTCCTCCGCCCGAAAGCTCGTCATTGCCGGCGCCGCCGTTGAGGATATCCCTGCCGCCGGTGATCGAGCCCGGCGTCGCGGGGTTATAGACCGCCGCATCGCCATACAGACGGTCGGTGGCCGCTCCGCCGGTGAGGATATCGTTGCCGCCATGGGCGTTGCCGGACATGGTCGGAGCGTCGCCGAACAGCACATCGGACGCATCGTCGGTGTATTGGGTGCTGATCTTGACGGTGAGGATGTCGTCGCCGCCCTGAGCGTTGTCGGTCAGGGACGTGGAGGAATCTCCCGACAGCGAAGCGCCGGCAAAGACGTTCTCACCGCTCATGGTCAGCGTGAGGTTGTCGTTGCCGCCATGCGCGTCGCCGGCGATGGAACCGATGGCGTCGCCGCCGATTTTCGCTGAGCCCTCCCGGGTGTTCAGGCTGATGTCGAGCATGTCATTGCCGCCCTGCGCCGTACCGCTCATGGAACCGCCGGCATCGCCGGCGTACATATTGTCGTAGCCTCGCCAGCCCACCGCGCCGGTGATGGTGTCGTTGCCGCCGTGCGAATTGCCCGTCATGTCGCCGGCGACGTCGCCGAAAGCATGCACGTTGGTGTACATCGAGTTGTCCTCGAGGCTGATCGTGTCGTTGCCGCCCTTGGCGTCGTCGGCCATCGCCTGGGCATCGCCGACCACGAGGGCGGTGTTCCAGCCGTAGTTGAAATTGACCGTAAGCGTGTCGTTGCCGCCGTGGGACTGGCCATGCAACGTCGTGTTGTCGTCGCCGAAGATCGTGACTTGTGCTTCGGGCTGGCTGATGGTTGCCGTCACAGTGTCGTTGCCGCCCCAGGCGTCCGTGCTGGTCGGGAAGTTCGGGTCTCCGTTGACGGTCTCGATTTGACCAAACTGGTCGAGCAGGACGTCGATGGTGTCGTTGGGCAGATGTTGCATGGCGTAACTCCCAGTTCATTGTCGGAAACGGGGCTGACGCCGGCAAAATTCTTGCGCGACGCGCTGTGATCCCGCTTCACCGTGAAGAATCTACTTTCGGCAGACGGCGGAGGTTTGCTGGAATTCGGGAGAGAGTTTGATTGCGAGGAAGATTGGCGGCGCGGCGACCGGAACTCGTCGCCATGTTGTCGCAACCCCGGTGTCGCCCCGCGCGTTGCGGGGCGACACCGCTGCTTTTGATTCGACTTTCTCAGATGACGAAGTCGGTCGGATGCAGGTTGGCCGCCTGAACGCCGTCCAGCGTGATCGAGTCGTTGGCCGAGAGATGAACCACGGCATTGCCCGCGGTATTGTCGCTGATCAGGCTCGACAGTGCGGACCAGTCCGCAAATCCGTAGGCGTGCACGTCGATCAGATCGTGCTCCACTGCGGTGCTGCCGACGGCCTTGTTGCCCTGATCGAAGTCGTTGATCGTGTCTTTGCCGGAACCGGTGTCGAAGACGAAGAAGTCCCTGTTTCCCCCGCCCCACAGCTGGTCGTCGCCGGCTCCGCCGTTGAGCGTATCGCTGCCGCCGGTGATCGAGCCGGGCGATGCCGGTTCATAGATCCGCGCATCGCCATACATGAAGTCCCGGCCGGTGCCGCCATTGAGGATATCGTTGCCGCCATGAGAATGACCCGCCATGGTCGGAGCGTCGCCGTACATCGACGAGGCCGCATCCGCGTTCTGGCCGTCGACCTTGACGGTAAGGACATCGTCGCCGCCTTGGGTAAGATCCATCAGGGACGTCGACGAATCCCCCGACAGGGTTGCGCCGGATATGGCGCTGTCGCCGTCCAAGGTGACGGTCAGATTGTCGTCGCCGCCCTGCGCAAGGCCGCGCAGGGCACCGATGGCGTCACCGCTGACAGTCGCCGCGCCGTCGATGGTGAGCACGCTGACATCGATCGTGTCGTTGCCGCCGTGCGAGGTGTCGATCATGGAACCGCCGGCATCGCCGGCGAACTGGTTCTCGCCGCCGCGCCACCCGACCGAGCCGGTCATGTCGTCATTGCCGCCCTGCGCGTTGCCCGACATATCGCCCGCGACGTCGCCGAAGGCCGAGACAGTGGTGTAGACCGTGCCATGGGCATCCGCGACGATGGTGTCATTGCCGCCCTTGGCGTCGTCGATCATCGATTGGGTATCGCCCACCACGAGGGCGGTATTCCAGCCGCCGCCGATGTCGGCGATGAGCGTGTCGTTTCCGCCTTGCGAGTGACCAAGCAACATCGTGTGGTCGTCGCCGAAGACCGTGAGTCTCGTATTGAGTTCGGTGACGGTGGCCGTCACGGTGTCGTTGCCGCCCGAGACGTCCTTGGCCGCTGGAAAGCCGGGGTCTCCGTACACGGTCTCGATTTGACCAAACTGGTCAAGGGTGACGTCGAAGGTGTCGTTCGGCAGATGTTGCATGACGTAACTCCCATTTCCATTGTCGGAAGCGGGCCCGACGCCTGCAGAAATTTTTGCAAGACGCGTTGTTGACCACGCTTCACCAGGAGCAATCTACCTTTGGTAGATGGCAGAGATTTGCAGGAATTCGGGAGAGAGTTTGATTGCATGCATGGAACCGCGGCGGCAATCGTCGAGATCGCCTCGCAAGTTGTGCATCCCGTGAAGGTTTGATGATCATCTTGCAGGAACACGCTGGCGGAACAGGCCGGCATGCATGCACGCGTCTTAGTTCACCAGGCGGAAGTTGCCTCCTCCGCCTCGATCAGGAAGGCGGAACACTCGTCATATCCGTTGAGGCCGGCCCGGTTTTGGCCCAGGCTGTGTGAAGTGCGGCCTCATCGTTCAGGGCGCGGATGCTGCATCTTGGCATCGTGCCGCTGTTTTGCCCGACGTGTCAATCTGAATTCGGAAAATACGTAGCCCATCGATCCGACTGACGCCGGCTCTGTCTACCGTGCATGGGGTTGTTTTCGAGGTTTTCGATGAGACGGTTACGAAAGCCACCCGTGGCGGGGGGATCGTCCATGACCAGTCGGGTCCAGGATGATGAATGGTGGGCGCACAAGGGATCGAACCTTGGACCTCTCCCGTGTGAAGGGAACTCGGCCCCTCATCTATCGTATTGATTTAGCTAACATTTACTATCTTGGACCGCTGCAGTGGGCGGGTTTTGGGCGAGTCTTCCAAGTGCCGCGCCTCACTCGCGCCGGCATGGCCGCAACGATCAGAAGGCCGCGCAATCGGTGCGGTGTGTGTGGCCATTGTCGCAGGCACCGGCACCCGCGCTGCAGATGGCGGTGGTGCCTCTGGAAGACGACGCCGAAGCCGCAATGCATCGCGCTTGCTGCTTATGCCACCCTGCGCGTCACTTGTTTGATCGCCGTCGCGAGGGGCCCTTGTCGTATTGAACGGGCTCGTGCTTGGCGGCCTTCGCCTTCGGCTTTGCAGAGACCTTTGCTGGTCCAGGCGCGGCCGTGGGTGCGATCGAAGGCATATTGTTGATCGAGGGGGCGGCATGCGCGACGTTCACGTGAGCGTAGCGCAGAACCATTTGCAAGCTCGACCAACCGCCGAGGTGCATCAGCATGTTGAGATCGCGGTTTTCCTGGTAGTGCCACGTTGCCCATGTGTGGCGGCAATCGTGCGGATGAAAGTCGGTGATCTTGGCGCGTTTGACCGCCGCCTTGAATCCTTTCTTGATCCGCGATCCCGCCGACACGTCGCGCGGATCGTCCTCGTCGAGCGGCGCATAGGCTTCGCCGAGTTCGTATTCGACCTCGATCGCCTCGCCGCTGTTGCTTCCGGCCGGCAGGTAGCGTTTGACCATGCGACCTTGCTTGCGGAACACGCAGCCGTCGCGGTGCGGAAGGTTGGCGAGGATGGCGACGAGATCGGGGTGCAATGGCACGCCACGGTCGCGGCCGTTTTTGGTGTCGAGGAATTGGACTTGCCCGCGCTGCAAATCGACGTTGCGCCAGTCGAGCCAAAGCGCCTCGCCGACGCGCGCGCCGGTGTAGAACAGGAAGGCGACGAGCGGCTTAAGGTGAAGGGCGCACGCCTCGATCAGCTTGAATGCCTCGGCGTGGAGAATCCAGCGCACGCGGCCCTTGGGCAGTTTCGGCCGCTTGAATTTGACGGGGGCGCAATAGTCTTTGCTGGCTGCCATGTTGATGACGGCCGACAACGGCGTGTAAAGCTGGCGGTTAATCGTTGCCGGGGCGAGGCCAGGATATATCGCGATGGCGGCGGCGTCGGCGGCGGCTTGGTCGATCTTAGCGAGCGCGGTTGATCGGAAATGGTCGATCAGCGGTTGCAGGAATCGCGCGTCGCCGTCGTTCTCTAAGTAGATTGCGATGGCGCCGAGGAACGTCCCGCTCGCCTTGATCCCATAGACACTACGTTGCAGGATTTCCCATTCCCGCTTCGCTTTGATTTCTTCGGCGATCTTGCGGTCATCCGTCTGGCAGCTTTCGCGGACTGAAATACCTCGAAGGGTGCCGCGGAGGTACCAATTTGGTGATCCGGCGCGCTGGTAAAGCTTAAGGGGCATCTCTGAACTTCCGCTCGGCGCACCCCATGGGTGCTACCTCATTATTGAGCGCATAAGCGAGTTCCAGTCCAGTCGACTCCGATACGAAGATAAGGATCCCCGAGAGGGACGGCTGCGCAGTCTCAAATGATGAAAATTTGTATCGTACGAAACAGTATTGTCCTCAAGAACGGCCTCGAGTGCCGTACGCACGAACGTGTCGGGTCGTTGGACCCTAGCGTCCTGTTTCAATGCATGTAGCGCGCCGGCTGCGCCGGCGGCCGGCCGTCTAAGGCCTAACGTGGCAGCCCACTTCCAGCTTAATAAGCGTCAAGCCGGTTGCCGGCTGGACCGCGGAGCGCGTTGATACGGTGCCCATGGCCGCCAAGTCCGGAGCCGCCGCCACGGCCTCAAGTGGCGCGTTTCGGAGAACTAGGGCTATAATAAGCGACCTGCAGTGCAGCATTCGTTGGTCCTCCACAACAATGCTATGTCCGCGCTCAGCGCAGCGGTCCCGTCGAGTCACGATCAGCAATTTCGGGCAGGCTCATAACCTGAAGGTCATAGGTTCAAATCCTATCCCCGCAACCAAGTAAGATGCTGAATTTTCAGTATAAAATCGAAAGGCCGTCCGTAAGGGCGGCCTTTTGCGTTTCAAGAATCGCCACCGAGTCGCCACGTGTCAAAAGTCTCACGAAGTACAGTTCGTGAAGCGGTGATGATGCGCGCCGTAACGCGAGTTCGAATCCCTATCGCTCCGCCAGCCGGCCAAAGTGAGTTCGTACTCCGGTTTGTAGACAGGCCGAAAATCCGGCCATTTTCCTGCATTTTGCCTGCCAGAGAAATCCCATCGTCGCTCCGACTAGGCGTTCGAGAGGTCCGGAGAACCGAATTTTCTCCGAAGCTTAGTACCCGGCGAATTGGTCTAGTACGGCATTTTTCGGCAGACCAAGCGCTCGGCGGGAAAGCAGTTTGGATCGCTCTCGCTCAACCAACAAGTGGCCACAGCGGAATTTGCTAGTTCGATACCTGCCGCGCCAGCCAGCCGGTCCTGCGTTTAACGACGGTTTGCAACCTGCGCCTCACAGGCCCGGCAATGCGGGCATTCAACTTTGTCTCCGAACTCCCAATTGGCCGATCTTGATGTCGAAATCGCCAAAAGTCTCCGGGCTTGCCCGCGAATATTCCCGTTTTGCGGAGACTAGCGACGGAGACCGGTTTGATCACGACTGCCACCGGGCCGCAGTCGAATTCGCTAACGTCTCTGGCCTTAAGGAGGGGCTGATTGGGTCTGGTCACTCGAGTGTGCTGCCGCCCCTGGGCCAGTCGGTTCAACCACTCTCACTCACGTGAGGGCACTACAAATGCTGCTTTGAGTCTTGACAGCCTTCGTCCTCGGAATTCAACACCTGCTGGGGCGGCAGGGTACTATCCTTTCTCGTCAGCAAGCTGTTGTTGTCCCAACTCGGTCGTCTGGTAGACCGGATAAACGGTGTCTTCGAAAGTGCTGACTTTGACGATCCATCCAGCCGTAATCAGGTTGTACATCGTCATTCCGCCTGCCTCTTTTACGTGGGCCTTGGGCTCCAGGTATTCGGTAAGCAGTTTTCGTTGCCGCCAAGTAAGGGTCATGTCGCGCTCTTCTATTCCCAACCGGCATCTTGCACGATGCTCAACCGGTGCTTCAATAGGGATGGAAATGGTCACTAATCGGACAATCGCCGTGTCGAGCTTTAAGGGTATACCGTGTGGCATATTTTTAAAGTTCGACAGAGTGCATCATTTCCAACGGCGAGCCGCTTCATCCTTCTAGGGTGGAGGCTCTAAGTTGATGTGCGGCAATGAGCGCAGCCCAGCTATCACTCATGATCTCGGAAAAAACTTCGGAGTAAGCTCGTTTCCTCAGCAATCGCCCGCGCTGTCGGCCCTGACAACGGGCGACTTCATGGGATGCGAGACCGTGATATGTCGCTCCGACTGACATGAGCATGTTGATATGTCAGTTCTTTGCGAAATTTTCGCCGCTTAAATCCACTTTCCAGTCTTTGTTAGCTCAACCTCCAAGGGTAGGCTCTGAATTCACTGAAAGATGGACTGGCTACGCCCCACAACAGAGACAGAAACTCAAGAGCCTCCTGCTACTGAAGGGTACAATGGGCCATGGCGAAAACGCCAAGAAAGATCAAAGCGCCTTGCTCGACATGCGTAAGAGCGACGACGCACCTCCTGCTATTTCAAACTACGCAAACAGATGAAGAATACAACTACGCGTACGTTATGATTTCATGCGGCGGCTGCCAAACGATATCAATGGGGGTTCAAAGCCGCTACTTGTCCGACGGGACCATTACAAATCAGTACTATCCTTCGCCCGTCTCGCGCCAGCAGCCGACATGGCTTCAGTTTATGCGCTTGGGCATAGAGATCGAGGAAGAGAAGATAGGCGATCTTATCTTCGAGGTGTACCGGGCCGTCGATGCGAAGCAATACCGACTTGCCGCAATGGGCATCCGCGCCGCGTTGGAGCAGATCATGATCATGAAGGTCGGCGATAAAGGAACGTTCAACCAGAAGCTTGATGCGTTTCAGCAGGCGGGGCTTATCTCCTCGATTCAGCGGGATGCCATGCGCGCAACGCTGGACGTGGGCGATGCCGCGATGCACCGCGGCTATAGCCCCAAGGAAGGCGAGCTCAAGATTGCGCTGGACGTACTTGACGGCGTGTGCGCCCCGATCTTCGGCCACGTTGACGAAGCAAAGAGAATGGCCAAAGGGGTGCCGCCGCGTAAATAGCTAAAAGGGAATGTCGTCGTCGAGGTCTGATTTTGGCGACTCGATCCTGGGCTTCGGTGGCTCAATGGTTTTCGGGCCTTTCGGCGCGGGCAGCTCCGTCTGTCTCTCGGTCTGTGCGCCCCAAAAGACGCGGGCGATAGCATCCAGAGTATATATATGACTTTGGAGCGCTCTAAGCCGTCTCCGACGACGCCCGAGATCTCCATTGAAAGCGCGGCGAAGCGGTCAAAGCGGGTTCGCGGCTGGTTGACTTCGCTTTGGAGTTCGTTGAGTCGGGAGATGAGCTTCTCGCGCTTCCTATCCTCAATCTCAAGCTTGCCAAATATCTCAAGCACCTGGTCAAGGTGGTGGTGGATTTTGCGCTTGGCGGTTTCGTCGAATTGGACGGAATAACCCTCCGCCTCGCTGGCTCCACCTGATCCGGAGCATCGTGATGTAGTGCGTCACGTCTTTGTTGAAGTCGAGGTAGGCGTTGAAGCTCACGTTTTCGATCGAGGGCACCTCGGTTTTGAACTCGCCGCCGAGGCCCAGTGCCGCAATTGCGGCTTGTACTTGGACGATGTAGTCGAGATAGAATACTTCGACGCGGTCGTCTTGGATCACAGCTGCGAGCTGTTGACCGCATACGCGGCGAAAATGCGCTTCGAGTTTGAGAAAGGCTTCCTCAGGCTCCTCCGGCAAGTCCTCGTAGGGGTCTTGGTCGTTTCCAAAATCGTTCATCTGCACCTACTCAGCGGGCTACCGGCGGGGGAGCAGAATATTGCACGAGCACCTGCTCCAGGCCGCCCCGCACCTCCGGCGGGAGAAGGTGGCCGTGCGTGCGCATCAGCGGCGGCAGATATTCCCGCGCGCACAGTGATGCATGCGCTACTTGGTCGTTGTGATGGGCGATCTGCAGTAATTCGACGATCTGGCGGTCGGTAGCGCGGGCAAGATACGGAAGAATGAGCTGGAAGTGATACTCGGCGCTCCGGAAACTCCGGGAGCCGGCGATGAGCGCGGTTGCCGCGTTTATAGCAAAGGCGACGTCGTGAGATGCCAGTCCGGGCAAGATCTGCTCGTAGGTCGCCCTGCCGCCCTGGAGAAGAGTTGATTGGATGTGGTTGATCGCGCCCTGCGGAATCGAACCGTCGAGCGAGAGCGGGATGATGGTCATGCGCCTGAACGCCGCTATCCCGGACTCCTGTTTGCACCAGATGGAGGCATAGTATCGCTGGCTCAGTATAGGCACGAACAAGTCGGCCAAGCCGACCTGTCGAAGTATCTCGTCGCGCCACTGCATCGACACTTCGATGTGCTCGTGAGCCATAAATGCCGGGACGCCTAGGCTTCCTAGGAGAGCCGCGACGCCAGCCGCGATCTCCCGTTCTTCGGTCTGATAACTCATGAAGGCCAGCATCCTACGTTAGTCCTCTTCCCAGTTCGCAACAGTCAGGATCTTCGGGAACTCTCCGAAGCGGTGCCAGAACGTGGGCGGTATCTCGATTCGGAGCGGGTGGTTTTCGTCGCTGCCGATGTAGAAATTGCACTCGTCCCCGGAGATCGCAAGGTGCACCGGGCAGCCAGCGTGCCTCGCCCAGCCCTTGAGGTTTGCGATGCTCATCGGGCCAAATCCGTTCCGGATCGCGTTGGCCTCTTTGAAGATATCCGCCGCCGCGCTGATGCCCTTCGAGAGGATGCGCGCCGCTTTGGCCTGCTCCTCAGTGGTCATGGCGCGGACGCGCTCCTGCACCTCGTCGCCGAAGTCGATTAGGCTGAGCCGCTTCGCGCAGCCGGCTGCGCGGGACGCGAGCCGGGAAGTCCTCGGGCTGAACATGGGAAACCCGGGAAACTCCGCGAACTGCCTGACGTCCAGGAAGGTCTCGACCTCCTGCGCTCCGCCGCGCGTACGTTTCAGCCTGCGGCCTTCCACGTTGACGGTGAGGCTGCCCCGGCCGACGTGCCGCCAGAGATCGATCCTCAAAACCTCGTTTATGCGCTGCTGGAGCGTTCCGTGCACGCGGTCTACGGCTTCGAGGACCGGCAGCGCGCGCTGGATCACGTCGCGCGCCGGCACGTTGAGATGCAGGTTTTTTACCAAGTAGGCGATGGTGCGCCGCTCGGCTTCCTCGCGATTGAAGACTTCGACGGCTTCCCAGTGACCTTCGGGGTTGAGCGTCTGGAAGCACTCCGGGCCGATCATCCGGATAACGTGCTCGTCCGGAAACCAGGCGATCTTACCCTTGCGGGAGTACTTCGGCGCTCTGGGTGAGCAGCAAGGGCAGGGAGCATGGCGGTCGGCCGCCTGATGGCTCTCCGGAAGATCGAACTCGCCGATGTAGACGATGCGGGAGCCGACCACCGGCTTTGAATGCGTGTGATGCCGCCACGTGTGCGGCTCGCCCGTCTTCTTGATGTGCTCCTTGATATCGCGGAGCACGGCCTGGGCGGCGTCGCGGTTGCGGTAGAAAGGCTTCGAATCAAAAAACTCGTCGGGGAGGTCCAAATGCAAGGACATTGCGATTCGCTCCTGAGTGATGTTCTGTCACGCTGGCGGTCCTCCCAATTTTCGGGTCGTTTATTCCGCCCCATATATCCTGCGGCTCCCGATTCGTAAGGATCGAGCGCCGTCTTTCTCGGGTATAACCTGTACAATCCTCCTCAATTATTGCTCCTAAGAGCTCTTGATGGACGAATGACCTTCGCCGGCGATAACCGAGTCGCAGCGCGAATCGGGCCGGTACACTTTAAGTGTATGCCAAAAAGCATGAAGGCCCTCATCGGCCTCGTTTCGTTAGTGTCATTAGTCGTAATCGGTGCACCGGTACTCGCTTCTGCGCGCGGCCAATGCAGCCACTCTAACGGCCAAAATAAGAGCCAGTACGACGTCGGGGCGCACCGGTATAAGAAAACACCCGCTCTACGCTTCCGGTGACAACGCGCCCGCCGGCTCGACACAGGTCGACCTGGACGGCCACTCCGATAACGCAGGCGGCACAGGCACGTTCAACGACCCCGTCACCCTTGCGGTCGGCGGCTCGATTATCAACGGCAAGGAAGTCGACGACTGTACGGCCGCGGGATGAAGTCGATCGACGGCTGATCTTCCGCGGGCTAGGTGAGTTTTGGCATAATGACAAAATCGGCTATTGATAATGAGTTGATTGTAGCGCGGGAAAATCAACGTCAAGCTCGGGGAAAGTCTTACCCGTTTGCGCGTCGGCTTCCCTCCTTTTGCCTTGCGCTTCGGCCCGGCTGCAGGGCCATCGCTTTCAGGCGCATCTGCTGGTCGGTGGAAAGCTCAGCGACCGCCGGGAGACCGCCGTATACCTCGACGTAGTCAAGACATTGCTCAAAATCGGGGGTAACGCTCCTGGATCGCGCGCAGCTCGTACTTATTCACGTGGACTTTCATGCCATAAGTGTATCACGGTTTGCATACCCGCGGTGATTGGGGTGGGGAATGGAAAAGGACGAATTTTTGCGCACGGCTCCCGCGTACTACTACGCGGCGACTGCTATCGCTCTGGAATCGACGTACGGGTATTTCTCCCTCAATTCCGTCAAAGAATACTACCGCGGTTACCAGGAAGAAGCGGCGATCGACTTCCTCGCGCATGACGAGCTTGTAAAGCGTGCGCTCGACCAGATGCTGGCGAAGGGAGCGGTAAGCGAGCTGCCTGATCCCTTCGGCGAGTCCCTGTATCAAAAGACCGACCAGTTCAACGCGGCCGTGATCGAGCCGCTGAAGGCCGACACGTCTGGGCCGTACTACAAAAACGAATCGGCTAACAACCGCGGCGGCTGGATGCGTGGTGCGCTCGCCAAGATCAATGAGCTGTATTTCTCACTTGGCGTCTCGCCGAAGGATTTCGAGCAGGAGCCGCCCGATGAATGGGCTCCCATACCGCTCGAGCAGAGTGATCCCGTGCTGCAGGACGCCATTGTGGCCTTGGACAGGACCATAGAGCAGGTCGAGCAGAGTAACGGCTACGCGGATAAGCATTCGGAAGAGCGCAGGTATGTCCTTGATGGACTCAAGCAGCTATCTCATACGCTGAAAACCGCGACATCGGTGTCCGCTCGATACCTGAAGACCTATGGGATTGAGCTCCTGAAGAAGGTGCGGGACCGATTTACCGGCGGGCTCATCGACATAAGTGCGAAAACCGCGATCGATGCGCTGCTGCACCTGGTCAAGGAAAAGGCGGCCGAGTTTCTCACGTGGCTCTTAAGCTAGAAGGCAGCGAGCGGGGGCCAATTAAAAAACACTACTCTTATCAACCTGGAGACCTTTGAGTGGCGCCAGTCGCTTCGCGGCGCGAGACGAAAAAGTACGCCGGCCGCCGACGTGGCCAAGCGCCTCGGGCGCATCGACGCGTGAGGGGGCCACCAGGGATATTCATTTTCCATAACATTCGATTTGCGAATCTGCCCGCCAAATTACTCGTTGAAGCTTCCTCAGCTCCGGGTCGGCTCGGTCGAGAACAGTCTTAGCTGCTGATCCCACTCCGCCGGAATGGATTTTAGGAGCTGGGCCAAGTCGAGCCCGTCTGGCTGGAGGCCATTCAGGATCGCCTCGGTGAGGGTCGGTGAGAGCAGGGTTAGCCGAAGCACCCGGCAGAGATAGGACTCGTTGATTTTCTCCGCCTTCGCAAGCTTTCGCACAGACGCAAAGAGAGACGTTTCAAGCATATTGCGCCAACGATGAGCGCGCACCACGGCTTTGATCAGCGTATTGTCGACGCGGGGCGGGGGAGGCGACCAGGTCGGCGCATTTTCCGGAGTGACCATGCGCTTGCGACCGCCCTGGCGGCGGAAGGAAATCGAGATGCTTACTACCATGGTGCGGCCATCGCGGCTCAGCTTGGGCCGGCTAATCTTGCCAAGCGTAATCGTCGTTGGTCGGTTCATTCGGCGGCTTCCTGGAATGTTGTCTGCGGCTGCAATTCGGATGAGAGCGAAGTCAGCCCCTCTATCTTCAAGGTGATATCGAGCTTCTCTGCCCCAATATCGACGCGCTCGACCAGCAGTTCCACCAAGCGCGCCTGCTCGGCAGGAAACAGCTCGTTCCAAAGCTCATCAAAGCCTACGAGCGAATTGCGAACCTCGGCCTCGCTGACCTCAACGCGCTGCTTGCGTAATGCGCGCCAGGTCTGGATGATGACTTCCGGCGTTTGCAGAAGCAGACGAACATGATCGATAACAATCCGCTCGAGCTCGGCTGCAGGTGCTAACTTGACCGGACAGTCTGACCGTCCGTGCTTCATTGCAGTCTGGCTGATGTAGTAGCGATAGAGCCGCCCGGATTTCCGGGTGTGGGTAGGGGACATGGCCGCTCCGTCTGGTCCGAAAAGAAGGCCTTTCAACAGCGCGGGAGTCTGAGCACGTGCGTTGCCGGCCCGGGTACGTGGGCTCACCCTCAAGATCGCATGAACTTGGTCCCAAAGCTTGCGATCGATGATTGGTTCGTGTTCGCCAGGGTAGGACGTCCCCTTGTGAACGGCCTCGCCGATGTAGACCCGATTGTTGAGCATCTTATACAAGACGCCCTTATCCAATAGGTGCCCGTAACGATTCGTTTCGCCGGCAGCGACAAGTTCGCGGGCCAAGAGGGTGGCGGACTTAAGCCGGACGAACCGTTGGAAGATGGCCCTGACTCGCCCGGCATCAATCTCATGGATCAATAGCTTGCGATCCCGGACCTCATAGCCCAACGGAGTCCAGCCGCCCATCCATTTGCCGCGCCTGCGGGAGGCCGCGACCTTGTCGCGAATGCGCTCTCCGATAAGCTCGCGCTCGAATTGCGCGAACGTGACGAGGATGTTCAGGGCCATCCGACCCATCGCATCCTTGGTATTGAAGGATTGCGTGACCGAGACGAAAGTGACGCCACTGCGTTCGAACAACTCTACCAGGTTGAGGAAGTCGAGCATCGAACGCGATAGTCGATCGATCTTGTAGACGATGATCACGTCAATCTTCGCGGCTTTGACATCGGCCAGCAGGCGCTTCAGTGCCGGTCGCTCCAGGGTGCCTCCGGAAAAGCCGCCGTCGTCGTAGCGGTCTGGCACTGGAGACCAGCCCTCGGCCCGCTGACTCACAACATAGGCCTCACAAGACTCCCGCTGTGCATCGAGCGAGTTGAAGTCCATATCGAGGCCTTCTTCGCTCGATTTACGCGTGTAGATCGCGCACCGGAGCTTGCGCGTCATCGAAACACGGGCTGATAATTCCTCGCCGAAGGGATTGGCAAGCGGCCTGTCTGCCTTCTTTGACCGACTTCGGGACGTCATTGCCGGCCCTGCGAAGTCTTAAGGCCGAAGAAGACCCAGCCATTCCATTTCGTCCCGGTAATCTCGCGGGCCACCGAGGAGAGGGACTTATACGGGCGACCCAGATATTCGAAGTCGCTGTGCCGGACAGTCACGCAATGGTCAATGCCCTCCCATTCCCGAACCAACTTGGTCCCGGCGACTGGGTGCAGCATTGGCCGCGCTTTGCGGTCAGCCGGCTTTTGGTCAGCATATTGCCTAGCCATGGCCTTAAGCCGGTCAAGGGTGTCCCGGCTCAGGCCGCCGTAGGCCAGTTCCTGGATTCGATAGGCCAGCCGGTTCTCGAGGAAGCGGCGATTGTAGGCCGGGGGGCTCGGTATCGAATAATTCGCGCCAGCGGGCCTTCAGAGCGGCTGCGGACGCATTCTTCAGGGCCGCCAATTGCGATAAAACGGTCTCTCTCACGGTGTAAAATCCTCGCATTTGCGGTCGACATCACCCCCACACCCCACCTCACAGTCGAGCAGAGTTTTTGCAGTGTCGGGCAAAACAGGACTGGACTTCCGCGCCAAAACACGCAGGAAGCCGGACGATAGGATGATCGCGAGCTCGGTTAGGTTGTCATCGTGATTTGGAGTCATACGCCGTTACTCGGCGTAATCGTCCCACCTGATCCAATGATTTCATATGAAACGGTAGAGCCGCGTATCGCTTCGCAATGGGACGTAGTTGGTGCGACTGTGTTGTTGTGGAGTAGTGCCAGCTGCAATCTTCCGTTTCGTCTCGGATAGCGAAAAAATGTGCCGCTGATTCGCGGCAACGATGAGCACAGAAGGCGTGAGGCGGGATGCTATCAGAAGCGGTCAAACGCGCGCCGGATGATCTGGGCGGCCTACCCCTGGCGGAGGCCTTCCATAGGCATGTCATCCAGGATGACGAGATCGCCGAGATAGGCCGGCGAATCATGCAGGTACGGCCCGGCAATTCGCACGTGTTTCTAGAGGGGCAGTTTCCGGGGGCGTTTGTTAACTTTCACTGGCCCCTGCATATCTCCGCAGCGGATATCGCCTACGCGTTCGTAAGCTCGCCTGTTATGTTCCTGGATCGACCGCTGCCAACTCCATCTGAGCTGGAAACTGCTGCTTCAACATTAATCGCGGATCGTCTCGCTGCGCTTGTCAGTTACCTCGCACAGGGCCAGCTCATTGCAGTTGGTACCTTCAACGCCACGGGAGTTGAGGGGCCGATCGGGACTGGCCAGTGGAGGCGCGCGGACCTTGTCATAGACGTCAAAAATAGTGCGATTTGCGAGATGAAGGATCATCGCCCCGTTGCTCTCTGGACGGGTGTCTGCCTTCAACTTCCCGATCAGCATCCATCAAATGCGCAATTCGTTGTGTCCCGGCCAAATGCCGAAGAACCGACTAGGGCCCGAAAGCAGATCCAGACCAAAGAGAATTCCCGCCGTCGATGTGTAGACTGGCTCGGCGCCATGATGTCCGATCCGAGCGCCTCCCCATTGACCAACACTCAGCTATGGAGAGATGCAAAGTCGAAATGGCCAAAAACACTTAGCAAAAGAGAATTCGATAGATGCCGGGCAACTGTCCTTAGTACCTTGAGCGAGAAGCAGAGGTATTTTTGGGGCCGCCCAGGACCCAGGCGCAAGCAGTCGTAATTCTAATCACCGCACTTCGAAATCGCGTCAGCTATTTTCAGCTCGCAAACGTAGCCAGTCTTACTGCATCGAAACCAATGCAGTAGTGACATGACCCTCGCGAATCCCACCAAAGACCCAGACGCCCTGTTGAGGGAGCAGGAGGCGGCAGACCTGCTGTGCCTCTCCATTCGGACGCTTCAATCGTGGCGCATCCGATCGGCCGGCCCACCCTTTGTTCAAGTTGGTCGAGCCGTGCGGTATCGGCGCCGCGACCTCATCGCCTGGATTGATGCAAATACCTGTGGTCGCTCTTCGGAGTGCCGATCGTGAAGAATCGTCGTCTTGAGAACAGGCGTGATTGCTGGGCAGAAAACCCGCTCGAATATTCTGTTTATTTCGGTCGCGCGCGGCTTGGTCGCTTCGTTCGGTCGGGAGAGCGAGAATATCAGGCTTTCGATCAAGACGACCGGAGCCTGGGAATCTTTCGCAAGCGGAAGCAGGCTCTTCATTGCATCTACGCGGCAGTGGATGGATGCCGATGAGTTGGCAAGCTACAGCCTGGGCTATGCGCCAGAGGGTCAAGCCGCCTGCACGCAAGCTTCTGCTTCTCGTCTTAGCGACTTATGCCGATAAGCACGGTATCTGTTGGCCTTCTCAAGAGACGCTAGCCGACGACGCGGGTATGTCGCTCGATACGATCCAGCGACACACAAAAAAACTTAAACACGGAGGACTTCTGTCGATTACACGTCCGCCGAAGCGTCGCGGGCAATGGCAAACTTTCGTTTATCAGCTGAGCATGTCCACCCCTGAGGCCGGACCACAAAATGCATACCAATCGCAGAACGCGGACCGGCCGCTCCGCACGAAGCCGGGTGGGCAGGGAGGTAACCGTCCTGCGACCTCTGGCAACTTCGCAAAACATTATAGCGGTGAACGGCTGGCAGCATCAGGAAGCCTCATCGAAGCCGCAGATTGCCTCATCCAAACGATCAGGTCTTTCGACGCTGGACCGCGCGATGTTTCGGGCACTTGCCAGGCCGCGGCGAGGACGATTGATGTAGACAGTGGGCTTTCGGATTGCGGCATGGCCGCGCCGCATACAGAGCGCCAGCCGGGCCGCGCAGCTATGCGGCTTAAACCTTCAATAGAACCTTTAAGAGAACCGTCAGCCGCAACATCATCGAACGACGCCGGGGCAAGACTGCAGGCTTTTCGGGACAAGCAAGAGCCAACAGAGGCTATTCAGAACCGAATAGCTTGCAAGTTGGGGCCTGACGGTTGGGTGCTTCTGGGTGAACTCGACAACGCAGAGCTTGAGCGCCTCACGGCGTTGGAGCGCCGTCACCAACTTGACGACGAAACTTTAAGACTGACGAAGCTGCGCGCGCGCTCCGCGCGTTAGCAATGAAGGTCGCGGGGGCCGGCCAAAACTTGGAAGGTTACCTCGCGGACCGGTCCTCTAGTGACGGATTTTTTGCCGCAAAATTCCGCGGAATTATTTTTTGTGTGCGCGCGGTGCAGCCGAGCTTCGCGGGCCGCAACACGACAAGAAAATCATGAGCGGTACGTTCGAAAAAGCAGTCGCGAAATTCCCTAGGGGGGAGGGCTGCAGATCGGGACGAAATGGGGAATGACGAATGAATGAACAAGATGTGCCAGGTCTGGAATTGGGGACCGCTCTGCAAGTCGAATATTGGCCACTCGACCGATTGATCCCATATGCGCGCAACGCGAGGACGCACAGCGCCGGACAAATTGCTGAGATCGCCGGCAGCATTCGTGCGTTCGGTTTCTCAAATCCTATCCTGGTCAGCGAGGCCGGCGACATCATAGCCGGCCACGGTCGGCTGGCTGCGGCGCGCAAGCTAGGACTGACCGAGGCACCAGTGGTCGTTCTTCATGGTCTGACAGAAGTTAAGCGGCGGCAACTTGTGCTCGCCGACAATCGGATTGCCCTGAATGCCGGCTGGGATGCCGAAATGCTTAGCCTTGAGTTGGCTGATCTATCGGGGATGGGCGCCGATCTTTCGACCCTCGGCTTCAGCAGCAGGGAGTTGGCGAGAGCGCTTTCGCGAGTGGAAGGTGGTCTGACGGACGAGGACGAGATCCCCGAGGTAGCCGAAATCGCCGTGTCGCAGCCAGGCGATATCTGGCAATTGGGCGCCCATCGGATTGCATGTGGCGACAGCAGGGAAGCCAGCCTGGTGGAGTCGCTCTTCGGGGGCACTGCGCCCCAGTTGATGGTCACGGACCCGCCCTATGGTGTCGAATACGACCCGGAATGGCGGCACCGCCGAGGGGTCAACACCTCTGCGCGCAAGGGCAAGATCCGCAACGATGAAATCGCGGATTGGACCCCGACTTGGAACTTGTTCCCCGGCGAGATCGCCTACGTCTGGCACGGTGCACTCCGTTCGTCGATCGTCGCCGAAAGCCTCGCCAAGAGCGGCTTTACGGTCCGGGCGCAGATCATCTGGGCCAAGGAGCGTCTGGTGATGAGCCAGGGCGACTACCATTGGCAGCACGAGCCCTGTTGGTACGCGGTGCGAAAGAAGGGCTACTGGACCGGCGACCGCAAGCAGACCACGTTGTGGACGATCGGTAGCGGTGGGCAAGACGCTGAAACTCGGCACGCTACCCAAAAGCCGGTCGAGTGTATGCGAAGGCCTATGCTGAACAATTCCGGCCCTGGGCAGACCATCTACGAACCGTTTCTGGGTAGCGGGACCACGCTGATCGCAGCGCAATCGTGCGGACGAGTTTGTTTTGCACTCGAGATCGATCCGCTCTTCGTCGACCTTGCGATCCGTCGCTGGCAGACCTTTACGGGCGAGAAGGCGAAGCGTGCGAGCGACAGCGCCCTGTTTGACGCCCTCGCGGCAGAGGCGTCGTCAGTTGGAGAAAAGTCATGATGCGCGGCCGCCGCCCGAAGCCGACCAGGATCAAGGCGTTGACCGGCAATCCTGGCAAACGCCCTCTCAATCCCCATGAGCCAAGGCCCGAGCCCGCAATGCCGGATTGTCCCCCTCAGCTAAACCCTGTCGCCAAGCAAGAATGGATCCGTCTAACCGCGGAGCTGTCCAAGCTGAACTTAGTTACACACCTGGATCGCGGTGCGCTTGCCACCTATTGCGGGGCCTACGCGCTTTGGGCGGAAGCGATGGAGCAGATCCAGAAATATGGGACGATGGTGAAGTCGCCGACCGGCTATCCCATCCAGTCGCCGTATCTCTCGATTGCCAACAGGCAGGCAGAGCTCATGATGCGCATTGCGTCAGAGTTCGGCTTTACGCCGGCAAGCCGCAGCCGGATATCAGCGCCTCCACCTGATCAGCTGCCGCTGCTAGAGCTGGCGGCAGAGGAGTATGAGGAAGACGTTGTCGATGGCGGGGGTAGTCAAAACTCTAGGGATTGATGCCCCGGACCGGTCTCCCTGGTTCATGCGCAAAATCCAGGAATTAAATACTAAAAGCCGCTGGTCGAGCCGCTGATGTCGGGAGGGGTGGGGGGTAGTCAATTCCTCAGGGCCTCCCGCCCCGCGGACCGGCCCCACTCTCATTCAGGGATTTTTTTTCGTCGGCGGGTCTTTTGCAGCGAGGTCTCTCAGCCTGCAGCCCGGTTGAGTTTCGAGAGAGTGAGGAAAAGCGTTGTTGCATCGGGCACTTGAGAGTGCTTGGGAGAGGCCCTATTAGCAATCGCGAGTGTGAACGACCGCGATTCTTGGCATTTATTTTCTGTTGGGAGGTCGCCGACTGGCGCCCTGGAAAATGTCGCGTAATTCAGGGGGAGGGGGTGCCCATGCCAATGCTCGGTGACCATCATGAGCGAAGACCTATGAAAGCGATTGGGGTGCAATGAACTGCCCATTTTGTTCGGTCGATCCAGGTCGCATCGCATTCGCAACCGATCTAGTGATCGCCATTTGGGATGCGTTTCCGGTCAGCCCCGGTCATCTTCTAATTATTCCGCGAAGTCACGCGGCTGTCTGGTCAGAGCTCAGCCCCACTGAACAGGCTGCGATCTGGTCAGCTGTGGAACGGGGAAAGTCGATCGCTTCCGAAAGATTCCGACCCGATGGGTTCAATGTGGGGTTCAACGAAGGACAAGCGGGAGGCCAAACTGTCTTTCATTTCCATCTCCACATCATCCCGCGCTATTCCAACGACATAGCCGATCCTCGTGGCGGCATTCGGCACGTTCTGCCCCACAAGGCTAACTATCTTGCTGGTAGCGTGATTCAACAAAGTCCGATGGTCGGACCAAGGCTTGTTACGGGAGGCGCTGATCCTCTTTTGCCCCATCTTCTCTTAAACCTCGACAGGTCAACAGAGTGCGATATCGCCGTTGCGTTCCTACTCGACAGCGGCGCCCGTATGATTGGTGCGCACCTTCGGGACTTCTTGAGACGCGGAGGGCGAGCGCGAGTGTTGGTGGGGGATTACTTGGATGTCACTGAACCCACGGCCTTGCGACGACTTAATGACCTATCAGGAAATATCGATGTTCGCGTTTATGAAGCACGAGATCGCGGCTTTCATCTAAAGACCTATATATTTCACGCGCACGGCCAGGGCATTGCCTTTGTTGGGAGCTCGAATCTCTCGGGCCCTGCGCTAACCGATTCGATTGAGTGGAACTATAAGGTAGTCGCCCAAGATGAGCGGGCGGGCTTCTCGGAAATCATTGCGGGCTTTGAGAACATCTTCGCCGCAGACGCTACGGTTCACGCTGACGAAGCCTGGATTAGCGAGTACGAAAGTCGTCGTGTTCAACCAGACTGGCGTGCCGCTGAAGTCGCCGAAGAGGCGCCATTGCCGGCGGCAGTCCCTCACGCTCTCCAGCAAGCTGCGTTGGCCGCGCTGGTGGGAACCCGGCAGGAAGGCTTTTCGGCAGGCTTGGTCGTTTTGGCTACGGGCCTCGGCAAGACCTGGCTGTCCGCGTTCGACTCGGATCGGCCGGAGTTTCGCCGCGTTTTATTTGTCGCTCACCGCGAAGAAATCTTAAATCAAGCCATAGACAATTTCCGTCGTGTGCGACCGAAAGCGTCCATAGGACGTTTGGCTGCGGCTGAAAGGGAGGTTGATGCAGATCTGCTCTTTGCGTCAGTGCAGACTCTCAGCCGTACGCAGCATCTCAGCAGCTTTGACCCGTCCACCTTCGACTACATTATCATCGATGAATTTCACCATGCCGCCGCCGCGACCTATCGGCGGATCATCGACCACTTCCAGCCGAAATTCCTGCTTGGCCTGACGGCGACGCCAGAGCGAATGGATGGCGGCGATCTCCTCGCTCTCTGCCAGGAGAACCTCGTATTTGAGGCTTCCGTGCCAGATGGCGTCTCTGCAGATTTGCTTTGCCCGTTCCAATACTGGGGTGTTCCGGATTTGGTCGATTACACCAATATCCCTTGGCGTAACTCTCGCTTTGACCCGACCGAACTGACGGCGGCCGTCGCAACCGAAGCGCGGGCGGCAAATGCACTGGAGCAATTCCGAAAATATGACGCGAAGCGGTGCATCGCGTTCTGCTGCTCCCAGCGGCACGCAAATTTCATGGCAGAGTTCTTCAATGCGCACGGCGTGCGATCGGTTGCGGTTCATGCCGGTGATGAAAGTGCTCCAAGGACAACGTCGTTGCAGCAGCTCGCGAGTGGCGAACTTGAAGTCATTTTCTCCGTAGACATGTTCAATGAGGGGGTGGATGTTCCCAGTATCGATACGGTGTTGATGCTGCGACCAACCGAATCGACGGTTATTTGGATGCAGCAATTCGGCCGAGGCCTTCGTAAGGCCCCAGGCAAGCCGCATCTGAAAGTCATTGATTATATTGGCAATCACCGATCGTTTCTGATGAAATTGCGCTCTGTCGCGGCCCTTGCTGATCGAGAAGCAACCAGCATGGGTGCCTTGCGGGCTATTCTCGACGAGCTTATCAAGCAAAAACTCAATTTGCCTGAAGGTTGCTCCGTTACTTACGAACTCGAGACCGTCCAGATCTTGGAAGAGCTATTGAAGCCCTCGCGCGCCGAGACCGCGATTGAGGCGTTTTACAAGGACTTCCTCGAGCGACACGGCGTTCGTCCATCGGCGACCGAAGCGTTTCACGAAGGGATCAATCCGCGCAGCAATAGCGAACGGTCCTGGCTCGGCTTCGTTTTGCGTATGAACGGCTTATCCGAAGAAGAGGCCGCAGCCTTCACTGCCGCACGGGCATTTCTGGAAGCCATGGAAAAAACGGAGATCTCGCGGAGCTACAAGATTGTGCTTCTGCTTGCTCTCCTCTCCGCTGACGCGATACCTGGCGAGATTGGGATTGATCAGCTCGTTGAGCACGTTGCCGCCTTCGCTAATCGATACCATCGAGTTCGCGACGATTTCTCCGTCGATCCCAACGACTCGAAGGGGTTACGACGTCTGCTTCTCGAAAATCCGATCCGGGCGTTTGTGGAAGCAAGAGGGACCGATGAGATATCCTTTCTTCGGTTTGACGGCGATCGTCTGTCTACAACTTTCGAGATCGAGGAGGTCGATGCCTTCCGAGAGCTACTTCGTGAGGTACTAGACTGGCGGCTGGCACAATACCTCAGTCGACCCACGGCCGCTAATGCGACAGCCGATGTTGTTTGCCGAGTAGCTCGCTCCGGCGATCGCCCGATACTGTTCCTTCCTAGCTCCGCAATGAGCCTCGACCTCGATGTTGGCCCGGCTTCGGTCGAAATCGATGGTCAGGTCTATGAGGCGGTGATCGCGAAGATTGCGATCAATGTCCTCCGCCGAAACGAGCAGGGTGAAAATATTCTGCCTGAAGTTCTCCGCGGATGGTTTGGGGAAGACGCGGGCCTTCCCGGTCGCGGCGAACGCGTGAGATTGAAACGTGGTCTATCCGGCTTTGCCATGGAGCCGTTAAAAGTATCTGCCTCCCAGGGGGTGCAGGTTTGGGGACGCTATCTAAGGGAAGTCATACCACCCGCCTTTAACCTGACGTTCAGTCAAGCCATCTGGAATGCCGGCTTCGTCGCTCAAGATCCCGACATCTTTCTCTTGGTTACGTTGTCAAAAGACGACATGAATCAGGATCATCGATACGTCGATCACTTTGTGTCCGATCGCGAGTTCGCTTGGCAAAGTCAGAGGCGAACGACACAAGCGTCAAAGCATGGACAGCTACTACGGAATCATCAATCGCGTGGTCACAGGGTCCATCTATTCGTGCGGCCAACGAAGAAGACGGGCTCAAAGCCGACGCCCTTCGTTTATTGCGGCCAGGTCGACTTTCTCTCCTGGGAGGGTGAGGCGCCGATCTCAATCAGATGGCAGTTGCGAGAGCCGGTCCCGCCGACCCTGCACACGACGCTAAGCGTACCGCCGTAGGGCCGCTTGCTCGGCCACTGGCCAACTTCTTCCATAACATCTCATATCTGAAGATAAGGAAGAGTTCCAGGACACGCGCCGTCTGCAAGGAAACTGGGGCTTGGAAAGCGCGGCGCCGTGGAAACAGAATGCTCGCAGGGCCGTGTAACTATTTGCACGGCAGCTCACTCACCCAGCCTCTTACGCAGCCCCCTCTTGCTTCGACTAATGTGGGGTCTTTGAAGCGTCGATGTTGGTTGCGGTGGGGTGGCATTCAGCTAATAGTAGAAATGATTCTTAGGATGGGGGGACGGGATGATTGATGCAGGTCGTGGCTTCGAACATCTCGTTCTCGAGTTTTGTAAGAAGAATTGGCAGAACGTTCAGGAAAACCGAAGCTTTGATGGCCGAGAAGTCGACATCTTGGTTGATACCGGCTCCGAGCATTTGATCATTGAATGCACTATCGAGCGCTCAAAGAAGAAGGCCGAAAAAGACATCGGAAAGATTCGTGATCTAAGGCGTCCCATTTTTGGGGATGCGCTGGGCAAACCGATAAGAGGCTTCTTTATAACACCCACTGACCCATCACCGGACGTTCACCGCGTTGCTGAGCAAAATGGATCCTGGATCACGGCATGCTCTTTGCCTGCGTTCATCAATCAATATAATTGCAGCTCGACATATCTTATCGAGCGCTCAAAACGCCCATTTGGGAGCGTTCGCAATCCGACCGACGACAGTCTCGAGGTCTCTCGCAATCAGTTTGTGAGCGTTCCGCTGCGCATTGCAGGAACGGCGCAAGAGCTGTCGCTAGATCGTCTCACCGAGGACCTTGTTCAGAAGAAGCGCTCCAGGATTATAGTCACCGGCGATTTTGGCGTTGGGAAAAGCATGACCTTCCGAGAACTTTTCTTCCGCTTGCAAGAAAAGTTCAACAACGGCGAAATCACACGGTTTCCTCTCTACGTCAACCTGGCCGACTCCGCCCTTGATGATCACGACGATGCGGTAGATCTGATTGAGCGTCATGCCAAATGGGTTGGTCTCAGAAGTGAGCGCGATAAGCTCGTTCATGCCTGGACGTCGGACGGCTGCATCGTGATTTTGGATGGCTTCGACGAACTCATTCGGACGGGTTTCACGCGACTGACGACGTCTTCCAAGGACATTCGGTTTGCGTCGTCCCACATAATCCGTGCTTTCATTCAGGATTCGCCAGCCCAGACACCGATTTTCGTTTCTGGCCGCGAAAGCTATTTTGCAACCTTCGATGAGATGAAGGAGAGCCTCGGCGCTTCGCTGTTCTCCCACGTATCACTGCACGACCTAAACGAAACGGAAGTTAAGGCGTTATTTCGAAAGATCCTTCCGAAAGCGAAAGATCCAATTATCTTGGAATGGCTGCCCCAACGCCCGTTGTTGCTGTCCTATATTTATTTCCAACTGCGAGAGGAAGGGGGCGAGTTGGATGGCATTTTGTCTCCTCCTTCTCCGGGCGATGGGTGGAACAGCTTGCTCGATAAACTTTCGAAGCGAGAGACGAAGGTAGCGCGCGGCGCGGAGCCAGCGCAAATCAGACGTCTCGTAGAACGCGTCGCATTGCATGCTCGAACTAATATCGCTGATGTTGGGCGGGTGACTAGCCTCCACGTGGCGCAGGCTTTCAGGGAAGTATTTCAGATGGAGCCTGAACTGTCTGTTCAACAGGTATTAATGCGATTGCCAGGACTAACGGCGGGAAGATCCAATGAAGAGCGGAGCTTCATCGATCAAGCGTTCTTCGAGGCAGCTCAGGCTGGTTCGATCGTGGAGGCCGTGGGAGTTCTCTCAAGCCGGGACAAGCAGTACATAAGGTCCGAGCCAGTTCGTCCTCTGTTGGAATCTCTTCTGAACACAAGGTCAGCAATCTCTGATCTGACCGTAGATGTCGTTATCTCAGCCCTTAAGGCAACCAATCAGTTGGGCGCTCTTGGTGTTGCGCTGCTGGAGGTCTCAACCGACCATATGCTAAGTCGAGGAAATCTCCTCGCGGATCTGCTGTTGTGCGCGATGAGAGAGCCGGAGATTTGTTTAAGGAGCGATCTTCGCTCGGTGCGTCTTCGAAGCGCCCTGCTGCCCGCCATTGAGATTGAAGCAGCTGTGGCAAGCCGCCTGCGTCTCCTCTTTGAGGATTGCGTGATTGAGCAGTTAGACGTCTCCGCAGACTTCGCAGCGCTGAAGACAGTGCAGTTCAGTAATAGCCGAATCGGGCTTCTATATTGTTCCTCAGCTATGGCCGAGCATCTGGAAGGATTAGGAATCCGTAACGATAAAATCGCGACGCTAGAAATTGCTGATGGCACAAACGCAGATGTGCTTGAAATGTCAATTCCAGATCATTTCAAAGTGCTAAAGATTTGCCTTCGTAAGCTGTTTCGCCAGCCGGGATCGGGAAGAAAGCGCGCTGCATTCTTTCGCGGCATCGGAAGGCTTGCCCCAGGTCTTGTAGAGAATTGCCTCATAAATCTAGCCAAGCATAAAGTCACTTATACCAGTGGGCGAGAAAGGTCTGATGGTTCGATCGTCCATCCAAATAGGGCTCACACCAAGCGCGCCAACTTTCTCATTGATACTCTAGCAATTCCGGATGATGTGCTGCTGGAGTTTTAGAGAACGCCGTTGGGCGTCGCCCTATTTCCCCTAAAGGCAGGGTCGAAGAGCTCGCCTCACGGCGAGCATCGCGGGACGAGAAGTCGGTTGTAACGACGTCCACGGAGCGAACATTGGATCGGCAACATAGCGCGCCTATTCTTCTCACTGCGGAAGGGAACTCAGCGGTTCTTGAGCTTGTCCCGCAGCACGGATCCGCAGCAACTTTGCTCGAAGCACAAATACAGGAGTTAGTTCACGCTCACCCGTCGGCTCTGCCAGTCGCAGAAATTGACCCAATGTTTGCGGGGCCAATTAGCGTCTGCCGTGAGATGCAGCTTGGCAAGGCGGGCCGGGTCGACAATTTTCTGATCACTCCCACCGGCCTGCCGGTGCTTGTGGAGTGCAAACTGTGGCGCAATCCGGAAGCGCGGCGCGAGGTGATCGGCCAGATCCTCGACTATGCCAAGGTGCTTAGTCGATGGTCCTTTTCTGATCTCCAGCGAGAAGTCGGGAGCCGCACAGGCATGGGGCCGAACGCACTTCTCCAACTTGTCCGCAGAGTAGCCCCGAATACTGACGAGATCCAATTCACCGACGCTGTCACCGCAAACCTTCGCCGCGGTCGCTTTCTGCTACTAATCCTTGGTGATGGAGTGCGCGAGGATGTCGAGGCAATAGCAAGTTATCTGCAGATCCATGCCGGATTGCATTTCACCTTTGGTCTTGTGGAGTTTCCGATCTATCGGTTGCCTAGCGGAGATCATTTGGTCGCTCCCCGTGTCGTCGCCCGCACAACATCCATTTTGCGCAATGTCGTTGCGGCGCCCGAAGGCTTTGTTGTGCAGGATCTGAACGAAGTCGCAGCTGAGGATGACACAGAGATCGATCCAGACCGCGCTGCTTTGGTCGCTACACAGCAGGCATTCTGGAAAGAGTTTTTGGACTCTCATTTGCGGCTGGACGATCGGACGCAGGTCGTCCCGAAGCCTGCGCGTCAGGGCTACCTAGCCTTTATGTTGCCGGCTCCCCAAGGCAGTAGCTGGCTCACTGTCTACCGAGACTTTCACAAAGGAGAGGTCGGCGTTTTCCTCTCTGCCAGTCAGAACAGCCCCGGCGAGATCGCTATGAATGAAATCATTGCCAACTGGGACGAAGTCAAACCCGCTTTGAACGGCGCAGCCCGGCTGATCGACGACAAATATAATCGCAAGAGGATCATCGATTCCAAGACAGTAGGAAACTTGAACGACACTACCATTCGAAAGGCGGCCTTTGACTGGTTGGCGGAGCGCGTAAACACCTTTGTGAACGTCCTGCGTCCCAGAATCCGCGACGTGGTCGCGGATGAAGCGGGACACGCCGACTAGCGCTGCTTTAGCACGCTGCTGTTCTTGCGCTCCCAGTCATGCGGAGAAGGAGCTAGGCCTCTGGCCATCTTCTTCCATAACATTTGATGTGCGAACGCAGCCACTCAGCTGCCGCTGCACCAAGTCATCGCCCCTTCGGCCGGCGCCCTCCCGAGGCGAGGTCAGTCGGTTTGACGTACCCCCTCCGCCACGCGCCCAATCGGCAGATCACTGCTCGCGCGTTAACGATCTCTTAACCATGGCGGCCTAGCCTTTGGTTATCAGCGCACACTGTCCGGTTCGTTCCCAAGGAGGACAGCCGATGCCCATTGAGACGCTGACATATGTCGCACTTGCTGCCCGCCTGAAAATCTCGCCAGTGGCCGCTCGTTCGCCTGCCAAGCGGCGCCACTTGCCGCGCTCACTTTCGGATAATGGCAACGCATTGGTGTGCGTTGATCTCGCTGAAATGCCGCATACGCCACGGCGACCACGCAGTCGCCAGGCGGGAGACGCCCTGCCAACAAAGATCGTGATGTTGCAGGCGGAGATCGCGCGGCTCGAGGCGACAGCAGCCGCTCATCGGGCAGATTTCGAGCGCGAGCGCGCTGACCGCCTGATGGCAGAAGTGCTGCGGGCGACTGCTGAGGCTACGGCGGCCAAGGAGATGACGGCGCGGCTTGAAGGCTCTCTGCGGGCCGGTGTCCAAGCTAGTGGCGCGATCGAGAGCCACGGACAAGCCGCTTCCCGGCTGGGCGATCTAGTCGCGGACTTGGTGAAAGCAGATCGCAAGGCTTGCAGGTTCCCCAGCTTGCCGCCGCAATCGTGAGGCGGAAAATGACCAACATCACCGATATTCGCGAGCTGAAAGCGCGCATTATCGTATTCGGGGTCGGCGGCGGCGGCGGCAATGCCGTCAACAACATGATCGCGGCCGGGCTGCAGGGTGTCGACTTCGTCGTCGCCAATACCGACGCACAGGCGCTCACCATGTCGAAGGCCAAGCTCCTCATCCAAATGGGCACCCAGGTGACCAGGGGCCTGGGCGCCGGCTCGCAGCCCGATGTGGGGCGCGCCGCAGCCGAAGAGGCAATTGATGCAATCCGCGATCATTTGACCGGCGCACACATGGTGTTCGTTACCGCCGGCATGGGCGGCGGCACCGGCACCGGGGCAGCGCCTGTTATAGCCAAGACCGCGCGTGAGCTTGGCATTCTCACCATCGGTGTAGTGACCAAGCCATTCCAATTCGAGGGCCAGCGCCGCATGCGCTTTGCCGAAGCAGGCATCGAAGATCTGCTGAAGGCGGTGGACACCCTGCTGATCATCCCAAACCAGAACTTGTTTCGGGTGACCAACGAGAAAACCACATTCGCCGAAGCTTTCGGCCTAGCCGACCAAGTGCTCTATTCGGGTGTGGCCTGCATCAGCGACCTTATAGTCAAGGAGGGCCTGATTAATCTCGATTTTGCCGACGTTCTCTCCATCATGCGAGAGAAGGGCAAAGCCATGATGGGCAGGGGTGAGGCTTCTGGCGCGAAGCGTGTGCTCAAGGCCGCTGTGGCCGCGATTTCCAATCCATTGATCGAGGACCCCTCGATCAAGCGAGCCAGTGGCCTCATCATCTCCATCACCGGCGGCCACGACCTGACACTATTCGAGATCGACGAAGCGGCTAGCCGCATTCGCGAAGAGGCCGACCCGGACGCCAACATCATCGTCGGCGCCACTTTTGATGAAAGTCTGGAAGGGATAGTCCGCGTCTCGGTGGTAGCGACCGGAATCGATAATCTTGCCCCGGCGCGCCAGATGCAACCAACTGAAAGCTCACTCGCAGAACTCGCCGGCAGGCTAGGCAACGACAGTCGTCGCATCGCCGACTGCACTGAGCGTAAGGCACCGGAGCCGCCGCCATTGGAGAGCTCGCCGCTCCCACCGACGACGGCCCAACCGGCAAAGCCAATTTCGGAGTATGCGCGCCGTGTGGCTCCGCAAGCCCTCGATCCGTACGGCCGCTCCTCTACTGTGCGCAATTGAATCGAGGAAGACGTTCTCGACATCCCGGCCTTTCTACGCCGCAAGGCGAATTGAGACGTCTTAAGAACCAAAGTAACTCATTTCGAACGACCGTTGCTACGTCTGCCTTTAGGGCTTCGGGGCATTCTGGTCCTCGACCTTGGTAACGGAATATCCGGCTTTGCGAAGAGCAACCAGAACAGCCTTGGCGAGATGAATACTTTCTTCGTCGCTTTTCGTGACTTGGTCCCACGTCGTGCCGTGCCCAGAACCGGGATGATCAATGAAAGCGGTTTTGATGGCGCTCGTTATGACGATAAGGGCGTCTTCTGACATCTAGGTCTCCCGCTGCTTTCCGCCAAGCGTATCACGCTTTTGGCAGGTATGATGGCTCAACGGCACCCTGCGCGAGCATCGTCTCGTTCCAGCAGTCACAGCTTTTTCGGCGCGATCGAAAGGCGCGATCGGAAAGAGACGGCGACTACGGCAGTAGCACTGTCTTGAAGTCGCCTCGCGACCAGCCACGTTAGGTTGGTCGATGAGACGCGTAGGACTTATCGACATCACGGTAGGCAACGCGGCGCGCCTGGGCGCATCGCAACGTTCCACCACGCGACGCTGCGCGTCGCACCACATCGCTACGCAACGCGCGAGCTGCTGGGGACATCCCGGCGGCTCTCGCGCGTTTAGCGCGGACGGTCCGCATGACGCCGTACAGAGGGCTGCCGACGAGATTGAATTCGCTCTGCGTAAGGATGACGAATGCCGAAGGCGCGAGTTCTAGACGCGATCATCCAATACGCATGCAATGACCTTGTATGACCGCTCCTGGCACGAAACAGACCAACCGGATCGGTCTGACAATGTCCGTTCCTTGGGGTAGACCGGAATTGACCGCAGAGGGTTAAAACGGCGCATTTTGACCCTCTGTGGACTTTGCCTTAGGCCGCCTCGGATGCCGGCGCCGCTCGCATCTCGCGCCGTCTGCGTTTGGAACCGAAACATTTTCCAACCTGAATGATTTACTCCCGGGGCTTCGCAAGACGCGAGGCATTCATGAATCCTCTCTCGGCGAGCGACGTGTTCCTTACGGTCGCGATCATGAGCGTCACTTTCCTGACCGAGGTCGGGCTTTTCATTCTGATTGGAATGTTTTGAAAGGAGCGCGCGATCTGGGCAACGTGCAGCCGATGCGAGGTCTAGGACTCCGCAAGCTTGATGGTTGAGACCGGCCATCTTCCCCGGAAGTCAACGGCTGCGGCCAAACCGACGCTATTGACCGTGCGCCCCGAGGGCGCGAACTACCAGTGAGGGAGGGTCTCACCCGGATAATTGTCGATTGGTCCGGAAGCTGGCAGGCGGCTCGGTCGGGTAACTGGCTGGGTCGGAGCCCTGCGACAAAGGCGGCCTTGGGCTGCTGAGCGATCCGGTGGGCCGTAACAGAGTGAAGCCCGAGCAGGCCTCGAAAGTTCTAATGCGGATGCCGACCCTCCGGTCATTTGGGGAAGGCCGCACGTGTGGGGAAGCAATCGACACGCGCACCCACGCGATCCGCCGGGGTAGTGGGTACGGCACGTCGGTAGGGTAGTTCGTAGTTACAGGGGGAGACCCGTCGCGGACGAGGGTAGCGGCCTCAGCATCGCATCAGGCGGTGGTCACGGCGGGAGTCGGACGGGGCAATAGGAGCGTTGATGCCGGGTAATGCCGGCGGAGCAAAGGGCCCCGACTTCTGGTGCGCTTTTGAAGATGGTGAGGTGAAGGTGATTGGTGATGAGCCTGACAACGCCTGATAAGATCCGGAGCCTTCAGAGAAAGCTCTACTGCAAAGCGAAGGCGGAGCCCACCTTCCGCTTCTATCTGCTCTACGACAAGATCTGTCGCGAGGACATCCTAGACCACGCCTATCGGCTCGCGCGCGTCAATGCGGGTGCGCCGGGTGTGGATGGGACGACGTTTGCTCAGATCGAGGAGCAGGGCGTGGAAGCATGGTTGGCGGGCTTGCGCGCGGAACTGGTCTCGAAGACGTACCGACCTGATCCGGTGCGGCGGGTGATGATCCCCAAAGCGAATGGTGGCGAGCGTCCGCTCGGCATTCCGACCATTCGTGATCGTGTGATTCAGACTGCCGCCAAGATGGTGATCGAGCCGGTCTTCGAGGCTGACTTCGAGGACAATGCCTACGGCTACCGGCCCGCTCGCGGGGCGGTGGACGCGGTCAAGGAAGTGCACCGGCATTTATGCCGGGGCTATGCTGACGTAGTTGATGCCGATTTGTCCAAGTACTTCGATACGATCCCGCATTCCGAGCTGGTAAAGTCAGTAGCCCGGCGTGTGGTGGATCGAAACGTCCTGCGCCTCATCAAGATGTGGCTGAGGGCGCCGATCGAGGAACGGGACGCCGACGAGACCCGGCGCATGAGTGGTGGCAAGCGAAACACGCGCGGCACGCCGCAAGGCGGCGTCGCAAGTCCATTGCTGGCCAACATCTACATGAATCGGTTCCTGAAGCATTGGCGTTTGACTGAAAGCGGCGACACGTTCCGCGCTCACGTCGTCTCCTATGCCGACGACTTCGTTATCCTCAGCCGCGGTCGCGCGGCGGAGGCATTGGCGTGGACGAAGGCGGTGATGACCAAGCTCGGGTTGACGATCAACGAGGCGAAAACTTCGTTGAGAAACTCCCGACAGGAACGCTTCGACTTCCTCGGCTACTCGTTCGGCGCGCATCGGTTTGAGGCGAACGGGAATTGGTATCTGGGTGCGAGCCCGTCCAAGAAGAGTGTGCAACGGCTCAAGACAAAGATCGGCGATCTACTGGTGCCGAGCAATATCGATCCATGGCCGGAAGTATGTGACAAGCTGAACAGGTCTCTGCGAGGCTGGTCCAACTACTTTGGCTACGGCTCGCGGAGCAAGGCATACCGTAGCGTCGATCAATACGTCTCTGAACGTCTGCGCAGGTTCCTCGCGCGAAGACACAAAGTGCAAGGGCGCGGCAATCGCCGATTCACGTTCGATGTCATTCATCGAGAACTCGGCGTTCTGTGCCTTCAACGCCTGCCCAAAGCGGTCCCGTCGCGTGCATTGCGGTGAAGCCGGTCGGAAAGCCGGATGCCGGAAATCGGCTCGTCCGGTTTGATGAGCGGGGATGGGAAACGGGGCGTTGGCCATAGGCCCCAAGCTACCGCGCCCATCCTCGACTCTACCACGCCGACTTAAGAGTCTGGGAGAGCAGCAAGCGCCCGACCGCACTTCCGCTGTTGGCCCATCAGCGAAGTGGCAAGCGAGCCTGAGCACGTCTGATCATCGGAGTAGACCGGAAGTGAACGGCGGCGTGCCAGAGCGACGCTTTTGACCCATTGCGGACATCGACCGATCGTTACAAATTGAGCATTCCACGCCGCGAAAGGTTGATATATTAGCATTATGCAACCAGGTGAACCTCTGGCATTTCGATTCAGGTAATGAGTTTGCAAATCAATCTCGGGGAGGCGGGGACCTTAATCCTCGATGAACAGTCCACCCAAATTGTTATTGTCAGCGCGGCCGGCATCGTCGTTCTGTTGATCTTGATCCTCACGCGAATGCAGCGGACGAAAGCTCGTCTATTGCTAATCGCTCTCGTGATAACCGCGGTGCCTATCTTGGCGGTGTGTATTCCTGCCTCCTGGTACGTCGTCAGATCGATGCTTATCCCCGCCAAAGCTGCGGAGATCGAGCTTCCTGATTTGAAATCCACGCTAAGACTTGAGTTTTACTTGCACTGGAGCACCGACTCGGGGCGCTACCTCGTCGTGAGAAACTCTGCAGGTGTGGTCAGACATCACCTGGCTGCCTTTGATTGGACGCACTGGCCCAGAACCAGCGTCTATCTCGTCAATGACGGACGGGTCGCCGTTTTGGGCCCAACCTATGACGATTACATCGTTGATCCAAAGAGGCGCTCCATTGAGCCTCTATGGAACGGAACACCTTCCGATACCTGGACCTATTTCGGCGCGTTTGATTTCAGGAACGAGAAGCTCGTCTTCGTTCCTGCATCAGAGCAGCGCGAGTGCACGGCGACACGGGGCATAACTGATCCATCGGCCGCTAGGCCCGAAGGGCGTAGTGATCGATGCGATCAGGAGGCACTCAAATATTGAGATGCTTGCAATAGCAGGACCTTATTCTCCGCACATGGCCCAACGCTGACGTCAGATTTACAACTTTGTTTGTCCGCTGAGTGCACCGGAGCGGACCTCGCATGAATCATTCCATAACATCGGATGTGCGAAACGCAGCCCATGGTGCAAAGTGAATCCATAGATTGTGCCGTTGGGAAAGTTCTAATCACCCTCCAAAAGAGGAGGGAAAGCGACTTGCGTTCGAGAGGACTCCTTTCGACAAGAAAAGTTCACTCCAGGATGCAGTCGGGTCTCATAGCCGCTCGTGCGCACTTCTAACCACCGAAATACGAATATGTCGTTTCTCAGTGGTAGAGAGACTAAACCGAGAAATCCGTCCTGGACGCTTCTTTCGCCTCCTGAGCTTAGGGAGTGGTGGCCGGCTGACAGAAATCCAATGCTGAGCTTAGTCGAAGGCGCTCCGATTACACCACACATGTCGGCCTCTTTCAAACGCCGGAATAGATTATGGTCATGCCCCGGCCGGGGCTGCCGGTAGCAACGCCTACTTTCCGAAAACCGGCGCGGTGAAAAATGATCCGAAATGATCAAGGGGCTCCGCCTTAGCCAGGCAAAGCCTCTAATTATCGAACGGCGATAAGGCTGACGGCGTTCAGGGGCGAGCGGCAGCGCTTCTCCAGCGTTGCAATGGACGTCGGGGCGGACGAGCGCATCCATGGGCACGCGCCGGCCAAAGAGGCACGCGCCTTCGGCGATCTTTGGCCCCAGACAGCGCAGCGCGAAATCCAGAAAATGCCGCGCTACGTCGGGATACCAGGCGATGTTCGTTAGAAAACGCGGCCGCGAAGTCGGTAGCTTTGTGCATTTTTTGTCGGTGTGCCCGGTCGTTGAAAAGTCGGCAGACGGCGCTGGCGACGCGCCGCGGCCTCGCATAGCGGCATTAGCGGTCTATGACAGCACAATCAGCCATAGACAAACCGGAGAATAAAGCGTTCAATCCATAGTTGCTTAATTTCCTAATGCTCGATTCTTCGGTAGTCATTACTCGGCGCGACATATTTTTATTGTGGTGAGCGCGATGGGAAACTCGAATCGGGGTGGTTCGGGATTCGAACTGGATTTGCTGCGCCTAATTGCCCGGGCCGCGAAGGGCACGGCGAGCGGGATGCCGCCGGGCATCGTTCGCTTCACACTTGAACTGCCACATGGCCTGGAATTCGATGACCTGCGATCCCGGCTTATCACATTGCTGGGCGTCGAAACTTTCACACTGGAGCCGCTTGCCGCAACGGCGCCGGAGTTTGTTGTTCTCCAATTTCCTGGAGTCCGCCGGGCCATTGCGCCGCCTCGGCTCTTTGCCGTCTCTGCCTATCTGGCCGACGAACTCGGTCTTGTCTCTTGTGTGCCGGACATCGGATCGACGCTGTACGCCGAGCCAGACGCGCGGTTGTTACGTGATGACGTGCCGGAATCCGTCATCACGAACGCGTTCTGCTGGTCCGACGCGGCAGTACCGACCGACACGCGCTGGGCCTTGAACAAGATTGGGGCCGTCGAGGCGTGGTCACTTCCCAATGGTCGCGGCGAAGGCGTGATTATCGCGCAACCCGATACGGGTGTCTCACAACACGCCGAATTGGAAGCAGGCTCGCTTGCATTGGAAAAGGCCGCCAACATTCTCGAAGGCGGGAGCATTCCGACCGATCCGCTGCGCGAGGGCACCGCAAACCCGGGGCATGGCACGGCGACGTCCAGCACCGCTGTCAGCCGCGAGCAGGGATCGATGACAGGTTCTGCACCGCTGGCACAAGTCGTGCCGATCCGCTGCATCGAGGATGTCAAAATATTCGATGGCGCGCCTGTCGCGCGGGCAATCCTTCACGCCGTCTCGATCAACGCCGACGTTATCTCGATGAGTCTCGGCGGCATTTACAGCCCGCCGATTGCCGCCGCCGTGAAGAAGGCCGTTGCGGCCGACTGCATCGTGGTGGCGGCGTCGGGCAATTGCGTAGGCTTCGTGGTCTATCCTGCTTCCGACCGTAACGTGATCTCGCTCGGCGGGACCGATATTGGCGATAAACCCTGGAAAGGCACCAGTCGGGGCTCGCGCGTCGATATCTCTGCGCCAGCGGAGAATGTCTTCGTGGCGCGAAGAACGCCTGGCGACGATGGAAACGGAATAGTTGCGGGTGGGCAGGGCACATCGTTTGCGACCGCGCTGACCGCCGGCGTCGCCGCGACCTGGATCTCGCATTTTGGTCGCGACAACATACGGGCGGAAGCCAGAAAGCGTGCCATCAGCGTTCAGGAGCTTTTCCGCGCAGCGCTCAAGAATACCGTGCGAACGCCAGATGGATGGCAAGCGCGTCTCAATGGTGCCGGGATCGTTGATGCCCATGCACTGCTTCGGCTCCCCTTGTTAGACATCCAGCTTTCGCCTGGCGCAGTCGAAATGGCTGCTCCGTCAGTTCTGGATAAAGGCGATCGAGACATCGAGGAAATTTTCAAACTCGCCGAAACTCGTCTAAATCAGGATGGCTTCGACTGGGCGCGCTTTGGTGCCGAGGCGTCTTTCCTTGCCGCCGATGAGCGCCGCAGGACCGATCCCAAGAAGGCGGGATTGGTTGAGTCCCGCCTTCGGCCAAAGCCTTCCCGCGCCGTCGCCGCCTCCGCGCCGCCTGTACTGAACCGCGTGCTCCTGCGGGCTCGCTCCGGCCCGGAACTGGTTCGCCCCCTCGAACTTCCTCTGTCCGTCGCTCGGAACAGACTGAAATTGCTTGGCAAGCGACCCGGCGAACACGAAGCCTCTGTCGAATCCGCACAGGCATACCTGACGGAGGGGGGCCGAACTGAGATCCTGCGCCACGTCGAGAGTACATTGAACTCGCTCGATGCAAAGCTGGGGGTGTCGCCGGAAAGTACGGAAGCGCGGCGGAATCTCATCGACCGCGCCGACCAGATTTTGTCGGACCTCGCAGATAACGGCGGCTCCGGAATTCGTGGCAACGTTGATATCGCCAATCTCGAGGCCCTCGTCATGATGAAAGGGCGACCGGCAATCAAGATCACCGAGGGTGTGTTCGATCAGGACTCGCTGAAAGGCAGCGACTGGGCAGGCCCGTTCGCCATTGCTCCAGACGACTTAAAGAAGATGGCGGGCCAGGTCGGTCGGGTCGACATCGATGGCGACCATGTCGGGACGGGCTTCGTCGTCGGTGACGGTTTGATCATGACCAATCGCCACGTCGCCGAGGCCATCGCGGACCAAGTCGGAAGCAAATGGATTTTGCAGGACGACGTCACGATCAACTTCGATGATCGCGGCGAGGGCGATGAGAAGCGGTTCAAGATCAGGTCGCTCGTCTACGCGGGTGCGGATCCGATTTCTGATGCCGTCAACTTTGCACATCTTGACCTCGCAATCTTTGAGGTCGAGACCTCAAATGCAGCGAAAGCCAAATTTCCGTCTCGGATGCTTTTGTCGAAGAGCACAAAGAAGCCGACGACCAAGGATGTGATTGTCGTGGGGAGAGCTGGTCCCGGTTGTCTGAACAGAATCTCCGCGCGGATAAGTGGAGCGTCTGCCGGGGTTAGGCCGCCATGCGGATTGGCAGCGGGTTGGA
>NZ_JBEPTH010000024.1:0-45596 GCF_040549385.1 Bradyrhizobium sp. LB11.1 | reverse complement strand
CTCGTCATCGTCTCTCCTGATTCGCGGGACAATCTTGCCCGCCGTCAGGCAGAAGCTCCACTTATCCCCTTGTTCAGATTTGCGAAGCCGGCTCTCCAGCCCAGGTGAATCGTTCCGTCCCAATCTGAGATTTAGCGTCCTGATCGCACCGCGGATGGCGCGCTGACCCTGTTTTGACCCTTGAATCGCTCTGTAACCACTGATTCGGCAACCGAACATGAATTAACTGGCTATTTGGTTCGATCGGGATCCATATAGCTCCATCACCGCCGCACCACGGGCATCCACCGGTGACAGAGAGTGTTGCGCTCCCGCTTATTCGAGGGAGGCATCCTATGCCCCAATCTCAACGCATGTCGTCCGCCATTCCGCCGGTTGCATTTGGGCGCCCCGCCTGTCCGGAGTGCAAGGCCGAGATGATGCTTACCCGTATCGAGCCAGCACGCCCAGGCGTCGACTTGCATACGTTTCAATGTGCTGTCTGCAATCACGTAGTCACGGCCCTTGCCGCGTATGAAGATCCTATGAAGTCCAAGGCTCTTGGACGCTGGCTTCAAGGCGATTTGCACCCGCCGACGTAAGCGTAAAGACAAAAGGCCAAATTAGGCCTCGAGCTCCCGGGAAACTCCGATGCGACTTTCGACCCACCGACAAGAAATCGCGTAGTGAGCAAACGCAAAAGGAGGAGGAGATGAGGGATTACGCACACGAACGAAAGGTGCCCACCGCGGCCGAGTGTGAGGCTCGAAAGGCCTTCAAGGAAGCGGATGCCAAAGTAGCTTTGTCCGAATATGAACGCACTCAACGGGCGTTCCATGCAAACCGAGAGCGGTTAAGGGCGGAGCGATTGGCTCGCGACGCCGAAGCAGCGCGGAAGCTCAAAACCTGATTGGAGGCTTTCGGTCAAATCTGAGTAGCTCTCGAACCTGTTAGGCTGAAATATCTGGCCGTACTTGGCGGTGATCTGCACCTGCCATCCGGCCCAAACTTGGGTGCGAGCTTTCGCAACCGCCAGCATTGGACTGACGTGGCTCGCAACGACGGTTTCCCGTCCTCCTACCTCGCATGAATGCTGAACGTCATCGCATCCTCAAAAAGGAAAGGCCGGCGGGCGTTACGCCGCTCTGCAGGTGTATTAGCTGCAACCACTGATGGCCGGCACCGCCTGGTCATACGTCGGTCGATATCTGCCCCTCAGCGAAAGCCAGCATAGATGCGTGCGCTCGACACCTCGTCCCTTACCCACTGGGTGTGACAGTTACACTGTCCTTTACGACAGCTAGGTCACTGCAAGCGTCGATTCGGTGTCACGACTGAAATGACCAATGTCTCAATTGGGTCACAAGCAGCGGTGGAGGACCGCGCTCAGCCGTGTCCGGTCCACCTCAGACTGCCGACATTGCAGCGTCAGGTGTAGTCTTCAGATCCGGGCCGAGGTTGGTAGGCGATCCAGGTAAGGAGGAAGTCGGCGGCGACGCGAGCGCGGCCTCGATGCTTGGTGTTTGCTCAATCGTGTTAGACTTTGCCTACCCGATCAGGGAGAACAGCCATGACAGCCGAGTTCGATGAAGACCGCTTCAATATGGCTATCCGTAAATTTCTGAAGCATGTCGGAGTTACATCGCAGCGTGAAATCGAGAACCTAGTGCGTAGCGGGGTGGTGAAAGGTGGCAAGCTCAAGCTGCGAATGATCCTGTCCGCTGAGGGGACGCCGCTGAAACATGTTGTCGAGGAAACAGTCGCACTCTGACGAGGTCCCGGCTGCCCCGGCATTGCCGCCCTCTTGGTGGAGGATTCAATCCTGCTGATTTCCAATTTGGTCTGTGGTGTCGATTCAAAAACTTCCGTGGTAGGGGCTCTGACCGCGAGAGAAGTCTTACCTACAAACGACGCAGGAAATAGAGCAGGAGAGTTGTTTCCATGATCGAGGGGATCAGCGCGGTCACGCTCGGCACCCACGAAATGCCACGGGCTGTCCGATTCTACCGCGCCTTGGGGTTTGAGGTCCTGCATGGCGGCGAACAGTCGTCATTCACCAGCTTTCGGGCTGGAGCGAGTTATCTCAACCTCATCGCCCAGCCTGCCGATCGGTGCTGGTCCTGGTGGGGACGCATAATCTTTTATGTTGCCGATGTTGACACACTTTACGACCGTTCGCTTGCAGCAGGATACCAGCCGGCTACTGTCCCCCGCGACGCCGAATGGGGTGAGCGCTACTTCCACCTGATTGATCCCGACGGCCACGAACTCAGTTTCGCCCGGCCTCTGCTCCCGGTTTCCGTCCAATAGCAGCTCGAAGCGACCTACCATCCCGCGCGGCAGCCGACCTGGATACTCAAATGCCACGCCGCATCACAATTATCCTCGGTGACGGCGTGACGCGTTCATCATCCGCCCGTCGCCGCGTCGCGCTAATGCGAACATCGCCGGATGTCGCAGAAGGGTCACACTCGGTACTCCCCATTTCACGCGAACCTTGTCCGCTCTACCTGCGACAACTGACGAGGACGCCGGCGGCTCGGGCCGTAGCGTCGCGAAGACCAGCAACTCGCGTCGCGCGCGTGAGACGCGACGTAAAAGGCGGCGGTAGCCGCCTTTGTTGTTGGGCGAGGATATCTGGGCTGTGATGCGGCCGGTCTTGTCAGGACCGACGGCCACCGAGAAGATGATACGTCCCGTTCGTCGCCCTGTACATTCTCGATGTTCTTGACCAGGATGGGTTCGTTCGTCTGGTTGCGGCCGAAATGGGCCTCCAGCGACGGGTCGCTGCGGCGGGCCTGGTCGAGCAGTTCTCGATCAGGCGCGGCTGGTCGTCGTTGAACGTGACGACCCGGAACACGGTTCGCCGGCGCAGGCTTTTGTCACTTCAGATCGCCCTTGATGCGCCGTTAGCGCGTGAGGTCAGGACGATCCGGCCTCTCGATGCAGTTCGCCACCCCGCATCAAGTCGCGACGAAGTGCGCGAAGTCAGCGACGCCTCTGCAGAGAAGTGACCGCCGCGCCTTTTTGAAACGCGGGGCCGCTTCCGCCATCGCAGCAGGGTTTGCCGCGCGCCGGAAATTGGAACTCATGTGGCCGCGCCGTACGGTGTTACCCATGCGCAATTGTGCCTGATAGCGCACTTGCATCTAAGCCCCGATGATGTTGCAAGAAGAAAATCCGCTTCGTGGTTGCGGGCGTTTTTGAGTTTAACTGTTGAGCGTGAAAGCGTTTGGAAGTGAACTGGATCTCGGTACGAATAGAGAAGGCTGCCCCGAACAGATGTTGAGGCCACTGGTCCGCGCCGCTCGGAATGGAGAAGGCGGCCGATGCCTCACCCTGCAGTGACGCGTCCCGGCGGAAGTGGTAACCGGCTTCTGGCAGCACTGCTGCCACCGGACTTCGCTCTGCTGGCGCCCGAGCTGGAAGCGGTCGCGCTCGATCAGAACGCGGTCCTCGCGCGAGCGGGTGACGAGGTCGAGCATGTCTTCTTCCCTCATAGCGGCGCCATCTCGCTGATGATCGACATGGCGAACGGGCAGACGGTTGCCACCGCGGCAATCGGGTGTGAGGGAGCAGTCGGCATCCTCTCCGCGCTAGGGCCCTCACCTTCGGCCATTACCGCCATCGTGCACGCGGCAGGGACCGCCTCGCGGATCCCCGCCTCCCGATTTCGCGCCGCTTTCAACCGCAGCCCCGCGCTCCGGCACGCGCTCCAGGCCCACCTCAGCGCGATGCTGACACAGTTCCAGCTCGGCGCGGCCTGCAATGCGCTGCATCCGGTCCAAGTCCGCATGGCACGCTGGCTGCTCCATTTAAGCGACCACATCGACCGCAACGTCCTCCCGCTCACCCAGGAAGCGCTGTCGCAAATACTCGGTGTGCGACGAACGACGGTGACGCTCCTGATGCGCAGTCTGCGCGCGTCGGGCGCGATCAGATCTGATCGACGAGGCCAGATCGAGATCGACCGATCGCGCCTCGCGGCGGTGGCGTGCGGATGCCACGAGACCATGTGTTTCGAAGTTGAGGAATCTTCCTCGACGAATACGGCCCGATCTCGCTTTCTGGATGTTGAAGATGATGAGCGCGTCTCACTAGGTGCATTGGTTGCTCGCTCCGGCAAGGACTACTCGGTAACCGCGCACCCGACCAGCGTTGGGAACAGGCTCTTGGCGGCGTTGCCGCCGGCGGATCTCGACCTGCTCACGCCCCACTTCCAGAAAATCTCGTTCGAACCCGACGCCGTGTTGGTGCGGGCGGGCGATGAGCTCGATCAGGTTTATTTTCCCCATAGCGGCGCCATCGCCTTCATGGTCGACATGCCCGACGGGCAAACGGTCGCGACCACGTTGATGGGACGGGAAGGCGCATTGGCCTCGCTCTCGGTGCTCGGCCCATCGCGGTCGTCCGTGACCGCGATTGCTCGCGTGGCCGGCACCGCATCGCGGATTTCCGCCGCGAAATTCCGGCTCGCCTATGCGCGAAGCGCAGCCATCAGGCACGTGGTGCAGGTCCACGCCCGCACCCTGCTGTTGCAGCTCCAGCACGTGGCCGCCTGCAACGCGCTGCATCGGGTGGAAGGTCGCATGGCGCGATGGCTGCTGCAGATTCACGACCGCGTTCCCGACGACGTGCTTTCGCTGACGCAGGAGGCACTTGCCCAATTGCTCGGGGTGCGGCGGACGACGGTGACGCTGACGATGAGCAAGCTTCGCGCGGCGGGGGCCATCATGTCCGACCGGCGCGGCTTGGTCGAGGTCGACCGGGCGCGGCTCGACGGCATGGCGTGTGAATGCTACGCGCTGATGCAGAGCAGGATCGATCGTATGTCCTGCCAGGAATTGTCCGCGCCGCGACTTGCCCTTGCGCTGTTCCAGGAAAGCTCCTTCGTCACCTCCGGTGAAGCCGGCGAAGACCGTGCTGAAATCAAGGCCGCTTCGCCGGTGAGGTAGTAGCGGGTCCCTCCGTCCCGATCAGGCTCTCTCCGGCCGATCAAAGTGTCGCCCCGGCCTTCCTAGCACCCCAACCCAGCCTACGGGTTATCAATGGCTCCGGGCTACGAAACCCTGGCCCCGGATCGCGACGGTTTGTGAGGCAGTTCCCGCCGTGAAACAGGTGTCGGGAACCGCCTCATTCAATAGTCGTTTCAGATCAGTCCTGGAACTGCATCTCCGAAAATCGGGGGCCATCCAAACGGGACAAAGCGCGCCGCGGGCGCCACAACTGATGGTCAACGGCCATGAAAAGCGCCGTTCCTTCCAAAAGCCAGAACTCCCGGATGCTTCGACGCATGGCAATCATGCTGGTCGCTGTCGGACTGGTTTTGGGGGCCGTGTTCGGATTCGAAGCTTTTCGGGCCAGGATGATCCAGAAGTCGATCGCCGGACTGCGCAACCCGCCGCAGACGGTTTCCACGATCACGGCGGGCACGCAGCGGTGGCAGGACCGCCTGGAGGCCGTGGGCAGCACCCGGGCGGAAAAGGGAGCCGACCTCAGTCCGCAGGTCGCCGGTACCGTCAAAGCCATCCACTTCCAGTCCGGCGAAGAAGTCGAGCAGGGAACATTGCTCGTCGAGCTGGAAGATGCCGATGACGTCGCGCATTTGCACGCTCTGGAGGCAACGACGGCGCTGGCGCAGCTCAACTACGATCGCGACGTCAGGTTGCTCAAGAGCCAGTCCGTGAGCCAGCAGACTGCTGATACGGACTTGGCGACGCTCAAGAACGACCAGGCGCAGGTTGCGCAACAACAGGCGCTTGTCGGCTACAAGTCGATCCGAGCACCTTTCTCCGGCCGAATAGGCATCCGTCAGGTCGACCTCGGCCAGTATATCGCGCCGGGCGCGCCGATCGTGACGTTGCAGAAGCTCGATCCGATCTTCGTGGATTTCTACCTGCCGCAGCAGGACCTGGCAAAGATCAGGGTCGGCCAACCCGTCATTGCGAAGGTCGACACCTATCCTGATCAGACATTCACCGGCACGATCATGGCGATCAACTCCCTCGTCAATACGGCGACCCGGAATGTCCAGGTCCGGGCGACATTCAAGAATCCCGACGAGAAGCTGCTGCCGGGAATGTTCGCGACCGTCGATATCGAAGTGGGGACGCAGAAGGATTACGTGACGCTGCCGAAGACGGCGATCTACTACAACGCGTATGGAGATATTGCCTATCTGGTCGAAGATGCCGGCAGGGACGAGAGCGGGCAGGAGCAGAAGATTGCGCACCAGGTCTTCGTGAAAACCGGCCAGACCCGCGGCGATCAGGTCGCAGTGCTAGATGGGATCAAGCCTGCCGATGTCGTGGTCACGGCCGGGCAGAACAAGCTGCACAACGGATCGCCGGTCCAGATCAATAATGAAGTCACCACGCCTTTCAGCGCGAACCCTCAGGTCTCCGAACAATGAGAGGCCTGCCATGAACTTCACCGACCTCTTCATTCGCCGGCCCGTTCTTGCCACTGTAGTCAATCTGATGATACTCGCGCTCGGCCTGCGCGCCATGACCTCGCTGCCTGTGTTGCAATATCCGCGCACGCAGAATGCGGTCGTCACCGTTACCACCACCTATTACGGCGCTGCTCCCGATGTGATCGCCGGCTTCATCACAACGCCGCTCGAGAACGCGATTGCCCAAGCGAACGGCATCGATTACATGAGCTCGAATAGCGCAAGCGGCGCCAGCACGATCACCATCAACCTCCGCCTCAACTACGATGCCGACAAGGCACTGACGGAAATCAACACCAGGGTCAGCTCGGTGCTCAACCAGCTTCCCTCAGGGTCGCAGCAACCGGTGCTGAGGGTGCAGATCGGTCAGACGATCGACGCCATGTATCTCGGCTTCGACAGCGACGTGCTGGGACGGAATCAAATCACCGATTATCTCACCCGCGCCGTTCAGCCGAAGCTGCAGGCCGTACCGGGCGTCCAGACTGCGGAAATTCTGGGCGGACAGAACTTTGCCCTGCGGGCGTGGCTCGACCCGAAAAAGCTGGCTGCTTATGGCCTCAGCGCCGCTGATGTAGCGGCTGCGTTGACGCAGAACAATTTTATCTCCGGGCTCGGCACCACCAAGGGACAGATGGTGGAGGTCAATCTCACAGCATCGACCGGCCTACATTCGGAAAACGAATTTGCCAACTTGATTGTCAAGCAGGCGGGTGGCGCGATCGTGCGGTTGAAGGATGTCGCAATCGTCTCGCTCGGCGCGGACGACTACGACACACAGGTCGCATTCGACGGCAAGCCGGCGGTCTATATCGGCATCCAGGTGGCGCCGACTGCCAACCTGCTCGACGTGATCGCGGGCGTGCACCGGATCGTCCCGGGCATACAAGAACAGCTGCCCAACGGGCTGCGCGGACAGATCGTTTACGATTCCACCAAATTCGTGCGCGCAGCGATCTATGACGTCGTGCAGACGCTCGTCGAGGCCGTGCTGATCGTCAATCTCGTCGTGTTCCTATTCCTGGGGTCGGGGCGTTCCGTCCTGATCCCGATGGTCGCGATCCCGCTGTCGCTGGTGGGCGCCTTCACCATCATGCTGGCGGTCGGTTTCTCGATCAATCTATTGACGCTGCTGGCGCTGGTGCTTGCGATCGGGCTCGTGGTCGATGATGCCATCATCGTCGTCGAAAACGTCAACCGTCACCTTGAGGCCGGCAAGGCGCCGGTCGTTGCGGCGATCGAGGCGGCGCGAGAGCTCGGCCGCCCGATCATCGCCATGACGGTTGTCCTTGTCGCGGTCTACGTCCCGATCGCGTTCCAGGGCGGTCTGACCGGCGCGCTGTTCACGGAATTCGCCTTCACCCTGGTCGGCACGGTGACAATATCGGCCGTTGCCGCGCTGACGCTGTCGCCGATGATGAGCTCCCGTCTGCTCAGGCCGCATGGCGCAACGCGCGGCTGGCAGGCACGATTCACTGCCCTCGTTGATCGCCGTTTTGAGGCGCTACGTCGGCTTTATCTGAGCTGGCTGCACGGCAGCCTCGACTATATACCTGTAACAGGCGTCTTCGCACTGCTCGTGCTGTCCAGCATCTATTTCCTTTATGCAGGCACCAAGAGCGAACTCGCTCCCCAGGAAGACCAGGGCGTGGTGATTGCGACGTCCACGTTGGCGCCGGACGCGACCCTGCAGCAAAAGGTGCTGTATGCGCGGCAGGTCTTCCAGATCATGAAGAAATATCCTGAGACCGATCACGTCTTCCAGATCAACTCGCCTGCGCGCGTTGTTTCGGGCATGGTGTTGACGCCGTGGGACGAGCGCACAAGGACGAGCAACCAGCTGCAGCCGATCGTTCAGCAGCAACTCGACCAGGTTGCCGGGGCGCGGATCGCCGCCTTTCAGCTGGCTCCGCTGCCGGGCAGCCAGGGGCTGCCGATCCAGTTCGTGATCAAGACGACCGATTCGTTCGACAAGCTCGACGATGCCGCCCAGCAGTTCCTGAAGGCTGCGATCGCCAGCGGGATGTTCATCTTCCTCGACACGGATCTGAAGATCGACAATCCCGAAGCAGTCGTCGAGATCGATCGCGACAAGGCTGCGCAACTTGGGCTCAAGATGAGCGATGTCGGCAACGCGATGGGGGCGATGCTGGGCGGTGGGTATGTGAACTACTTCAGCCTCGACCAGCGTTCCTACAAGGTAATCCCGCAAGTCCAGCGACGGTTTCGTCTGAATACCGATCAGCTGCTCAACTACTACGTGGCCAACGTTTCGGGCATTCCCGTGCCGCTGTCGACGATCGCGCACATCGCAATCAAAACGGTCCCGGAGACGCTCAATCATTTCCAGCAGCTTAACAGCGCCACCATTCAGGGCGTTGCGGCGCCCGGCGTAGCGCAGTCCGACGCACTGGACTTCCTCAGCAATCTTGCTGCCAAGACGTTACCGCGAGGCTACACCGACGATTACAGCGGCTTGTCCCGGCAATATATCCAGGAATCCTCCGGCTTTGTCGCCACGTTCGGATTTGCGTTGGTGATCATCTTCCTGTCGCTTGCGGCGCTGTTCGAAAGCTTCCGCGATCCATGCATCATATTGGTATCGGTGCCGATGTCTATCGCCGGTGCGTTGATCTTCGTGAGCCTCGGCATCGGCGGCGCATCGTTGAACATCTACACCGATGTCGGCCTGGTGACGTTGATGGGTCTGATCAGCAAGCACGGCATTCTGATTGTCGAATTCGCAAACGAGCTGCAGCGCGCCGGCGTCGCCAAGCGCGAAGCCATCGAACAGGCGGCCGGAATCAGATTGCGGCCGATCCTCATGACCACCGCGGCAATGGTCTTTGGCGTGGTTCCGCTGATCCTCGCAAGCGGCGCTGGAGCGGTCTCGCGTTTCAACATGGGACTTGTCATCGCAAGCGGACTCTCGATCGGTACACTGTTCACGCTCTTCGTGGTGCCGGCCATTTATCTCCTGATCGCGACCGATCATTCCCACCAGGTAGCGCAGGACGCATCACAGCTTGCGCCGTCGGGTGATGAGGCGAGAACAGTCTGACCCGGCAATCTGTCTCACCCCGACGGCTGATCGGCAAGGCCAGGCGCAGGTCAGCTTGTGACGGAGTACTCACACGGTGACTACCACGGTTGAACGCGACGACGGCCGCGCTGCGACTGACAACGCGACGCGCTGCGTGAGCGGTCGGCAGATTCGTGCGCGTTACAGCGGAGGCGAGCGGGCAACATCCGTCTTCGCGATCACGACCTCGCAGAGCAACCCGTCGTGGCCAAACGGCAGCAGGCGCTGCTCGACGTCGCGCAGCATCGCGTCGACTCTTTCCCCGAATGCCGCAAGCGACGAAGTCGAAAAAGTGAGTGTGCGGGCGGCAAACCTTCGCCGGCATCGAAGTCATCGAGCGTCCGCTGCCGCGCATCGTCCCGCCGCTACCCCCTCCCCGGATCGGGCGAGGCTTGAGAGTGGCGGACGGAGCGGGCGCTGTGAAATACCTGATTTTCCTGTTCATGCTCCTGTCGACCGTCGCGCGGACCGACGACTGCAAGCCGGATGCGCCGACGAAGCAGTCGGCCACGCCCGTTCGCGTTACCTGATCGAGAGGGAACGGGGCGAAGATGGCCGATGCAAAGTCGTCTGACTATCTCTCCACCTGCCCACCAATCTGCCTCGCCCCTTATCTACCCTCCGCCCCACCAGCCATCCGCCATTCCTAAACTTCCCTCTGCGCGTTGCGCGGAAAACCGATACTTGAGTTGGTCGGGCCGCTGCTGAGAGATTCGGGTAAGCGGCGACCACGTCCTACACGTGATGGGCCCAGTCTGGTCCCGCAACGCCGGCTCTTACTTGACCTTTTCGGCGTCCGAGCTATTGGCAGGCTTTCCGGTCAACGGCTCGCCCTTCCGATAGGTCGATTTCTCGTAGCGGTTGCCGTTCTTCGTGATTTTGGTAGTCCACCCGGTATTCCAGTTGATCACAGCAGCATTGCCCTCTTCCTTCCAGCTGCCTGTCATTCCCTCCCCGCGCGTGGCCTTCGCAGTCGCACCGCCTGACAGGGTGATCTCGAACGGTTGTCCGGCCGTGTCCTTGACTTTCCACACGCCCTCGAAGTCGCTGGCCGCAAAGCTAGCCGAGCTCATCGTCCCGATCAGCCACGCCGCCATGACCGTCACAATCGTTGCTTGCTTCATGACGTCTTCCTCCAAAAAACAACGCCATCATCGAAACTACTTCATAGATCGAAGGGTTCCGCGGCGGTCGTTCTGCGGCAAGCATGCCTCTTTGGGTAAAATCGGACGCCACGATTCCGCTGACCGGCGTTACTAGAGCGGCCCTGTGCCTGGAGAGGTCAGAAACTCACCCATCCGGTCCCGCCGATAAAATCGCTCGCTTGCCGATCACGAAACTCGCTATTGACGCTTGACGACGCGTTGCCGCCGCGCTGCATTGGCAGACGCCGCGATCACAGACGCCGATTATGAAACGAGCGCTTCCAATCTGCGTTTGATGAGCATTGCCTGCGAGGGTGCTGCAGTTAGACTGGCGATCAAGGAGCGCTCCTGCTTGGTCGAAACTGCCGAAGCGATCGAGCTCTACCTCGGTTCCGTACCGCTTGATGATCCAGTGCGGTTCCTTTCGCGCAGCCGTAAGCCACGGCATCCTCTCGCCTTAGCGCGAGAGGATATCTATGTTGCGGAGTACCTGCAGTGCCCCAAAGTGACAATGGGAGGTATGCTCGTGGACACGCCTAGCAAGGAATTTGCGCTGGCGGGCAGCCTTGAGGAGCTGAAGATCAAGGGGCGGCTCGCTGTGCACGGTGGCCATCGTCCGATCCTCGTCATCTACGACCGCGGGCGTGTCTTCGCCCTCGACAATCGGTGCCCGCACATGGGCTTCCCGCTCGAGCGCGGCAGCGTCGAGGACGGCATCTTGACCTGTCACTGGCACCACGCTCGCTTCGATCTCGAAAGCGGCTGCACCTTCGACCTATGGGCGGATGACGTGCCGACCTGCCCGGTCGAGGTGCGCAATGGCGACGTCTGGGTGAAGACCACGTTCACTGATGCCGATCCCGCCGTGCACTGGCATCAGCGGCTTGCGAACGGCCTCGTCCACGACCTCAGCCTCGTCATTGCCAAGGCCGTCCATGGCCAGCTCGCCGCCGGCGTAGCGCAGGCCGAAATCGTACGGCAGGTGGCGCTGTTCGGGGCGCAAAACCGCGACGGCTGGGGCGTGGGTCTTACGATTCTTACGGCACTCGCCAATCTCCTGTCTGCGCTGCCGGAGGACGAAGCCTATCTCGCTCTGTTTCACGGCGCCCGCCACGTGGCGACGGACTGCGACGGCGCGGCGCCGCGGCGGGAACGCGCGCCGCTTGGCAGCCAGCCGCAGCTGGCTGCGCTCAAACGCTGGCTGCGGCGTTGGACAAACGTGCGCCATCGCGAGGCGGCCGAGCGCACCCTACTCACGATGATCGCGGCCGGCTTCTCCCCGGCTGAACTCGCTGATGCCCTGTTCGCCGCCGCGACCGAGCGGGCTTTCGCCGACACCGGACATTCGCTCGACTTCATCAACAAGGCGTTCGAGTGCCTCGAGCTGGTGGGCTGGGGAACACGCAGCGGCTCTGCTGCCGACTGTCGTCGGTCAGATGGTCGCGGCCCGTGGCGCCGAGGAATCAACGGCCTGGCGCCAGCCCGGTGACCTTGTTGCGTTGTGTGAGGAATCGACCAGCGAGCTCGCGGACCTGCTCGCTGCCGGATGCGGCTCGCGTGATTGGTCGGGCCACGCCGCACTTGCTCAAGAGCTGCTCGGTGACGATCCGGCCAGGATCGTTGACGCGCTCAGGGAGGCTATCCGCGCCGGCGCTGCTCCAGCCGACCTTGGCCAATCCCTCGCCTACGCGGCAGCGCTCAGGGTTGCGCACTTCGGCAATGCCAACGAGCACGCCGACTGGGAGACGGCGCATCACGTCTTCACCTACGCCAACGCGGCCCACCAGATGCTGACGCGCATCGGGACTGCCAACATCGACGCTCACGTCACAGCCGTCCGCGGCGTGTTGCACGGCGCGATGGCGCTGTACCTTGCGCGCTATCTGAATGTGCCGCCGGCGCGCATCCCGGGCGACGGCGGCGAGGGGCTCGATGATCTGCCCGCGGATCAATTGACGATCGGCGTCGCCTTGCTCAACGCCTTCGACCGGCAGAGACAGGTCGATTTCGCCGCGCGCCTAGTAGCACGGCATCTTAAGCTCGGCCATTCGCCGCCGGCGCTGATCGCCACGCTCGTACACGCCGTGCTGCGCGAAGATGCCGGCTTCCACGCGTATCAGATGCTGGAGGCGGGAGTCCGGCAGTTCGGCGCGTGGGGCAATACGGCCGAGGGCCGGCACATCCTCATCGCAGTCGGCCGCTATTTGGCAGCCCATTTCCCGACGGAACGCGCGGCGCTGCAGACAGCCGACGTCGCCCGCCGCTTGATGCGGGGTGGCGAGTTGCATCAAGAAACTGTGGGCGATCCAAACTGACAAAAGCCCGCGAACCGAGTGCGGAACTTTCCCGCGTTGGCTCTGCCTTGCGCTGAGTATGGCGCCTGGATCATGTCCCGGACAGAACCGCAATAGCACGGCTCAGTTGGGGGTCGTCTGACCCGGCGGAGGCCGCGCCTGCCTGGACCTCGATCGTCGGCATCACGCCCACGCCCTCCAGGCGTTCGCCATCGACCCGGACATCTTCGACTGCGAGCAGCAGTAGGCCGTTTCCGATGAGGAATGCGGTTGCGGCAAGGACAGCGCCCTCCGTGCGGGTGCCGATGAGCTCGCCCAACCCGTACTTTTTGAACCCGTAGGCAAGGACCTCCTTGCCGCTGCCCGTACGGCCGTTGATAAGCATCGCAACCGGCTTGCGCCACTTCACATTCACGAATTCGCTGGTGCCGCTTCGGCCTGTGACCTGCATTGTCGGCGCGCGGGCATTGAAGAGATCGAGATATTCGGGTTGCGCGCCGCCCCAGCCATCCCGCAAATCCCAGATCAGCGCGTCCGCGTCTTTCAACGCCCCTTGAGACAGCAGCTGTTCAAGCGCGCGTTGATAGATGGTGCCGGCATAGCACCAAACATGGACATAGCCGATGCGTCGTCCGTTGGACTCAATGACGCGCGCGCTCGACTCCAACCCACGGAGGAACATTTTCGTGGGCTCGAGGTCGATCGGCATGAGCGGGATTTGCACCACGGACACGCCCCGATGTACCTCCAAGACAACCGATTTGCCGACCTTGCCACGGAATGACCCGATCGGCTCCAATGCCGCCCCGTCAGCCGCAATTATTTCGTCAGCGGCACGGAGGCCCGCCTGCTGAGCCGGCGTTCCATCTATGACCCCGGTGATCGTGCTGCGACCAGTCGCCTCGAAACCTGAAATGATACCTATGCCAGGGTACGAAATGCGGCCGTCTGGAAAGGCACGCTGCAGTCCCCGGCGTCGCAGCGCGCCGGCAAAGATGTCTGCAAGCTGACAATATTCCGGCTCATCCGGCGTATAGAAGCGCGTGTGTGAGGCGTGCAACTCAGACAACATGGCATTGATGACGCGCGCCAAAGAACTCTGGTACGCCGCCCGCTGAACGTCGGGGAGATACCTCTCCCGAGTCGCCGGCCAGTCCAGTCCGTTGTGACGCGGATCGTAAAAGCGATCACGTACGATCTGCCAAACCCTCTCGAAGGTAGAGACGCCGTCACCGGGAATAGAGGAGTTATTTGCCTCCTCCTTTAGAGGCTCCGCGGCGTTCGGGGCCTTCGCAACCACGGCAGATGCCGTAACTATGGCTGCCAGTCGCAACACTTGGCGACGCGAAGGCGAAGTATCGATAGCCTGTTTCATCGTCCGATCTCGCGGGGAAGCGCCTGCCGGTCCCATTCGCCGGCCGTGCGATACCGCTACCGAATGCTCGCGCTCCGCTGGCGAAAGGAGCCGGCGGGTGATTGAGACTACTACGGAATTTCTGCTTGTCGGAATGGCATTCGAGGCTGCTGCCGCTTGCGGCAAGGCGTGACGACTGCCGACTAGGCTCGACAGCTACTACACATCAGTGCTTACGTTCCAGAAGTGAGCGCGCGACCTCAGCGCTGCCCCGTCAAATGCCATCCAGTGACAGCCAACGTGAGCTAGCGTGGATCAGTCCAATCCATCATGGGCAAGTTTCAGCTAGCTCCAGCAACCGAAGTCTAACTGGATCCTACCAACGACGGTATCGATCGCCGATGGAAATACAGAAGTTCGAATCCTCCTCCTTGCCCGTCACAGAACACATGCGACAATACCACCACGGTAGTCGTACCCATGGATACCGTCGTCATGAGGCGATCACACTCACTACAATCCCATAATTCCGGCAATCCTAACGGACGGAGCAGCCTACGACCCTCGGCGACTATAGAATTGCCGGCGACCGACGTGTCAACCGCAGTCCGGTTCGGGAACACAAAACACCGCGATCCCGACATCGCTGATGGGGGCCATCTGAAGTAGGGAGTTCGTTCCGAAGCTACACAGCACGGTAATTCTGGTGCACAAGGATCCCACTCGATACCCTACTTGCACGATTGGTCACGGCTAGCCATTCGCGCGCGGCTTCAGCGGTGTGGATCGTCGTTTTGGCGTAATCGTTTGTGCCGGGAATCCAAAGATCCGATGTGATCTACAGCGACGTCTGGACGCCGGGCTACGATCGCCGAAAAGGCGCATCGAGATCACGCCCGCTGAACTAAAAAGGCCCCGCATTTCTGCCGGGCCTTTCCAGTTGATGGCATGCTGAACGGTTGGACTTAGAAGTCCATACCACCCATACCGCCCATTCCACCACCGCCAGCCGGCATACCGCCGCCGGCGCCGGCGTTCTTCTTCGGCAGTTCGGCGACCATGGCTTCGGTGGTGATCAGCAGCGCCGCAACCGAAGCTGCGTTCTGGATCGCCACGCGAACCACCTTGGTCGGGTCGATGATGCCCTTGGCGACCAAATTGCCGTACTCGCCGGTCTGAGAGTCGAAGCCGTAGGAATACTGCTCCTTTTCCAGGATCTTGCCGACGATCACCGAGCCGTCTTCGCCAGCGTTGATCGCGATCTGGCGGGCCGGCGCGGATAGCGCCTTGCGCACGATCTCGACGCCGGTCTTCTGGTCGTCGTTCTTGGTGCGCAGGCCCTTGAGATGCTCGGAGGCGCGCAACAACGCGACGCCGCCGCCCGGCACGATACCTTCCTCAACCGCCGCACGGGTCGCATGCATCGCGTCATCAACGCGATCCTTGCGCTCCCTCACCTCGACTTCGGTCGCGCCGCCGACGCGGATCACCGCGACGCCGCCCGCGAGCTTGGCCAGACGCTCCTGCAGCTTCTCACGGTCGTAGTCCGAGGTGGTCTCCTCGATCTGCGCCTTAATCTGGGCCACGCGTGCCTCGATGTCAGCCTTCTTGCCGGCACCGCTGACGATGGTGGTGTTCTCCTTGTCGATCATCACCCTCTTGGCTCGGCCGAGCATGGCAAGCGTGACGTTCTCCATCTTGATGCCGAGATCTTCCGAGATTGCTTGACCGCCGGTCAGCACTGCGATGTCCTGCAGCATGGCCTTGCGGCGATCGCCGAAGCCCGGAGCCTTGACGGCGGCAACCTTGAGGCCACCGCGCAGACGGTTGACGACGAGGGTGGCGAGCGCCTCGCCTTCGACGTCTTCCGCGATAATTACAAGCGGCTTGCCGCTCTGCACCACGGCTTCAAGCAAGGGAAGCAATTCATTCAACTGAGACAGCTTCTTTTCATTGATGAGGACGTAGGCATCTTCCATTTCAACGCGCATCTTGTCGGCGTTGGTGACAAAGTATGGCGAGATGTAACCGCGGTCGAACTGCATGCCTTCGACGACCTCGAGTTCGGTCTCGAGCGACTTCGCTTCCTCGACCGTGATCACGCCCTCGTTGCCGACCTTCTTCATGGCGTCGGAGAGGAACTTGCCGATCTCGGCGTCGCCGTTGGCCGAGATGGTGCCGACCTGCGCGATCTCGTCGTTCGAGGTGACCTTCTTGGAGTTCTTGACGAGGTCGGCGACCACGGCTTCAACCGCCAGATCGATACCGCGCTTCAGGTCCATCGGGTTCATGCCGGCGGCAACCGACTTGGCGCCTTCACGGACGATCGCAGCCGCGAGCACGGTTGCGGTGGTGGTGCCATCGCCGGCCGCATCGGCGGACTTGGAGGCGACTTCGCGCACCATCTGCGCGCCCATGTTCTCGAACTTGTCGTCGAGCTCGATCTCCTTGGCGACGGTGACGCCGTCCTTGGTGATGCGGGGAGCGCCGAACGACTTGTCGAGCACGACGTTGCGGCCCTTGGGGCCGAGCGTCACCTTGACGGCGTTGTTGAGGATGTCGACACCGCGCAGCATGCGATCGCGGGCATCGACGCCGAATTTGACTTCTTTGGCTGACATAATGGTCTCCGTTTTCAACATCCCAAGACCCCGCGACTGGGCGAGTTCTTGAGGGATGAGATTTGAACTTGCGAGCCTCATCCTTCGAGACGCCGGCTCATCAGGATGAGGAAAGCTGACTGCCGCTTACGCGGCTTTCTTCTTGGCGGCAGGCAGATCGGTGAGAACGCCCATAATGTCGCTTTCCTTCATGATCAATAAATCCTGACCATCGAGCTTGACCTCAGTGCCTGACCACTTGCCGAACAGCACACGATCGCCAACCTTGAGATCGATCGGTATCAGCTTGCCGGCTTCGTCGCGGCCGCCTGGGCCGACCGCGGTGATCTCGCCCTGTGAAGGTTTTTCCTTGGCGCTGTCCGGAATGATGATGCCGCCGGTGGTCTTCTCTTCGGCGTCGATACGCTTGACCACAATGCGGTCGTGCAGCGGACGAAATTTCATGGCGTCCTCCTGGGTTTGGTTTTTGTGTGAAATTGGCACTCAAGGTTGGCGAGTGCTAGACACGTTGCACATAAGCCCGCGTTGCGCAGGCACAAGGCCTCATGACCGGCCCCTACGTGACTTTCCGTGAATTTGGGAATGTTGCGATGGTCCGCTCACCTCGCGCAATGGGCTGACAGCCACGTTTCGCAAGCTTTCCGACGCGGTACACAGTCAGTGACTATTCAATACGTTGGCCCGCACGCCAGCCCATTTCCCAGAAGTCGGCCTCGAGCCGGGTGGCTTCCTTGAAGATCGCGATCAGCTCTGCCTCGCGGGCCGGGGTGACGTAGAGATCCGCGAGACCCTCCAGGTGGGCCTGCGCTTTCGCCGCGACCTCCTGGTATGGTGCGCCGGCATACTCGGCGATCCAAACGCCATATGGGTTCGTTGCAGCGTGCGCATCGGGTCGCGAGGCGAGCCGCCTCGCGATCTCCGCGTAGCCGATCACGCAGGGGGCAAGCGCCACCTTGAGTGCCAGCAGATCGCCGCGCATTCCCGCGTCGAGTACGTAGCGTGTATAGGCCAGCATCTCGACCGCCGGAGGGGTTTGTTCAAGGTCGCTGGGCGATAAGCCCCAGCCAGCGCAGAGCTTCACATGCATGTTCATCTCGACGTCGAGGATGGCCGAGATGCCGGCCGCCGCTTCACGCATGTCGGCGAGCTTGGGCGATTTATAGACGGAGAGCGCGTAGGCACGAGCAAACTCGATGAGGAACAGGTAGTCCTGAACGAGGTAGTGACGAAACGCCGCTTCGGCGAGCGAACCGTCTGCCAACCCGTTCGTGAAGGGATGCTCGGTGTAGGCCCGCCACTCGGCGGATGCATCTGTCTTCAGACGCTCGAAGAAACTCATGATCTTTCGCCGGGTTTGCTTCTCAATGAGTGGCTTTGGCTCGCCACCATAGCACGTCGCAAACCGGGTGGACCTTGACCTTGTCCGCCTCAATCACCAGTGCCGGGATTTGGTGAGAAGTATCGGAGTTTGTCCGGCTTCCCCTCCCACTCCTTAGAGTCGGGCGGGGGCGCCTTTTTGATCGTGATATTTGGCCAGATTTTCGCGTATTCCGCATTCAGCGACAGCCATTTCTCAAGCCCCGGCTCGGTGTCGGCTTTGATCGCGTCGTACGGGCATTCCGGCTCGCAGACTCCGCAATCGATGCATTCGTCCGGGTGGATGACGAGCATGTTCTCACCCTCGTAGAAGCAGTCCACGGGACACACGTCGACGCAGTCCATGCTTTTGCAGCGAATACAGCTCTCGTTGACGACGAAGGTCAAGTAAGCGTCCCTTCAGCAGAGCGCAGTGTGAACTCATTCATGGTGTCCGTCCGTCCTCGCGGTGCTCGTTCGTTGGTTGAAAATGGATGCACAGAAGACCTACGTCCTCTGGCTCAATCGGAACACCGAGGAGCAGGCATTCAGCAGCCGAGGAGCTCGCGCTCGGCGGGTTGCCGCACATCTCTGCGCCGAAATGCGCGCAGTCCGGGCAAACACCGATCCGCCGATGCGCACCACTCGTAGCTAGAGTGGACAGCACTTGGTGCAGAGCGCGACGCATCGCAGTTCGCTGCGGCGCATCGAGCGAATCCACGGCGCGCACCAGAACTTCGAACGGATCGCGTGCAAGCGCTTTTTGGCCCTTGCTCGTCAGTCGCAGACTTACGCTTCGCCCGTCCGTCTTGAATGGCTGTCGGACCAGGTACCCACCCGCTTCAAGCGCCTTAATGACTTGTGTGGCGGTGCCGCGTGTTGTCGCTTGAAATTCCGCGAATGCCGACGGGGTCCGCGAGAACGGGTTGGCGCGCGCGAAGAAGCGGAGCGCCATCCATTGGGCCGGACTGAGTTCGCCGTCATAGCCCTCAGCTTGTACGAGCCGTCCCACCTGCAGCAGCAGCTCTGCCGTTTCGCGCGCTGACATGATTGCCTCTTTTGATCATATAATAGCGTTTCGAAATCAACTTGACAAGCGATCGGATGCGGATAATTTTGTTTCGAAACTAGTTGGAGGGCTTGATCATGGCCCGCAGCGCGGCCCTGCCGATACTTACGGCGGAACCAGGCCTCACCCATTATCTTGAGGAAATTCGGCGGTTCCCGATGTTGGAGCGCCAGCAAGAATACATCCTGGCCAAGCGCTGGCGCGAGCACGGCGATCGCGACGCGGCGCACAAGCTCGTCACCAGCCATCTGCGGCTCGTGCCCAAGATCGCCAGGGACTATCGCGGCTACGGCCTGCCGATCTCCGAGGCGATCTCCGAGGGCAATGTCGGCCTGATGCAGGCGGTCGAGCGCTTCGAGCCGGAGAAGGGCTTCCGGTTCGCCGCCTACGCCGTGTGGTGGATCAAGGCGGCGATCCAGGAATACATCCTGCGCTCGTGGTCGCTGGTGAAGATGGGCACCACGGCCAACCAGAAGAAGCTGTTCTTCAACCTCCGCAAGGCCCAGAGCAAAATCTCGATCCTCGCCGATGGCGACATGCGGCTGGACCAGGTGAAGCTCATCGCCGGGCGGATCGGCGTCACCGCAACGGACGTGATTTACATGAACCGGCGGCTCGGCGGCGACGCATCGCTCAACGCCGCGATCCGTGAGGACGGCAATTCCGGCGAGTGGCAGGACTGGCTGGTGGACGAATCCCCGGACCAGGAGACGATGCTCGCCGCACGCGAGGAGTTCGATAACCGTCGCAAGAGGTTGTCCGATGCGCTCACCGTGCTCAACGAGCGCGAGCGGCGCATCTTCGAGACGCGCCGGCTCGCCGAGAAACAGATCACGCTCGTGGAGCTGGCCGAAGAATTCGGCGTCTCGCGCGAGCGCGTGCGCCAGATCGAGGTGAGCGCCTTCGCGAAGGTCCAGAACGCAGTGAAGCACCACGTCGCGGGGATGGCGCCCCCGGCGCCTCTACAGGTGGGCTAGCTCGACGCGAGGCCGCCATGGCCGAAGCCGCTTTTCGCAATTTCACCATCAATTTTGGACCCCAGCACCCGGCGGCCCATGGTGTCCTACGGCTCATAATCGAGCTCGATGGCGAGGTCGTCGAACGCGTCGATCCGCATATCGGACTTTTGCACCGTGGCACGGAAAAGCTGATCGAGCATAAAACATACCTGCAGGCGCTGCCCTACTTCGACCGGCTCGACTATGTCGCGCCGATGAACCAGGAACACGCGTTTTGTCTAGCAACCGAGAAACTGCTGGGCATCACCGTTCCCAGGCGCGGTCAGCTTATCCGGGTGCTCTTTTGCGAGATCGGCCGCCTGCTCTCGCACCTTCTCAACGTCACAACGCAAGCGATGGATGTCGGCGCGTTGACACCGCCGCTGTGGGGCTTCGAGGAGCGTGAGAAGCTGATGGTGTTCTACGAGCGCGCCTCGGGCGCGCGGATGCATGCAAACTATTTCCGGGTCGGCGGCGTGCATCAGGATCTGCCGCCGAAGCTACTCGACGACATTTGGGCATTCTGCGATCCGTTCCTCAAAGTCTGCGACGATCTCGAGGGCCTGCTGACGGACAATCGTATTTTCAAGCAGCGCAACGTCGGAATCGCCGAAGTCAAGCTCGCGGACGCCTGGGGGTGGGGCTTTTCAGGCGTCATGGTGCGCGGCTCCGGTGCCGCTTGGGACCTGCGCAAAGCGCAACCCTACGAATGTTATGCCGAGCTCGATTTCGACATTCCCGTTGGCAAGAACGGCGACTGCTACGACCGCTATCTCTTGCGCATGGAAGAGATGCGCCAGTCGGTGCACATCATGAAGCAGTGCTTAGAAAAGCTGCGGCTGCCCGAAGGTCAGGGGCCGGTCGCCATCGTGAACCGTAAGATCGTTCCGCCGCGGCGCGCCGAAATGAAGCGCTCCATGGAGGCCATGATCGAGCATTTCAAGCTATATAGTGAAGGTCATCGTGTTCCCGCCGGCGAGGTTTACGCTGCTGTCGAGGCGCCCAAGGGGGAGTTCGGTGTCTATCTCGTCTCTGATGGCACCAACCAACCCTACAAATGCAAGATCCGGGCGCCCTCCTTCGCTCATCTGCAGGCAATGGATTTCCTGTGCCGCGGCCACATGCTGGCCGACGTCCCGGCGATCATCGGTTCGCTCGATATTGTGTTCGGGGAAATCGATCGATAGACGCCCACCGCTCTTGACCGTCAGAGGGCCAATACATGACTGAGACGCTCGCCAAGAGAACATGCACGCCCTGTCGCAGCGGCATCCCGCCACTCACGTATGATCAATCTCAACGCTTCCAGTCCCCGGCCCTGGGTTGGGAACTGCGCGATGATGCCCATCGTATCGAGCACACCTTTCGATTTCGCAATTTTCGCGACGCACTCACCTTTGTTCAGCAAGTTGGTGAGCTTGCCGAGGCCGAGGTGTAAATCGGCGCCGAAGCATGACCCCTCCAATGTCATATGGATCAGAGACTTATCGTGCCGATCGGCGTCGGGCCCCCGCGCTGATTAACACAAAGGACTGCTTGTGAATGACTTCACTGAGCCTTGTCGTCCTTGGAGAGGCGCAACAGGCGCAACCACGATTCCAAGGAAGATGACGCTCGCAAGCGAACGGTGAAACTATCGGCCCCCTCCGCCCGAAACGGCACCACGCTCTCAATCTTGGACGAACAACAGACGCCGTCGCAGCGACCGTTGCCGCTCCTTGAGTTCAAGGACGTCAATACCTACTACGGCGAGCTTCACGTCCTGAAGGGCGTCAATTACTGCGTTGGCGAAGGCGAGATCGTCTGTCTGCTCGGCGGCAACGCCAGCGGAAAGTCCACCACCATGAAGGCGATCCTCGGCATCGTGACGCCGAAGAGCGGCGCAGTCACCTATGCGGGGGCGCGCATCAATGCCCTGCCGACCGCCGAGCGGGTGAAACGGGGCATTGCGCCCGTGCCGGAGGCGCGGCGCCTGTTCCCGCGCATGACCGTGCTCGAAAATCTGGAAATGGGCGCCTTCACGCGCCGCGACGCGATCGAGATCGAGGTCGACAAGGAACGCGTCTTCGGCCTGTTCCCGCGCATTAGGGACCGCCTCAAATAACAGGCGGGCACGCTGTCAGGCGGCGAGCAGCAGATGGTCGCCATAGGTCGTGCGCTGATGGCGCGTCCGAAGCTCCTGTGCATGGACGAGCCATCCATGGGTTTGTCGCCCGCATTCGTCGAGCAGGTGTTCGAAATCATTCAGGCGATCAATCGCCAGGGTACCAGCATCTTCATGGTCGAGCAGAACGCCAACATGGCTCTGTCGATCGCCAACTACGGCTACGTTCTGCAGACCGGCCAGGTGGTGCTGCACGGCTCGGCTCAGAGTTTGCGCGATAACGAAATTGTGCAGCAGGCCTATCTTGGCCAGATGAAATCGTGATCAATCTATGTTGACGACCGCCGGTGATCATGCGGATGGGGCGACCTGCATCAGCACAATCTTAGAAGGCAACCGCGTCACAGCAACGCGCGAAAGTTGAGAATTGCATCCACGTAAGGCGCTCTGTCGCGGCAGCGTTCTCGCCGTCGGGGGCGCAGCCCTCGGCCCAACGGATTCTACGGTGCCTTTCTAAATTGGGCCTCGAAGAGCCGGCCATCGGGAGTAATGATATCCGTCGTTATGCTTATTGCGCGCCCGTCCAATCGGTCGGAACTTCGTGGCGGAGTTGATGTTTTCATGATCGGGCCGACAAGACCGTCCTAGAGGCGGCAAGGGCATGAGGTTCGCGCGCTGTGCGGACGGGGGCGGACGGGAGGAAGCTGTGGCGCAAGCCGCTGCCGCTCAAGCGGACACATTCCCTAAGCTATTGATTCGAAACGCCCTTTTGTTTGGCTCCCGACCGAGCATGCGGCACAAAGACCTCGGCGTCTGGCAGACCTGGACCTGGAGCCAGGTAGCCGGGCTTGTTCGTGCTTACGCCATTGGGCTGCACCGGCTCGGCCTCAAGCCCGGCGAGACCATCGCCATCGCCGGTACCAACCGGCCGCGGCTGTATTGGACGATGATGGCGGCGCAGATGCTCGGCGCTATTCCGGTGCCAGTCTATGCCGATGCGGTGGCCAACGAGCTTGCCTTCGTGCTGGTACACGCCGAAGCACGCTTCGCGGCGGTCGAGGATCAAGAGCAGGTCGACAAGATCAGTTCGGTCCAGCAGAGCTTGCCCAAGTTGGAGCGCATCCTCTACGACGAGAAACGGGGGCTGCGCGACTACGACCACAGCCACCTGCACAGCATGGACGAGGTAATCGCCGATGGACGGCAGGCGCTCGCCAAGGACGCTCGCCTCTCCAGCTGGCTTGATGCCGAAATCGAGAACGGCAGGGGGTCTGACCCCTCCATTATCCTTTACACCTCCGGCACCACCGGCACCTCGAAAGGTGTGGTGTTTACGAGCGCGCGCTCGATTGCCGCAGCCACTGACACGGTGGCCTTCGACAAGCTCACCGAGAGAGATGTCGCGCTTGCCTATCTGCCGCTGGCCTGGGTCGGCGACCACTACCTCAACTATGCACAGGGGTTGGTGTCCGGCTTTTGCATGGCCTGTCCGGAGAGCCCCGACACGGCCATGGCCGATCTGCGCGAGATAGGTCCGACCTTCTATTTCGCGCCGCCGCGGACGCTCGAGGCGCTGCTGACCCGCCTGATGATCCGAATGGAGGACGCCGGTTATCTCAAGCGCAAGATGTTCCACTATTTCATCGGCGTCGCGCGCGCCTACGGCGGACGCATCCTCAACAAGCAGCCAGTGCCGCTAGCCGCACGGCTGCTCTACGCGCTCGGCAACATCCTGGTCTACGGCCCGTTAAAGAACGTGCTCGGCTTCTCGCGCGTACGCGTTGCCTATACCGCCGGCGAGGCCATCGGGCCCGATCTGTTCGGCTTCTATCGCTCGATCGGGCTCAACCTGAAGCAGCTTTACGGGCAGACTGAAGCTTTCCTGTATCTCACCGCCCAGCCCGACGGAGAGATCTACTCCGACACCGTCGGGCCCACCATCGCCAACGTCGATATTCGCATCGCCGAGAACGGCGAGGTTCTGTTCAAGTCGCCGGGTATGTTCAGTGGCTACTTCAAGGACGAGGAAAAAACCGCCGAGGCGTTCACAAGCGACGGCTATGTGAGGACCGGCGATGCCGGCTACTTCGACAAGCGGACCGGTCACCTGAAGATCATCGACCGCGCCAAGGACGTCGGCAAGCTCAATGACGGCACGCTGTTCTCGCCGAAATACATCGAGAACAAGCTTAAGTTTTATCCCAACGTCCGAGAGGCGGTCGCCTATGGCGACGGCCGCGACTTCGTCGCCGTCATGATCAATATCGACCTCACGGCGGTCGGAAACTGGGCCGAGCGCAACAATGTGACGTATGCCTCGTATCAGGAGTTGGCCGGTCACCCGCAAGTCTACGACATGATCGAGAAGCACGTCGCCGAGGTGAACAGTTCGCTTGCTACCGACAGCAAAATGGCGGGCGCGCAGATCAAGCGCTTCCTGATCCTTCACAAGGAACTCGATGCCGACGACGGCGAGCTAACCCGGACACAGAAGGTGCGGCGCCGCTTCATCGTCGAACGCTATGAGCCATTGGTGAAGGCCCTCTACGACGGTTCCAAGGAAGCCGATATCGCGACCGAGGTGACCCTCGAGGACGGCCGTAAGGGCACGATCAAAGCCCGGGTGAAGATCCGCGACATGGCGACCGCGCCGACTGCATCCGCCATGGAGAAAGCGGCATGAGAGCCCCCGGCCGAGCTGAAGCTGCCGTCGACACCGTGCTGTTGTCGGTGGAGCAGGTCTCGCTGGCATTCGGCGGTGTCAAGGCGCTGAGCGGCGTCTCGTTCGGCATCCGCAAAGGTGAAATCTGCGCCATCATCGGCCCCAATGGCGCTGGCAAGACATCTATGCTCAACGTCATCAACGGCTTCTATCAGCCGCAACATGGCCGCATCACCTTCAAGGGAGAGACGCGCGCCAAGATGCGCCCGTACGAGGCTGCGCGCGGTGGCATCGCCCGAACCTTCCAAAACGTAGCGCTGTTTCGCGGCATGACCGCACTCGACAACATCATGGCCGGCCGCTCGCTGAAGATGCACCGGAACTTCTTCTGGCAGCTGCTGCGCCACGGGCCTGCATTGAAGGAGGAGATCGAGCACCGCCTGCGAGTCGAGGAGATCATCGACTTTCTCAATATCCAGGAAATCCGTCGTGTACCGGTTGGCCGATTGCCTTACGGCCTGCAGAAGCGCGTCGAACTCGGCCGCGCGCTTGCCATGGAGCCGGACTTGCTACTGCTCGACGAGCCGATGGCCGGCATGAACCTTGAAGAAAAGGAGGACATGTCGCGCTTCGTCCTTGACCTCAACGACGAGTACGGCACCACGATCGCACTGATCGAGCATGACATGAGCATCGTGATGGATTTGTCCGACCGCGTAGTGGTGCTCGATCACGGCATCAAGATTGCTGACGGCACGCCCGACAAGGTGAGGAGCAACCAGGTCGTGATCGATGCCTATCTCGGCGTCGCACACTAAGGGAGACGTCATGGAGCTTCTCTACATGGTCTTCGTCGACCCCTTCGCGCAGATGGCACGGTCGCCCGATCTCTTGGCGCAGACGTTGTGGGAGGGGCTGGTCAGCGGCACGCTCTATGCGCTCATCGCCCTCGGCTTTGTGCTGATCTTCAAAGCCTCGGGCGTATTCAACTTTGCGCAGGGCATCATGGTGGTGTTCGCCGCGCTGACGCTGGTTGGCCTACACGACGCTGGCGTTCCGGCCTTTCTCGCGCTCGCGCTCGCGGTTGCGGTGATGTTCTCTCTTGCCCTCGCTGTGGAGCGGCTGGTGTTGCGGCCGCTGGTGAATCAACCCGACATCATTCTGTTCATGGCCACCTTCGGCATCACCTATTTCCTCATAGGCTTCGGCGAATTGGTGTTCGGCGGCGACCCAAAGGTGATGATTACGGACGAGCTGTACCTGCCGCGAGGACCCGTCACCTACCACACGTTGGGTGGAATCGTGCAGCTGCAGAAGCTAGACATCGCTTCCGCCGCAGTCGCCTCGTTGATGGTGGCAGGGCTCGGCCTGTTCTTCTCAACGACGCGCATCGGACGCGCGCTGCGGGCGGTTGCGGACAGTCACGCGGCAGCACTTTCGGTTGGCATCTCGCTTGAGCAGATCTGGGTGATCGTCTGGTTCGCTGCCGGCCTGGTGGCACTAGTCACCGGCATCTTCTGGGGCGCACGCTCGGACGTCTCGTTTGCGCTCGACGTGATCGCACTGAAGGCACTGCCGGTGCTGATCCTTGGCGGCCTCACCTCGATCCCCGGCGCTATCGTCGGCGGTCTCATCATAGGGGTCGGCGAGAAGCTCGCCGAGTTCTACTGGGGACCTTTAGTTGGCGGCGGCACCGACGCCTGGTTCGCCTATGTGATTGCGCTGATCTTCCTGCTGTTCCGTCCACAAGGGCTGTTCGGTGAGCGGATCATCGAGCGGATATGAGCTGTAGCTGGTAGTCCCATGCTTTATCGCGAAACTGGACAATTCAAGACCGACTACGCCAGCGATCAGGCGATCTTTCCGATCCTGCAGGACCGCATCGGCATCGCGATCATCCTGGCAATCGCCATCGCCATTCCATTCACCGGGAACGACTTCCTCCTCAACGCCGTGCTGATCCCGTTTCTTATCTTCGCGCTCGCGTCGATCGGGCTCAACCTGCTCACCGGCTATACCGGGTTGCTGTCGCTCGGCACAGGCGCCTTCATGGGGGTTGGCGCCTATGCGTGTTACCGGCTGACGTCGTCGTTCCCGGACGTAAACATCCTTGTCTGGATCATTGCTTCGGGACTCATCACCGCTGCGGTAGGCGCGGTGTTCGGCATACCCTCGCTGCGCATAAAGGGTTTCTATCTCGCTGTCGCGACGTTGGCGGCGCAGTTCTTTCTGGAATGGTGCTTCATCCGCATCCCTTGGCTCTACAACTACAACACCTCGGGCGCCATCGAGGTGCCGCAACGCGAATTGTTCGGCGTCATCATCACCGGGCCGCGCGCCACGTCGGCGACCCGCTACTACGTCGTGCTCGCCTTTGTGATAATCATGACCTGGTTCGCCTCCAACCTGGTGCATGGGCGCATCGGCCGCATGTGGATGGCGGTGCGCGACATGGACATCGCCGCAGAGTTGATGGGCATCCGCCTGCTGCCAACCAAGCTTCTTGCCTTCGCGGTGTCCTCCTTCTATTGCGGCGTGGCCGGCGCGTTGATGGTATTCCTCTGGTACGGCGGAGCGGAAGCTTCTGCTTTCAGCATCAACCAGAGTTTCACGGTCCTGTTCATGATCATCATTGGCGGTCTGGGCAGCCTGCTGGGCTCCTTCCTGGGCGCCGCGCTGATCTACATTCTTCCGATCGTCGTGCGCCTGCTGCCGGAATCACTCGGCCTGCCGCTGCACGCGGACACCGTGGAACACATCACCTCCATGACACTCGGCGTGTTGATCATCGTCTTCCTGGTCAGCGAACCGGCCGGGCTGGCGCGTCTGTGGCAGATAGGAAAGCAGAAACTGAGGGTGTGGCCATTTCCGTATTGATGGAGCAAGAGAGGAGCAATTTTCGACCCGTAGCCGGTTTTTGAGGCCGCGGCTCCCAAATTGTCGCCTCGCAAAGCGGGGGCGAAGCTAGATGCGCCGTCTATCGGCGCGGTTTGATGGGAGAATGTCATGAATACAAGACAACTGCTTATCGCCATTGCCTGTGCTGGTTTGCTGGGAACCTCTGCGCTGACCAGCCCGGCTCTGGCGCAAGACTCGATCTACGTGCCACTGTTTACCTACCGCACCGGTCCCTATGCCAATTCCGGCATCCCGATCGCCAACGGCATGCACGACTATCTCACCATGCTCAACGAGCGCGACGGCGGAATCGGCGGCGTCAAGCTCAAGGTCGACGAATGCGAAACCGGCTACGACGTCAAACGGGGCGTCGAATGCTGGGAGTCGGTGAAGGACAAGAACCCGACAGTCGTCAACCCGTTCTCGACCGGCATTACACTGCAGGTGATTCCGAAGGCCGCGGTCGACAAGATTCCGATTTTGTCGATGTCCTATGGCTTGTCGGAATCCGCGATCGGCCAGGACTTCCCCTGGGTGTTCAATCCGCCCGCCACCTACTGGGACGGCATGTCGATGATCATCCGCTACATCGGCGACAAGGACGGCGGCCTGGCAAAGCTCAAGGGCAAGACGATCGGCTTCATCTTTCTCGACGCCGGTTATGGCCGCGAGCCGATCCCGCTGCTCCAGCAATTGGGCAAGGACTACGGTTTCAATGTGAAACTATATCCGGTGGCCGGCAAGGAGATGTCCGATCAGTCCGGACAATGGCTGTCCGTCCGCCGCGACCGTCCGAACTGGATGATCATGTGGGGTTGGGGTGCCATGAACCCGACCGCGGTCAAGCGCGCAGCCGAGAACGGCTATCCTATGGACCACTTCATCGGCATCTGGTGGTCGGGAGCCGATAGTGACGCGAGCGCCGCAGGTCAGCAGGCCAAGGGCTATCTAGCGCTCAATATCAGCGGTCTGGGCTCAAACTACCCTGCCATCCAGGACATCAAGAAATATGTCGTGGACAAGGGCAAGAGCCAGGTCGAGAGCGATCGGTTCGGCAACACCTTTTACGATCGTGGCGTCTATAACAGCGTGCTGATCGCCGAGGCCATCCGAAACGCGCAGAAGATCACCGACAAGAAAGTCGTGACCGGCCCGGATGTCCGGCGCGGCCTCGAGACGCTGAATATCACCGAGGCGCGCTGGAAGGAACTCGGCCTTCCGAACTTCGGAACGGTCGTCCATACGAGCTGCGAGGACCATAACGGCCACAGTCCTGCTTACATGCAGCAGTGGGATGGCGCCAAGTGGGTGAAAGTCTCCGACTGGATCGAGCCGATGAAGGACAAGGTGCTGCCACTCCTGGAAAAGGGTGCAGCCGAGTACGTTGAGAAGAATACCGGTTGGCCGAAGCGCACCGAGGCTTGCGATAAGCCGTCGTAACTTGAGAAAGCCCTCGTCCGTGAGGAGCGTTGTTGGACGCGTCCCTTACGGACGAGGGATAAATTGGCCAATTGCCCCCATCCTTCGAGACGGCGCCTCCTCCGGATGGGGGTGGCTCCAACAACGGAAAGACTGGCATGGCTACCGTCGAACTCGCCGCTTCCAAGCCAACGACCGCGCCCGCTAATCTCCTGCTGTCGGTCAACAATATCGAGGTCATCTACGACCGCATCATCCTGGTGCTCAAGGGCGTATCGCTCGACGTGCCCAAAGGCGGCATCGTGGCATTGCTCGGCGCCAACGGCGCCGGCAAGACCACCACCCTAAAAGCGATCTCCAATCTGCTTCACGCCGAACGCGGCAACGTCACCAAGGGAGCCATCCTGTTCGACGGCACCGAGGTGCAACATCTCTCGCCCAACGAGCTGGTGCGGCGCGGCTGCATCCAGGTGATGGAAGGCCGTCATTGTTTCGGTCACCTCACCATCGAGGAGAATTTGCTCACCGGTGCCTTCACCCGGCGCGACGGCAAGACCGCCATAAGGCGCGATCTGGATCTGGTGTATAGCTATTTCCCCCTTCTCGCCCGGCGGAAGAATGCGCTGTCCGGCTACACCTCCGGCGGAGAGCAGCAGATGTGCGCGTTGGGGCGCGCGTTGATGTCGCGCCCGAAGATGATATTGCTTGACGAGCCCTCTATGGGGCTGGCACCACAGATCGTCGAGGAGATCTTCCGCATCGTCAAAGACCTGAACGAGAAGGAAGTCGTATCGTTTTTGCTCGCCGAGCAGAACACCCATATGGCGCTACAATTCGCGCGTTACGGTTACATCCTGGAGAACGGCCGCGTGGTGATGGATGGCGAGGCCAAGGCGCTCGCCGCCAACGAGGATGTGAAGGAATTCTACCTCGGCATTTCCGAAGATCGCCGCAAGAGTTTCCGTGACAGCAAGCACTACCGCCGCCGCAAACGGTGGCTGGCGTAGCGATCTCGTCAGTGCTGGCGCGTGGCGCGCCTCGATCCTGGGGATCCGGCATCCAGGCGTAACCTCTACGGGCACGCTATCGACCGCTCGGTCAATATGTAGTCGTCCGTTAAGAAGCCGAATTGAGTGGGGCTGGACAGGCGAGCGTGCGCCATAGCGGGAGCAGGAGCAGGCACAAGAGTTGTCTGAGCCAGGCGAGGATGCGGCGGAAGTTGTGGCCCACGGCTGAGAGGACGATGTTGGCGGCGTCTCCTCGGCGGCCTTTGAGATAGCAGCGGCCGAGGTGACCTTCGGCCTTGAGGTGTCCGATGATGGGCTCGATGGCGGAACGGCGGCGCAGCTCGCGCTTGATGACACCGAAGACGCCGCGCTTCTGGCCGGAGATGAATACGCGGCGGGGATTTTGCGCGTCGTGGCCGCGGTATCCCTTGTCGACATAGGCCCGCTCGATCGCGCAGCCGGTGAGTGTCTCGATGCGGTCAATGACGTCCCGCAAGGTGTGACCGCCGTCCGGGTTATCGGGCAGCGCCCTGGCATGCAGCACGAACAGGCCGCCGGGAGCCCGGCGGTTGTTGGTGACGATGGAGGCCTTCATGCCGAACTCGTAAGGCGCGGCGGCCTTGCCCTTGCCGATGCACTCCACCTCCGGAGCATGGAAGGAATAGGGCTTCCAGCCGCGCTGGCGCTGCTGTTGCGAGCGGAGCTGCCCGGCTCGGCCAAGCGGGAGGGCGAACGTCTCCTCCAGTGCAGGCTGGCCCTCGATCTTGCGGCGGATGTCGCGGATGATCCAGCCCAGCCGGCTGCGCAGGATACGCAACTGCCGCTGATGCCGCCTGAACTGTTTGGCATGGGCGTAGCGGCCCGCTATCATCGCGGCGGCCTTGGCGACGCGACAATAGGATTGCCGCAGCCTGATGCCGTGCCTGGTCGGCAGGCGGTTGAGGCTCTTGATGGCCGCATGCAGCAGCTTGGCATCGGTCGGGAAGCTGATGGCCTTGGGCTGCACCGTGGTGTCGACCGTGACCCGCTTGAGGTCTTGGCTGCGCAACGCGCCGGCCTCGTGCGCCACCCGCAGGCTCTCGGCCAACAACAGCTCCAGCTTGTCTTGCTCGGTCAAGATAGCCGGCTCATTGGTGCCGATGCAATTGTGACCGTACGACGTGTCGCATCTGAAAGCCATAAGGTCGGCATCGCGAAGCGGTGTTCGCTGCCGCATCAAATCGCAACCAAGACGAGCGGGTGAGGAAGTTCCGATTGTGCGCTCAGAAGTAGCGCCACCATACATAAACCTGACAGATCACCATCGAAACGAGCATCATTGGAAAGGCATAGAGCGTGTAGGTAACGAAGCTAAACGGAACCCCGTTGCGCTCACCGATACCAGCGACCGTCAAATTGGCCGACGCTCCGATCAGGGTGCCGTTGCCTCCCAGGCACGTGCCAAGCGACAGGCACCACCACAGCGGCTGGATGTGCTCCGTGCCGCCGAAAGCCGGCGCCATGTTCTTGATCAGCGGAATCATGGTCGCAACGAATGGAATGTTGTCGACGATGGCAGACAGCACGGCTGATGACCACAGAATGGCGTAGCCGGCATGCGCCATGTTTCCGCCCGTCGCGGCCAGCAGATCGTTGGCAAGAGTACTGAGAAGGCCCCCGACGTCGACGCCGTGCACCACCACAAAGAGACCGATAAAGAAGAAAATCGTGATCCACTCAACATCTCCGAATGTCTGATGAATGTTGCGGGAAGCCCTCTCGGTGTGATGAGCCCAGTTGTCGAGCAACATCAACAGGGCGGCGCCCAGCATGGCTATTGTGGCGGGCTGAAGATGCAGCGGGCGAGCCAGGACGAAAGCAATCATGACCAGAGTCAGAATTAGCAGCGACTGCTTAAGCAGCGTCCCGTCGAGGATTGCATCGGTCGCATTCATGGCCATCACTCGGACCTCGGCATCGTGCGACGCCTTGAGATCCTTGCCCCAGAGGAGATGAATGATCACCGCTTGCACTAATGCGACAAGGCCGATCACCGGCGTCAGGTGAATGACGAAGTCGTTGAAGGAGAGCCCGACTTGCGAGCCGATCAGGATATTAGGCGGATCGCCGATCAGGGTTGCGGTGCCGCCGATATTGGAGGCGAAGATTTCCGCGAGCAAGTACGGATAAGGCGGTACCTTTAACGTGCTGCAGATAGCGAGTGTGACGGGCACGATGAGTAGCACGGTGGTGACGTTGTCGAGGAACGCGGAGAGCACCGCCGTAGTGATCTGCAGGACGAGCAGAATGCCGGCGGGATGGGCTTTGGCTGCCTTCGCCGACCATATCGCCAGGTACTGGAACATGCCGGAGCGCCGCGAGATCGACACCAGGATCATCATGCCGGTGAGCAGCCCGATCGTATTCCAATCGATGCCCTTGATCGCCTCGTCCTGGTCGAGCACGCCAGTTAGGATCATCACGCCGGCGCCGACTATTGCGACAATAGAGCGGTTAATCTTCTCCGACATGATGATGGCGTAGGTGATGCCCAAGACGAAGGTGGATACCCACGTCGGACTAAGGCCGAAATAGACGTGAGATGCCGCCTGTGCGGTCATTGCCGAAATCCCCACAGATCAAGCGCGCTTGGTGGGCCCCATCAACACTGGGCGCCCTCCTTTCGGGGGAAAGCTCAGGGTTGCCAGGCGCCGAGTCAAGGCCGTTGATAGACGCCAAATCGGCAGGAGCACGAACAATTGGCCCGAATGCTGAAGGGTTACCGCGCCGCGTCGGATTGTACGGTTAGGGACCATCTGTCGGCATTGAAGCGATTGCGGCCAAGGACCGCATCTGCATCGATCGCACCGCATCATCGGCGGCGGTGTGACCGCTGGCATTGCGCCGCACAAGGCGGCGGTGTGTGGCTCGGCATCGCTCGGGCGAAAGGCGTAAAGACAGACTATTGAAAAGGGATTATTAAAAACCTGCAATTCTCGGATCGGTTGAGGCCGACGCCGTCTGCCAGACGGAATCATGGCCGGCGTACGGCTGTCAGATACGACAAGGCGTACAACAAGGCAGCTGACAATGTCGCCACGAGCCAGGGAGGGAATTCCATGGTGACGAAACCGCAATCGAAACCAACGAGCCGGCGCAAGTTCCTTGCCGGCGCGGCACTGACCGGCGCGGCGACGATCGCCCTGCCGCAAATCTCGCGGGCACAGACTGTCACCCTGAAGATGCAGGGTTCATGGGGCGCCGGCGACATCTTCAACGATATGGCGAAACAATACGTCGATATCGTCAACGAACTGGGCGCACCGCGCCTGAAGCTCGATTATCTCAATGCCGGCGCCGTTGTGAAGGCGTTCGAAGTGCAGGACGCGGTAAACAAGGGCGTGCTCGATGGCGGTCATCTGGTGGCCGCCTATTGGTACGGCAAGAACCGCGCCGCCTCACTGTTCGGCACCGGCCCTTGCTACGGCTGGGATGCGCACCAGTTCTTGTCGTGGTTCTATTATGGCGACGGCCATAAGCTCTACGCGGAGCTGACGCAGAAGGTGCTCAACCTCGATATCGTCGGCTGGTACCTAATGCCGCTGCCGACCCAGCCGCTCGGCTGGTTCAAGTTCGAGCCGAAGACCCCGGCCGATCTGAAGAACCTGAAATACCGCACCGTCGGCCTTGCCTCCAACGTCATGCAGGCGATGGGGCTGAAGGTGACGCAGCTTCCCGGCGGCGAAATCATCCCCGCAATGGAGAAGGGCGTCATCGAGGCTTTCGAGTACAACAACCCGACCTCGGACATGCGCTTCGGCGCCGCCGATGTTGCCAAGTACTACATGATGAGCTCCTATCACCAGAACAATGAGTGTCTGGAAATCGAGTTCAACAAGACCAAGTTCGAATCGCTGCCCAAGGAGCAGCAAGCCATTCTCACCCATGCCGTCGCTGCGGCGTCCTCGAAGAATCTCTGGATGGCTTTTCCGCAGTATGGGAAGGACCTGCAGACCCTGATTCAGAAGGATGGCGTGCACGTCTACCGCACATCGGAGTCGATCCTTCAGGCTCAGCTCGCTGCCTGGGACAAGGTGGTCGCGCAGTACAGCAGCGAAAACGAATGGTTCAAGAAGATATCCGATAACCAGAAGGCCTGGGCGAAGGACGTGGCATATTACAACATCCTCAACGCGTCTGACTCCAAGCTCGCCTACAATCACTATTACGGCCAGGAGCAGCCGCTCGGCTTCTGAGCCGGCCGCCGCGAACGGGCCCGGTGCGACAGGGGACGGCATCGGATCCGCCGTCCCCGCCTGTTGTTTGGATGAGAGGGACACAGGTCACACATCATGCTTGCCTATATCAGCTTCGCCGATCGCCTCAGCGTTGCCATCGGAAAAGCCTTCGGCTGGTACATCCTCATCATGACCTTCGGCACCAGTTACGAGGTCTTCGTCCGCTATGTGCTCGATGATCCGACGGTCTGGGCCTACGACCTTTCCTACAACATGTACGGCGCGCTGTTTATCATGGCGGGTGCCTACACGCTCTCGCGCAACGCCCACGTCCGCGGCGACGTGGTCTATCGGCTGTGGCCGCCGCGCGTCCAGGCCGCGACCGATCTGCTGCTGTACATCGTTTTCTTCTTCCCCGGCGTGCTGGCCTTGACCTTTGCCGGCTACCGCTATGCCGCGGAGTCCTGGCTCTACCAGGAGGTCAGCATCTACAGTCCGGCTGACATCCCGATTTTCCCGCTCAAGACATTGATCCCGGCGGCTGGCGCGGCGCTGCTGATTCAGGGCTTGGCCGAGGTCTTCCGCTGCATCATCTGCCTGCGCACCGGAATATGGCCGCAGCGCGCCCAAGACGTGGAGGAAATGGAGACCGCCATCCTGCACGAGCGCGAATACGCTGCCAAGCATCGCGCCGACATCGCAATGCCCGGCGCCGCTGGGGAGAACCGGTCATGACGGGCGGCGAAATCGGCGTGGTGATGATATGTCTGTTCATCATCACCATCCTGCTCGGTTTTCCGATCGTCTTCACGCTCATGGGAATGGGCATCTTCTTCGGCTACTACGCCTACGCGACGCCGGATCAAATTCATCACATCTTCCAGAATCGCGTCTTCGACCTGCTGGTCCAGAACACCTTCAGCATCCTCAGCAACGACACGCTGACCGCGGTGCCATTGTTCCTGTTCATGGGCTACGTGGTCGAACGCGCCAACATCCTCGACCGGCTGTTCTTCAGCATCCAGGTCGCGGCGCGCCGCATCCCTGCCTCACTCGCGGTGGCAACGCTGATTACCTGCGCGCTCTTCGCCACGGCGGTCGGCATCGTCGGCGCCGTGGTGACGCTGATGGGCTTGCTGGCGTTCCCGGCCATGCTTAAGGCCGGTTATGATACCAAGCTCGCGGCGGGCGTGGTCTGCGCCGGCGGATGCCTCGGTATCTTAATCCCGCCCAGCATTCTGCTCATCCTCTACGCTGCGACCGCCGGCGAGTCCGTGGTCAGACTGTATGCGGCCGCGTTCATCCCCGGATTCGTGCTTGCCGGCTTCTACATCGTCTATGTCGTGGGCCGGACGCTCATCAACCCCAAGCTTGCGCCGCCGCTGCCGGAGGATCAAGGCAGGGTGCCGATGCGGCAGATCTTGTTCGCGCTATTGACCTCGTTTTTTCCACTGGCGGTGCTGATCTTGTCGGTGCTCGGCGCCATCCTGCTTGGACTGGCGACGCCGACCGAGGCGGCCGCCGTCGGTTCCTTCGGCAGCCTGGTGCTGGCGGTGGCTTATCGCGAGTTCGACTTTCCGCGCCTGAAGGAGGCCGTCTATCTGACGGCGCGGACCTCCGCCATGGTCACTTTCCTGTTCGTCGGCTCGTGGACCTTCGCCTCGGTGTTCGCCTATCTCGGCGGGCAGAGCGTCGTTGAGGACCTGATCAAGAGCCTCAACTTGGGCCGGGTCGAGTTCCTGCTGCTCACCCAGTTCATCATCTTCCTGCTCGGCTGGCCGCTGGAATGGACCGAGATCATCATCATCTTCGTGCCGATCTTCCTGCCGCTGCTGCCGTATTACCATGTCGATCCGATTATCTTCGGCATCCTCGTGGCGCTTAACATCCAGACCTCGTTCAATACGCCGCCGATGGCCATGGCCGCCTATTACCTCAAGGGCATCGCGCCTCCGCAGGTGCGCCTGACGCAGATTTTCGCCGGCGCCTTGCCATTTGTCTTCATGGTCTTCATCACCATGGCGCTGCTCTATACTTTCCCGAGCATGGCGCTGTGGCTACCCGACCATCTTTATGCCAAGTGACCATGGCCAGCCTTGCCGTCATCGGCGCCTGACGGGCGCCACGCGAGCGGCAGCATATCGGCATCGCAAGGAGCGCATGCATGGCTAACGCTTCGACGCTGGCGGAGACGATCGCCGCGCTTCGTGACGGCGCCGTCACTGCGCAGGACGTGGTGAACTCCTGCCTCGCTCGCATCGAGGCGCTCGACAGCGCTATCGAAGCCTGGGCTTTCCTCGATCCCGAACACGCACGCAACCAGGCGCGCGCGCTCGACGAAGCGCGCGCCAATGGCCGGCCGCGCGGTCCGCTGCACGGCATTCCCGTCGGCGTGAAGGATATTTTCGACACCGAAGACATGCCGACCGAGGATGGCACCGTGCTGCATGCTGGCCGCCGGCCGCACCAAGACTGTACCGCCGTCGCCCGGCTGCGCCAGGCCGGCGCCGTGATCATGGGCAAGACGGTGACCACCGAGCTTGCGGTGTTTCACCCGGGCAAGACCCGCAATCCGCATGATCCCGGGCGCACGCCGGGCGGCTCGTCGAGTGGATCGGCGGCCGCGGTGGCTGCCGGCATGGTGCCGCTGGCGATCGGGTCGCAGACCAATGGTTCCACCATCCGCCCGGCGTCCTTTTGCGGCGTGGTGGGCTACAAGCCGACCCACGGCCTGATCTCGCGCCGCGGAGTGCTGCCGCTGTCGCGCACCCTCGATCATGTCGGGGTTTTCGCCGGGAGCGTTGCCGATGCCGCGCTCATAGCGGAGGTCATGACGGGGTATGATCCGGGCGATGCGGACATGCGCCCGCAGGCGCTCCCGGATCTCGTCCGCTTGACGGCCGATGAACCGCCCTTGCCGCCGAAATTGGCGTTCGCAAAGACCCCGTTCTGGGACCAGGCCAAGGACGACACCCAAGCCGCATTCGCCGAACTGGCGGACATGCTCGGCGACAGTGTCGCCGAGGTGGAGCTGCCTTCGGTGTTTGAACATGTCCCCGATTTGCACCGCAGCATCCACGACGCGGAGCTCGCGGTGAGCTTGGCGCCGGAATACGAGAAAGGTCGGGACAGGCTGAGCGCACGGCTCTGCGGGACCATTGAGCACGGACAGGAGGTGCCCGCGGCCGACTATATTCGGGCGGTCGCCAGAATTCCTTTACTCAACCTGGCGCTCGACGACGTCTTCGCCCGTTATGATGCCATTCTGACGCCGGCTGCACCCGGTGAGGCGCCGCGTGGTCTCGACAGCACCGGCAACCCGATTTTCTGCACCGCCTGGACGCTCTTGGGCACGCCTGCGATTTCGCTGCCGCTTATGCGGGGGGAGAACGGCATGCCGATAGGGGTGCAGCTCGTCGGGCTACGCGGCAATGACGGCCGGCTTTTGCGCACCGCGCGCTGGTTGTCTGAGTTCATTGCGGCGCAGAGCTGACCTCCGGGCCGCCTCATCAGTGCGGCTGCGGCGGCCGAGCGGCGTCCGCGCTACTGCGACTTGTCGTTCTCGGCGCGAATTTGCGCGATCGTGCGGTCATTCCGCAAGTCGTCATAAAATGAATAGACCATCAGGCCGAGGCACGCAGCGACGATGATAATGAGCGGAAGCTTATCCACCTTGTAGGCGAAAAACCCGACATAGATGATGGCGCACAGGGCTCCGAACAAGGTGGCAAGGATCTTGAACACGGCACTTCCCTCCCTGGCGGCGGTAGATCCGTAAAGTGGCGCCGCCGCAGCGGTAGACTAAGCACGTCAAGTTGCCCACCCGCAAGGCCTGCTGCCACCGAACGCGAGTAGCGGAAAGTGGGTGCGTTAATCGGCGTGGGGTCTCGACGCCGATCGGCACGATAAGTCTATGATCCACTTGACTTTGGAGGGGTCATGCTTCGGCGCCGATTTACAGTCAGGTCGAACGACCGCGAGATTTCCTCCAAGGCCGTAGAAACGAGGCATCGTGCCTTCCCACATATCGATGAGCGCAGTGCAGGATGGACACGTTCTCTGCTTGAGCGGCAACTCCGCCGTGGTACCACCCGTCGGACCGGGTCGAGTATCGCCAGCGTGCCGCGGGAACATGTAATGGTAGAGCATTAACGTATCGCCACCCGTAAAGAGCTCAGACATCCTGACGGTCGCAGGCGCCCCTCATCGCCAACGTAATCGAAGACATAGTCCTCTGGGATCTCGCCACCTGGCGGCAAGGCCCTGAGCCCGGCTGCAACAGTTTCCGTCCGGCGGCGCAAAGCGATTTCCTGCTCAAGCAGCCCGTTGCGCGCCGCACGATACTCCGATGACTCGTTCGGGAAGGTGATGCTCATGGATTCCACCTCATAGAGCAGAGAGCTCCGCAACAACTAGAGGCGTATGTTTGCGAATCGCGGTGGCCGGCGAAGGATTGAAAGAGCGAACCGTTGATGCGGTCCGCGCCACGCTCGAGGAGCTCGGCGCCGAGTTCACCAACGGCGACGCGCCCGGCGTCAAGCTGAAGAAATCGAATCCGTGAAAGAGAGCAACTTCGCGCTCGCCATCCGTGTCACCGCGCGCACCAAGGCCGCGTTGGAACGCGCCGCCGCGGCCAAACGTCGAGTCTCCATTCGGCCCTTACCCTTTCGCTTACGAAATCAAGTGACCACAGATATCGAGGAATGCGACCGTCCAACCGGTCAGAAGCCCTAGAAGCATCAGCCAGACCAACAGCAGGAAGTGCCAGTACGGCGCACAATTCCACGCTCAAGCGCAATTTTGGCAAGTCGCCGCCGTGCCACAGTTTGGCGATGGTCCGGCCGAGCGCCACGAGGCCGCCGAGCAAATGCAACCCATGAATCGCCGTCACCAAGTAGAAAAATGAATTGGCCGGATTGCCGGCCACCACATAACCGGCCACGATCAATTGCCGCCACGCCAGCAATTGGCCGATCAGGAAAACGACTGCGGAAATGCCGGCGCTGAGCACTCCTGTAACCATGCCGTCGTGGTCGCCGCGACGTGCCGCGGCAAGTGCCCATTGCAGGGTGACGCTGCTCAGGACCAGAACGCCGGTATTGAACCAGAGCAGCGGGAGGACCGGCAGCGGCCGCCAGTCCAGCAGACCCATGCGCACCACGTAAGCGCTGATGAGGAGCGCGAACAGTGAGCCGGCAACCGCGAGAAAGACGCCGAGGCCGATCTTCGCCGGCGGCGCCGATAATCCGCCGCCGCCCGGGAACTCGCCGATCACCCCCTCCTCGAGCCAGGGTTTTGCCATCAGCCGCTGGTGTGACAGCCACCATCCGGCATATGCTGCAAGTCCGACCACGAACAGGAGGATCACACCCACGGCTTGGCTCCTTGCCCGCCTCCCTGCGCGGCTAGCCGATCACAAGCTCAGCGCTTGGACAAGGAAAAGACGTTCCGCAGCGCAGCGCGAGTTCTATCGTTCCTTATTTTAGCATCACCCGGCGCTGCCGCATATCCCGCTATGCCCAACCTCTTGGGCGATTGCCGCGGAACCGGCGGCGCGTTTTGATGTCGCAACTTACCCGCCGACTTTCCAAGGACCGAGCCGACTGCTGGCTGATCTATTTCGGCGACGTCCATGTCGGCACGATCGCCTGGCTGTGGGCCCCCTAACGCTGCATCGTCATGAACATGGCGCTGCGGCTTCTATCCAGGCAGCCGCCTCGGCGAACAAACGGGTGGCTCGGCATCCAGCTTCGAGGAAGCGCGGGCGGCCTTCCTGGCGGCCTCCCGTGCGCCCCTAGCCCGGGGATCTCCGCGCTCGTGATGGCGCCCTAGATGACCTTGCCACCTGGCGCGGTCGCCCATTTTGCCGCAGGCCAGAAAGGCCTTTCGAACTGTGATCTCAATTACAAAACAAGGGTCAGCTTGATCGTACTCTCGGGCAATCTCAAAAAGGAGCGACGGCAATGATCGGCCCAACGTGGACTCGTACAGCGCGCGCGCTCGTCATCGCAAATTCGTTGGCCGGCGCGACTGTTCTGTTGATAGCGATGGCTGCCCCCCAGCCCGTGTCAGTTGCGGCGCTCGGTAGTGAATGGCAATGCAGCAGGACGGCGTTTGTTTTGACGACGTGCCGTCAAGCCGAACACATCCTCACATCAGCTGTAGCGCAATAGACGGCTGCAGACGCAATCGGGCGGCAGCTCTGCCCGCGTGAACTCCCGTAGAACTACCGCTGTGCGTCGGCGCACGAACCTGCGGCCGGCCGGATCAAGGCGAAGTGAAACCACCGTTGAACGTGCCAACAACTCAAGTGTGGATCGGGAGTTTGGGTACCGGTTATCCCGTTCAAGTTCACCGACCGGCGCCAACTGCGGCGCCGATCGGTTGTTTGTGGCATCGGCGGTGTCCCTGCCCACGGCGAGCCTCGCCGAGCCCGATATGGCAAAGGTTTTGATGACCAGATTGCGGAATACCCAGCCGGCGCGCGTCTTCGACGCGAACGCGCTGGCAAAGCGCGATGCGGGCTGCCTGGGTCGAGAAGAACCCACGTGCAGCAAAAGCTTGGTTAATGGCAGTGATGGAAGCGCAGCAATGGTGTGACAAGGACTCGAAAAAGGACGAACTGGCCGCGCTAAGCAGCAAGCGCCAGTGGATGAACGTTCCTGTGTCCGATATCGATGAGCGCATCAAGGGCAATTTCAACTTTGGAAATGGCCGCGTTGAGACGAACAGCCCTCTGCTCATGAAGTTCTGGCGTGATCATGCTTCGTACCCGTTCCAAAGCCATGATCTCTGGTTCCTCACCGAGAATATCCGTTGAGGAAAGACGCCTCAGACAACAGATACCAAGGCGTTGATAGAGAGGGTCAACCGCGAAGATCTGTGGCGCGATGCCGCGAAAGAATTGAACGTTCCTGCTTTGGACATTCCCGCCTCGAAATCACGCGGCAAGGAAGTCTTTTTTTGACGCTACGCCCGGGGGTCGGGGATTCGATTCCATCCACCGCTACTTTGCCCACATGTTTGCCGCCAAGCTACATTTTCCGCTGCTCCGTACGCTCCGTGATAGCGCCGCCGGCTTGCTCAGGGTCCGAAGTACGCCATCTCTCCAGTGACCTTCATGTATTTCAGGCACCTAGGTCGCGCCCGGAAGGCGGCGATTGCGGCTCGCGCTTGGGGTCTTTCCGAATGCTATGCAGCCAATTTTCGGGAAGCGACGTCCGAAGGGAATCGAACTCGCGCAGAAGCGACGCCGCTATCGTTTTGTGCGGCGGCGGGAGATCATGGCTTCCACCAAGGACAAATGCCGCTTAGTTTCTCGCGATTCCCTTTTCTTAACCTGGAGCCGGGCACGCCATCAATCGCCCCGTCGGTCTGCAGGGAAAACGTGAGTGACTGGAGTAACAACCTATTTTGGTGGGTATAGTCTTCCTTGGTCATCGATGGTGGCGAACCATATGCTTTTGAGAAGCCCGCACGTGTCTTTCGTCTCGTTCGCCATCGACATCACGCCGGCTGGCACGGTCGATGTGATAGTCGTGGATACTGACCTGCACCTGTACCCGCGACATCGCGAATACAATGGCGTGCAACGGCTGCTCACGGCCGCGCAAGAATACCTCGCCGCCAATGCCGATCGCGTCACGCACATCCGCTTGGTCTCCAACCGGAGCGGAGAAATCTGACGGTGCGGCGACGCCGTGTGGGCCGGTCAGTGCAGCAGTCTGAATTGCACGACATAGACCGCAGCGCCCGCGAAATAGCCGAGCATCGCCAGCGACGCGATCTTTCGCATGTACCACATGAACTGGATCTTCTCGATGCCCATGGCGGCAACCCCCGCCGCGGATCCGAGGATCAGGATCGACCCGCCGGTTCCCGCGCAATAGGCCATGAACTCCCACAAGAAACTGTCGGTCGGGTATTGCGAAAGGGGGTACATCCCCATCGCAGCCGCCACCAGGGGTACGTTGTCCACGATCGCGCTTAACAGTCCAAGCAGCAGGACGATGACATCCTGGCGTCCGATCGCGCGGTCCAGCCAGCCGGCGAGCGCTTCGAGAATCTTGGCGTGTTCTAGCGTCGCCACGGCGAGTAGAATCCCGACAAAGAACAGAAGCGAACTGAGATCGATCCGGCTCAGCGCGTGCGCCAACGTCAGCTTGTTCCGCGCCTCCTGCGGCTTGCCCTTGTGCAGGATTTCGCCGGCAAGCCAGAGAATGCTTAGGCCGAACAGGATGCCCATGAAGGGCGGCAAGTGCGTGATCTGCTTGAACGCAGGTACCAGCACAAGAACGGCGAGCCCGAGCCCAAGCATCAGGTTCCGCTCGATCGGTGCAACAGCGGAAGCTTCGGCGACGGCGCTTGGAGTGAACGACCTGCCTCTGAGCCCGAAGGTCAGGACGACCAGGGGCACCAGCAGGTTCACAACGGAAGCAAGAAACAGCGCCTTGATGATTCCGAGCGAGGTCACCTGCCCGCCAATCCACAGCATCGTTGTGGTGACATCCCCCATCGGTGACCATGCACCGCCCGCATTGGCCGCGACGACGATCACGGAGGCGAACAGCAGCCGATCGTCGCGCCGGTCGAGCAGCTTCCGCATCAACGAGACCATCACGATAGCGGTAGTTAGATTGTCAAGAATGGCGCTTAGAAAGAACGTCCCCCCTGATATAAGCCACAACAGACCCGTTAACCGCCGTGCGCGGATGCGGGAGGCGATGATCGCAAAACCGTCGTGCGCATCGATCACTTCCACGATCGTCATCGCACCTAGCAAGAAGAATATGATCCGTGCGGTCGCCGTAACAGTTTCGTCTAGTTCATGCCCTATGCGGTCGGGATCGCCAACGGAGAACGCATAAATCGTCCAGAGCAGTCCAGCGCCAAACAAGGCGGATGCGGATTTGCTGATTTTAAGCGGGTGCTCCAGCGCAATCGCGGCATAGGCGATCACGAAAACCAGGACAAGCATGACAACCAAGGGAGGTCCCCGAACGAGAAGGCAGGTGCGCCTTGTGCGCCTCAACGATAGTCTTGACCATGCGACGAGGTGCCCCGCGGTTCCATACAACAGGGTCTGACGTCCGCCTGTGTGATTCCCTTGCGGACATACAGATCGTATGCTTCACCCTAGGCGCTGGGGCCGCCCGGCATTGCGGGTTGGCCGGCTCCCTGCGACACGTTTCACAGGCAGTGCCAAATCGCGCGACCTTGAGGACTGGACTACACAGTCATGACAGGCGATCTGTGGGCATTAGCCGCGGCCATGTTGCTGGCGGTCGTTCAGCTTACGCTATCCAGTGTGCTGACACTGCGCCAGCTCGGCGGCGCTTGGGTCGCAGGGCCTCGTGACGAACCGCGCGAGGTTATAGGTCTTAGCGGCCGCTTTGTTCGGGCGCACCGAAACTTGCTTGAGATATTTCCACAATTCGTCGCCGCCCTGTTCCTGGTGCATGCAGCTGATGCCGTCGGCTCACTGTCGACAATTGGGGCTTGGGTGTTTGTCGTCGCCCGGATCCTCTATGTCGCTGCGTACGCCTTCGCGCCTCCAGGCGTACGGCCGATCTGTTGGCTCGCCGCACAGGTTGGGATTTTCACGATCGTCGCCGACATATTTGTCTGAACACGCGGGATGGGCACGCGTTCGACCCAAGACAAACACCTTAACCCCTTAGTTTGGCGTCCGGCGAGTCCAGCCCTCAAGTGCCGGACCTGGCGGGGCTTAGCGCGTCCTAGCTCTCAAGCACTTCCTGGACGGTCTCAAAAATCTCCTCTGCCTCCCCCTCGATTTTGCCATCAGCCCAAGCCTGAAACGCTTTGGCGTAGAGCAGCTTTTCTGCGTCGGGGAAGTTCGCACAGCTTACCTCTCTCGTACTCTCGTCGAGAACGAGAGCTTTGACGTCAATTCCGATCTCAGTGATGACCGCGACCCGGTTGTCGTGCTCATCGATAAACTTCGTTGCATTGCTCATGGCGCAGCTCTCTCCTGCGGTTATGAGGTTGCGATCTTGTTCGGCATCCAGGTCGGCAGGTTCCTGTCTCATCACGGGGTAGCGCGAGGAAGCGACCATTGTACTTCGCCTCTCCCTTTTGACTGCTCTTTCCTACACATGAGACAGAGCGAACGTACCACTTGCTTCCCGTCAACGGCCAGGCGCTCGTGCACGTGCGGCGCCTTAGCGGAACAGAACACGCAATGAGCCTGCGGATACCGCAATCCGGGTTGGTCTAATTTGCCCATGTGAAGCCCCCCTGCGCAATATTCCCGGCATCGGAGCGCACACACAATGAGCAAGGAACATTCATACGGCAATCGGTACGTCACCGTACTGGCTTTTTTCCGGACCAACTTGACTTCGCCCAGCACGAACTGACGTGTCGCCCGCATGGAAGAGCGAAATATTGGCCGGAGAACACGCGGGCTTTTCGAATTTAGAACAGCGCAGTTTCTCAGCTGCTCCTAAAGACGATTCCATGGCGCATTCTTTTTGATGATGGCTAGGGCGATCAGTCCGAACGTCACAAGGCGTGGCACGAAGTACACGGGCTCGGCTGCATCGGAAATTTGAACCATCCCCAGCACGAAGCGTGAGATCGCGTCGATTGCAAAAGCAGCCGCAAACAGCAGGAAGAACGAGTCCTTTGTTCGCCGCCAAAATTTCAGAAAGAACAGAGCGACCGTAAGGGAGGCCGTGGCCGCGGCACCCGCAAGGACGCTGGAGACGTGCTCCATCACTCCGCCTCCCAGATCAAGCCGTACAGGAGGGTCAGAGTTGCGATTAATGCGATCGAGGTCCGGACAGCGGAAAGGTCGATGTCTGGGAATACCAGCTTATCGGTAGAGTCGAGATGTGGCGCGGTGGCGGTAGGCTGAACATATCTGTTTGCCGCCTCTTTCGTCTGGCGGTGCCTTAGTGGTTCACCCTTGGCTC
>NZ_JBEPTH010000023.1:0-69520 GCF_040549385.1 Bradyrhizobium sp. LB11.1 | reverse complement strand
CTCGATGGTGGCGTTCAGCGCCAGAAGGTTGGTCTGCTCGGCAATCGCGGTGATCAGCTTGACGACTTCGCCGATCTGCTGGGCTGCATGCGACAGCTTGCCGATACGGCCGTCGGTTTCCTTGGCCTGCACCACGGCGGCTTCGGCGATACGGCTGGAGTCGCGGACCTGGCGACCGATCTCCTCGACCGAGGCCGACAGCTCTTCCGTTGCGGTTGCCACCGACTGCATGTTGCTGGAGGCCTGCTCGGAGACGCCAGCGACCTGGCTTGACAGACTCTGCGTGGTCTCGGCGGTGCGCGTCAGCGTGGAGGCCGACGATTCAAGCTGCACGGCGGAGGCCGAGACGTTCGACACGATGGCGCCGACGGCGGTCTCGAAATCATCGGCAAAGCGGATCAGCTCGCCGCGGCGAGTGGCGGCCTGCTCCTTGTTCTGGGCTTCGCCGGCCGCGGCATCGCGCTCCGCCTTGGCGACGGCCTGAACCTTGAACTCCTCGACCGCGCCGGCCATCTCGCCGATCTCGTCCTTGCGGCCAAGGCCCGGCAGCACGACGTCGAAATTGCCCGAGGCCAGCTCGCGCATCGCCTTGCACATTGCGATCATAGGACGCGACATGCCGGTCCCGAGCAGGAAGGCGAGGACCGCGCCGAGCAGCGTGCCGCCGACGGCGAACATCAGCACCAGTTGCTCGGTTTTCCCGATGGTCGCTGCCGATTCCGAATCCAGCCGCTGCTGTTCGGCGATCAGATCCGCCTTCATTGCGGAGGCGCCCTGAAGGATCGCGCCCGCCGAGCCACTCATCTCGGTGACGAGCTCGTCGACCATCTTGGCGTTGGCGATCAGCTTCTCAAGCGCTTCGCGATAGGCAACGAGGATCGTCTTGGCCTCTTTCAGGCCGGTGACGATCTTGTCGTCCATGGAATAGACCGCGCCGAGCGAGTTCTCGACGAATTTCAGCCGCGCCAGCGCACTGGTCGCGATCGCCTGATCGGACGTCAGCACGAAATTGGTCGCCGCCGCGCTTGCGGTCTGGAACTGGGCGTTGACCTGCTTGGTGCCGAAATCGATGGCCTGCGCCTCGGAATCGGAGGCGTTGTTGCCGATATCGTCGAGCTTGTACTTCAGCAGATTGGCTTGGCGCGAGAGCTGGTTCTGCACCAGGAGCGTGCTGTCGCGCTTGGCCTGGAGGACTTTGGCGAAGGTCGCGGAGAAATTCGAAAACTCCTTGGCGAGCTTGTCGAGACTATCCTGCCGCGCCGGTGTCTTGGCGCTCTTGACGGCCTGGTCGATGGCGCTCTTCAGGCTGGCCTCAGCATCGAGCGCCGCCTTGGCGTCATCTTCCTTGCCGGTGACGACGAAATATTTGACGGCCGAGCGATAGGCGAGCAGCTCGCGGTCGATATTGCGGGCGAGATCGGCCTCCGAGACGCTGCTGCGATAGGACCCGACGCCGGACGAGACCCGCTCGAAGCCGAAATAGGCGAAAGCCATGCTGCCGGCGGAGATCACCAGCACCGCGGCAAAGCCGAGGATGATCTTGGCGCGGAACCGGAGGGTCGGAAATAAGCTGCGCTTAGACGGCGATACGGTACGCCTGGACATTCCCAACCCCCATTTACTCTCTTCAGCCGCGATCGAGAGGCGCCCCGCCCCCGGACCCGGATGCGCAAAACTAGGGCACAATGGATAAAGGGCGGTAAATTCGTCACGCCAATCCAATCCCAGGCGTCATGGGCCAAAGGCCGACCGACTGGGAGACCACTGGCATCCCACCCGGGCCTGCCGAACCGTCCGGAGCCCCCCGGCACGCTCCGCAATCATTGCCCGCCCGTCTGAATCAAATGACTTTTCCATGATCGGGGCGACCAAAATCCCAGTTGCAAAGTCCGGGGGCGCTGTCTCTAATTAGAAACAATCAAAATCAATCCCGGGAGGTGCTTTCTGTGTCTACAGTCAAACTGACGGTGAACGGCAAGGCCGTTGCTGTCGACGTCGAGGACCGCACGCTGCTGGTCCAGCTCCTTCGCGAGCACCTCAACCTCACCGGAACCCATGTCGGCTGCGACACCAGCCAGTGCGGCGCCTGCGTCGTGCATATGGACGGCAAGGCTGTGAAGTCCTGCACTATGCTGGCCGGCCAGGCCGACGGCGCCAACGTCACCACCATCGAGGGCATCGCCAAGGGCGACGAGCTGCATCCGATGCAGGCTGCCTTCCGCGACAATCACGGCCTCCAGTGCGGCTATTGCACCCCGGGCATGATCATGTCGGCGATCGACATCGTGCACCGTTACGGCGGCCAGCTCGATGAGACCACGGTCCGTCACGAGCTGGAAGGCAATATCTGCCGCTGCACCGGCTACCACAACATCGTCAAAGCCGTGCTGGATGCAGCCGGACGCATGAAGGTCTCGCAGGCGGCCGAGTAAAGCGGCTCGCCTCGAATAAGAACCACCGCTGCTGCTTTCGAGGGAAGGCGCAGTCAAAACAATTCCGGTCGGGAGGACCAGACATGGGTGTTGAAGGCATCGGCGCGCGCGTCGTGCGCAAGGAAGACAAGCGTTTCATTACCGGCAAGGGCCGTTACGTCGACGACATCAAATTGCTGGGCATGACCCATGCCCATTTCATCCGCACCCCGCACGCGCACGCCAAGGTGAAGAAGATCGATTCTTCCGCTGCGCTGAAGATGCCGGGCGTCGTCGCAGTCCTCACCGGACAGGAGATCGTCGACGACAAGGTCGGTAATCTCATCTGCGGCTGGGCCATTACCTCCAAGGACGGCAGCCCGATGAAGATGGGCGCGTGGCCGGCGATGGCGCCGGAGACTGTGCGCTTCGTCGGTCAGGCCGTCGCGGTCGTTATCGCAGATACCAAAAATCTCGCGCGCGATGCGGCGGAAGCTGTCGTGGTCGATTACGAGGAACTTCCCGCGGTCGCCGACGTCCACGCCGCGATCAAGGCCGGCGCGCCGCAGCTCCATCCCGAAGCCCCGGGCAACCAGGTCTATGATTGGGTGATCGGCGACGAGGCCGCGGCCGATGCCGCCTTCGCCAAGGCCGCCAATGTCGTGAAGCTCGACGTCACCAACAACCGCCTCGCGCCGAACGCGATGGAGCCGCGCGCGGCGATCGCCGATTACGACGCGGCGGAGGAGCACTTCACGCTTTATACGACGTCGCAGAACCCGCACGTCGCCCGCCTGGTGCTATCTGCGTTCTACAATATCGCGCCCGAGCATAAGCTGCGCGTAATCGCCCCCGACGTCGGCGGCGGCTTTGGCTCGAAAATCTTCATCTATCCCGAGGAGATGGTGGCGCTCTGGGCGTCCAAGAAGATCGGCCGTCCGGTGAAGTGGACCGGCGACCGCACCGAGGCCTTCCTCACCGACGCGCATGGCCGCGACCATGTGACCCATGCCGAGATGGCGTTCGACGCCAACAACAAGATCACCGGCCTGAAGGTGAAGACCTACGCCAATTTCGGCGCCTACATGTCACTGTTCTCGTCGTCGGTGCCGACCTATCTTTACGCGACGCTGCTGTCGGGCCAGTACAACATCCCGGCGATCCATGCCGAGGTGGTCGGTGTCTACACCAACACCACGCCGGTCGACGCCTATCGCGGCGCGGGCCGCCCCGAAGCCAGCTACCTGATCGAACGTCTCATGGAGACGGCGGCGCGGCAATTGAAGGTCGATCCGGCCCAACTGCGCCGGTCCAACTTCATCACCCAGTTCCCGCACCAGACGCCGGTGATCATGGCTTATGACACGGGCGACTTTAATGCATCGCTCGATGCGGCGATGAAGGCGATCGACTATGCCGGCTTTGCCGGGCGCAAGGCCAAGGCGAAGACGGAAGGCAAGCTGCGCGGCATCGGCGTCTCCTGCTACATCGAGGCCTGCGGCATCGCGCCGTCGAAGGCCGTCGGCAGCCTGGGCGCCGGCGTCGGCCTCTGGGAATCTGCCGAGGTGCGCGTCAACCCTGTGGGTACCATCGAGATCCTGACGGGCTCGCACAGCCACGGCCAGGGCCACGAGACCACGTTCTGCCAGCTCGTCGCGGAGCGCCTTGGCATTCCCATCAGCCAGGTCTCGATCGTCCACGGCGACACCGACAAGGTGCAGTTCGGCATGGGCACCTACGGCTCGCGCTCTGCGGCCGTCGGCCTCACCGCAATCCTGAAGGCGATGGAGAAAATGGAATCCAAGGCCAAGAAGATCGCTGCGCATGCGCTGGAAGCCTCAGAGGCCGACATCGTCATCGAGAACGGCGAGTTCAAGGTGACGGGCACCGACAAGGCGATCGCGCTGCCGATGGTCGCGCTCGCAGCCTACACCGCGCACAACCTGCCTGACGGGATGGAGCCGGGCCTGAAGGAAAGCGCCTTCTATGACCCGACCAACTTCACCTTCCCGGCCGGCGCCTATATCTGCGAGCTCGAGGTCGATCCCGGCACCGGCAAGACCTCTTTCGTCAACTTCGTCGCGGCCGACGATTTCGGCCGGCTGATCAATCCGATGATCGTCGAGGGTCAGGTCCATGGCGGCCTTGCCCAGGGCATCGGGCAGGCGCTGCTCGAGCACGCCATCTACGATGCCAACGGCCAACCCGTCACGGCCTCGTTCATGGACTACTCCATGCCGCGCGCCGACGATTTGCCCTCGTTCAACCTCTCCCACACAACGACGCTGTGCCCGGGCAATCCGCTCGGTATCAAGGGTTGCGGTGAGGCCGGCGCGATCGGCGCTTCTGCGGCCGTGATCAACGCGATCACGGATGCGATCGGCAACAACAATCTGGAAATGCCCGCAACCCCGGATCGGGTGTGGCGCACGATCCACGCGTCCTAAGAGGGAGGAACGAAGATGTACCAGACAATTTATCATCGTGCTTCCTCGGTCGACGAAGCCGCCAGTCTGTTCGGCAAAAGCAGCGAGGCGAAATTTCTCGCTGGCGGCCAGACGTTGCTGCCGGTGATGAAGCAGCGGCTCGCCAGCCCCTCGGATGTGATCGACCTTGGCAAGATCAAGGAGTTGCAGGGCGTCGAGCTCTCGGGCGACGTGCTGACCATCAAGGCCGGCACGACCTATTTCGACATCATGCAGAATGCCGACGTGAAGAAGGCGATCCCCGCGATCGCCCATCTCACCTCGATGCTCGGCGATCCCGCCGTGCGCTATCGCGGCACCATCGGCGGCTCGATCGCCAACAACGATCCGGCCGCGGATTACCCGGCGGTGCTGCTGGCGCTGGGCGCCACCGTGAAGACCAACAAGCGGTCGATCTCGGCGGAGGACTTCTTCCAGGGCCTGTTCGCGACGGCGCTTGAAGACGGCGAGATCATCACCGCCGTATCGTTCCCGGTTCCAGCGAAAGCGGGCTACGCCAAGATGCGGCATCCGGCGTCGCGCTTCGCGCTCACCGCTGTATTCGTCGCCCAGACGAAGTCGGGCGAGATCCGTGTCGCCGCGACCGGCGCTTCGCAGAGCGGCGTGATGCGGGTGGGCGCGATCGAGGTCGCTCTGAAGGCGAACTGGTCGCCGTCAGCGCTCGACAGCGTGAACATTTCGGCGAGCAATTTGCTCGCCGACATCCACGGCACCGCGGAGTACCGGGCAAACCTGATCAAGGTCATGGCTCAGCGCGCGGTGACAGCGGCCGGCTGACGATCGCGCTTTAGCGCCTCAACACAAATCTTCCGCGGCGCGCAGCAATGCGCGCCGTTTTTTATTATGCGCCCATGCATGAAAAGCGCTTGCCTCGCTGGCGTGAAGGCGAGAAAAGTTAATCAGCCGATTAACTCGCCCCCAGAGAGGAATGTCCGAGGCGCTTGCCGAACCATCGGCATCCGCCCGCGACCCGAGGAAACAACACGTGCTCGACAAACCCGCCCAGAATACTTCCGTCCGCACCTCCGGTCCGCTCGCGGGCTTCCGCGTCGTCGAATTCGCCGGCATCGGTCCAGGCCCGTTCGCCTGCATGATGCTGGCCGACATGGGCGCCGATGTCGTCACGCTCGACCGCGTCGGCGCGAAGAAAAGCATGAAGTCGGTTGCGGGCCGCGGCCGGAAGGTGATCGAGCTCGATCTCAAGGACAAGGCGGCGATCGCACAGGTGCTCGACCTGCTCGCCAGCGCCGACGCACTGGTCGAAGGTTTTCGGCCCGGCGTGATGGAACGGCTCGGCCTCGGCCCCGATGTCGTGCTCGCACGCAATCCGAAGCTCGTCTATGGCCGCATGACCGGCTGGGGCCAGGAAGGTCCGCTCGCCAACGCCGCCGGCCATGACATCAACTACATCTCGATCACCGGCGCACTGGCCGCGATCGGCACCAAGGAAGCGCCGGTGCCGCCGCTCAATCTCGTCGGCGATTTCGGCGGCGGCGCGCTCTATCTCGTCGTCGGCGTGCTCGCAGCCCTGCTGGACGCGCAGAAATCCGGCAAGGGCCAGGTGGTCGACGCCGCGATGTGCGACGGCGCGGCATCGCTGATGTCGTTCTTCTTCGACATGAAAACGCTCGGTCGCTGGACCGAGGGCCGCAACCGGAACTTCCTCGATGGCGGCGCTCACTTCTACGGCGTCTATGAATGCGCCTGCGGTCATTTCGTTTCGATCGGCTCGATCGAGCCGCAGTTCTACGCGCTGCTGCGCGAGCACGCAGGCCTGACCGACGCCGATTTCGACGCGCAGATGGACCCCAAGGCGTGGCCCGCGCTGAAGGAGAAGCTGAAGGCCGTGTTCAAGGGCAGGACGCGCGAGGACTGGTGCAAGATCATGGAAGGCAGCGACATCTGCTTCGCGCCGGTGCTGACCATGTCGGAAGCGACCGAGCATCCGCACATGGTCGCCCGCGACGTCTTCATCGAGCGCCACGGCGTAAAACAGCCCGCGCCCGCGCCGCGCTTCTCGCGTACGCCGTCGGCAGTTCGCGAGCCGGAAGGCGCGGAGATCGGTGCAGTGACGACTGCGTGGAAAGCGGCGAAGTAACCACGCCGCACGAATCTGTAGCAAGGGTGGGCAAAGGCGCAAAGCGCGATGCCCACCATCTGGCCGCTATAATAGAAGAGTGGTGGGCACGCTTACGCTTTGCCCACCCTACGGCAGTGTGCGAGACGGCGGCGTCCCTACGCCGCTGTCTCCACCTTCAACACTCCGCGCCGGATCTGATCCTCCTCGATCGACTCGAACAGGGCCTTGAAATTGCCTTCGCCAAAGCCGTCGTCGCCCTTGCGCTGGATGAACTCGAAGAAGATCGGGCCGATCGCGTTGGCCGAGAATATCTGCAGCAGCACCTTGGTCTGGCCGCCATCGACCACGCCTTCGCCGTCGATCAGGATGCCGTTCTTCTGAAGCCGTGCGACGTCCTCGCCATGCTTGGGCAGGCGCGCATCGATCCGCTCGAAATAGGTCTCGGGCGGCGACGGCATAAACGGGAGACCAGCCTCACGCAGGCCTTCGATAGTACGATGGATGTCTCGGCAGCCGCAGGCAATGTGCTGGATGCCCTCGCCGCGATAGATGTTCAGATACTCCTCGATCTGGCCGGAATCGCCCGCGTCCTCGTTGATCGGAATCCGGATTTTGCCGTCGGGACTCGTCAGCGCGCGCGAGAACAGGCCGGAGGCGCGGCCCTCGATGTCGAAGAAGCGGATTTGGCGGAAGTTGAATAGTTTTTCGTAGAAGCCGGTCCAGACGTCCATGCGGCCGCGATGGACGTTGTGGGTCAGATGGTCGAGATAGAACAGGCCGGCACCAACGGGCTGCGGATCGCGCGCGCCGAGCCATTCGAACTCGGCATCATAGGCCGAGCCCTTGGCGCCGTAGCGGTCGACGAAATAGAGCAGGCTGCCGCCGATGCCCTTGATCGCGGGCACATCGAGTGTTCTCTGGTTGGATGATACATCGGCGGGCTCGGCGCCGAGCGAAATCGCGCGGTCATAGGCCGCCTTCGCATCGACCACGCGGAACGCCATCGACGGCGCGCAGGGGCCGTGCGCGGCGACGAAGTCGTAACCGTGAGTGCCCGGCTCCTCGTTGACGAGATAATTGATATCGCCCTGGCGATAGACCGTGATCCTCTTGGTCTTGTGGCGCGCGACGGGCGCGTAGCCCATAAGCTTGAACAGATCGTGCAGCTCTTGCGGATTCGGATGGGCGTATTCGACGAACTCGAACCCGTCGGTGCCCATCGGATTGTCGGCGGTGATCGTGGCCGGCGGTGCGTCGTGCGGAAACGGACCCATGGGTCTCTCCCAAATTGCTGCTGCTTTGAACTATCCTTCATTTCGCGCGCAAGGAGCGTGCAAACGGGACGTGGTTTCGCTATTCTATGCACAATTTGTGCATGAATTGGACGGAGGACGCATGATTTCGGTAGACGCGTTTGACCTCAAGATCCTGGGCGCGCTCCAGGACGACGGCCGCCTCACCAACCAGGAGCTAGCGGATCTTGCGGGGCTGTCAGCCTCGCAATGCTCGCGGCGGCGGATGCGGCTGGAGGAGGAGAAGGTGATCGCGGGCTATCACGCCGATCTCTCCAGCGAGGCGCTCGGCTTCGGCGTGATCGCCTTCATCCAGGTGGGGCTTGCGACCCACTCGCCGGATAATTCCAAACGCTTTCGCACGCTGGTCAACCGCATCGACGAGATCCAGGAGGCGTATTCGCTGACCGGCGATGCCGACTACGTGCTCAAGGCCGTGCTGCGTGACCTCAAGGGGCTCTCCAATCTCGTCAACGACGTGCTGATGCCGCACCAGAGCGTGGCGCATGTACGTTCTTCGATCGTGCTGGATAGACTGAAGGAAAGCTCTCGGCTGCCTCTGAAGGATTTGAGGGCTGGCTGAAATCGAGGGAACTACGCCGTTCGCGTTGGTCGCGCGATCTGCGATGATCCCGGCCAGCTTGCGGAGATTCAACCATGGCCCTCCAGCTTCGACCGAACTGCGAATACTGCGACCGCGACCTGCCGCCTGATGCAACGGAGGCGCGGATCTGCTCCTATGAATGCACGTTCTGTGCGGATTGCGTCGAGACAAAGCTCTCCAACGTCTGCCCGAACTGCGGCGGCGGCTTTGCCCCGCGCCCGATCCGTCCGACGCAGGAATGGCGGCCGGGCGTGTGCACGACCAAGCAGGCACCGTCCGACAAGCGGGTGCATTTGAAGTACAGCGTGGAGGATGTCGCGGCGCATTGCGCGAGGGTCAGGGAAGTGCCGCCGGAGAAACGATAGGTCTCGTAGGGTGGGCAAAGGCGCGTCAGCGCCGTGCCCACCATCTGCTTGTGGTGGGCACCCTCCGCTTTGCCCACCCTTGTATTAGCGCGGCTCACTCCGCCGCCAAGATCGTCCCCTCGACCTCGCCGAACCCGACGCGATAGCCGTTGCCCTGGCACCAGCCGCGCATCACGAGGCTGTCGCCGTCCTCCAGGAACGAGCGCTTGACGCCACCGGGCAATTCCACCGGCTCGGTTCCGTTCCAGCTGATCTCCAGAAGACTGCCGCGCTGGTTCTTCTCCGGACCGGAGATGGTGCCGCTGCCGAGCAGATCACCGACATTCATCGCGCAGCCAGAGGAAGCGTGATGCATCAACTGCTGCACTGACGACCAGTACATGTATTTGAAGTTGGTCCGGCTGATGCCGGCGGTCGCGTTGGCGCCTGTCGCGCGCAAGGAAACGTCGAGCTCCAGATCGTAATTCTGCTGCTTGCCCTGCCTGAGATAATCCAGCGGCACCGGCTCCTGCGCCGGCCCCTTCAGGCGGAACGGCTCCAGCGCCTCGCGCGTCACCACCCACGGGCTGATCGAGGTCGCGAACGCTTTCGCGAGGAACGGGCCGAGCGGCACATATTCCCATTGCTGGATGTCGCGCGCGCTCCAGTCGTTGAGCAGCACGAAGCCGAAGATCATCTCCTCGGCCTGCTGCTCGGTCAGCATGCCGCCCATCGGCGAAGGCTGGCCGATCACGACACCCATCTCCAGCTCAAAATCGAGCCGCTTGCATGGCCCAAAGCTCGGCACCTCGACATTCGGCGGCTTCAGCTGCCCGCGTGGACGCTTCACCTTGGTGCCGGACACCACGACGGTCGAGGCGCGGCCGTTATAGGCGATCGGCATGTGCAGCCAGTTCGGCTGCAGCGCGTTGTCCTTGCCACGGAACATGACGCCGACATTGGTGGCGTGCTCCCTGGACGAATAGAAATCGGTATAGCCGGAGACCGCGAACGGCAGATGCAGCTTTGCTTCGCGCATCGGCACCAGCGCCTGCTTGCGCAGCTCCTCGTTGTCCCGCAGCTCCGGATGATCGTGACGCAAGAGCTCGCTGATCCGCGCCCGCGTCCTGGTCCAGACCTTCGGTCCCAACGTCATGAACGCATTGAGCGAGGGCCCGGAGAACACACCGAGCGGTCCGACATCAAGCCGCGAATCCTGCTCGAGCTCCCGGAGATCGAGCACGTAATTGCCGATTGCGACGCCGACCCGCGGCGTCGGATTGGCCGCGGTCGAGAACACACCATAGGGCAGGTTCTGGATCGGGAAATCGGACGCGGGATCGACCTCGATGAAGGAGCGGAGGCTGGGGTCGTTGGGGTGGGTTGTCACTTTGGGCCCGGTCCTTTCTTCCTTCTCCCCTTGCGGGAGAAGGTGGCGCGAAGCGCCGGATGAGGGGTATCTATCGGCGAGTCCGAATGTCAGGGGTTCACTCGCGGAGAGAGACCCCTCACCCGTCTCGCCGCTGCGCGGCGAGCCACCCTCTCCCACAAGGGGAGAGGGTAAAAGGCCTCACGGCCGGTTGGGATCGAACCGCTTCTCCAGCCCCTTCCAGCAATCCGCGTAATCGTCCTGCAGCGTCGATGCATTTGCGGCATGCGCGGTGACGCGCTGCGGGTAGCGGGTCTCGAACATGAAGGCCATGGTGCCCGTGAGCTTCACCGGCTTCAGCTCGCCGTTGCTGGCGTGCTCGAAGGCGTCGCGGTCGGGCCCGTGCGGCAGCATGCAATTGTGCAGCGAGATGCCTCCGGGCACAAAACCTTGCGGCTTGGCATCATAGACGCCGTAGATCAGGCCCATGAACTCGCTCATGATGTTCATGTGATACCATGGCGGACGGAAAGTATTTTCGGCAACCATCCAGCGCTCGGGGAAGATCACGAAATCGATATTCGCGGTACCCGCCGTCTCCGACGGCGAGGTCAGCACCGTGAAGATCGAGGGATCTGGATGATCGAAGCCGATCGCGCCGACCGGCGAGAACGTGCGCAGGTCGTATTTGTAAGGCGCGTAATTACCGTGCCATGCGACGACGTCGATCGGCGAATGCGGCAACGTGGTCTTGAACAACGAACCGCCCCATTTCACGAACAACTCGGTTGGGGTGTCCTTGTCCTCGTAATGCGCGACCGGCGTCAGGAAGTCCCGCGCGTTCGCAAGACAGTTGGCGCCGATCGGCCCGCGCTCCGGCAGCGTGAAGGCGCCGCCATAGTTTTCGCAGAGATAGCCGCGCGCCGGCCCGTTCGGAATCTCGACCCGGAATTTCACGCCACGCGGGATCACCACGATCTCGCCAGGCTCGGCGTCGATGCGGCCGAACTCGGTGACGAGGCGCAGATTGCCCTGCTGGAGCACGAACATCATCTCGCCGTCGGCATTATAAAAATGCTGGTCCACCATCGACTTGGTGATGAGGTAGATGTGCGCAGCCATGCCGGCCTGCGTGTTGACGTCACCAGCGGTCGTCATGGTCTGCACACCCCCAAGGAATGTCGTGTCCTCCTTCGGGATCGGCGCCGGGTCCCAACGCAGCTGCGCGATGGGGAGATCATATTCATGGCACGGCGCCGAGCGCCATAGACCGCCATCGGCCTTCTCGAAACGACCGGAATGCTTCACTGAGGGACGGATGCGATAGAGCCAGGAGCGCTCATTTGTGCCGCGTGGCGCAGTGAAGGGCGAGCCCGAAAGCTGCTCGGCATAGAGCCCGTAAGCGCAGCGCTGCGGCGAATTGCGCCCGATCGGCAGCGCACCTGGCAGCGCCTCCGTCTCAAAACTGTTGCCGAAGCCGGACATGTAGCCCGGCGTCACCTGGGCCGAGCTTCGGACGATCTGGTCGGACGAGGTGTTGATATTCATGACTATCCTCCTCCTTGCAAGGCGGCCCACATTTCCTGGTCGCGCTTGTCGGTCCAGATCACGGGGTCGTCGATCCCCGACGCCTCGTCATAGGCGCGCGACACGTTGAAGGGCAGGCAATGCTCGTAGATGGCGAAGCTGTGGAATTTCGGATCCATCACCTCGCGCGTCGCGGCCATCGATTCCTTCAGCGTGCGCCCTTTGGCGACCGAGACTTCGGCGGCACCATAGAGCGAGGTGACGAAGTCACGCGTCATCGCGATGGCTTCGCGCACCGTGGCTGTGCCCTTCAGCGCATCGCCACGGCCCGGCGCTATCGCCTTGGGATTGAAATTGCGGATCTCGTTCAGCGTCAGCGGCCATTCGCGCAGATGCGCATCACCGCAATAGCAGGCCGAGTGATACTCGATGAGGTCGCCGGAGAACATGACTTCGGCATCCGGCACCCACGCGACGATGTCGCCCGAGGTATGGCCGGCGCCAAGCTGCATCAGGCGCACTTCGCGCTTGCCGAGATAGATCGACATCTCGCCTTCGAAAGTCAGTGTCGGCCAGGTCAGGCCGGGAATGCTCTCGGCATCCTGGAACAGGCGGGGAAAACGGCCGTATTCGGAATCCCAATCCTGCTGGCCGCGTTCCTCGATCAGGCGATAAGTCTCCTGCGAGGCCACGATGCCTTGCGCCTTGTAGGCGGAGGCGCCGAGCACGCGCACGGCGTGATAATGCGACAGCACGACATATTTGATCGGCTTGTCGGTGACGGTGCGCACGCGCTCGATCACCTTGTTGGCCATCGCCGGCGTCGACTGCGCGTCGAACACGAGACAGCCGTCGTCACCGACGATAATCGCGGTGTTCGGATCACCCTCCGCGGTGAAGGCGTAGAGATCGGTGCCGATCTCGGAGAAGGTGATCTTCTTCTCGGAGAGATCGCCGGTGGATGCGAAGTTCTTCGCCATCAGTTCATCCTTAAGTTATTTGCTTCAAGCTTTTGGGTTATTGTTGTTGCTGTTGTTGCTGCTGGCCGTCGTTCATGCGGCGTTGCGCCAACACGAGCGCTTCCCGCAGCACGTCGATGTCGCCGATATGGTTGGCGAGGATCAGCACCAGCGCCGCGTCGAAGTCGGCGCTCTGCTCGTCGCTGAGACCGCGATGCGCTTCGACGATGGCGCGAAAGGCATCATCGGGTCGCGCAAAATTGGAGCTGGTGGAAAGCGGCATGCAAAACCTCAGTTCAAGTCTTCCAATTCAAGCCCTTCCATTCAAGCCCTGGGCCCGCGACAGCGCGGCGGCAATCGCCTCGCGCGTCGGATGCCGGAAGCGTGCTGCGACGTAGCCATCCGGCCTGAGGAGATAGGCTGCGCCCGGCTGGGCATCATAGCGCTTTGCGGCCAGGCCCGAGGGATCGGCAAGTCCACCGTCACCGCCGATGCGGATATCCTTCACGCCTTCGGGCGCGTCGATCGCCGCACCATTGCTGAACGACAGCAAAGTGAAATCCGTTCCACCCTTGCGGAACGCATCGGTCAGATAGGCATGGCCCGCCACAGGGGCATCGAGCATGGAACAGCCAGGCCGCGGGCCAGCGTCCCACAGATCGGCATCGCGCGATGACAGCGGCGAGTCATAGCTGCATGGCACCGACAGCCGGCCGCCATTGACCATGCGCTTGCCGAACTCGGTTTCCTTGGCGAGCGACAGCACCGCCTGGCGCAGCCGCGCTTCCTGATGCGAATTCGGCGCCATGAAATCGGTCGAGCGGGTGGATTCGCGGATGTTCTCGTCGGCAGCCCCGCTGCGCTCGACATGGTAGCTCTCGAGCAGACTCGCGGGCGAGGCGCCGCGCAGCACGCGGTCAAGCTTCCATGAGAGATTTTCGGCGTCCTCGAGTCCCGAGTTCGCGCCGCGCGCACCAAAGGGCGAGACCTGATGCGCGGAGTCGCCCGCAAAAATCACACGGCCATGGATGAAGCGATCCATCCGGCGGCATTGGAATTTGTAGAGCGATATCCATTCGAACTCGAACTCGTCGTGACCGAGCATGCGTGCAAGCCGCGGCCGCACGTTCTCCGGCTTCTTCTCGACTGCGGGATCCGCATCGCGGCTAAGCTGGAGATCGATGCGCCAGACGTTGTCGGGCTGCTTGTGCAGCAGCGCCGACCGCCCGGCATGAAACGGCGGATCGAACCAGAACCAGCGCTCGGTCGGGAATTCCGCGGTCATCTTCACGTCCGCGATCAAGAACTGGTCCTCGAACACCTGCCCGGCAAATTCGGCGCCGACCATCTGCCGCAGCGAAGAACGTGCGCCGTCGCAGGCGACGACATATTGCGCGTGCAGGCGATAGGCGCCTTCGGGCGTCTCGATCGTCACCGCAACGGAATCGTTGCGCTGCTCAATGGCACTCACCTTGTTGCGCCAGCGCAGGTCGATTGCGGGCAGATCGCTGATGCGATCGACCAGATAGGACTCGGCGTAATATTGCTGGAGGTTGATGAAGGCCGGCCGCTTGTGGCCGTCCTCGGGGAGCAGATTGAACTGGTAGAGCTGCGACTCGCCATGAAAGATGCGACCGACGCTCCACACCACGCCCTTGTCGACCATGCGGTCGGCGACCCCGAGCCGGTCCCAATATTCCAGCGAACGTTTCGAGAAGCAGATCGCGCGCGAGCCCTCGCCAATGCGGTCGGCATCGTCCAGAAGGACGACGCGCTGGCCGCGCTGGGCGAGATCGATCGCCAGCGACAACCCCACGGGCCCCGCGCCGACGACCACCACCGGATGCTCGGCCGGACTTTGGCCGGGGCGGCCCTGGTCGGAGTGGCGGCGATAGCCGAACTGGGTTTTGGCCTGATGCGTATTGGCCGGCGCCATACACTAACCTCGGCTCTGGTCAGGAGAGGACTGATCTGCTAAATAGTTTCACGTGCAACTATTTTGGACCGGAGCCGGCCGGCCGTCAACTGGAATTCGGAGTGCTCTCCTTGGCGAGGACATCCAGCGACATCGCGCTGAAGACACGCGAAGCCGATGAGGCTTCACCGGGGCCCAAATCGCGGCTCGATCTGTTCAAGTTCGTACCGTTCCGCCTCAACCGCCTCGCGGCGGAGGTCAGTTCCGCGCTCGCGGTCGAATATCAGGAACGCCACGGCCTCGACATTCCGGCCTGGCGTGTGATTGCCACGCTCGGCTTCCGCAACGATGCCTGCAGCGCGCAGTACATCTCGCAATGCACCCGCACTCACAAATCGACCATCAGCCGCGCGGTCACGGCCCTGCTTCATGACGGCTTGATTGAGCGGGTCGAGAACGAAACCGACCGCCGCGAATTTCGCCTGCGACTGACGAAGAAGGGCCGCGCGCTTTACGAGGAGCTGTTCCCGCAGTTGCTGCGGCGGGAAGACGAGATCCTCGCCTGCCTCTCGGCGCAAGAGCGTAAGCAACTCTCCGCGCTGCTCGGCAAGATCGAGGAGAGCCTCGATCTGATCCAGACCAGCGAAGAAGCCGACGCCAAGCAGGCGTATTGATCACTTCGCAAACGACCGCGTCGGCGGCAAATGCAGCGCCCAGGCGTCGACCTTGTCGCTGGCGCGCGGATAGATCTCCGTCACGATCGGATCGTGCCCGGGAATGAAACGGTCGGGATGGCCGGCGAGGCGTTCGATCGTCTCCCAGCCGACGGCCATGTCGCCGACATTGTAGACGATCGGAAACGGGCTCTTGCGCTGCAGATTGGCGTAATAATGCGCGGCGTCGGACGCCAGCACCACCGGCCCGCGCGCAGTCTCGACCTTGACCACCTGCAAGCCGTCGGAATGACCGCCAACGCGATGCACGGTGACACCAGGCGCGACCTCGCCGTCGCCGGAATAGAAATTGACGCGCTCGCCATAGACGTGGCGCACCATCTGGGTGACGTGCTCGACCGAGAATGGATGTCGCAGCAGTCCGTTACACATGCAGCGGCCCGTGGCGTAAGCCATCTCGCGTTCCTGGAGATGGAAGCGCGCATTCGGGAAGCGGTCGAGATTACCGGCATGATCGTAATGCAGATGCGTCACGATGATGTCTCGAATGCTCGACGCGGCGACACCAAAGCGCTCCAGCGCATCGACCGGATTGAGCGTCAGCTTGCGCGCGCGGGAGGTAGCTTCCTCGGCATTGAAGCCGGTATCGACCAGGATATCGCGGCCGCCGCCACGGATCAGCCAAACGAAGTAGTCGAGGTCCTGCGCCGCGCTGTCATGTGGGTCAGGCGCAAGGAAATTCATGGCGGGGGTGCGCGGCGACATCGTTGCATAGCGCAGGGCGTAGATTTCGTAGGCGTTTCCCATGGGCTTTGATCCCGGCTTTTTGCTTTTTCTGAGTGGACCTCCCACGCACCAAGCCATCGTCCGGCGCAAAGGTCAAACGCATGAGGTTGCCGCGGAGGCGGCCCCCCCAATGTGAGACCAATCACATTTTCGTCGCGGGCGCCGGCCTGACATGGCCGCCGGAACCCGAAGCAAGAATGTGTCGAGTAGCTGAATTATTCCCCGCGCATCTGGCCAGTGCATCGCGGTCAATTGTCGCGATAGTACCGAATCTCCAAGCGGTTGACGCACCCGTTCCCCGGTTTGATAATGCACATTGCGTAAGTTAAGGTCGCCGCGGCGCAAGCTGGGAACGGCGCCTTTTTGGCTGGACCGCGCTGATTATGAAAATTTGCTTGCTTTTTCTTCTGCCATTGCTCGTCTCGCTCGTCCCGAGCGCGCCGTCGCATGCGGCCGGCGATCGTTTTGCGCTGGTGATCGGCAACGCCAAATATCCAGACGCGGACAGCCCGCTGAAGGAGCCGATCAACGATTCGCGCGATGTCGCCGACGAGCTCAAACGCGACGGCTTTTCGGTCGAGGTCGGCGAGAACCTGACCGGCGACGGCATGCGCCGTGCCTTCGACAAGCTTTACGGCAAGATCAAGCCAGGCTCCGTGGCACTGATATTCTACAGCGGGTTCGGCATCCAGTCGGCGCGCCAGAGCTACATGATCCCGGTCGACGCGCAGATCTGGACCGAGTCCGACGTCCGCCGCGACGGTTTCAGCATCGAAGCCATCCTGGGCGAGCTCAACACCCGTGGCGCCGGCGTCAAGATCGCGCTGATTGATGCCAGCAGGCGCAACCCGTTCGAACGGCGGTTCCGCAGTTTCTCGGCGGGTCTGACCCCGGTCATCGCGCCGAACGGCACGCTGGTGATGTATTCGGCCGCGCTGGCATCGGTGGTGTCCGATGCCGGCGGCGACCACAGCCTGTTCGTCCAGGAGCTGCTCAAGGAAATCCGCGTCCCCGACCTGATGGCGGAGGAAACGCTGAACCGCACCAAGATGGGTGTCACCCGCGCCTCGCGCGGCGAGCAGGTGCCATGGATATCGTCCTCGCTCGCCGAAGATTTCTCGTTCATTCCGGGTGCCGCTGGAGCCCGCCCGACGGCGACGACACCGCCACCGGCGCCTCCCGCACCGCCACCTCCTCCTGCGGTCGCGACCAACCCGCCTCCGGCTCCGCCCGCCCCACCCGTGGCTTCGAACAATCCGCCAGCGCCACCCGCACCGCCATCACCGCCGCCGGCGCCGAAACCGCAGGTCGAGGCCGCTTTGCCGCCACCGCCACCGCCGGTGAAGCCCGCCGAGCCCGCCCCGAGCATCGACAGCGGTCCGAGCGCGTCCGCCTTGGCTGAAGACCCGACCATCAAGAGCCTGACGGCCAAGATCGCCGCAAATCCGGACGACGTGAATGCGCTGTACCGGCGTGGCCAGGTCTATGCCAGCAAGGGAGCTTACGGCCTCGCCATCAAGGATTTTGATGACACGCTCCGGATCAATTCGAAGGATGTCGAGGCGCTGAACAACCGCTGCTGGACCCGCACCGTGGTCGGCGACCTCCAGGGCGCGCTGAAGGATTGCAACGAGGCGCTGCGGCTGCGGCCGAATTTCGTCGATGCGCTGGATAGCCGCGGGCTCGTGAACCTCAAATCCGGAGCGGCGAAGAACGCCATCGCCGATTTCGACGCGGCGCTGAAGATCAATCCGCGCCTGACCTCCTCGCTGTTTGGGCGGGGTATCGCCAAGCAGCGCAACGGCTCGGCCCAGGAGGGCGCGCTCGATATCGCCAATGCCAAGGCGATGGATCCGAACATCGCTGGGGAGTTCGCAAGTTACGGAGTGCGTTGATATTTTTTGATTTGATGCGGGGAACGCCTCGAACCCCTGGCCACCCGGTCAAGACTAACCGAACGGATGCCGCAGGCGGCCTTGCCGTTGGCCTATTGCAGGAATTTTGGAACCGCGCGCGCTCGCGCAGGAGGGACTGGCAATGAGATTGGCTGCAAAGGGACTGACCGCGCTCCTGTCCATCATCACCATCAGTGCCGCACTGACGCTCACCCCTGCCTTCGCCGGCGACGACGGCAACAGCAAGAATGTCACCGAGGACGAGATCGTCCGGGCCCTGGCGCCGGCGCCGAAAAAACCCCTGACCCGCGGCCTCTCGATCGGCCCGCAGGCCGATCCGGTGCCGAACGCGGTGGAAACCAAGCTCATCCAGTCCGTCCGCGGCCGTACCACGCGCTCGCTCTCGTCGACCGAACGCGACGAGATCGCGTCGGCCGCCAAGGACAAGCCGAATATCGATCTCGAAATCACCTTCGACTACAATTCGGCCGATATCAGCACCAAGTCGCTGCCTTCGGTGCAGGCGCTGGGGCGCGCGCTGACCAGCCCCGACTTGAAGGGCTCGACCTTCGTGGTCGCCGGCCACACCGATGCCGCCGGCGGCGAGAGCTACAATCAGGAGCTGTCGGAACGCCGCGCGGATTCGATCAAGCGCTACCTCGTCGAGAAGTACAGCATCGCCGCGACCGACCTCGTCACCGTCGGCTACGGCAAGAGCAAGCTGAAGGACCCGAACCAGCCAATGTCGGAGGCGAACCGCCGCGTCCAGGTCGTCAATATGGAAAACAAGACCACCGCATCGAAGTGACCACGTCGCAATCCGTTGAAGTGACAAGTCCTGATGTGGTGTAAAGTCTTGCTCCCAGCGCGCGTCCCGCAGCCCTGCGGGACGCCGCTTCGTTTCAGGGAAACGCTCCCAATAACCGCGAGCCAGGCCAGGATGATCCGGCGATGAACATCTCCGAATATCTCAAGCCTGCGGGAACCGTGGCGTTCATCGTTGCGCTCGGCGTCGGCTATTACTGGTTCGAGCATCGGCATCGCTCCGAGCCGAAGGAGACGCCGGGCGAGGCGCTCGTCATCGTGACGAAGTCGACCAACGCGTGCTTCTCCGACCTGGTGCGGGTGACCGGCTTCTTCGTGCCGCGGCGCGAGGCTGTGGTCGTGGCTGACCAGGAAGGGTCGAAGGTCACCGACGTCTTCGTCACCGAAGGCGCTACCGTGACAGACAATCAGGAGCTGGCCCGCCTGACGGCGCCGCCGCAGATTCCGGGCCAGCCGCAACGGCCGGGCCCGCAAGGTCCGATCTCGCTGAAGGCGCCCGCGCCGGGCCTCGTCACGGAAGTCCGCACCATCGTCGGCGCGCCCGCCTCGCCGCAGGCCGGACCGATGTTCCGCATTGCCGTCAGCGGCGAGATCGAGCTCGACGCGCAGGTTCCCGCCGTGCATATGCCGAAGCTCAGCCCCGGCGCGACGGTGCGGATCAGCCGCGACGACGCCGCCGATCTGATCGGCCGGGTCCGACTGGTCGCGCCCGAGATCGATCGCGCCACGCAGCTTGGCCGCGTTCGCATCAGCGTCACCAACAATCCGTCGCTGAAGGTCGGCATGTTTGCCCGTGCCTCCATCGACGCCAAGCGAAGCTGCGGCGTCGCGGTTCCCAAGACGGCGATCGACCATCTCACCGTGCAGGTGGTCAAAGGCAACGTCGTCGAGACGCGCCGGGTGCGCGTCGGACTGACATCCGACAGCCAAACGGAAATCCTTGAAGGGGTCGACGTCGGCGAAATCGTCGTCGCCGATGCGGGCTCCTCACTGCATGACGGCGACCAGATCAAGACCATGTTCGCCGATGAACTCGATCGCACGCGGGTACGCTGATGGCTCTGAATATCTCGGCATGGTCGATCCGTAATCCGCTGCCGTCGGTGGTGTTTTCGATCATCCTTTTGATCCTCGGTTGGACCTCCTTCAGCAAGCTCGCGATCACGCGGCTGCCTTCAGCCGACATTCCCGTGATCTCGGTCGCGGTCTCCCAGTTCGGCGCCGCCCCCGCGGAACTCGAATCCCAGGTCACAAAGACTGTTGAAGACGCCGTCTCCGGCGTCGAGGGCGTTCGGCACATCACCTCCTCGGTCACCGACGGCGTGTCCGTGACTACCATCCAGTTCGCGCTGGAGACCAACACCGACCGCGCGCTCAACGACGTCAAGGACGCGGTGACGCGCGTGCGCTCCAACCTGCCGCAGAACGTCACCGAGCCCCTGATTCAACGCGTCGACGTGATTGGCCTGCCGATCGTCACCTATGCCGCGATCTCGCCCGGCAAGACGCCGGAACAGCTCTCGTACTTCGTCGACGACGTGGTCAAGCGCGCATTGCAAGGCGTGCGCGGCGTCGCCCAGGTCGAGCGCATCGGCGGCGTCGAGCGCGAAATTTTGGTGTCGCTCGACCCCGACCGCCTGCAGGCGATGGGGCTGACCGCCGTCAATGTCAGCCAGAGCCTGCGCGGCACCAATGTCGACGTCGCCGGAGGTCGTGCCGAGATCGGCAAGAACGACCAGGCGATCCGGACACTGGCCGGCGCCAAGACGCTGAGCGACCTCGCCGGCACCATGATCCCGCTATTCGGCGGCGGCGAGGTCCGTCTCGACGATCTCGGCACCGTCACCGACACCATCGCCGATCGCCGCACCTTCGCCCGCTTCAACGGCGAGCCGGTGGTCGCGCTCGGCATCAAGCGCTCCAAGGGCGCCAGCGACGTGAAGGTCGCCGAAGCCGTGCAGAAGCGCATCAACGCGCTCAAGGCCGCTTATCCCGATGTCGACCTCAAGCTGATCGACACCTCCGTCGAATACACTAATGGCAATTACGAAGCTGCGATCTCGACCCTGTTCGAAGGCGCGATCCTCGCCGTCGTCATCGTGCTGTTGTTCCTGCGCGACCTGCGCGCCACCATCATTGCCGCGGTCTCGCTGCCACTGTCGATCTTCCCGGCGTTCTGGGCGATGGACATCCTCGGCTTCTCGCTCAACCTCGTCAGCTTCCTCGCCATCACGCTGTCGACAGGTATTCTGGTCGACGACGCCATCGTCGAGATCGAGAACATCGTACGGCACATGAATATGGGCAAATCGCCCTACCGTGCCGCGCTCGAAGCCGCAGACGAAATCGGCCTTGCCGTGATCGCGATCTCGCTCACCATCATCGCGATCTTCGCGCCCGCGAGCTTCATGTCGGGGATCGCCGGACAGTTCTTCAAGCAGTTCGGCATCACGGTCTCGGTGCAGGTGTTCTTCTCGCTGCTCGCGGCACGCTTCGTGACGCCGATGCTGGCTGCCTACTTCCTCAAGCATGGCTCTCACGAAGAGCCGCCGCCGGGCCGCATCCTGCGGGGCTACCACAGAATCGTATCGTGGTCGGTGAAACACTATTTCATCACCGTGCTGATCGGCCTCGGCATCTTCGCGGCTTCGATCTGGAGCATCACGCTGCTGCCGCAGGGCTTCCTGCCGGCGCAGGACAGTGCCCGCTCGCTGCTCGCGCTCGAACTGCCGCCGGGCACGCAGCTCGCCTACACCGAGAAGGTCACCGAGGACATCGTCGCGCGCCTGCGCAAGCGGCCCGAGGTGAAGAGCATCTTCGTGGACGGCGGGCGCGTTCCACCGGGCACCCAGGAAGTCAGGCGAGCCGCCCTGATCATCAATTACACGCCCAAGAACGACCGCAACATCACCCAGCGCGAGCTTGAATTCTCGATCAGCCAGGAGCTGGAGAACGTTCCCGATATCCGCTTCTGGTTCCTGGACGAGAACGGCCTGCGCGCGATCTCGCTGGTGGTAACCGGCGTCGACCCCAATATCGTCAACAATGTCGCGAGCGAGCTTGCGACGCAGATGAAGCGGATTCCGACCATCTCCGACGTGATCTCGGAGACCTCGCTGGAACGTCCCGAACTGCGCATCGAACCGCGCGCCGACCTCGCCGCGCGGCTGGGCGTCTCGACCGAAAGCCTGTCGCAGACGATCCGTGTCGCGACGATCGGCGACGTCGGTCCGGCGCTCGCCAAGTTCGACGTCGGAGATCGCCTGGTCCCGATTCGCGTGCAGCTCGAGGATGCCGCGCGCGGCAATCTCAAGACACTGGAGCAGCTGCGCGTGCCGCTCGGCGAGCACGGCGAGAAGGGCGGCGTGCCGCTCTCGGTCATTGCCGACGTCAAGCTCGACCAGGGCCCGACCAGCATCAACCGCTACGACCGCGAGCGGCAGGCAACCGTCGCCGCCGACCTCGTCGGCTCCGCGGCGCTCGGTGATGCCACCAAGAAGATCTACGAGCTGCCTGTCATGAAGAGCCTGCCGAAGGGCGTGAGGGTCTCACCGTCGGGCGACGCCGAAAGCCTCAACGAGCTGTCCGACGGCTTTGCCACCGCGATCACGGCCGGCTTGATGATGGTCTATGCGGTGCTGGTGCTGCTGTTCGGCACCTTCCTGCAGCCGATCACCATCCTGTTCTCGCTGCCGCTCTCGATCGGCGGCGCGATCGCCGCTTTGCTCGTCACCGGCAAGCAGCTCACGACGCCGGTGTGGATCGGCATCCTGATGCTGATGGGCATCGTCACCAAGAACGCGATCATGCTGGTGGAATTCGCGATCGAGGCAATTCACGCCGGCAAGCCGCGCGACGTGGCGATGATCGACGCCGGCATGAAACGCGCCCGCCCGATCGTGATGACCACGATCGCGATGGCGGCCGGCATGATGCCGAGCGCGCTCGCGGTCGGCGCCGGCGGCGAGTTCCGCTCGCCGATGGCGCTCGCGGTGATCGGCGGCCTGATCTTCTCGACCATCCTGTCGCTGGTGTTCGTACCTGCGATGTTCATGGTGATGGACGACCTCGGCGCCCTGATCTGGCGCTTCGGCAAGCGGCTGATCGTGCACAGCGAGGACGCAGAGACGGACAGTCATCACGAAACTGCGGACGCGGCACCAGCGCCGAAGAACATCGTGCATCCTGCGGCGGAGTAGCTTCTCGGGGATTCAGATCAAGCGGGAGCTGCACTGAAGCGTCGCAGCGAAGGAAATTCCTCGCCACGATCGCTTGATCCTACTCATTCCGCGCGATCGCGGTCAGCTTGGTCATATTCCTCAGCAGGATACGGCCGCGCTGGAGATCGAGGATAGCCTCTTTGCGCCAGGCCTGAAGCTGGCGATTGACGCTCTCGCGCGCGGCGCCGACGAAGACGCCGAGCTGCTCCTGCGAGATGTGCACCTCGGAGCCGAAATCGGCGGCGAGCGCGCAGAGCCGCCGCGCCAGCCGCACCGGCAGCGGCTGCAACATGGATTCTTCCATGCGCTCGCTCTGCCAGCGGATGCGCTGGCACAACAGCGAGATGATCTTGATTCCGACCTTCGGCTCGCGCTCGAGGAAGGCGAGGAAGTCTTCGCGCCGCAGTACGAACAATTCGCTGACCTCGCCGGCGGTCGCATCCGCGGTGCGGCTCTGGCCGTCCAGCACCGCAACTTCGCCGAACAGATCGCCCGGGCCCATGAAATTCAGCGTCAGCCGGCTACCGTCGGAGGCTCCGGTCTCGATGCGGACCTGGCCACGGCGCACGCCGAACAGCGCATCGCCCGCATCGCCCTTCTGGAACAGCACCTCGCCGTTTGAGAGATGCTGGGTGTGACAGAGGTTGGACAGCCGCTGGAGTTCGTCCGCACCGAGATCGGCGAACATGGCATTCATTTTCAGAATGACCGCAAATTCGGCCTGCTTGCTCATTTCAACGTCCTTCTGAATTTCTTTGGCAAATCGCTTGGAAGCATCAACGTCAGAATCGCGTAAAACCGCGCCGGAGAAGTGTGCCATAAGTCACATAACTTTGCAGCACCTCCCGACTATTTTTACCCGCTTGGAGCGGCTTCCCGTCCCGGGATAAACTCAGGCGTAAAGGACGGGTTGACCGGCCGGATTCGACGCCGCTCGTCCGTCGTTGGAAAGTCGACATGAGAGCAGTGAAATTCGCCGGCGCGGCGGTGGCCGCGATCATCATCGTGATCGTACTCCTGCTGGTGATCGGGATTCCCTCGGGCTTCCTGACCGCGACGATTGCCTCGCGCGTCGAGCAGGCGAGCGGCTATCGCCTGTCGATCGACGGCACCACCAAGATCAGCCTGTGGCCGACGCTGAACGTCACACTGAACGATCTGACGCTTGCCGACCCCAAGGACCGCAGCGGCATTACGCGCCTGACGATCGACAGCGTGCAGGCCGACATGTCGCTCGCAAGCGTGTGGTCGGGCCACCCGAACATCAGCGAGATCGTCGTCACCCATCCGGTGCTGTACCAGCCGCTGCTGCGCGAGCGCCTGCCGAACGCCGATGCATCGCCGCGATCGCCCGCGCTCGAGATCGACGGCGCGACGATCGACCGCGCCAAGATCACCAACGGTGAAGTCGTATTTTCGCGCGCGCGCGATCGCGTCGACGGCCGTATCAGCGCCATCAATGCCGATACCGTCATAGGCCGCGACCGCAAGGTCACTATCGCCGGCACCGCGCGCATAGGCGAGCACCCGACCAAATTCGATATCAAGGCGACCACACCGACGCCGCCGGTCGAGCGGCAGACCATCCCGGTGGATTTCGCCATCGATATGCCCGACGTGCTGAAGTCTCGGCTCGCCGGTCATGCCGAGCTGCGGCTCAGCGGCGCGGTCGTGATGATCAACAGCGTCAACGGCACGCTCGGCGATGGCGCTTTCAACGGCTGGGCCTCGGTCGACATCGCGAGCAAGCCGCTGGTGAAAGTCGATCTCGACTTCCAACGGCTGGCAATCCCGCTGGCGAAATCGCCTGATGGCGCGGCCGGGCAGCCCTGGAGCGACGCGCCGATCGACGTGTCCGGGCTCAACTATGTCGATGCGCAAATCAGGGTCTCGGCCAACGAAGCCGTCATCGGCGACGCGCGTCTTGCACCGCTGGCGCTCGATGCAAAGCTCGCCGGCGGCATCTTGAAGGCAGGCACCGCCAATCTCGGCGCCTATGGCGGCCAGGTCTCGGGCGAGGTGATCCTCGACGCGACCAGCGGCGCGCCAAGCTTTGCGATGCATTCCGACCTCGTCGGCGTACGCGCGCTGCCGCTGCTGAAGGGTCTTGCCGAATTCGACCGGATCGACGGCAAGCTGCAAGCCAAGCTCGCTCTGCGCAGCGCCGGCACCAGCCAGCGCGCGCTGATGGCGAACATGCAGGGCACGGCCTTCGTCAATTTCCAGGACGGCGCCATCCGCGGCATCAATGTCGCGCAGATGATCCGCTCGCTCACGTCGGGCACGCTGTCGGGCTGGCAGGACAGCCAGAACAGCAGCCAGGAGCAGAGCACGGATCTGTCGCAGCTCTCTGCGTCCTTCCGCATCGACAAGGGCCAGGCGGTGACGACCGATCTCAATCTGATCGGGCCGCTGGTGCGTGTCACCGGCGCCGGCACCATTGCGCTCGACACCAAGATGATGGGATTTCGCGTCGAGCCGAAACTGGTGATGACGACCGAAGGCCAGGGCCGCGCCTCCGATCCCGTCGGCTTCGGCATCCCCGTGATGATTACGGGCGCGTGGTCGCAGCCGCGGATTTATCCTGACATGGCCGGCATGCTCGACAATCCTGACGCGGCCTATGCCAGGCTGCGCGAGATGGGCAAGGGCCTGTTCGGGCCTGACGGAGCCGGGCTCGGCAACATCCTGAACAGCTTTGGCCTCGGCGGCGCCGCCGCACCGGGCGGTAACAACGCCGCCGGCAATGCCAATCCGCAGATGCAGCAGCAAGGGCAGGGACAGGGGCAGAACAATCCGCTCGGCGGCCAGCTCGGCGAGGCGATCGGCAATCTGATCCAGCAGGGGCTCTCGAGCGGCACCGGAAACGGTGCCGGCCGAAGCCGCAGCCTGCCAGGCGCATCGGCCACACCGGCACCCCAGGCTTCGCCGACTCCTCCGGCCCAAGACCCGCCCGAGGCGCAGCAGGACAGCCAGCCGATGAACGACGTGATGCGGCAGCTGTTCAATCGGTGATTGGCGGACCAAAGCGTCGAACTCCGCGTGCAGCCTTACACCGCCTCGTCACACAGTTCTTCCTCCGAACGGAGGAGACGGCCGCTGCGACAATTCACCGCCCTGCCAACCAGTCCGGCGTTCCCCGGCGGGGGTAACCACACCCGCCCTTGACTGGCCCCTCGCCGGTCCAAAGGCCCAAATTATGGTAGAAGAGCCGTGGGGCCGGTGCGGCCCGTAGCGCCGGCGTCGGTCGCGGTGCGAGAGGATCCGGATGGCGGGAGCGAAAGACAAGACCTGGTTTCTGCGCGAGGGTCTGTTCGCCAAATATGTCGTCTCCCTCGTCGGCCTCGTCGTGTTCGTCCTCGCCGTCAACGGCGCGATGGAAACCTGGATCTCCTACCGCGCCACCAAGACCTCGCTGACCGACGGGCTCGACGACAAGGCCCAGGCCGCGGCCCGGCGCATGGAGCAGTCCGTCTCCGAACTGGAGCGCCAGATCAGCTGGGTGACGACGGCAAGCCGGGACACGCTCGAAAAACGTCGCGCCGACTACGCCCAGCTCTTGCAGCAGGTCTCGGTCGTCTCCCAGCTGTTTCAGCTCAACGGCGCCGGCCGCGAGGTGTTGCGCGTGTCGCGCCAGTCGACCACGACGGGCGGCAATGCGGACCTCGCCCGCGACATGCGCTTCACTGAAGCGGTGGCGCGCGGGGTCAGCTATTCGGCGGCGAGCTTCGTCGATCAGAAGCCGGTGATGTCGATCTCGGTGGCGCATTCCGGCTTCAATGCCGGCGTCACGGTGGCCGAGATCGATCTCAGCTTCCTCTCCGACTTCCTGTCGGACGCCCAGGTCGGCAAGGCCGCCTTCGCCTATGTGGTCGACGCACGCGGCCGCGTGCTGGCGGCCTCGTCGAAGGGGCCCGATGTCGGCAAAGATTTGTCGAAGCTGCCGCAGGTCGCGGCCGCGATCGCGCCCGGCCGTGAGTCCGAGACGTCAGGCACCGACTCCAACGGCCATTCTGTTTTGACTGCTGCGAGCACCGTACCAAAACTCGGCTGGAGCGTATTGTTCGAGCAGCCGACCGCGCAGGCGCTGACGCCGATCCGCGACCAGCTCGTGCGCATCGCGCTGTTGATCGGCATGGGCCTGCTGGTCGCGATCCTCGCCGGCACGCTGCTGGCGCGCCGCATGATCATCCCGATCACGGCGCTGCGCGACGGCGCGCACAAGCTCGGCGAGGGCGACTTCAGCCACCGCATCGACGTGCACACCTCCGACGAGCTGGAGGAGCTCGCCGGCCAGTTCAACCGCATGGCCGGCCAGCTCCAGGAGACCTATTCGGACCTCGAAACAAAAGTCGAGGCGCGCACCCGCGACCTCGCGCAGTCGATCAACGAGCTGAAGGTGCTGGAAGAGGTCGGCCGCGCGGTCGCCTCCTCGCTCGACCTCAACGCCGTGCTGCCGACGATCGCCGCGCGTGCGCTGGAGATCAGCCACGCCGATGCGGTGCTGATCTACGGCTATGATGCCGAGCGACGGCGCTTCAATCTGGTCGAGGCCAACGGCGTCGACACGTCGGTCGCGGGCGACCATGTCACGATCGACGAAGGCGAGAACATCTTGAGCGAGGCCGCCAATCACGGCGAACCGATCGCGCTTCCCGATCTCGATCACGCCGCCGGGCAGCCGCTGCGCGATGTCGCGGTCGATGCCGGCTTCCACGCGGTGCTGGTGGTGCCGCTGGTCGACCAGCAGGGCACGCTGGGCTCGCTGGTGGTGCTGCGCCGCTTAAGCGGCGCGTTCGAGGGAAGCCTCACCGGCTTGATGCGCACCTTCGCCAACCAGGCGGTGCTGGCGATGCGCAATGCGCGCCTGTTCACGGAGGTCGACCACAAGAGCCACGCGCTGGAGACCGCGCACGAGACCGTGCGCGCCCAGGCCGACAAGCTGCGCGAGCAGACCGAGCAGCTCAAGGACTGGAACAAGTCGCTGGAGGAGCGCGTCGAGACCCAGCTCAGTGAGATCGAGCGCATCCGCAAGCTCGAGCGTTTCCTGGCGCCGCAGGTGGCGCAGCTGATCGCCTCCTCCGACAGTCCCGAAGGGCTGCTCACCAGCCAGCGCCGCGAAGTGACCGTGGTGTTCTGCGACCTGCGCGGCTTCACCGCGTTCACGGAAGCGACCGAGCCGGAAGAGGCGATGAACGTGCTGCGCGAATATCACGCCGCACTCGGCAAGCTGATCTTCAAGTACGAGGGCACGCTCGACAAATATGCCGGCGACGGCGTGATGATTTTGTTCAACGCGCCGATCCAGTTCGAGGACCACACCGAGCGCGCCGTGAAGATGGCGGTGGAGATGCGCGACACCATCGGCCCGCTGACCGAGCGCTGGCGCAACCGCGGGCACAGCCTCGGCTTCGGCATCGGCATTGCGCTCGGCTACGCCACGCTCGGCCAGGTCGGCTTCGAGCAGCGGCTGGAATACGCCGCGATCGGCAGCGTCACCAACCTCGCCTCCCGCCTCTGCGGCGAGGCTCGGCCCAACCAGATCGTGGTGAGCCGCCGCGTCTACGGCATCGTCGAGCCCTCTGTCGAAGCCCGCGCCCTCGACGATCTCCAGCTCAAGGGATTTAATCATCCCGTGCTGGCGATGGAGATTCTGAGCTGGCGTGAGGACGAGGAGAACGTGATGGATGCCTGGAAGAGGACCGCCGCGAACTAGAATGTCGAAAACAACCCCATGCACAGTAGGCCGGGCGGTGGGATCAACGACTTACGGGAGTGCTCAGGCCCGAGCGCGACAAGGCCGTTTGACACGTCGGGCAAAACACCGGCATGATGGCATCATCGGGCGTTTGCGCCGTACCCCCACACCCTGATGTGTTTTGTCCTTCGGATCAGTCGATCCGGTGGCTGGCATCCTGTTGGGATCCAAGCAAAAAAGCTAATGCGCAAGAGTCGCCCCGTGTCGTATTACTGGGCGCACGTTTGACGGGAAAAGACGGAAAGAATGGCACGAGGTTCGGGGAAGAGCCGAGGGGCGAAGGTCGATCGCGGCACTGAGAGCAACGGCAACGGCGCGTTCGAGGCCAAGCTGTGGGCGGCCGCGGACGCGCTGCGCAACAACATGGATGCGGCCGAATACAAGCACGTCGTGCTGGGGCTGATCTTCCTGAAATACATCTCCGATGCCTTCGAGGCCAAGCACGGGGAACTCGACGCGCACGCACGCAGGGCGCCGATCCGGAGGACCCGGACGAGTATCGCGCCCAGAACATCTTCTGGGTGCCGCCGGAAGCACGGTGGAGCTATCTCAAGTCGATGGCGCCGCAGCCGACCATCGGCGAGCTCGTCGACAACGCCATGACCGCGATCGAGCGGGACAACACCTCGCTCAAGAGCGTGCTGCCGAAGGATTTCGCCAGGCCCGGTCTCGACAAGCAGCGGCTCGGCCAGATCATCAATCTGGTCAGCGACGTCGCGCTTGGCGCTCCCGCCGATCGCTCAAAGGATACACTCGGCCGCGTCTACGAATACTTTCCCTCCCGCTTTGCGAGCGCCGAGGGCAAGAGCGGCGGCCAGTTCTACACGCCGTCGCACGTCGTCCGCTGATGCTGCGGCCGTGCTGGAGGTCTTCGCTGTAGAGCGTGTCGCAGCCGGCCCCGATCGCGGATGCGACGATGAGGGCATCGTAGAATGCGACAGAGTGATCCCGAGCGATCACCAGCGCTGCAGCGTGGGTGTCTGATGTCAGCGGCACGATGTCCGGAAAGCGAAAGCGGATCGTCTGCACCGCCGCCTCAATGACGGACCAGTCCTGCTTTTGTTTCTTGCGCAGCACGCTGGTGAACTCGTTCAGCACCTGCGCGCTGATGACGCCGCCGCCGGCAATCGCTGATAGCGCCGGCCCGCGCCGGATGTCGGTCGAAAAAGCGTAGATCAGAATATTGCTGTCGAAGAACGGGCTCACCGCTCGTTGGCTTCGTCGCGGTCGAATTTGTAGCCGTCGGGCAGCGGAAACTGGAATTGCTTCACTTGCCTCAGAAACTCGGCCTGCTTGTCGACCTTCTCCACCGCGATCTGGCCCTTCGAGGCTTCGACCACGTTGAGCTCGTCGCCAGGCGAGAGCTTCAAGGCTTCGACCAGCGCCTTGGGCAGGCGCACCGCAAGACTGTTGCCCGATTTGGAGACCTGCATGGCAACCGACCTCCATGATCTACATTATAGATGTATATCATAAGGGGGATATCATTGCGTTTCGAGCTGGCTCGGGCGCGGATTCCTTGGGAGGATTCTACGTCCCCCGCTTCGGCCCCATCGCCTCGAACCCTACCTTCTGCTCATCACTCAGATCCGCCTCGAAATCATCGAGCGCATCGCCGACGCTGTTGACCGCCTGCTGCATCCTCTGCAGCCGCGCCTTCACGGCGGCGAGGCGGGCCTGCGGTGTCGCTTCTGCCTTCGTCGGGCAAGGACTGAGCGTCTCCATGGTGCGCAGCGTGGTGCCCTGGAGCACGTCGAGCCGGGCGCGTCCGGTGTCGTCGAGCTTCAGCGTGTTGGCAATGTCGTCAGCCGGCCATTGCTGCTGCACGAGCTGCTCGTATTGGCGCTGGGCCTGCACATCGTAGCGGGGATCGTAGTTCGGATCGCAGGCGGAGGCCGCCTGCGCATCCTTGTGCTGAGCCGATGCAAGCGCCGCGCGGCGTTCGTTGGCGAGCGAATCCAGCTTTGCCTTCTGGCCGTCATCGAGAAGGTCGACGAATTTGGCGAGCGGCGCCGCGAGGGCGTCCGTGGCCTTGATCATCGCATCCAAGCGGGTCTGCATTACGCCGAGGCGCTCCGCCGCCGTCATTGGCGCCTGCGCCGGGCACGAGGCGCGGATGGTATCGCGCGCCGAGGCCCAGGCGGCGCCGAGATCGTCGAGCGCGGTGCGCTGCATCTCGTTGGGCTGCACGGCGGCTGCAATGCGATCGACGGGCAAGCCGCCGGTGTCGCTGCCATCACAGACCGCCTCCACCGATGGGACTCGTCGCGCGCGACGTCCCTGCGGCGCGGTATAGGCGGCGAGCTCCGGGGCCGCATAGGGCGCGAAGATCGCCGCGTAGATATCACCATAGCCATAGAGCGAGAGGCTGGTCGTATCGCCGAAGATGATGGCCGTGGTGAGATCGTCATGCGCGAACGGCCAGAACACGGGACCGATCCAGCCATAGCTGCCGTCGGGATGACGCCACCAGCCCTGCGGACGGCGACCGCCGTGCCAGCCCGACAGCGCAGCCTGCGCCGTGAGCGCCGCGCGCACGATAGTAGGATTGGCAGGCTGACCGCGCTCACCGCCGCGCGGATCCTGCGATCTCAGCGCAGCGGAGCGATAGCGACTGCCTCGCACCGCCATGCGGGCGTGGCGCAGCCGCGACAGGCCGATGACGTGACCGACGGCGAAGCGCGCAACACCGAGCGGCCCGCCGCGCAATCCGAACTGGGCTTCGGCCGTATTCGGTAGCAGCACTGCGAGAATCGCTAAGACAACGCCGACCAGCGCCAGTTTCGTGCGGGATCTCGACATGACAGAGCCGACCACTGAGTTGACCACCGAGATGACCACTTCCTGGCCCTCCTCCAGCGCCAAGTGCGCATCGCGCCGCATGACATTGACGCGCGGCGGAACCAAATGTTCCGCGGCGAGACGGTCAAAGCGTCGCGGAACGGCTGCGTCTTACCTCGCCCCGCTTGCGGCAGGGCAATCGCATATGGGAGCGATTCCCCCCGTAGCCATCCTTCGAGACGCCCGCCGTTGGCGGGCCCTCAGGATGAGGACCGAGTGTGCGGCCGTCGTTTCGACCAGCACCAATGCCACTTAGCCTCATCCTGAGGAGACCGCGAAGCGGTCGTCTCGAAGGACGAGGCGCTTGCTCAGGCCTATCCGAAACATCATATGCGATTGCCCTGCGCTTGCGGGGGAGGGTTGGGGTGGGGGCTGTCTCGGCAATGGGGTTGTCGAGAATTGCGGAGAAACTCCCCTAGTGGCGAGAGCCCTCACCCGCCGCGCTCTGCGAGCGCGTCGGCCTCTCCCGCAAGCGGGAGAGGCGGAGCAAGCCCGCGATCCCGGTGAAATCCATATGCGATCCCCCTGCCGCTTGCGGGGAGAGGTCGGATCGCCCCGGGCGATGCGAAGCATCGTCCCGCGCGATCCGGGTGAGGGGGTACAGGTCTATCGAGAGACAACTCTCGCGGAGAGAGCCCCTCACCCCACCCTCTCCCCGTAAGAACGGGGCGAGGGAGAAGAGAGACCGGCGTCGAAGCGTCAGGAGATGCAATCCGCAACAGCGAGAACCGCCGCGTTCACCGCGCCCTTTGCGGCATCACGAACGTCTGGCCGGGATAGATCAGGTTGGGATTGTGGATCTTGTCGCGGTTGGCGTTGACGATCAGCGCGTAGCGGTTGCCGTCGCCGTACGCGAGACGGCTCAATGCCCAGAGGCTGTCGCCGCGGGAAATCACCCGGCTGCCGCCGGCCTCTGCCGGCGTCGCGTTGAAGACCTCCGCGGGCGAGGCCGATGCGACAGTGGCACCCGCCGCCGGCACCCTCGCCGTGGCCTTGGGCTTGGGCCCGCCCATCATGCGCGGCCGAGCCGCGGACCGGTCCGACGTCGCGGCCAGGCGCGGCGCCGGCAGGGACGCGACGACGTCCGATTTGTCGTCCGGCTTTTCAACCGACTTGGTGTCCTGCTTCGCAACCGGTGTGACGCGCGCAGGCGGCGGTGCGGCTTCGGCGATCATCACCGGCATGGTGCGGCTGGATTGCACGACAGTGCCGTCGGGCGCCTTGGCGCGCAGCGCCAGTTCATAGCTGCCGGCGGGAAGCTTCGGCGGGGTCATCACGAACTGGCCCGACGCATCGGCCACCACACTGTCGAGCGGCTGGCCGTCGCGCATCAGCTCGACCGTCGCACCCGGCGCGGCCCGGCCCGCGATCACCGCGGCCTCGCCATGATCGTCGACGCGCGCGACGTCGAAACGGGGACCGGTGTCCGCAACGGCCGGCTGCGGCTTGGCCGGCGCGATATCGACCAGCGCGGCGACCTGCTTCTGGGTCTCGGCGAGCGCATCCGCCTTCGGCGCAGGGGTTGCGGCAGCAGCAGCGGACGCCGATGGCGCGGGCGGCGCGCTGGCGGCAAGCTTCGGCTCGTCCGGCTTGGATTCAGGCTTGGCTTCAGGCTTGGCTTCGGCTTTTGCCTCGACCTTGGGTTCGGCCTTGGCTTCAGCCTGCTTCACGTCCGGCTTCGCGACCGCTGCGACCTCGGCGTTGGTCCCGCCCGGCAGCAGACGGCGCAGCTCGGTCGGCCCGATGACCAGCACCGTGCCGACGACAGCGAGCAGACAGAATGCAATGAAGGCCTTGGATGCGGTGATCATCAGTCAGCAAATCCTGGGTCGCAAATCAGCCGAGGGCAGCAAATTGCGCTGTTTTGGCCGCGGCAGCAAGACGGTCGATGGGATGAACCGAGGTAGTCCCAATGGCGTCAAATGAGCGAGGCCGCACTGCGGCAATTTTCCAGAGGATTTCATCGTGACCGCATTTTGCCGCGCCGCGCCAATTCTGGCGCTTGCCCTGACGCTCGCCGCCGCCCCCGCGCTCGCCGCCTCCGGGCCGCCGGCGGGCTTCGTCCTCACCGACAATGCCGAGCTCGCCTTCACCTCGCCCGACGGCGCCACCAGGCTCGAGCAGTACATGAAGGACGGCGGCGACTGGGACGTCAAATGGCAGGTCTGGGCGCGGCACGGCGAGCAGATGACCGAGCTGAAGCCTGAGCAGGGCTATGGCGCCGGCTTCCGCTTCACCGAAGACTCGCAATGGCTGGTGCGGATGCAGAAGACCGGCTCGGGCGAGCAGGATCTGTTTCTCTACCATGTCGAGAACGGCGCCTTCGTCAGCGCGGCGAAGACATCGCTGAGCGATCTCGCCTGGGACTATTTTCACAGCCGGTCCGACACCCGGAACATGAAGCTCGACTACCACATCTCGGCCAATCTCATGAAAGGCACCGAGGATGCTTATCGCTGGCTCGGCGTCGACTGGCCCAACAACCGCTACCTCTTGATCTCGCTGTCGGGCGAGATGGACAAGCATCCGAAGAACGTCGCCGTGAAGGGACTGGCCGACTGGAAATGCCGTTATGACCTCAAGACCGGCAAGTTCGACGTGCCGGCGATGTTCGCCAAGGGCAACGCGGAAGCGCTGACCTGGGAGATCAAGAGGTAAGTGCAGGTCTCGGAGGGGTGGGCAAGGCGACTTGTCCGTCATAGCTCGAAGAGCGACGGCGGAAGCGTGCCCGCCACCTCTATCCACCGAGACAAAAGGTGGGCACGGCGCGCGAAGAGCGCGCCTTTGCCCACGAGACCTCACGTAATCCACGGAACCCCCTGATTCCGTTCCGATTCACATTTCCCTAACCCTGACTGGTAACGGGGTCTTGTCGGTTTTGCTGCATCTTGCATCCCACGGGAGGGCTGGATGGGCGCATCAATTCGATGGACCGCGCGACTGCGCGCGTTGCTTCGCCAATGGCGGGGCGCGCCGCTGACGTGGCTGATCGTGGGCGGCTTCGTGCTGATGGCGGCGATGGCCATCGGCACCGGGCTCACCGTCGACCGCTTCCGCCAGAACGCGATCGAGAGCGGCCGCGACAGCCTGGAAAGCTCCGTCCGTCTGCTCGCCCGCCATTTCGATCGCGAGTTCGAGGATTTCGCGGTGCTCCAGAAGAGCATCATTGCTGAACTCGAAGGCCATGGCATCGATTCCCCCGACGTGTTCCGCAGCGAGATGGCGACGCTCGCCGTGCACGAGGTGCTGCGCACCAAGGCCAGCGGCTGGTCCGACGTCGCCGGCGCCAATGTGTTCGATTCCAGGGGCGTGCTGATCAACTCGTCGAAGCGCTGGCCCGTCGCCGATATCTCGGTCGCCGATCGCGGCTATTTCAACCGGCTCAAGAACGATCCGGCCTCGCAGGAAGAGATCGAGGTCGTGCCCGGCCGGTTCGGCAAGGGTCCTGCGATCGTGATCGCGCGGCGCGTGTCGGGCCCGCATGGCGAGTTCCTCGGGCTGGTGTCGCGGGCGATCACGCCGGAGCAGCTCGAATCCTTCTTCGCCTCGACCGGGCTCGGTGAGGAATCCTCGATCGCGATGCACCACCAGAACGGCCAGCTGCTCGCACGCGTTCCGCATGTCGATGACATGATCGGGCAGAACTACCGCACCGGCTCGCCCGACCAGATCGCCGTGTTCGAGCGCTCCTTCGTCACGACTGAGCTCACCAGCCCGATCGACGGCAAGGACCGGATCGTCGCCTCGCGCATGCTGACCGGCGAGCCGCTGGTCGTGGTCGCCACCAAATCGCTGGACGCGACGCTCGCCACCTGGCGCACGCAAACCAAATTCTTCGTCGCCGTCGCCGTGCTGTCGATCGGCCTGCTCGTGCTCACGCTGTTCCTGATCTTCCGCCAGGTCACGAGGCGCGTCTCGCTGGAGAAGCAGCGGCTCGACACCGCGATGAACACGATGACGCAGGGCCTGCTGATGTTCGACGAGGACGAGCGGCTCATCGTCTGCAACCGCCGCTACATCGAGATGTACCGGCTCTCGACCGCCGTGGTGAAACCCGGCGCCTATTTCCGCGACGTGATCCAGCATCGCGCCGACACCGGCTCGTTCGAGGGCGACGTCGATTCCTATTGCGACGACATTCTGAGCAGCGTTGGACAGATCCAGAGCAACATCGTCGAGACCTCCGACGGCCGCCTGATCGAGATCAAGAACCAGCCCGGCGCCGCCGGCGGCTGGCTCGCCACCCATGACGACGTCACCGAGCGCATCCGCGCCGACGAGCGCATCGCGCATATGGCGCATTATGACGCGCTGACCGATCTGCCCAACCGAGTCCTGATGCGCGGACATCTGGAACGGCGCGTGGCGGAGCTTGCCCAAGGCAAGCCGTTTGCGATCCTCTATATCGACGTCGACGAGTTCAAGGGCGTCAACGATTCGCTCGGCCACGAGGTCGGCGACGAATTGCTGCGCCAGGTCGCCAACCGCCTGCGCGGCTGCGTCAGCGGCAACGATCTGGTGGCGCGGCTCGGCGGCGACGAATTCGCCATCATCAAGGCCGGCACGAACGACCAGGCGGAGCTGACGGCGCTCGCCGAACAGATCCTGAATTCGCTGCGCAGGCCGGTGGACTGCAAGGGGCAGGAGATCACGACCGATGCCAGCATCGGCATCGCGATCGCGCCCGACCACGGCGACAATCTCGACGACCTGCTCAAGCGCGCCGATCTGGCGATGTACGCGGCGAAATCGGAGGGACGCGGCACCTTCCGCATCTTCGTGCCCGAATACGACGCCAAGGCCGGGCTGCGCCGCCAGCTCGAGCTCGACCTGCGCCAGGCACTCGGCCGCGGCGAGTTCGAGGTACACTATCAGCCGCTGGTCGATCTGTCCGCCAATGTCGTCACCGGTTGCGAGGCGTTGCTGCGATGGCATCATCCGGAGCGCGGGATGGTCTCGCCCGCGGACTTCATTCCGGTCGCGGAAGACACCGGCCTGATCGGCGACATCGGCGAATGGGTCTTGAGGCAGGCCTGCACCGAGGCGGCAAGCTGGCCCGGCGACATCCACATCGCGGTCAACGTCTCGCCGGTGCAGTTCCGATCCAAGACGCTGGCACTGAAGGTTGCGGCCGCGCTGGCCGAGTCAGGTCTCGCGCCGGGACGGCTCGAGCTCGAGATCACCGAAACCGTGCTGATCCGCGACGACGAGGAAGCACTGACCATCCTGCAACAGCTGCGCGAACTCGGTGTGCGCATCGCGCTCGACGATTTCGGCACCGGCTATTCGTCGCTGAGCTATCTGCATCGCTTTCCCTTCGACAAGATCAAGATCGACCGCAGCTTCATCAGCGACATCGGCGAGCCCGAGGATTCCTCGCCGATCGTCCAGGCCGTGGTGCACATGGCCGCCGCCCGCCACATGGCGACGACGGCGGAAGGCGTCGAGACCGAGGCGCAGCGCGAGGTGCTGCGGAAGCTCGGATGCAGCCAGATGCAGGGATGGCTGTTCAGCCCGGCGGTGCCGGCGGCGAAGCTGAAGCAGTTGCTGTCGAAGCAGGCGGTTGCGGCGGCTTAGGTTATTAAGTTGGCGGACCATTGAAAGCGCGAGACATCCGCCTCATCGCCGCGTTTTCGAGATGAACGATCCCGTTCGGCGCCGAGCCGTCGACGAATTCTGCCGCAAAGGCGCGTCCGATATCGTCCTGCTCGATTGCGCCGAAAGGCCCCGGAATGAGACGCCCTAACCAGGCAACATAAGCTGGGGTGTGAACATTGCCCGCGATAATTCCCGGACGAAAAATCGCGAGGCGCTGGAAGCCTGTGTTTTGGACAGCCTCTTCCTTCAGGCCCATGATCCGCACGTAACGAAACCTGCTTTTCGCGGTGCTCCCCACCGCCGAAAGCAGAGCAAAGCGAGTGATGCCACCGGCATGACAACCGCGGGCAAAACCGCCGACGACGCCAATTTCGAGGGCCTTCAATTCGTCTTCGCTCCACGTCATGCTGCCCTTGCCGACGCCGACACAGGAGGCCCCGTAGACAGGATCACCTTGCGCGACCATGCCCCGCGCAACCTTGGTCACCTCGTCTGCAAACCGGTCATCGGCCGTATCCAGGAGCACCTGACGTACGCGGGAATTCGCGTTCGCAGATACGGGCCTGCGATTGAGCATCACGATTTCAGCGCATGACGGCTCCGCCACGAGCGCACGCACCACGGCGTCGCCGACTTGTCCCGTGCCGCCGATGATCAAGACGCGAAATGCCATTTCAGCCCTTGTCGAGGACGCCGCCTGAACTCTTCAGGTCGTCATTACACAGGGAGCTTCCCGAACTCCCTGCCCGCGTGAACTATATCTTGCCTTCAATCTCCAGAAACCCATTGTTTTCAAAAGAATATTGTACTCATGATCCCTCTTTCAGGTATCGTGGGAAACTTTGGCGCAATGAGTAAATTCGGGAATTGCTTAAGCTGGGACTCGGCGCCACGCCCGTGCAGGCTGACGGCGGCCGCTCCAGCCATTACGGGCTGTTCGATCGCGGGCCGGATGGACACAAGCCCACCGGCGACGGCAGTCAGGAGCCCTGTTAGTCGGCACAAGCGCAGGCTTGCCGGGACGCTCGTTGCGATCGAGCGCCGTTACGCCCGCATTGCACCTCCGCACTTGTATTCGCGCCGCGTTTCCATATCTCAGCGGCATGATGAAGCTCACACGCGTTCAGGACCACGCCATTCAGGCACTCATGGCTGGCATCGTCGGCGCCGAGACGTTCGATCACGTCTTCGCCGGCATTCGGTTCGATGAAATCGAGGGCACGATGCTCTACGCCTTCGCCAGGAACGAGGATGTCGCGTCCGACATCGAGGACAGCTACTCGCCTCTCATCGCTGCCGTTGCCTCGCGGGTGCTCGACAAGCAGGTCGACGTCGTCGTCGTGATGCCCAAGGTCCTGCAATAAGGTTCTGCAATAGGTCTTGATGTCACCCACCGCCTGTATGGGCCGGGCGTGACCCCGCAGTAAAACCACGCTAACCTCTTGGAACAAGAACAAGAGGAAACGCCAATCGTGTACGACTTCATTATCGTGGGCGGCGGCTCGGCGGGGTCCGTGCTGGCCCACCGGCTCTCCGCCAGGAGCGCCAACAAGGTCCTGCTGTGCGAAGCCGGGCAGGACACACCACCCGGCAACGAGCCGGCCGAGATCCGAGACAGCTATCCCGGCACCGCCTATTTCGATCCGCGCTTCCACTGGACCGAATTGAAGGTCACGACCCAGGTCGTCAGCCACAACAATCCGAACGAAGCGCGGCCGCCGCTGCGCAAATACGAGCAGGCGCGCGTGCTCGGCGGCGGCTCCTCGATCAACGGCCAGATGGCCAATCGCGGCGCACCGACCGACTACGACGAATGGGATGCGCGGGGCGCCGAGGGCTGGACGTGGAACGACGTGCTGCCGTTCTTCAAGAAGGTGGAGCGCGACCTCGATTTCGACGGCCCGTATCACGGCAAGGACGGCCGTATTCCCGTACGCCGCATTCCGCGCGAGCATTGGACCCGGCATTCCCAAGCGTTCGCCGACGCCTTCCAGCAGGCCGGCCATCAATATCTGCCGGACCAGAACGGCGAGTTCGCCGACGGCTATTTCCCGGTGACGCATTCCAACCAGGCCGAGCAGCGCGTCTCGGCCGCGATGGGCTATCTCGACCGCGAAACCCGCAAGCGCGCAAATCTGACGATCTCCACCAACACGCAGGTGAGAGAGCTGCTGTTCGAAGGCACGCAATGCGTCGGCGTGAAGGCGCTTGTCGACGGACGCGAGCAGGAATTCCGGGGACGCGAGATCATCCTCTCCTCTGGCGCGATCCATTCGCCGGCGCATCTGTTGCGCGCCGGCATCGGCCCGGTCGGCCACCTCAAGGACATGGGCATACCGGTCCTGACGGGGCTCGCAGGCGTCGGCCAGCGCCTGATGGATCATCCCTCGATCTCGCTGTCATCGTTCGTCCGCCGCGGCGCGCGCATGAACGAGCATACCAGGCGGCACATGCAGCTCGGCCTGCGCTATTCGTCCGGGCTCGCAGGCGTGCCGAAGGGCGACATGTTCGTCGTCCTGCTCAGCAAATCAGCCTGGCACGCGGTCGGCGAGCAGATCGGCTCGGCGCTGACCTTCGTCAACAAGACCTATTCCGAGACCGGACAGGTCAAGCTGTCCTCGCGCGATCCCTCCGCCGAGCCGATCGTCGAGTTCAATCTGCTGTCCGACCGGCGCGACCTCGATCGCCTGATGAGCGGCTTCCGCAAGATGGCGGCCATTCAAATGAGCGACGCCGTCCGGGCCGTGACCGACAAGCCGTTCCCCGCCGCCTATACCGACAAGGTGCGCAAGATCGGCGTGGTCAACACCAGGAACAGGATCTTGACCAAGATCGCCGCGACCCTGATGGATGGACCGGCGGCGCTGCGCCACTATCTGATCGACAATTTCGTGGTCGAAGGTTTTACTTTCGATGACGTGATCAACGACGACGCGGCGCTGGAAGCCTTCGTGCGCGAGGCCACCATCGGCGTCTGGCACGCCTCGTGCTCATGCCGCATGGGCCGGGGCGATGATCCGATGGCCGTGGTCGATGCCCAGGGCAGGGTCAAGGGCATCCAAGGCCTGCGCGTCGTCGACGCCTCGATCTTTCCGGTGGTGCCATGCGCCAACACCAATTTTCCGGTGTTGATGGCGGCCGAGAAGATCGCGGCCGCGATGATGCAGTGACCTCGTCACGCTTCGGCCGTCCGGAGATCGCCGACGAAGCTATCGACGTCGCGCTTGAGATCGTCCGACAGGCGAGAGCATCTTGGTCGAATCCAGCACCTCGACGGCGGCCGCGGCCTATTTCGCCCGTCTTGCCGCCTGAATCTCGACGAACTCGGCGTCCGGATGCGCGACGATGGTGGTGAACATGATGCCGCTGATGATGAGCGACCAGGCGGTGTCCCAATAAATCCAAAACACGTGCCAGCCTCCGTTTTGGCGTCCTGCCGTGAGACCGTGGTAACGGCGGAAGAAGGCTGCCGTTCCTGAACGATCCGTGGCCGTAGACTGCGGCTTGAAAAAGAGCAAGCGAAGCCTAGCGCTTTCCGGTGTTGGTCGGCTGTGAACGAGTTCATAGGGTCGTCGCATTTTGCAGTGCACGATAGCTCACGCGCTTTCGGCGCATCGAACTTCGACGGACGGATTTGGCCTGATGCGCAAACAACTGGTCGCCTGGACCATCCTGACCTCGGCGTTGCTGGCGGTTGCCGTGTGGACCGTGCTCGGACCGCCCGATCATCTGGCCGGTCCGCATTTGCCCTCGCGCGACCTGACGGCGTCGGTGCGCTGAGTAGCTGCAACCGATGCAATTTCGGCATCAATCAATCCCAATTGGAATTTGGTGCAACGGAACATCTGCCGCTATCCTTCGCCGCAAAACAACAACGTCACACCGGCAGGAGGACGCCCATGATCAGACCGACACGCCCCGCACCCCGCGCGGCGATCGCCACCATCCTCTTCACTTGTCTTGTCGCTTGTCTTGCACTCGTCTTGGGAGTCCGTGCCGGCATGGCCGAAACCTTCGCCTATGTCGGCAATGCCGACTCCAACAACATCAGCGTGTTCAAGATCGCCGAGAACGGCGAGATGACGCCGGTGCAGACGGCCGCCTTCACCGGCGTCGAAAAGCCCGGCGCCTCGACGCCGCTTGCGATCACACCCGACCATCGCGTGCTGATCGCCGGAGTCCGCTCGCAGCCGTTCCTTGCGGTGAGCTTTGCGATCGATCCCAAGACCGGCCAGCTCAGCCATATCGGCAACGGGCCGCTCGCCGACAGCATGGCCAACATCGCGACCGACCGCGGCGGCAAGGTGCTGTTCAGCGCCTCCTATGGCGGCAACAAGGTCGCGCTGAATCCGCTTCAGGCGAACGGTGTCGTCGGCGAGCCGAAGCAGGTGATCCCGACCGGGCTGAACGCGCACGCTTTCCTGCCCTCGCCCGACAACCGTTTTGTGTTCGCGACCAATCTCGGCTCCGATCAGGTGCTGAGCTTTGCGTTCGACGCCGCTGCCGGCACGCTGACGCCGAGCGATCCGCCCTTGTTCAAGACGCCGGAGAAATCCGGGCCGCGGCACTTCGTGTTCCACCCCAACGGCAAGTTCGTCTATCTCATCCACGAGCTGAACGGCGACGTTGCAGCGTACAGCTATGAAGCCAAGAGCGGGGCCTGGGGCGAGATCCAGCGCACCACTGCGCTGCCCGAAGGCTTCAACGGGAAAGAGTCTGATAAGAAGCCTTGGGCCGCCGACATCCACATCACCCCGGACGGCCGCTTCCTCTACGCCTCCGAGCGCACCACCAACACGCTCACCGCCTACAAGGTCGATCCCACCAGCGGCAAGCTGACCACGATCGGCAGCGTGCCGACCGAGAAACAGCCGCGCGGCTTCAACATCGACCCGACCGGCCGCTACCTCGCCGCGGTCGGCGAACTGTCCGACGGCATGACGGTCTACGCCATCGACCAGACCAGCGGCGCGCTCAGCAAGCTGAAGTCCTACGCCACCGGCAAGAAGCCGAACTGGGTGGAGTTTTTGAAGCTGCCGTGAGGGCGCGCTCACTCTCCAGGGGAGGGTAGGGAACAGCGAACCTCTTCGCTGGCGCAGCGACTAAATCAACAGGCGGCATCACGCCGCCTGCGCTGCGGCATTTCTCATCCGGTCAGCCCATGGCCCGCCGCCATCGCTTCTGCTATCGATTGAAACCTCATCGAAGCCTTGCGGCTAACCGGAATCACCGATGCGTCCATTGCCTGCGCGTTCCCTGTCCCAGACCTTCGTTGCCCTTGCCGGCCTGGTGCTGGTCTCCGCCCAGCCCGTGCGCGCGGCCGATGACGATGCGCCCAAGGGACCGGCGGTCACGGTGCTGAAGGCGGCAAAATCCTGCTTCTCCGACATCGTCGAGGCCACCGGCTCGATCATCGCGCGCGAGGAGACCTCCGTGCGGCCCGAACGTCCGGGGCTGAAGGTGACGGAAGTGCTGGCCGAAGCCGGCGAGACCACGACGGCCGGCCAGGTGATGGCGCGGCTGGCGCTGCCCGAAGGCGGCACGCTCCAGGTCACCGCTCCCGTGGCCGGCGTCATCGCCACGTCGACCGCGCAGATCGGCGCGCTCGCCTCGGCCAAGGGCGAGGCGCTGTTCACGATCGTGGCACGCAGCGAATACGACCTGGTCGGCCTGGTGGCGACCAACGACATCAGGAAGCTCGCGATCAATCAGCCGGCGACCGTGCGCATTGCCGGCACCGGCGACATGGAGGGCAAGGTGCGCCGCATCGGTCCGACCGTCGAGCCGAACATCCAGCAGGGTATGGTCTATATCGGTATCTCGTCGCAGAGGCGGTTGCTGCTGAACGCGAGCGGTCGCGCGCTGATCAAGACCGGCCAGAGCTGCAACGTCGCGGTGCCGCTGACCGCCGTGCAATATTCATCCGCCGGCACCGTGGTGCAGGTGATCCGCCGCAATCGCGTCGAGACCAAGCGCGTCGAGACCGGATTGATGTCGGGCGGCAATATCGAGGTCCGCGACGGCCTCAACGAAGGCGATATCGTCGTCGCCCGCGCAGGCGCGCTGTTGCGCGAAGGCGACCCCGTGCGCCCGGTGATGGCCGCGGAGGCAGCGAAGTAAGTCGCGCCACACCCGTCATTGCGAGCAGCGAAGCGACGAAGCAATCCAGAGTCTTTCCGCGGAACGATTCTGGATTGCTTCGCTGCGCTCGCAATGACGAGTATGAGGCAGATGTGCTCCAAACACGCATGCCGTAGGGTGGGCAAAGCGAAAGCGTGCCCACGTCTTCTATCGAAAATATCGGAGAGATGGTGGGCACGGCGCGTTGCGCCTTTGCCCACCCTACGAGAGCTCGCTACGAAGCAACGTTCGCCGCTAAAAACTAGCCGCCGGCCTGATCGAAATGCACGTCCTCGAGCAGCGAGGACGAGACCGTCGGGACCTGATCGCCTTCGGAGGCGCGGGAGATGGCGACGCGGGTCTTGTTGAAGACGCTTTCGGCGCTGCCTTGCGCATTGAGATTGGTGAGGAGTTCGCTGACCAGCGTGCTGTGCTCGCCCATGCCGTCGTCGACGACCTTGCCGGGCGAGGCCGAGGACAGGATCAGCGCGTTGTCGGGCGTGCCGATCGGCGCGAGACCGTGCGAATAGGAACGGAAGCGGCGCTCATAGGGATTGCGGCGGGAGGCATCGACCACGACCAGCTTGGCCTTGGCGCCCTGCTCCTTCATCATGTTGAGCACGCCCTCGATCGAAACGCCCTGGCGGCGGACGTCGCTTTCCTTCCAGATCACGGCATCGACCGGCAGCATGTAGCTCTCGCGGCCGGCCTGCACGCCGTAGCCGCCGAAGAACAACATGACGACGGTATCGCGCTTGATGCGGGACTTCAGGCGGTTGACGGCGCGGACCATGTCGTCCTTGCTCGCGTCTTCCACCATGTCGACGTCAAAGCCGTTCTTGCGCAGCGACGAGGACAGCGCGCGCGCGTCGTTGATCGACTGCATCAGCGGCGCGCTGGCGTCGGGATAATGACCATTGCCGATAACGAGCGCGAGCTTGGAGGTCTGGCCCACCGAGCCCGTGACCTGGTCGGTCGAGACGGCCTTGGCGGCGTCGAGCACGCGCATGTTGAGGGCAGCATGCGCACCGATCGCCAGCGACACCGAGCCGATGAGGGCTGCGGCGAGCGCAATCGAGCGTCGGGAAATGTCGAGCTGCCTTAAATTCATCTCGCTGCATTCCTGTCATTGCCAAAGATCGGCCAAGCGCGCGCACACAGGTTGAGTAGCGCGAGAGCGTCTTTGGGTTTGAGGATTGGCCGGGGATGTGCCCCGGAATTGCGCGCAATTTGCGGCGCCGCAACAAACAAACCCTTAACCGGATATCGCCCCCGCGGCAATAGATCGCCCAAAATTTGAACTAACTCACTGAACATATTAGTTAATTCAACGCACCAGATTTCCGTTTCCAGGCCTCCCCGTAGCCTTCCGGGGGTCGATCATGCAGCCTTCGTGCCGGCTTTTTCCGTGACCTCCATCACATTTGTATTTCCTGCGAATCCGGGTAGCTTTTTCAACGACTTGCGGGGGACTGGTCACCGGCCTGGCTCCCGCGAAAGTCCCCCGCGACCAGGTAATTCATGAACTTTCATTATTTCGCAGGTGCCGCGTGCCGGGCGCTGACGGCGCGGAAAGACGGCCCTTCCCTTTATGACGTCTGCGATCCCGTATTGTCGGGCCAAGCCAGCGGCGATCCGCATCTGGCCAAATTCTACAAGACCGCGCTCGGCAATCCCGCATTGCGGGTGCTGCTGCGCCGAGCCGGCCTGCCCGAGCTGCGTGACAATGCGAAGCTGAGCCGGCTGCGCGAGGCTTTGGTCCGCGCCCGCGACGATGTCGAGCCCAACTGGGCTGCGGTCGGTCAACCCGTCGCCGATCTCGTCGACACCATCACGCTCGACCATCCAAAACCGCCGCGAGCCGAGTTCGTCGGCGCGATGCCGGCGCCAGCGCAGATCGACGGCGCGATCCGCGACTGCGCGCAGCATCTGCTCGGCTCGTACCGCAAGAACGGCTTCCTGCCGACCTATGCCGCGTTCAACCTGATCGGCGATCCCGATTTTCGCGGGCGCGAGCTGATCATGGCGCTCACCGGGCTGAATGCGCGCGGCTACAAGAATTCATCGCTGCTGTTCAATCTCGCCCGCGTCTTCATCGCGCACGCGCCGGCGCGCGCCGTGGTCAATCCGCCCTGGCGCGGGATTGCCGAGCCGATGTGGGAGCCGGTGCAGATCCGCCACCGCTCGGCCTATTACGATGCATTCTTCATCGAGGCATTGCTGAGCTATGTCGAGACCGGGCTCGCTGCGCCGGCGGACAAGATCGCCGCCGAGCGCGCCATCGCCGATATGGTCGATTTCTGCGTCAACATCAGTCGCGAAGAGGTCGAGGGCATCGGCGGCCAGCGCTTCAACGTCATCACCGCGCTGGCGCCTCCGCCGCATCCGCGCTTTTCGCGCTATTTCGCCCAGATCAAGCAGGACCTCGGCTTCGGTGTCTATGTGCCGGACTGCGACACCACGGCCTGCTCGATCTCCGCGGCGACGCAGGCCGGCTGTACCGACGAGATCATCGACCAGCCGCTGCTCGATTTCTACGCGAGCTATCAAGTGCATGCCGGCGTCAACGAGCCGCGCGTGACGGTGCCGCTCAACGACAATATCGATTACGAGGGCGGTGTCGCGACCTGGATCGACAATCTCAGGGGTGAGCGACCCTATGGCAACGATCTCGATCCGACGCTCAATCTCGACATTCTCGAGGTGAGCTTTCGCAATCTGGCGCGCTGGAAGGTTCTGGAGACGCCGGCGAGGCTCGCGACCGTACATCGCATCATCGGCTTCCAGAAGCGGTTGGCGGCGAGCGGCGCCTTCGCCAATCCGCGCTCCCACATCTATTATCTGCCGGAGCTCTACAGCGCCTATTTCGGCCGCTGCTATGCGGCCTTCCTGGCGCTGCCGCTGGCAGCGCAGGCCGCGATCGATCCCGACGGTGATTTCGATTTCATCCGCCATCGCGTGCTCTCCTACGTCAAGGGCGAGCTGATGGCCGCCGAGATGAACGTGTTCGACGCGGCGCTGGCGCTGATCGCGCTCGGTCACCTCGGCGCCGACCCGCGCGCCTTTGCACCTGCGCTGAACGTGATCGTCGACGCCCTCGGCGAAGGTGGTCGCCGCGGCCCGTTCCGTGCCTATGAATGGAACAAGATGAAGACCCCGACGCGGATTCTGGTCGGCGGCCCGGAGGTGACGTCGGCGTTCGTGCTGATGGGGCTGGCGGTGGCGAAGCGGGCGATGGCGCGGGGGTGAGGTCGTACCCCGAGCGCAGGTCTCGTAGGGTGGGCAAAGCGGAGCGTGCCCACGCATTTTTCGCGATCGAGAGAGATGGTGGGCACGGCGCGAAGCGCGCGCCTTTGCCCACCCTACGAGATCTGTGTCATGCAATGACGGGAAGTTGAAGGCCTCTCCGTTAGGCATATGCTGGCCGGGAGGCCCAAAGCCGACCACAATTGCGGGCTCTATCGAGATTTCTTCAGACGCGGACCGGCATGTTGCGAAAATTCCTGATTGCGCTGTCTTTGCTCAGCTTGCCCTCGCTGGCGCAGGCGGCTGACGTCACCGGCACCGCAAAGGTCCGTGATGGCGATTCCGTGCTGATCGGCAGCACACGGGTCCGGCTCGGCGGCATCGACGCGCCCTCGGTCGACCAGCTCTGCCTCAACACCAAGAGCGAGCGCTGGACCTGCGGCATCGCCGCGCGCGACGAACTCGCCAAACACGTAGAGGGCAAGAGCTGGGTCTGCCATGCCCGCTCGATCGACCGGCGCGGCCGCACGGTGGCGCGCTGCGAGGTCGGCGGCGAGGACATCCAGAAATGGCTGGTGCGCAGCGGCTGGGCGCTGGCGTACACCCGCATGTCCCACGACTATGATGCGGACGAGGCTGCCGCGCGTGATGCCAAGGCCGGCATGTGGCAGGGCGCCTTCATCGCGCCCTGGGACTGGCGCGTGCGCAACAAGAAGACGACGATCCTGGGCGCCACCAAGCCGCCCGAAGGGGCCCATTCGGTGCTGCTCGCCTCGGCCTCCGGGCCGGTCGCGCCCTCGCCGGACTGCACCATCAAGGGCAACGTCAACACCGCCGGCGAGTGCATCTACCACACCCCGACCAGCCGCTGGTACAAGCAGATCAAGATGAAGATCAGCAAGGGCACCCGCTGGTTCTGCTCGGTCGAGGAGGCGGAAGCCGCCGGCTGCCGCGAGACCAAGCGATAGGGCATGGTCCGGAAAAGTGAGAAGCGGTTCTCCGGCAAGATCATGCTCAAAACAAAAAAGCAGCCCCAGACCTGCATTTTACGTGCTTTTCTCAGGCCGTCCCGCCGCGTAAAAGCATGAATCAGCGACCCACCAGACAGTCTTTACGACACAAGGAAGATAGCAATGACCGTTCGCGCGGGCCGGGAATTTCTGGCCATCCCCGGGCCCACCAATATGCCCGACGCGGTGCTGCAGGCGATGCATCGTCCGGCGATCGACATCTACTCCAAGGAGATGCTCGACCTGACTGAGAGCCTGCTCCGCGACATCTCTGGTCTGTTCGCGACCAAGGGCAAGTCCTACATCTACATCGCCAACGGTCACGGCGCCTGGGAAGCCGCGCTGAGCAACGTGCTGTCGCGCGGCGACAAGGTGCTGGTGCTGGAAAGCGGACGGTTCGCGATCGGCTGGGGCAACGCGGCGTCGCTGATGGGCGCCGAGGTCGAGGTGCTCAAGGGCGACTGGCGCCGTGCGGTGCGGCCGCACGAGGTCGAGGAGCGATTGCGCCGCGACACCGAGCACAAGATCAAGGCCGTGGTCGTCGTCCAGATCGATACGGCCTCGGGCGTGCAGAACGACATCGAGGCGATCGGCAAGGCGATCAAGGCGGCCGGCCATCCCGCGCTGTACATGGTCGACACCGTGGCCTCGCTCGGCTGCATGCCGTTCGAGATGGACAAATGGGGCGTCGACATCGCCATGTCCGGCTCGCAGAAGGGCCTGATGACGCCGCCCGGTCTTGGCTTCGTGTCTGCCAGCGCACGCGCGCAGGAAGCGCACAGACGCGCCAACATGACGACGCCCTATTGGAGCTGGAGCGAACGCGAGGGCACCGAGAACTATCGCAAATATGCCGGCACCGCGCCGGTGCATCTGCTGTTCGCGCTGCGCCAGGCGATCGACCTTATTCACGAGGAAGGCCTGGAGAATGCGTTCCGTCGTCACAGCCTGCTCGCCGAAGCCACGCGACGCGCGGTCGGCGCATGGACCGAGGGCCAGGTTCTCGGCTTCAACGTCGCAGAAGCCCATGAGCGCTCAAACACCGTGACCACGGTGACCATGGCCACCGGCCATGATCCCGCAGTGCTGCAGCGCTATTGCAAGGAGAAGTGCGGCGTGGTGCTCGGCACTGGCATCGGCGATCTCTCCGGCCAGGCCTTCCGCATCGCCCATATGGGCCATGTCAATGCACCGATGCTGCTCGGCACCCTCGGCGTCATCGAGGTCGGCCTCAACGCGCTGAAGATCCCGCACGGCAAGGGCGGGCTCGAGGCGGCGGTGGCGTATCTCGGCGAGCAGGTGGCGGTGTAGGCGACTTACTTCCTTCTCCCCTTGTGGGAGAAGGTGGCGCGAAGCGCCGGATGAGGGGTTGCCTCAGCGCATTCGTCCAAGAGTGGAAAGCGCGGAGCGATACGCTTCGACCTGCGCCTTCAGCTCGTTCAACGACGCGACCGGGTTCTTCGGGTCAACCCGATACTCTCCGGTCGCCAGCCAATGCAACACCTTCGCATCCACCAGCGGCGAATGGTGGATGACATCGCCGTAATTGCCGAGATCGTGCGTCACCGCCTTGATCGCGCGAAAATCGTGAAGGCGGGCATTGGGAAGCTGCGTCAGGCGCCGCGCAATGACTGCAGTGAGATCGGTGACAATCTTCAGCGTCTCCGGCGAGGCATCGCGCATCGCGACGAATTGCAGGATCGAATAAGGCGGGAAGTAGATGTCGAAGGTCACGTCCGGATGGCGCGCGATCAGCCCGAGGGCATCCTGCTCGAAATGCCGGACCATGGCGTCGTAGCCGTAGCCTTCGCCGAGGAAACGGCTGCGCACGGGACTGGTGATATAGACGAAGGAGGCAAGCGTCTTCTCCGCGTTGTAGCCACGCGCAACATCGAAGTCCCGCGGCAACGCATAGATGTCGTCGATATCTGATAGCGCGAACTTGACGGGCAAATACGGCGCCGCTCGCGTCAGCGGCTGCCTCAGCGGCGGAACCGACCGCAGCAGCGCGAACAAGGATTCCTTCGCCATCGCCGCGCTGAACAGATAGGATGCAATGCCCTTGATTGTCCTGCGATAGAGATCGACGGACAGATAGGGATCGGCCTCGATGTCGGCCGCATCGACAAAGATAAAATCGTCCATTTCCCAGATGACGCGCCGGGCGCCGTGGTCGATTGCCTGCTCGAGCACGAAGCTCTGCTGGCGCGAATTGGATCCGGTCATCGCCAGCTTGAGCGAATGGACGCCGAGCGCACGGTCGATATCGCTCTGCCGGAAGTGGATCGCGAGCGAGGTGCCCATGAAGGCGGTGTCGAATGACTGGCTACGGATCAGCCCGGCGTTCTGCACACGCGTGTCGTCGGAATAGAAGGCGGCAAGGCGCGAAGCGCGAAACAGTTGCAGGGGATCGATGACATAGGTGAGCGCTGCCGCGCCCAGCACGCACGCAAGGCTCGCGAGCAGAAGACGCCTCAGATGTGTGAAGGTGTCGCGCATCAGAACCGAAAATAGATGAATTCGCTGTGGCTCTGGATGCCCAGAACGCCAAACGCGAGCACCAGCGACGCACCATAGAGGACGAGCGGCCGCATGCGGCCCGCCAGCAAGGCCTCGCCGACCCGGCGATTGCCATGATCATATCCCATGATCGCCTGCGTGTTCGGCGCCAGCCACACCAGCGCTGCATAAATTGAGACCAGCACCAAAGCCGCGATCTCCTCGTGACCAAACACGATGTTCGAGGGATCGGCCATGGCGTAGAGAACCCGCAGCGCCCATGCGACGCTCTCGGCGCGGAAGAACACCCAGGCGACGACAACGGCGAGGAAGGTCAGCACGGCCCCGGCGATGCGGACAGGTCTGGCAAGGGCTGACGGGATGTTTGGCACCAGCGCATTGAAGCCGTGATTGACGCAGAGATAGGCGCCGTGCAGCGCACCCCATACCACGAACGTCCAGGCCGCGCCGTGCCAGAGCCCGCCAAGCAGCATCGTGATCAGCAGATTGATATAGCGCAGCACGCGGCCGCGGCGATTGCCGCCGAGCGGGATGTAGAGATAGTCGCGCAGGAATTGCGACAGCGTCATGTGCCAGCGGCGCCAGAACTCGACGATGCTGGCAGCCTTGTAGGGCGAGTTGAAGTTCACAGGCAGGAAGATGCCGAACATCAGCGATATCCCGATCGCCATGTCGGAATAACCGGAGAAGTCGAAATAGAGCTGGAACGTGTAGGCGAGGGCGCCGAGCCAGGCCTGGTCGAAGCTCGGCGAGCGCGCCTCGAAAGCGAGCGCGACCAGCGGCTGGATGCCGTCGGCAAGACAGGTCTTCTTGAACAGGCCGATGGCGAAAATGATCACGCCGCACAGGATCAGATGCGCGTCGGGATGCTTGGTTTCCTTTCGCGCGAATTGCGGGATCATGTCCTTGTGGTGGAGGATCGGTCCTGCGATCAGATGCGGGAAGTAAGTCACGAACAGCGCGTAATGCGGCAGCGCATAGGCCGCGACCTGGCCGCGATACGCATCGACCAGGAAGGCGATCTGGGTGAACGTGTAGAAGGAGATGCCGACCGGCAGCAGGATGTGGACCGCGACATGCGTGCCGGCCAGCGCATTGATGTTCTCGGTGACGAACCCGGCATATTTGAAGATGCCGAGCACGAGGAGATCGCCGGCGACGCCAAGGGCGAGCGCGGCCTTTCGTTGCGATGGGCCGAGCTTCGCCATGATGAGGAGGTGACCGATACCGTAATTGAAGGCGATCGATAGCAACAACAGGGCCACGAACTGCCAGTTGCCGATGGCGTAGAAGGCGAGCGAGGCCAGCGCCAGCCAGATCACCGGCGTCAGGTTGCTGCGCCGCCCCAGCCAATAATAGCCAGCCAGCACGACCGGCATGAACAACAGGATGAACGGGTAGGAATTGAACAGCATCAGGCTGGACCGGCGGCGGGACTATCGCCCCTCAAAGCATACAAGCGGCCGATCAACAACCCGGCGACTTGAAGCAGTCCCCGATGCGGCGGCGCTGGCAATTCGCGGAATCAGGACGATATAAGACGGTGCGCCCTCTCCCTCTCCCCGTTTTTACGGGGAGAGGGTTGGGGTGAGGGGCTTCTCTCCACGGATGAGATCGTAGAGAGACCGGCCCCCCCTCACCCGGAATTTGCTCGCGCAAATTCCGACCTCTCCCCGCAAGCGGGGCGAGGTTAAAAGGGAGCCCGGCGCGACTGAGACAAAGAACGAGGATCGAGTGACCCAGGTCAAAACACCTTCCAAGCCCCCCGTCGCCCCGCGCCGGCCGCATTCCTTTACCCATCACGGCATCACCGTGACCGACGACTATGCCTGGCTGAAGGACCCGAAATGGCAGGACGTGCTGCGCGAACCTGCGGTGCTCGACCCCGACATCCGGAAATATCTCGATGAAGAGAACGGCTACACCGAGAGCCTGCTTGGCCACACCGCAGGCCTGCAGAAGACCCTGGTGCGCGAGATGCGCGGGCGCATCAAGGAGGACGATTCCAGCGTGCCGTCGCCGGATGGTGCCTTCGCTTATTTCCGCAAGTTCCGCGAGGGCGGCCAGCATGAATTGTTCGGCCGCATGCCGCGCGACGGCGGCGAGGGCCATATCGTGCTCGATGGCGACGCACTCGCCAAGGACCACAAATATTTCAAGTTCGGGGGCAGCCGCCATTCCGACGATCACAGACTGCAGGCCTGGAGCGCCGACACCAAGGGCTCGGAATATTTCACGATCCGTGTCCGCGACTGGGCTGATGGCAACGACCTCGACGACGTCGTCGAGGAGACCGACGGCAGCGTGGTCTGGAGCAAGGACGCGAAGTCCTTCTTCTATGTGAAGCTCGACGACAATCACCGGCCGATGCAGGTGTGGCGACACAAGCTCGGCACCAGACAGGCCGACGACACGCTCGTTTACGAAGAGCAGGATTCCGGCTGGTTCACCCATCTGCACGAGAGCACCAGCGGCCGCTTCTGCGTGATCGCCGGCGGCGACCACGAGACCAGCGAGCAGCGGCTGATCGATCTCGCCCATCCCGAAGCGCCGCCCCGGCTTGTCGCGGCGCGCGAAGAAGGCGTGCAATATTCGCTCGCCGACCGCGGCGACGAGCTCTTCATCCTCACCAATGCCGACGACGCCATCGACTTCAAGATCGTCACCGCACCACTGTCTTCACCCGAGCGCAAGAACTGGCGCGATCTGATCCCCTATCGTCCCGGCATCTACATCATCGACCTCGATCTCTATGCCGGCCATCTGGTGCGGCTGGAGCGCGCCAACGCGCTGCCGGCGATCGTGATCCGCGAGCTCGCTGGCGGAGAGGAGCACGCCATCGCCTTCGACGAGGCCGCCTATTCGCTGGACACGATGGGCTCCTACGAATTCCAGACGACGAATTTGCGCTTTGCCTATTCGTCGATGACGACGCCGTCGGAAGTCTACGATTACGACATGGTCAAGCGCACGCGTACCTTGCGCAAGCGCCAGGAGATCCCGTCCGGGCACAACGCCGCCGACTATGTCACAACGCGCATCATGGCGAAGGCGAAGGACGGTGCCGAGGTGCCGGTTTCGATCCTTTATCGCCGCGGGCTCAAACTCGACGGCGCGGCGCCCCTGCTGCTCTATGGCTACGGCTCCTACGGCATGGCGATGCCGGCCTCGTTCAGCGCCAACCGGCTGTCGCTGGTCGATCGCGGCTTTGTTTATGCCATCGCCCATATCCGCGGCGGCGCCGACAAGGGCTGGGGCTGGTATCTCGACGGCAAGCGCGAGAAGAAGACGAATTCGTTCGACGATTTTTCCGCCAGCGCCCGCGCGCTGATCGATGCGAAATACACCGGCGCAAAGCGCATCATCGGCCATGGCGGCTCGGCCGGCGGCATGTTGATGGGCGCGGTGGCGAACCGCGCCGGCGAATTGTTCGCGGGTATCGTCGCCGAAGTGCCGTTCGTCGATGTGCTCAACACCATGCTCGACGACACGCTGCCGCTGACGCCGCCGGAATGGCCGGAATGGGGCAACCCGATCGAGAGCGAAAAGGATTTTCGCACTATCCTGTCCTACTCGCCCTACGACAATGTCGCAGCAAAGGACTATCCGGCGATCCTGGCGATGGGCGGCTTGACCGATCCGCGCGTCACCTATTGGGAGCCCGCCAAATGGATCGCCCGCCTGCGCGCGACCATGACGGGCGGCGGTCCTGTCTTGTTGCGCACCAACATGGGCGCCGGCCACGGCGGCGCCTCGGGACGGTTTGACCGGCTTGATGAGGTCGCGATCGTCTATGCGTTCGCGCTGTGGGCGGCGGGGATGGCGGAGGCTTAGCGTCGACAGCTCTGTAGGGTGGGCAAAGGCGCGTCGCGCCGTGCCCACCATCTCTCAATCATTATGACGAGGTGGGCACGCTTCCGCCTTCGCTCTTCAAGCTACGGCCGACAAGCCGCTTTGCCCACCCTACGGCACCTTTGCCCGTCACTTCTGTCTCACACCGCACCGTGCGCCTCGACATAGAGCGCGTAGATCGAGTGACAGCTCGCCATATAGAGGCGGTTGTTCTTCGGTCCGCCGAAGCAGAGATTTTCGCAGCGTTCGGGCAGCTTGATGAAGGCGAGCGGCTTGCCTTCGGGGCTGAACACCATGACGCCGTCGAGATCCTCCGGCTTGCCCTTGAGCTGGTAGACCTTGCGGCCGCCGACATCGCTGGGCTCGGACTGCAACGCACCGTTCGAGCCCCAGCCGCACCAGAGATTGCCGTCGCGGTCGACGCGAAAGCCGTCGAGCGAACCCTGGTCGGCGGCGTCGATCAGCTTGGTCTTGCCGCTTAAGGCACCATCGTTGTCGACATCGTAGCTCCAGATGCTGCGATTGGGCGTGCCCTTCCATTCGACGATGTAGAGCTTCTTCTCGTCCGGCGAGAAGGCGATGCCGTTCGGATTGACGAGATCGGTGAGAACAGCGGTGAGCTTGCCGTCCTTGGCGATGCGGTAGACGTTGGTGGTGGCCTGCTCGGGCTTCTCCTTCTTGCCCTCCCACTCGCCGCCGATGCCGAAGGTAGGATCTGTGAACCAGATGCTGTCGTCGGACTTCACCACGATGTCATTCGGCGCGTTCAGCCGCTTGCCCTCGAACTTGTCGGCGAGCACGGTGATCTTGCCGTCCTTCTCGGTGCGGGTGATGCGGCGCGTGACCGAGTGCTCGCAGGTGACGAGACGGCCCTGACGGTCGCGCGCATTGCCGTTGGCGTAATTGGCGTTGGCGCGGAACAAGCTGGTCTGCCCGGTCTTCTCGTCGAACTTCATGATCCGGTTGTTGGGAATGTCGGAAAACAGGAGATAGCCGCCTTCCGGGAAATAGACCGGACCTTCCGCCCAGCGCAGGCCGGTCGCGACCTGCTCGAGCGTCGAGGAATAGAGCCGGTATTTTGCAAAGCTCGGATCGAGGATCTGGACGGCGGGGTCCGGATAGCGCTGGGCGGGCGTGAACGGAAACGACTGGGCGCCGGCCGCGCGGGCGAGAAGCATGGAAGCCGCCGCTGCGCCAGCGCCGGACATGAGATTGCGTCGCGTGAAAGTCATTGAAGTCCTCCCTGCCTTATAAAGGGCCGGCACTTCATGTCGCCGGCCTGTTTCTTGAAGTGGTTGTGATGCGTGGCCTTACCGGCCATTCCTCTTTCGCCATTCCGCGAAGTCGGTGAGCGTCTGCGGATCGGTCGCTGGATAGAGACCGAAGATACCGCGGCCTCGGCCTACCTCCTCGGTGACGAAATCCTCGAAAGCCGTCATCTCAAAAGTTTCATTGGCGATCTCATCCGCGATATGCGCGGGGATCACGATGACGCCGTCGGCATCACCCAGAATGACGTCGCCGGGAAACACCGGCGCATCGCCGCAGCCGATGGGAACATTGATCTCGATCGCCTGGTGCAGCGTCAGGTTGGTCGGCGCGCTCGGGCGATGGTGATAGGCGGGGATGCCGAGCTTCGCGATCTCCGCGGAGTCGCGAAAGCCGCCGTCGGTGACGACACCTGCGACGCCGCGCTTCATCAGCCGCGTCACCAGGATCGCGCCGGCCGAGGCCGCGCGCGCGTCCTTGCGGCTGTCCATCACCAGCACGCTGCCTGCCGGACAATCCTCGACCGCCCTGCGCTGCGGATGGGAACGGTCCTTGAACACGTCGATGGTGTTGAGATCCTCACGCGCGGGCATGTAGCGCAGCGTGAAGGCCTCGCCGACCATGGTCGGCTGCTCAGCGCCGAGCCGATGCACATCCTGGATCATCTGGATGCGCAGGCCGCGCTTGAACAGTGCGGTGGCGACGGTCGCGGTGGAGACGGATTTGAGCTTGGTGCGGGTGGCTTCGGACAGTTTTGACATTGTGTTCTCTCTCGTCATTCCGGGGCGCGCGTAGCGCGAACCCGGAATCCATTGGGCCGCAAGCGCTGTGGTGAAATGGGTTCCGGGTTCGATGCTGCGCATCGCCCCGGAACGACACTGTTAGTAAATCGACGGCTCGCCGATCGGCGCGCCGAAATCGGCCTCGAGGAAGTCGAAGTCGCAGCCGTCATTGGCCTGCTTGATGTGCTTGGTGAACATCCAGCCATAGCCGCGTCCGAAGCGGCGCTCGGGCTGTTTCCAGGCTGCGCGGCGCTTGTCGAGCTCGGCCTCCGATACCTCGAGATTGATGGTGCGCGCGGCGACGTCGAGCGTGATGCGGTCACCATTCTGCACCAGCGCCAGCGGGCCGCCGATATAGGACTCGGGTGAAACGTGCAGGATGCAGGCGCCGTAGCTGGTGCCGCTCATGCGCGCATCCGAGATACGCACCATGTCGCGCACGCCCTGCTTCACGAGCTTGGTCGGGATCGGCAGCATGCCCCATTCCGGCATGCCCGGTCCGCCCTGCGGGCCTGCATTGCGCAGGATGAGAATGTGATCCTCGGTGACGTCAAGATTGGGATCGTCAACCGCTTTCTTCATCGACGGATAGTCGTCGAACACCAGCGCTGGCCCGGTGTGCTTGAGAAAGCGCGGCGCGCAGGCGGAGGGCTTGATGACGCAGCCGTCGGGCGCGAGATTGCCCTTGAGCACGGCAAGCGCGCCTTCCTTGTAGATGGGATTGTCCACGCCGCGGATGACATCGGCATTGTGCACCTCGGCGCCGTCGATGTTCTCGCCGAGGGTTTTCCCGGTCACCGTGATGCAGTCGAGATGCAGATGCGGCTTGATCTGGCCCATCAGCGCCGGCAGGCCGCCGGCATAGAAGAAGTCCTCCATCAGGTAGGCATCGCCGCTCGGACGGACATTGGCGATCACGGGCACCTTGCGGCTGGCGATCTCGAAATCGTCGAGGCCGATGTCCTGACCGGCGCGGCGGGCCTGCGCGATCAGATGAATGATCGCATTGGTCGAGCAGCCCATCGCCATCGCCACCGCGATCGCGTTCTCGAAAGCCTTGCGGGTCTGGATCGTCTTCGGCGTCAAATCTTCCCACACCATCTCGACGATGCGGCGGCCGCATTCAGAGGCCATGCGGATGTGGTTGGCATCCGCGGCCGGAATCGAGGAAGCGCCCGGCAGCGTCATGCCGATCGCTTCCGCGATCGCGATCATGGTCGAAGCTGTGCCCATGGTCATGCAAGTGCCGTAGCTGCGCGCGATGCCGGCTTCGATGTCGAGCCAGTCCTTGTCGGATATCTTGCCGGCGCGCCGCTCGTCCCAATATTTCCAGCCGTCCGAGCCGGAGCCGAGCGTCTTGCCCTTCCAGTTGCCGCGCAGCATCGGGCCGGCCGGCAGATAGATCGCCGGAATATTCATCGAGGTCGCACCCAGGAGCAGCGCCGGCGTGGTCTTGTCGCAGCCGCCCATCAACACCACGCCATCGACGGGATGGCTGCGCAGCAGCTCCTCGGCTTCCATCGCAAGCAGATTGCGATAGAGCATGGTGGTCGGCTTCAGCAGCGATTCCGAGAGCGAGAGCGCGGGCAATTCCACCGGCAGGCCGCCGGCCATCAGGATACCGCGCTTGACGTCGTCGACGCGCGACTTGAAGTGCATGTGGCAGGGCTGCGCGTCCGACCAGGTATTGAGGATCGCGATGATCGGACGGTCCTTCCACTCCTCAGGGGCATAACCCATCTGCATGGCGCGGGAGCGGTGGCCGAACGAGCGGAGATCGTCGGGTGCGAACCAGCGCGCGCTGCGGAGCTGGTCGGGTGTTTTCTTCTTGGTCATGACTGGGTGCCCCATTTCTGCACGGTGTTCCGCTCGATGGCGCGGAAGATCAGGTTCTCGACAAAGAGCCCGATGATAATCACCGTCAAGAGGCCCGCGAACACTGCGGGTATGTCGAGCAGGTTACGGTTCTCGAAGATGAACCAGCCGAGGCCGCCCTGCCCCGAGGATACGCCGAACACCAGCTCGGCCGCGATCAGTGTGCGCCACGCAAAGGCCCAGCCGATCTTGAGGCCGGTGAGGATCGAGCCGAAGGCCGCGGGGATGAGGATCCTCGCCACATAAGGCAATCCGCGCAGCCCGTAATTGCGACCGACCATGCGCAGCGTGTTCGACACGCTCTTGAATCCGGAATGGGTGTTGAGCGCGACCGGCCACAGCACCGAATGAATCAGCACGAAAACAAGACTGCCATTGCCGAGGCCGAACCAGATCAGCGCGAGCGGCAACAGCGCGATCGCCGGCAGCGGATTGAACATCGCCGTCACCGTTTCGAGGAAGTCGGTGCCGATGCGGGTGGAGATGGCGAGAACCGTGAAGATCGCGGCCAGCACGATGCCGGCCGAATAGCCCATGAACAGCACCTTCAGCGAGGTCCAGGCTCGCATCGGGATCGTGCCGTCCTTGACGCGATCGTACAGCGTGAGGAGCGTGTCGTGCAGCGTCGGGAACAGCAGGGGACTATCGAGATAGAGGCCGTAGGCTTCCCAGATAGCCGCCAGGAACAGGATGATGACGCTCTTGCGAACAAGGCCATCATTCCACAGCAGCTCGACCACGCTCAGCTTGCGCTCGACCTCACCCGCACCACTGACAGCAGCGACCGGCGCGTCGCGCAGCAAAATTCTTGCTTCGCCCATGAGCGGCTCCCCTAATGCGCCGTGGCTTCGCCGGCGAACAGGAGATCATGGATCTCCTTCTCCAGCCTGCCGGCGCTGCCGTCGTCATTGCTGACTTTGTCGACGTCGACCACCTCGGCCTTGACGCGGCCAGGATGCGGCGACAGCAACAGGATGCGGTTACCGATGCGGATCGCCTCCGCAATCGAATGGGTCACGAACAACACGGTGAATTTGGTCTCGCTCCAGAGCTGGAGCAACTCGTCCTGGCAGGTCCGCCGCGTCAGCGCATCGAGCGCGGCGAACGGCTCGTCCATCAGCAGGATATCAGGCTCCATCGCCATGCCACGCGCGATCGCGACACGCTGCTTCATGCCGCCGGACAGCGTGTGCGGATAGGCGTCGACCACGCGAGTAAGGCCGACCTTCTCGATATAGGACCGCGCCCGCGCTTCCGCGTCCTTGCGCGACAGCTTTCGCGCGGTTAACAGCGGGAACATCACGTTGGCGAGCACGCTCTTCCAGGGCAGCAGTTGATCGAACTCCTGGAAGATCATCATGCGGTCGGCGCCGGGGCCGCGGATCTCGCGGTCAGCGATTGTCATGCGACCTTCACTCGGCGCCATGTATCCGCCGACGGCCTTGAGCAGGGTCGACTTGCCGCAGCCGGACGGTCCGAGCAGCACGAAGCGGTCGGACTTGTCGACGGTAAAGCTCACCCTCTCGGTGGCGGTGACGACGGCGCTGGTGGTCTTGTAGCGCAGCGTCACCCCACTGACGTCGAGCAGCGCCATCAGTTGCCCTTCAAATCGTGCGCGACCGGGAGATAATAATCCGTCCAGGCCTTGGGCTGGGTCTTCAGCGTGCCGGTCTTGTAGAGATGGGCAGCGAACTTCATCGTCCCCTGCGGCTCGAGGTTCCACTCCATCATGCCGGGCTGCTTGAGAAGATCGAGCAGCTCTTCCGCCGAGGTCTTGTCGCCGGTGATCTCCTTGTAGATCTCGACCGCCTGCTTCGTATCGCTGCGGATCAGATCCTGCGCTTCCTTGGTCGCATCGCGCACGGCCTGGATAATTTTCGGATTGGCATCGGCGAATTTCGTCGTGGTGAAGAACTGTGCCTGGCTCAACGGGCCGCCCATCACGTCGGGCGAGTTCAGCACGACATGCGCGCCCGGCACGTTCTTCAATTCAAGGAAAGTGAACGGCGGAATTGAGAAGTGGGTGTGCACCTCGTGCTTGGGATTGGACATCGCCACATAGGCGTCGGGATGACCAAGCTGCACGGTGTTGGCATCGAGCTTCGACCATTGGTCGGCGCCGAAGGCTTCCGCCGCGGCGATCTGAAGCACGATCGCCTGCGTCGAGACTTTCACGGTCGGTACCGCAATTTTGTCGGTTGGGCCAAAATCCTTGATCGACTTGATATTGGCGTCGCGGCTGATCAGCGTCATCGGCTGCGCCGAGGTCGCGACGATACCCTTCACGCCGCCGCGGGTGCGATCCCACAGCAACAGCAGATTGCCCGTGCCGGTGTTGAGAATATCGACGCCGCCCGCGAGCAGTGCATCGGTCTGCGCGCCGCCGCCGGAGAAGGTGACCCATTTGGTGGTGACACCGGGCACGCCGAGCGCGGCCGCGTGCTTCTCGATCAGCTTCTGCTTCTCCATGATGTGGCTCGGCATGTAGAAAATGCCGGGCTGCCGCGACAGGGAGATCTCGGATTTCTGCTGCGCCTGCGCGGACGAAGTCGACAGGACTGCCGCGGCGATCAGGGCGAGGGCCGCACAGCCACGCTGGAATTGCTTGATCATTGTTGTTCGTTTCCTCCGGCCGGCATTGACGCGCGACGAGGCTGATGCACTAATGCATTAGTGCATCAAAGGCAAGTCCGCCGGAGCAGCCCACCATGGAACCAGCCCATCCCGCGCCGCGCGCGGTCGCCCGGCTCGACCGAGCCCGGCAGGCCGCGCCGCAGGTGTTCGAACGGCTGCGCAATGCGATCATCGCGCTGGAATTGCCGCCCGGCGCGCCGCTGTCGCGGGCCGAGCTGGCCGAGCAATTCGGCGTCAGCTCGACGCCGGTGCGCGACGCGCTGATGCGGCTCGAGGAAGAGGGGCTGGTCGACGTATTTCCGCAGCACGCGACCGTGGTCAGCCAGATCGACGTCGATCGCGCGCAACAGGCGCATTTCCTGCGCCAGGCGCTGGAGCTGGAGATCGTCCGGCTTCTTGCCGAGAATCCCGATCCAGCGTTGATCCTTCGTCTTGATCATGCCATCGCACTGCAACAGCAGTTCACGAAGGCCGGCGTGTTCGAGGCCTTCATGGCTGCCGACAATGATTTCCATGCCCAGCTCTATACAGCCGCCGGAAAGCAGGACCTCTGGATGCTGGTGCGGAGCCGCAGCGGACATATCGACCGGCTGCGCCGCTTGCACCTGCCCTCCCCCGGTAAGGCCCAGAACATCGTGCGCCACCACAAGCTGATTACGCGTGCGATCGAAGCGAAAGATGCAGATGCTGCGCAGCAGCATCTGCGCAAGCATCTATCGGGTACGCTGAGCGAGCTGAGCAAGATCCGGGATCACTACCCCGAATACCTCACCGACTAGGCGCGCGGCCCAGCCTCGCAGTCATCTGCACGCAGACGTGCACATAACTCGCAACCCGACGAATGGCCTGGCGACCACGCCTCTCATCGACCGCGAAGTACTTGCAGGCTGGGCGCAATCCGCGCAACAATTTTGCATTTGATGCTTTGATTTGGGGGCAGCCGGGAACACCCGTGCCCGGCCCGGAGGTTTTTGACGTGGCCAACATCCTGATTGTGGATGACGATCCGGCCGTACAGTTGACGATCCGGCTGCTCCTGGAGCGAACCGGTCACCACGTAACGGTCGCCGGCGACGGCCGCTCGATCACGCCGGACGCTTATTCCGAGCCGGACTTCCTGAAGATGGCAACCAAGCTCGGCGCCGTCGCCAGCCTGCAGAAGCCGTTTCGGGCCGACGCGCTGCTGGCTGCGGTCGACCGTTGCCTGACATCGGCGCCATCATCATCCCCGCCGCAACGCGATGCCGGCACCGGCAGCCGATGACGGGGCCATCGATGTCGCATCAAACATTCGGGTCCATTCTCGACGCGCCGCGAAGGGCGACATGACGCTCGCAACCCGGCTGGCCATCGCGATGATTCTGCTGGTCGCGATTGCGGTCTCCGCGGTCGGGTGGCTGAGCCATTACAGTCTGGAACGAGCCTTCCTGCCGCGCGTGATCGCGCGCATCGAGACCCAGTCGGGACTACTCGCCTCCCAGCTCGAAGCCCAGACCAGCGGTGCGCGTGCCGACATCGCGACATTCCGCTCCCTTGCCTCCGTGCGCGGCGTGATCGACGCTCATTTCAACAACGGCATCGATCCGGTCGATCGTTTGGCCGAAAAGACCTGGCGCGAGCGGCTGCTGACGCGTCTCGTTGCCGATGTCGAAGCCAACCCGACTTATGCGAAATTTCGCGTCATCAGCGCCGATGGCACCGAATATCTGCGCGTCGACCGCTCCGGACCGAACGGATCGGTCCGCATCGTTCCCGACGAAACCCTGCAAGCCAAGGACGATCGCTTCTTCTTCCAGGAAGCGATCAAGCTCGCCGAAGGCAAGATCTATGTCTCCCCGGTCGATTTGAACGTCGACAACGGCACGATTCAGATGCCTTACGTGCCGACATTGCGCGTCGCGGGGCCGCTATACGGATCCGATCACCGACTGTTCGGCATCGTCGTCGTCAATGTCGACATGCGCCAGGTGTTCGACCGTATCAGGATCGCGAGCCGGCGCGGCGAGTTCGTCTATGTCGTCGGTCGCAACGGCGACTACATCGTGCACCCGGATCGCACCCGCGAGTTCGGTTCGCAACTGGGGACACCGACACGCTGGCAGGACGACTTCCCCTACTTTGCCAATGTCACCGGATCGACCCAAGGCGCGACGCAAGTCGTGCCGGGCAAGGACGGCAAGCCGAGCGGGACCGCGATCGCGCCTGCGATCCTGGCCGAGGGACAATGGGTCGGCATCATCCGCGTCGTGCCCTACGCCGTGTTCATGGCGCCCGCCGTCATCATCGAGCGCACGAGCCTGACGATCGGCACGATCGCGGTGCTGGTCGCGGCCGCGCTTGCCTTGCTGCTGGCGCGATCGTTGACCTGGCCGATCGGGCGGCTCACCAAAGCAGTCGAGGCGATCGGGCGCGGCAAGTCCGCTGCGATTCCGGTCGAGGCCGGAGGCGAGACCGGCATGCTGGCGCGGGCCTTTGCCCTCATGGTTGAGGAGACCAAGGCCAAGACATCAGCGCTGGAGCACGAAGTCGAGGAGCGGCGGCGCACTGAAGCGGCCCGCGACCAGCTCGCCGTGCGCGAGCGCCTGTTCAGCGCCGCGGTCGAATCTTCCGACGATTCGATCGTGATGCAAACGCTCGACGGCACCATCATCGGCTGGAACGCGGCGGCCGAACGCCTCTACGGCTATTCGGCCGAGGAAGCCGTCGGGCAATCGACATCGATCATCCTTCCACCCGATCGTAACGATGAGCGCAACGATTATCTCGCGCGGATTGCCCGGGGCGAGCGGATCGATCACTTCGAAACCGTGCGCGTGCGGAGGGACGGCAGTCCGGTCGATATTACGGTCAGCCTGTCACCGATCCGGGGCGCCGCGGGCGAGATCATCGGTGCGTCCGGCACGGCGCGCCTCTTGACCGATGCGCGACGGATCGAGCGGGCGCTCCAGCAGACGCTCGAAGAAAGGCGGCAGCTATTTGACGCCTCCGAAGATCTTATCATGATCATGAACTCGCGCGGCCATATCGTTCAGATCAGCCCGAGCAGCGAAGCCGTGCTCGGCTACAAGCCCGAGGAGATGATCGGGAGGAGCGGCGTCGATTTCATTCACCCCGATCACCTCGATCAATCGCGCGAGGAGATGCGCGCGCTCCGGAGCGGCGGCCATCCCAAACTCGCCGACACCCGCTGCTTCCACAAGGACGGCCGCGAAGTCTGGCTGTCCTGGCTCGGCAACTGGTCGGATCAGGCCAGGCGCTTCTTCTTCGTCGGGCGCGACATGACCGAGGCGAGGCACGCCGCCGAGTCCTTGCGTGACAGCGAGCAGCTTGCGCGCAACATCGTCGAGACCGCGCTCGACGCCTTCGTCCAGACCGACGATCGCAGCACCATCCTGAACTGGAGCTCGCGGGCCGAGGAGCTGTTCGGCTGGCAGCGCGACGAGGCGCTCGGCAAGAACGCGGTCGACATGATCGTCGCGGAGAGCGAGCGTGACAGGGTCAAGGACGGCCTCGCCCGTTTCCTCGAATCCGCGGAGGGACAGGCCCTCAACCGCCGCCGCGAGCTCATGGTCCGCCGCCGCGACGGCAAGGAGTTCAAGGCCGAACTGAGCGTCACGGCGCTGCGCCGCCGCGAAGGCATCCTGTTCAACGTGTTCTACCGCGACCTCACTGATAAGGTCGCGTCCGAGGAGCGCGTCCGTCACGCCGAGAAAATGGAGGCTGTGGGCCAGCTCACCGGCGGCGTGGCGCACGATTTCAACAACATCCTCACCGTCATCACTGGAACCATCGAGATCCTGGCCGATGCGGTGGCCCAGGATCCGGGGCTTGCCGCGATCACGAAGATGATCGACGAGGCTGCCGGACGCGGCGCCGAGCTGACCCAGCATCTGCTCGCCTTCGCGCGCAAGCAACCGCTCCAGCCGCGCGAGATCGACATCAATTCGCTGATCATCGACACCGCGAAGCTGTTGCGGCCGACATTGGGCGAGCAGATCCAGATCGAGTCCGTGTTCGAGGACGAGATCTGCGTCGCGGTGGTCGATCCGAACCAGCTCACGACGGCCATCCTCAATCTCGCGCTCAACGCGCGCGACGCGATGCCCGGCGGCGGCAAGCTGATCGTGGAGACGGGCGCCGCCTATCTCGACGAGGTCTATGCAAGCGGCAACGACGTCCGGCCCGGGCATTACGTGCTGATCGCGGTAAGCGATACGGGCACCGGCATTCCTGCCGGCATGCTGCCGCGCGTATTCGACCCCTTCTTCACCTCGAAGGGCCCGGGCAAGGGCACCGGGCTCGGGCTCTCCATGGTCTACGGCTTCATCAAGCAGTCCGCGGGACACATCAAGATCTACAGCGAGGAAAGCCACGGCACCACGATCAAGATGTACCTGCCTCCGGGCAAGAACCCCACGCCCGTCGCCGATGGCGTGTTGCCGGCCTCGATCGAGGGCGGACACGAAACCATCCTCGTGGTCGAGGACGACCGCCTCGTGCGCGACTACGTGCTGGCCCAGCTGCATTCGCTCGGCTACGTCACCCTGCAGGCCGCCAATGCCGCGGAGGCGCTCGCGATCGTCGCCAGCGGCAAGCCGTTCGACCTGCTGTTCACCGACGTGATCATGCCCGGCAAGATGAACGGACGGCAACTCGCCGACGAGGTGCTGAAGAAGCGCCCGGATCTCAGGGTGGTCTACACCTCAGGCTATACCGAGAACGCGATCATCCACCACGGCCGGCTGGATTCGGGCGTGCTGCTGCTGGCAAAGCCCTATCGCAAATCCGATCTGGCGCGGATCATTCGCAAGGCGCTGAGCGTGTGACGCGCCGTAGCCCAGATGGAGCGTAGCGCAATCCGGGATCAGTGTTGGGGTCTGCACCAGCCCTGATTTAGCGGCGTAGCGAGCTTGCGTAGGGTGGGCAAAGGCGCAGTTGCGCCGTGCCCACGATCTCTCACTACATCCCGTGAAATTCGTGGGCACGCTTCGCTTTGCCCACCCTACGGCATCTCGCGTATAGCGCTACGACGCGCGCTGCGCGGCGGTCATCACGATGCGGATCAGATCGGCGGCGTTGCGCGCGCCGAGCTTCTTCATGATGTTGGCGCGGTGATCCTCGATGGTGCGCGGGCTGATGCCGAGGGTACGGCCGGCTTCCTTGTTCGAGGCGCCGGCAGCGAACTGCTCGAGCACCTCGCGCTCCCGCCGGGTCAGCGGCTCGCGTCCGGGGAAATGCAGCGAGCCGAATTTCGGCGATGCGCTCTCCGACTGCCTGCGTGCATAGGCGCCGATCGCCTCGTCCAGCCGGCCGACGATCTCGCTGCCGCGGAATGGCTTTTCGATGAAATCGAGCGCGCCGCTCTTGATGGCGCCCACCGCCATCGCGATGTCGCCCTGCCCGGAAATCATGAAGATCGGGGCCGGATAGTCCTCGCCGTGCAGCTCGTTGAGAATATCGAGGCCAGACTTTCCGGGAATGTGCACGTCGAGCAGGACCGCAGCCGGTGTCCGGCTTCGCGCGACCGAGAGCAGTGCTGCGCCGTCGGCAAAACAGATCACCTCATAGCCCGCCGCCTTCAACACCATCGACAGGGTGTCGCGAACGGCAGGGTCGTCATCGACCACGAAGATCTCACCACGGGAGGTTTGTTCGACCATGTGCCATGTCCATTCGCCACACCGATCGCCAAGTCGATCGTCAAGACCATTCGGCATTCAAGGACTCGCGTCCGCGCCCTAAGGTTATGGCTTTCGGCGCAGATTCGGCCCACCCGCATTTGTACGGGACATGAACTTAACGCACAAGTAGCGGTAAGGTGCCTTATTGCGGGGGACGGAGAATATCCATGTTAAATTACGCCGACACTCCCCCGCTCGCCGCGATGGCTGAAACCGACAGCCGTCAGCTGATCGCAGCCGAACTTCGCTCCCTGGTCGCGCGCATCGACATCAGTATGCGTCTGATCGACGCGGCGATGGAGCCTGACGACGATAGCGCTATCTTGGGTTCCACCGAGATTGTGGTGCTCGACGACGTCTCGCCCCGCTATGCCACAGTGAGCGCCGCCCTCAACGCCTGCCGGGCGGAGCTCGGCCAGGCCCTTCAGAAGCTGTCGGAATCTGGAAATCCAGCGTAAGCCGCAATCAGCGCGGCCGATTTGCCGCAGCCGATTGCATGGCAGTTCCGCGCCCTCAGGCGCGGTGCCGTTCCACGATCGCATCGGTGGCGACGCCGCCCCAGGTATGGATCGTCGGCAGCCCCATCGCCGTCTTGCCGAGATTGGCGAGGCTGATGCGCAGCGCCGCGAGATCCAACGGCTTTGGCAGGCTCTGAAGCTCGATCCCGACGGAACGGGCGAAGCTGCGGGCGCCGCTGCGACGCTTGCCGTCCATGCCGCTGATCACGATGACCGAGCCTGAGAATTTCGCCGCTGCCATCTCGCGCAGCACATCAATGCCGTCGCCATCCTCCAGCACGAGATCGAGCGTCACGCAGTCGAAGCGCGCGGCGCGCAGCTTTTCGATGGCTTCCGCAACCGACGGTGCAACGGCGACTTCGTGACCGGCCTGCTTGGCGGCAACCGTGATCAGGCTGCGCTGCGTGGCGTCGTCATCGACCACGAGCAGCTGAAGCGCACGCCGCTCGGCGACGTCGGGCAGGTTTGACGGGATGGGGGAGAGAGAGCTTCTTGGCATGGTCGGACCCTGAAAATTGCGACCGGTCGGTGATACACGGCGTACGCTTAGGCCACGTAAAGCCGGCTCTGCGAATTCGTTCGGATGTTTCCAGAAAATGTGAAGCAACGCGTCAGGAAACGGCGGCATAGTGCGCGTGACGGTCACGCCACCGCATCATGGCCGCTGGCTGCGCCGCGCTTCTTGCGGTTCTTGCCGCGCAGGAACTGGATGTCCATCTCGGCCCCGTTGACGCGCACCAGCTCGCAGCGGCGATAGGCAAGGCCTGTGGACGACAGCAGCAGGAAGAACTCCTTCAGGTTCAACCCCTGGATCGAGCCCTCCACCGTGAGGATGGCGTCGGTGTCGGAAATCGCATTGAGGGTACAGTCGCGCCGCCACGTCCCGTCGATGGCCATGATGCAGACATCATAGCCCCGACTGAACGTGACGCGCTCTGCGCCCTTGGCATCCTCGGCCATGCTTATCGTCCTGCTACCGCCGCCATGCGCGGCGGCGCGGCACCGCCGACGGCCGCCGGCTTGGCGGCCGCGACACGCGGATCGTTCGGCTTGTAGAGGCCGCGGCGATCCGCAATCGGCCTGAACGTATCAGTCAGTCCGACCACGGTCTCCGCCGCGCCGAGCACCAGGAAGCCGTCGGGCTCGATCTGGCGGGCAAGGCGATTGAAGATGTTGATCTTGGTTTCCTGATCGAAATAGATCAGCACGTTGCGGCAGAAGATGACGTCGAACGTGCCGAGGCTGGAGAAATCCTGCAGCAGATTGAGCTGCCGATGCTGGATCATCGCCCGCAGATCGGGATTGACTTGCCAGGTCTCGCCGGTCTGCTTGAAATATTTCATCAACATCTGGATCGGCAGACCGCGCTGCACCTCGAACTGGCTGTAGATGCCGGCCTTGGCCTTCTCCAGCACTTCCTGCGAAAGGTCGGTCGCGATGATCTCGACGCGCCAGCCAGTCAGGGCCGCGCCCATCTCCTTCAGAGTCATCGCAAGCGAATAGGGCTCCTGCCCGGTCGAGCCTGCGGCGCACCAGATCCGCACGCTGCGGCGGCTGGCACGGGCCTTGAGGATTTCCGGCATGATGGTGTCGCGGAAATGATCGAACGGAACCTTGTCGCGGAAGAAGAAGGTCTCGTTCGTGGTCATGGCTTCGACCACGCTGGTGATGAGCGCGATCGAGCCGCCTTGCAGCTTCTGCACGAGCTCGGTGATACCGGAGAGCCCGGCCTTGCGCGCCAGCGGCAGCAGGCGGCTTTCGATCAGATATTGCTTGTCGGCGGACAGATCGAGACCGGAGCGCTCTTTCAGCAACTTACGCAGATACTCGTAGTCGGGCGGATTCACAGGATACCTCTTGACGCTACTAGCAGGTGTGTTTTCAGACCGCTGTTTCTTCTTCACGCGCGACCAGCCCGACCTCTTGGAACTTCGCCAACACGATTTCCTTGTCGAACGGCTTCATGATGTACTCGTTGGCACCGCCGCCCATAGCCTTCGTGATGTGGTCGATGCCGTTCTCGGTGGTGCAGAACACGACCTTGGGCTCTTCGCCGCCCGGCATGCGGCGCAGCGTACCCAGGAACTGGAAGCCGTCCATGACGGGCATGTTCCAGTCAAGCAGGATGGCTTCCGGCATGGCCTTCTTGCAATGGACCAGCGCCTCGACGCCGTCTTCGGCTTCAATGACGTGAAAGCCCAGCGCTTCGACAATGCGACGGGCGACCTTGCGAACGATGCTGGAATCGTCAACCACCAAACAGGTCTTCATCTTGGTTCTCCGGCTAAAATGTCTTTCGTGAAGGTTCAGGCCGCCATCATCTCGGGCGCGAGGTCGAGGACGCGATCGACGTCGAGGACGACCATGAGCTGACCTTCGAGACGGTGGACGCCGCCGGCGAGCTTGGCCATGCGAGGGTCGAGGTTGAC